>JANQJF010000001.1 GCA_028281765.1 Planctomycetota bacterium | reverse complement strand
ACTTGTCCACTGACAAGCCGTGTCGTCGCAGCGCCTTGCGCGCGAATCGACTGACGCGGCTACTTTCGCTACGGACTTCAGACGAGGGACACTAGCGTGATCCGGTCACGACATCCGCGACCTCACGGGCTCCGACCCGAGTGCGCCACTGCTGCAGCAGCGACGCGATCGCGATCGATTGTGACCGGTCGACCATCGGGCGGCGCGGTTGTGGATTCCGTGCGCGAACCATCCGGGCGAGTTCGAGCGCCTCGAGAGCGTAGCAGTCGTGCGGGGAATCGATGGATTCCACGCGTTGCGTGGAGGTGCGCACCCGGAGCAATCCGGTGCGGCCGTGACGTTCCCCGCCGGGCACGAACGGGTCGTCGAGGGATACCGAGCCGTGCTCGCCTTCGACGATCACGCCGCGACCCGTGTCTCGTGTGATCGCCACCTGCAATTCGGCTGTCATCCCATTTGCGAACCGTAGGCGCAGGTCGGTGTCCGCGACTGCGCCGGTCGCCGCGAGTTCGCCCTGGGCGCCCACGATCTCGGGCGACAGGTCACCGGCTACCAGGAGGGCGATCGACACGGGGTAGCCGCCGACGTCGAGGATTGCGCCGCCTCCCTGATCGAGTGCGAACAGTCGGCTCGTCGGATCGACCGGTGCCTCGAAGCCGAACCAGGAACGGATCGTCCGAGGTTCGCCGATCTCGCCGGAATCCACGACGTCGAGCAACCGCTGGATCTGCGGATGGCATCGGTACATCCAGGCCTCGAGCAAGACCGTCTGCAGAGCTACGGACTGATCCCACAGCGCGCGTGTCGTGTCGGCGGAGACGGTCATCGGTTTCTCGCAGAGCACGGCGCGTCCGGCGCGCAGCGCCTTGGTCGTCGCCTCGGCGTGGTGGACGTGTGGGCTCGCGACGTAGACGGCTTCGACGTCCGGGTCTTCGACGAGTTCGTCGAGCGTCGACGCGAAGCGGCCGCCGTGCTCGGTGCAGAACGCGGCGCCGCGCTCGGCCGATCGGCCGTGCACGCGCACGACGCGTCCCGCGTTCGAAGCGGCGAGACTCTCGGCGAAAACGCGCGCGATCTCGCCGGGCCCGGTGATGCCCCAGCGCAGACCGGGCTCGCTCATCGCTCGTCCTCGAGGATGAAACTGTTGGACAGCGAGTTGCCGAAGCGTTCGAAGTCGCGATAGGTCCACGCGACGTCCTTCTCTCGCGTGATCTCGAAGATCTGCGGCTCGAGCGGGCCCGCGTGGCAGTTGCCGATCAGCAGGTTGCCGCTGCGCAGGACCTGGACGGTCGTGATCCAGGCGAGATCGATGCCGGGGACGTCGTCTTCGGTCAGCTGCCAGACGATCTCCTTGCGCGGTGTGACCTCGATCACGCGGTGGCCGTTGCCCGTGCCGATCAGCGTGTTGCCGTTCGGCAGTCGTTGCGCGGAGAAGAGCTGATTGCCCCAGGCCTCGGGCCCGTGGCCGCCCTTGCGGGGTCGGTCGAACAGCGGGACGTCGTAGGACCAGACCACGCTGCCGTCGCGCGCATACTCACGCACGACGCCTTCCGCTTCGTGTGCCACGAGATAGGTTTCGGCATCGGTCCGGCGGACGAGGCGCGTGTCGTGGTGGGGCCGCGAACGGTCGACGTGCAGCGGGATGACGTGGCGAAGCGTGCCGTCTCGGTCGACCTCCAGAATGCGCGACGGTCCCGACTCGGCGACGAACGTGTCGCCGTTCGGCAGCCGTCCGAACGAGTGGACCTCGACAGGGCCGGGTGCGCCTTCGCGATTCTGCAAGGCGGCGTCGTAGGTCCAGACGGTCTTCTTCGACTCGGGATCGACCTCGAGCAGCTTGGTCCAAGTCTCCTGGAAGAGGATGTGGCCGTTCGCGAGCACCTGCAGGTCGTGGATCTGCCGAATGGGGTGCTCCCACTCGACCTCGTAGTTGTCGATCGCCTTCTCGCGCAGGAGGGCGATGCGCTTCTTGGATGCGTCGGCCGCGAGGATCCGGCGCTGCAGCTTCTTGGGATCCAACGGCAGCGGGAGAGCGAGCCCGCCACTGACGTGCGTGTCTCGGTGCCGGCGCGCGAAGTTCATCCGCGCCTTGTCCGTGACGTTTGTGCCGAAGAGAACGAGGCGGCGTAGTTCCGGGAGCTCGCGGATCGCACGCAGGCTGGCGTCCGTGATCGCCGTGGAGTGGACGTTCAAGTACTCGAGTCTCGGCGTCACGGCGAGCAGGCGCTGGAGCGCTGCGTCCGTGATGTTGCTCCGCTCGAGATGCAGGCGGCGGAGCGCGGAGAAGTCGGGGAGTCCGTCGATGAAGTCGGCCCCGAAGCGCTGACCGGACAGGTCGATCTCGGTCACGCGGTTCTGGATGCTGGCGAGTGCCTGTAGGGCTCCCGCAAGCGGCGGAGTCTCACGACGGGCGAAGTCCGCGCGGAGGCCGCGTTCTCCGGCGACCGATCGAAGCACGGCGCCCGAAGCGCGTTCGACGGCGGCGAGGGCCTCCGCGTTCGCCAACGCGTCGGCTGCCGCGCCGGCTCCCGGCTCCGTGATCGCCTTCATGTCCGCGCCGTCGCGTATCCAGCTCAGCACGGCGAGAAGCTCCGCATCGGTCAGCTCCTCCTTCGGCGGCATCACGTCGTCATGCTTGCGCGGCAGCAGGATGCGCCGCGCGAGTTCACTCTCGGTGACTTCGCCGGCTTCGACGACGTCCGCGAGGTCGCTCACGACATCGAGGCGCAGGCCACCTTTCTGTTTTTCGGGGCCGTGGCAGGAGAAGCACTTCGCCTGCAGGACGTCGTAGACCGTCGGCGGACCGAATTCGCCCTGCGGAGTGAGAAGCGACGCGGCGATTGTGAGCAGGATGGCGGACACGATTCCCTCGCTCAGGCGATGATCTGATGAATCGGCTCCGCGCCCTCGACGCCGACGAGCTTCTGGTCGAGACCGTTGAAGAAGAAGCTCAGATCGTTCGGATCGAGACCGAGCTGGTGCAGGATCGTCGCGTGCAGGTTGCGCACGTGGAATCGATCACGGACCGCCTTCGAGCCGAGTTCGTCCGTCTCGCCGACCGCGACGCCGCCTTTGATGCCGCCGCCCGCGAGCCACATCGTGAACCCCCACGAGTTGTGATCGCGGCCGGTGCCCTTGGCGTACTCCGCAGTCGGCTGGCGGCCGAATTCGCCACCCCACACGACGAGTGTTTCGTCGAGCAGGCCGCGCTGCTTCAGATCCGTCAGCAGACCCGCGATCGGGCGGTCCGTGCGACCAGCGTGGCGCGTGTGGTTGAAGACCAGGTCCCCATGCGCATCCCAGTTGTCGTCGTTGTGGCCGCCGCCGGAGTATACCTGAATGTAGCGGACGCCGCGCTCGACGAGGCGGCGCGCGAGGATGCACTTCTTCGCGTACTGGTGCGTGCGCGGGTCGTCGAGGCCGTAGAGGTCGCGGATCGACTGCGGCTCCTGCGCGAGGTCGACGGCTTCGGGGGCCGCGGCCTGCATGCGGTAGGCGAGCTCGAACTGGCGGATGCGACCCTCGAGATCGGGGTTGGCTCGTTGCGCCGCATGCGCAGCGTTCTCCTGCGCCAGATGGTCCAACAGCGCGCGCTGCGGCCCGTCGCGGAGCTCGGCCGGCGGCTGCAGATCGAGGATCGGCGCACCCTTCGTGCGCAGCTGTACGCCCTGCAGCGATGCCGGCATGTAGCCGCTCGTCCAGTTCTTCGCGCCGTTGATCGGACCGCCTTTGTCGTCGAGCATGACGACGTAGCCCGGCAGGTCCTGGTTGTCGGAGCCGAGCCCGTAGTTGACCCACGACCCGATGCTCGGATGGCCGCTGATCAGTCGGCCGCAGTTCATGTTGAGCAGTCCTGATCCGTGGATCGGGCTCTCCGCGTAGAATGAGTGGACGAACGCCATGTCGTCGACGCAGTGCGCGAGGTTGGGGAACAGGTCGGAGACCCACTGCCCGCACTCGCCGTACCGGTGGAAGCGCCACTTCGGTCCGACGATGCGACCACCCTTGCGCTTGCCCTGCCGGCCGAACGTCGGCACGTCGATCGTCTTGCCGTCGTAGCGGAACAGTTCGGGCTTGTAGTCGAACGTGTCGACCTGGCTGGGCCCGCCGTACATGAACAGGAAGATGACGCTCTTCGCCTTGGCCTTGGGCCGGTGGACAGGCTGGCCGAGAAGCGGATTGTGCGCCCCGTTCGCCGACGTCGTCTGGCCGCGGAGATAGCTGCTGCCGAGCATGCCGGCGAGCGCCACGGAACCGAAGCCGTTGCCGGCCTCCCAGAGGAACTCACGCCGCGTGCGTCCACAGAAGTCGGGTTTGTGCCGGTCGGTCATCAGTCGAGCCAGAGGAATTCGTTGAGGTTGAACAGCGCGAGGCAGAAGAGCGACAGCGCCGCGCGTTCGTCCATCGAGTGTTCGGTGCGCAGCCGGGCCATGAAGGCGTCATGGCGCGCGATATCGCCTTCGGAGCAGGTGCGGCCGAGCGCACGTTCGACGCCGAGCCGAATGCGGTCGCGTCTCGAATCCGTCGCCTCGGCGAGACTGGCGGCGAAGCTCGCGGCTTGGTCGCGCACGAACTCGCCGTTCATCGTCATCAGCGCCTGTGTCGGAACGTTCGTCTCGAATCGTTCCGAGCAAGGTAGGTCGGGATCCGGCTGGTCGAGCGCTTCGAAGAGCGGCATGCGGAGCGAGCGCTTGACGAACACGTAGACGCTGCGGCGAGCGGCGTCCTGAGGAGCGGAGTTGCCCCAGGCAGCGCCGGGTCGCGATGCGGTCGCACGCACCTCCTGCGGAAGCGGCGGATACACGCTCGGACCGTAGAGCTTGTTGTTCAGCTCGCCGGAGACCGCGAGCACGCTGTCCCGGAACTCTTCGGCCGAGAGTCGACGAGGGTCGAAGCGCCAGTAGGCGTCGTTGCGCGGATCCTTCGCGAGGCCGTCGTCGCGCCCTGTGCTCGCCATCCGATACGCCGCGCTCGTCATGAGGTAGCGGTGCATCGCTTTGAGCGACCACGCGCGGTCGATGAATGCCTGCGCGAGGTGGTCGAGCAATTCGGGATGGGTGGGTTTCTCGCCGAAACGGCCGAAGTCGCCCGGCGTGCGGCAGAGCCCGCGGCCGAAGTGGAACTGCCAAAGGCGGTTCGCCATCACGCGTGAGGACACGGCGGCCCCGTCTGCAGCTAGCCAGCGGGCGAACGCGAGTCGACGCCCGGTCGACGTCGCGTCCGCTGCCGGCTCCGGCACGCTCGGCTCGGGCGCGCCGTCCGTCGAGCAGAGCACGACTGGAACGCTCGCGTCGACGACGTCGCCGAGGGCGTGAGCGCTGCCCCGCAGCATCACGTGCTGTGGTTTGGCGGTGCGGCCACGTTCGCGCGCGGTGAGCGCAGGGTATGCGTTCGGGACCGGCAGATTGCGCGTATGGTCGCGCTTGGCCAGCAGTGCGCGAGCTTCGGCGGCGCGCTCGTCGCCGATCCAGCGTTCCCCTTCGACGCCGAGGCGTACGCGCGCCGCGATCTCGTCGTCGAGCCATCCCGTGCGCAGGCCGACATCGACGTACTGGCCGCCGCCGGTCTGGCGACAGGATACCGCGACGACGTTCGAGCCGACGACAAGGGCGTCGACCGCCGCCTGCGGCAGCTGCACTTCGGTGTAGTCGACGCGGTAGTGCTTCCGCGAGAAGACCGGTGTCCCGTTGAGGAATACTTCGATGTCTTCGTCGTGGTAAAACGTCAGCACCAGGGACTTCGGGATCTTCGTGAGCGCGAACCGCGTCCGCAGGTTGATGCGGCGACCACGCCAGAGCTGGTTGACGATCGCGCCGGGAGTGCCTTTCGTGCCGAAACCACCGCGGGCGGACTTCCACTTCGAGTCGTCGAAGCCGGGCGAAGGCCAGCGATTCGGAGCGCCGCCCTGCTTGTACTTCCAGTTGGGTGAGTTCTCGTCGCGGGCGTCGGCGACCAGCGTGATCGAATCCGGATCCTTCGAGGCGTCGACGGCCCCGCGGAGGGCCGCCAAGAACGGCTCCAGCTGCTTGTCGATCGCGGCGACTCGTCGATTGCGTTCGGCCACCGGTATCTGGTCGTGGCGCGGCTCGTCCGCGAGATTGCGCACCATGCCACCGCCGCGCGCCTGACCGAAGCCGTCGCCGCCGTAGCTGACGACGTTGTTGAACAGCGCGGTGAAGGCGAAGTAGTCCTTCTGCGAGATCGGGTCGGCCTTGTGATCGTGGCAGCGCGCGCAGCCGACGCTGGAAGCCAGGAAGACCTGTGCGGTCGTGTCGACGACGTCGGCCAGTTCGTCGGCGAGCGCCTGCTTCCGATCCGCGGGTTCGTCGTCCCAGACCGGCAGCCGGTAGTAGCCGGTTGCGATCAGCGGGCCCGAGCCGAGCACGCCGTGGTCGAGGAGTTCCGGTGCGTGCTCCGCGATCTCGTCCCCGGCCAGCTGTTCGAGCGCGAACCGGTCGTACGGCATGTCCTCGTTGAGCGCGCGGATGACCCAGTCACGGTAGCGCCAGATGTTCTTCTTCGTGCCGTCGCGCTCGTAGCCGTTGGTCTCGGCGAAGCGGACGAGGTCGAGCCAGTGGCGCGCCCAGTGTTCGCCGTAGCGCGGGGACTCGAGCAGCCGGTCAACGAGAGTGGCCCACGCGGCGTCGAATCCATCGCGCGCGATGGCGGCGTGGAACGCGTCGCTCTCCTCACGGCTCGGCGGCAGTCCCGTCAGGTCGTACGTCGCGCGCCGGAGCAACACGACAGGGTCGGCCTGCGCGGTGACGCCGAGTCCGCGGCGGTCGCGTTCGCGGCCGAGGAAGCGATCGATCGCGTGCGGTTCGCTCCGATCGGCAGGATCGTCGGCCGAGAGCGGTCGATACGCCCACCAGTCGCGCGGATTTTGGTCCTTCGCCCCGTGGTCCTCCGTGAACGCGTGGGGATCGGCGAGCCTACCGGGCTCGTCCTCGGGCCACGGCGCACCACCGAGAACCCAGGCGCGAAGCGTTGCCCGTTCGGCTTCGGGAAGTTGCCGCGTCGGCGGCATCGCGAGATCCGGATCACGGTAGCTGATGACTTCGAGGAGGCGGCTCCGCTCGGGATTCTGGGCGTCGACAACCGGGCCCCGGGCGCCGCCGCGACGGAACGTCTCGGCCGTGGCGAGCCGGAATTCGCTCTTCACCCGGTCGCGACCGTGACACTCGAGGCAGCGCTGCTCGAGGATCGTGCGGACCTCCGCCCAGGGCGGCGGTTCCGTCTGCTGCCCGCGAACCGGGCCCAGGAGGCCCAGCGTAACGGCAACGATCGCGGATCGCGTCATCATGGCCGCTCATGCTAGACTGCAAATCCATGGCCAGAAAGGTCATCTCAGCCACCGGAAGTGACGTTTTGGACAGTTCGAACGCTACCGCGTCGAGCCGGTCCGTTCTGCTCGCGATGTCCTGGTATGACGCGCGGGTGCACGAGGGCGTGGCGCGATTCGCGGCCCGCGCGGGCTGGCACCTCGACGCGCGGATGGCCAATAGCTCCGAGCCCGCGTGGGGCTGGAGCGGCGACGGCGTGCTGTGCAAGCTCGGCTGCTCTGAGGTCGACGAGAAGCTGCGGGACTTCGTGTGCGGGCTCGGGCTGCCGACCGTCGACCTGTCGGTGTTCGGTCCGAATCACGGGCTCCCGAGTCTCGAGTTCGACCCGCGGGAGATCGGTCGACTGGCGGCGGATCATTTCTTCGAGCGGGGGTTTCGACACTTCGCCTGGTATCCCGTGGCCGACGGCAAACCCGTACGGCTCCGGCGGGAGGGATTCGAGCTCGCGCTCCGAGAGCGCGGGCACGAGGCGATTGCGATCGAACCGATCCCGACCGCCGAAGGCGAACCCTGGGAAGCGCGCGAGCGCGCACTCGGAGAGCGACTCGCGGCTCTGCCGCGTCCGATCGGAGTCCTTGCGTTCAACGACGACTGGGCCGTGCAGGTCCTGCGCGGGTGCGCGCGCGCAGGACTCATCGTGCCGGACGAGGTCGCCGTGCTCGGGATCGACAACCAGGAGCTGGTCTGCAATCACTTACCGATCCCGCTGTCGAGCGTGCGCCTCGATCTCGAGTCGTGGGGTGAGCGCGCGGCCGGGAAGCTCGACGCACGCATGCGCGGCACGGATGACGAACTCGAGACCGAGTGGGTGTCGCCGAGCGAAGTCGTCCCGCGCGCGAGTACGGACGTGCTCGCCGTCGAGCACCCCGGCGTCGCGCGCGCCGTCGAGTACATCGGCGCGCACTACACCGAACGCATCGGAGTCGACGAGGTCGTCGCCGCGTCAGGCCTTTCGCGGAGCGGGCTGAAGCAGGCCTTCCGCAAGTATCTTCACCGTTCGGTGCACGACGAGCTCGTCCGCGTGCGTTCCCAGGCGGCGCGTCGACTGCTGGTCGACACGGACTGGACGCTCGAACGGATCGCCGAGGACGTGGGCCTCGGCAGCACGCGCAATCTGTTCCGCCTGTTCGCGCGCGAGGAGTCGATGACCCCACACGCGTATCGTCAGGCGCGACGCGCGGCTCAGTAGAGGCCCCACTTCTGACGCAGGTATTCCCGCACGTCGTCGCGCTCCGGCGCCGGCGGCAGCGCGTCGCAGTAGACGAGTTCCATCAGGTAGTCGTCGAAGTAGGAGGTGCCGGTTTGGTCGAAGCCGAACCCGTTGACGTCGAAGGTGCCGGTCATGTTGATCGAGCCCGCCGTCACGTCTTGACCGTTCGCGTAGACGGTGATGTCGCCACCCGCGGTCCGCCAGATCTCGAGCACGAGCGGTCCGTGGTCGATCTGGTTGCTCGAAACCTTGCGGTCGACACCGGCGATCCGCAGGTAGACGTCGCCGTCGCTCTGATCCATCCGCACGAGGTTGGTCTCGTCGGTTCCGAAGAAGTCACGCACGCCGTTGTCGCGCGTGTTGACCATCGCGCAGACGATGTAGAAATCCGCCGTCGCGTTCATACCCTCGGACCAGTAGTAGACCGAGCCGAAGTGGTCGGAGCCGTTCGGCCAACGGTGCAGGCCGATGAGCGGGAGCGAGGTCGAGTAGGCGCCGCCGAGCGTGCTCGCGTCGAGGTCGAGGTTCGGCGCGAACGCCGCCTTGCGGTCCCCGTTGTTGAAGAAATGATGACCGAGTCCCGACAGGTCGCTCATCAGCGTGATGCTCGACCCAGGCGAGGAGCCGACGAGACTCAGGTTCGAGCCGCCATCACCGGCCCAGCCCCAGGCGTAGAGCTCGGAGCCGATGTTCGGAAAGCCGGCTGGCGGCGCCGGCACGTTCGAAACGAACGAGAGTCCGTCCTGGCTGTCGTTGTTGGACTCGACCGTGATCGACGTCGGTGTGAAATGAGCCGCTGTCGTCGGGACCGGGGTTACGGCGTAGCTGCCAGGAAGAAGATCGGAGAACCGGAACTCGCCCGACGCGTCCGTCGTGGTCGTCGCGTCGGTAGGACCGGTCAGTGCGACGGTCACGCCTTCGATCACGGGACCCGTGATGACGCCGACGATCGACCCCTGCGGTCCGGGCAGCGCGTTCTGGCCGCCGGACGACTCGCCGCCGCCTCCGCACGCAGGAAGCGTTGCAAGGCCGAGCAGAACGAGCGATGTGGCGACATGACGATGAAGCATCGAGACCCTCCCAAAATTGGTCAGGGGAGCTATCGACGCGAGTTCGCGACGCGTTGACCGGGTCGCCTCAGTTTGAGACCCAGTCCGTCTCGGGCCGGGATCGCTACTTGCGGCCGCGGTTCGGTGTGACCGTCGGCGCGGGCCCGAGAAGCCAGTGCAGGAACCGTGCGATCGAGGGGTTCGTCGACGCCAAGAAGTCGATCGTGACGGCGAATGGAGTCGCGAGTACGCGCGCGGCGTTCCACAAGAACGATGGGCCCTCGTATGGCTGCGCGTAGCTCCATTCGTACGTGATCGTCGCCGACTCGAGCGGAAACGAGAGCGGCTCGTATTCGCCCGCTCTTCGATGGCGACCGGTCCAGACGTCGCTGTAGGTCCAGGCGATGACCGACCCGGAGCGGCGCAGCTCCTGGTCGAACGTGGACGCCAAGATCGACCCGGGAATCCGCCATCGCGTGGGGGGACCGTCGGCGTGGGCGCACTCGAGCACCAGGTCGTAGTCGTCCGCGCGGCTGCGGTCTGACGCCCTGGGGTGCGACTCTCCGCGCCGGTCGATCCAGGCGACGGGCACGCAGGTGGTGGAGCGGGCGCCGCCGAGGAGGTGCGACCAGTCGTGCACGTCGACACCAAGGAGCGCGTCCCGTTCCCACTGCGGCCCGAGCACAAATGGTCGGAACGGCTCGTCGTTGGTCTCTTCGCGGTCATCGGCGCATCCGAACACCTCGATCGGCGCGCGACCGCGGATCGTGACGCGGGCGTTCGTGCCGGTGCTGCCGCCGACGCGGGAGCCGCCGTAGACCTTGACGTCCCACGATCGTGGCTGCCGGAGTTCCGCTGCGGCACCGAAGAACCACGTTCGTGTCGACGGTCGAGGGCGGAGGTGTAGATGGCCGCGACGGTCGTGGCTCCAGCGCCTCGCGTGCTTGACGCCGTGCGTGTCATCGACCGGCACGAGCTCGATCGCGACACACGTATCGCCCGCGTTGTCGGTGATCTGTCCGCGGGATTCGTGAACTTCGCACCGCACTTCGGTTGTCGCGTGGCGAGGATGCACGGGCACTTCGTCGTGCCACAGCGCGACGTGCAGCGGGAACCCGCAGCCCGAAGTGAAGAGCACCAAGCACAGTGACAGCCAGCGCAGCACGACATCAGGATACCCGACCCGGAGCGATGCCGGCAGGCGGGCTTCGCGATCCGTGACATCGCGACTACGATTCGCCGACGTCGAATGGCTCACGATCCCGAAAAGCTCGACCTCATGCTCGAGAGCGTGCTCGCCTGCGATGGCGACTCGCGGTCGAAGGCACTCGACGACTTGTGCGTCGCCAACCCCGATCTCGCGCCGACCCTGCGCGCGCGCTTCGACGCCCTGCAGTCGCTCGGCTTGCTGGACGAGGCCGAGGACGATGTCACGATGCCGGAGCGCATCGGCGAGTTCGCGATTCGGGAGAGGATCGGGGCCGGCGGCATGGGGGTCGTGTTTCGCGCGTATCAGGAGTCGCTGGGTCGAGACGTCGCCCTGAAGGTGCTGCGGCCCGAACTGGCCCTGTTCGGAATCGCGCGTCAGCGCTTCGACCGTGAGGCCGCCGTCGTCGCCAAGCTCGAGCATCCGAACATCGTGCCGGTGTTCGAGGTGGGCCAGGCCGATGGCGTCGCCTACCTCGCGATGGCCTACGTCGATGGCTGCTCGCTGGCGACGCTGATGAAGTCGATCCATGGTCGTGTGGGGTCCGTGCGCGCGATGGATCTGGTCACGGCTTGCGCCGCCGCGGTCCCGAATCTCGATCGGGATGCGTTCGCGGTGCGACTGGGCGGGATGGAAGCGGACTGGAACATCACCGTCGCGATGCTCCTCGCGTATGTCGCGGATGCCTTGCAGCACGCCCACGAGCGCGGCGTCGTGCATCGGGACGTCAAGCCGTCGAACGTCATGGTCCGGGCGGACGGTCGTCCGATGCTGCTCGACTTCGGTCTCGCACGCTACGAGGGCGGTGCGACGCTCACTCGATCCGGAGCGATGCTCGGATCGGTCCCGTACACGGCGCCCGAGCAGCTCGAAGGCAAGGCCGTCGATGCGCGCAGCGACGTCTTCTCGTTCGGGGCGATGCTCTACGAGATGCTGACCGGGCAATCGGCGTTCGACGCGTCGTCCCCCGAGGTGGCGATCCACGAGATCATGACCAAGGATCCGCCGGACCTGCACCGTTTGGGCGGACTCGGAGGGATCGTGGCGCGCTGCCTCGAGAAGGATCCGGCGCGGCGGTATGCGACTGCGGGTGAGGTCGCAGCGGACCTCCGCGCGTTCGTGTCGTCGTCTCCGTTGGCCGCTCCGCGCCAGACGGCGGTCCGGCGATTCGGACGATTCGTGCGTCGGGAGCCATTGCGTGCGGCCGTCTACGGAATGTGTCTCACCCTTCTCCTCGGAGCCGTCGGGTTTGGGGGGTACGTCTACGGTCAGGCAGACGAAGTCGCGGCTGGCCGTGAGAAGCTCGATGCGGACCGTCGGGAGGCGATGCTCGCGGAGGCATTCACGACGCTCGTGCGGGTCGACCACGTGCGCGCGGAGCAGCGCTTCCGGGCGGTCCTGTCCGAATGGCCCGCCGATCCGATCGCGTTGGCGGGACTCGCGATGAGCTGCGGCGAGGACGCGCGGGACGTCTCGGATCCCGCGGCGCGAGCGTTCGTCGCGTCGCTCTGGTCGTCGCTCGGCGGAGAGCGGGGCGACGCCACGGGGCGAGCCCGCGGACTCGCGAACGCGCGAGAAGCCATCGTGCGCTCGGACCGCGCGCGACTCCTGTTTCACGTCGGACTCGCAAACGCCGCGCACACGGTCGGGGACGAGTCTGCGGCCCGGTTGGCTGCCGAAGCGCTGGAACAGCACTGGCCCGACAGCGCCGTCGCGGCGTATTGGTCGGGATTCGCCTTGCTGGATCTCGATACCCAGCTCGCGATCTCGCATTTGCGTCGCGCGATCTCGCTGGACGACTCCCTCGCCTGGGCTCACGGGGCGCTCGGAGTCGCGAGGTTGCGCAATCGCGACGGACGCGGCGCGATCGAATCGCTCGAGCGCTCTATCGAGATCGATGATGCCGACCCGCGGACGCACGTCGATCTCGGCATTGCGTACCTCTACTCCGACGAGCCTGCGCGCTCCGTCCCGATCCTCCAGCGCGCCACCGAACTCGCGCCACGATTCCCGGGCGCGTTCTACAACCTCGGCGTCGCGCTGATGAACAGTGACGGCGGTGCGGCTCTGGAGGCGTTCGCGAAGGCTGTCGAGCTCGAGCCGAAGTATCACGAAGCGTGGAACAACATCGGCTCGCTGCGATATCGCCTGGGAGAGTTCGACGCCGCGATCGAGGCGTTCGAGAGAGTCGTCGAGCTGCAGCCGGACTGGCCGCAGGGGTGGATCGGTCTCGGCTCGGCCCAGGCCCGGGCCGGCTCTGCGCGCGGCGCGGCGGATGCGTATTCTCGATTGGTGACTCTGATGCCGAACGACCGGGGGCATCACGCGTATCTGTGCCAGCTTCTCGAGCACCTCGGTGACAGCGACGCGCTCGACGCCGAGCGCGCGCGGTTCCGCGCCGCGAAGGAAACCGGAAAGTGACCGACTTCGACGAGACACGAATTGCCGAGCTGCTCGAGCAGAACATGCCGATGCTGCAAGCGTTCATCCGCCTGCGGATGGGTCCGGCGCTCTCGGCGCGGGAGTCGAGTGCCGACGTGCTGCAGTCCGTCTGCCGAGAGCTGATCGAGGAACGCGGACGGTTCGACTTTCGCGGTGACGCGGCCCTGCGGGCGTGGCTCTACACCGCGGCGCTCCGCAAGATCATGCAGAAGGCGCGGCACCACCGGTCCGATCGGCGCAATGTCGGGCGCGAGGCCGGTGCGGCGGATCCCGATGCCGCGCTGCTCCAGTGCTACGCCAGCTGCGTGACACCGAGTCGCGATGCGAGCGCACGAGAACAGGTCGAGCGGTTCGAGCGCGCGTTCCAGGAGCTGTCTCCGGACGACCAGGAAGTGATCTCGCTGACCAAGATCGCCGGGCTCTCGCACGCGGCGGCTGGGGAACAGATGGGGCGGACCGCCGAGGCCTCGCGCACCCAACTCCGTCGTGCGCTCGTACGGCTCGCCGCGCTCCTGGAGCCCGAGTAGGGCCGTTTTGGGGCCTGCTGGCGGGCTCCGGGGATTTCCGCGAAAATGCCTGTCACGGCCGCGGCGCCCCGGTCCTAGATGCCGTGGGTTGTCCCCGCAGCTCCCTCATGATGCGCATTCCGTTCGCAATCGCCCTGACCGCCGGCATCACCGGTGCCCAGTCGTTCCCTTCGCCGCTGTTCCCGGACGCGTTCGACCTCGCCGAGTCCGCGGCGTGCCCGCTGATGGTCGAGTCGGCTCGCCTTCAGCAGTTCTACGAGGTCGCGGCGACGGCCGGGGTGGACACGTTCGACGTGCACGCGGTGTCCTTCCGCTTCGACGGTCCCGACGCGGGGGCGTCGGCCTCGACGCAAACGATCCAGAGCCTGACGATCGAGATCGGCGTCACGGAGCGAAGCGTCGACGAGGTCGGGGCGACGTTCGGCCAAAACCTCAGCGAGCCGCTGCATCCGATCTTCGGTCCTGCACCGTTCACGTATGTCGCGGACGCGAACGCGACGGATGGCCCCGAGGCATGGGGCGGGCCGGGTGGACAATTCCGCTTCGTGCTGGCTGAGCCGTTGCCGTTGAAGATTCCTATCGGCGGTGCGTTCGTCGTGCAGATCCGAGTTGCCGGCAACTCGAACACGGGTGGCGATGCAGCGCGGCTCGATGCATACGTCGATCACATCGAGAGTCCGATTCCGGGGACTTCGATCGCCGAGGAATTTGGCTGTCCGTACATGCCGGCGGCGAACGCGGCGATCGTCGACACCATCGGGCAATTCGAGCTCGGAACCGCGTTTCATGTCTCTGGATCAGGATTCCCACCGCAGGTTCCCGTGGGGATCTTCGTAACCGCCGAGTTGCTCCAACAGCGCCTCATGCTTCCTGGATCGCCCGGCTGCTACCTGTATGTCGACCCCTCGAGCGGGTTCATGCTGTCCCTGCAGTCGACCAGCCCGATCGGCGATATCCCACCCTTCACCGAGGGTATGGGAGTGCCGCTTCCCCGCACGCCGGACTTGTGTGGTGCGCTCCTTTACGTGCAGAACATCGCACCGGTCGCCGGTGGTGGGTTTGTCGCGAGCAACTACCGCACGATCGAGATCGGGTGCCCGCCCCCGGCGCTCGTGCGCGGGTGGCAGGTCGAGAGCGAGGCGAGTGACGCGGCGCAGATCGCGACCGGCTCTCACCCTGGTGGCATCGCGATCCGGATCGAGTAGTCCTCAGGCGAACCGACTCGGGGCGAGGAATTCCGCCGGCAGTTCGGTGCGTTCTTCGAGCGCGTAGTCGGCGAGGGCCTGGCCGAGCACCGGCGCGAACTTGAAGCCGTGCCCGCTGAGACCGCACGCGATCGAGAGCCCGCGGATCGACGGGTGGGGGCCGAGGATGAAGTGTTGGTCCGGGCTGTAGGTGTACATGCAGACCGAGTAGCTCTGCACGGAGCCCACGGCACCGGGGACGTAGCGTTCCAGTCCGGGCCAGAGAGACGCAACGTCGTCGGGCGTTCCCGTTCGATCGACAGACCTCGGATCGACCGTCGGGCCGCGGCGGTGATGGCCGGTCTTGATCCCGGCGTCGCCCTCGAGCCTGGGGAAGCCGTAGTAGAGGCCCTCGAAGTCCGGGGCCGGGTCCTGGATCGCCCAGCACGGAAACGCGCCCCGAGCGAACGCCTTCGCGTCCTCCGACGGCTCGACCCAGGCGACGACCTGTCGGGTGACGCGCAGATCGACGCCAAGGTCGCGAAGGACGCGACCGCTCCATGCCCCGGCGCACACCACGAGCCGCGTGCTCCGATACGCACCCCGATTCGTGGTCACCTCGAACCCTCCGTCGACCGAATCCCAGCGTTCGACGGTCTCGCCCTCACGGACGGTCGCACCGTGGCGGCGGGCGCGCTCGACGAATGATCGGATTCCGCGCTCGACGAACACGAAGCCGGCGTCCGGTTCGAACATCGCGATGCAATCGTCCGGGATTCGGAACTGCGGGAACCGCGCCCCGAGTTCGCTCGCGTCGACGGTGTGCAGGGGGATTCCGTGAAGACTCGCGGCGCGGCGGCTGCCCGCGAGCAGCGCGCCGTCCTCGGCGCCAGCATAGAACAGCCCCGTTCGCGCGAGGATCTCGGTCTCCGCATCCGCGGCGAGAGCATCCCAGCCGGCGTATGCGTGCTCGAGGAGCGGCACGTAGTCCGGGTGTTCGAAGTAGGCCCGCCGGATCAGTCGCGTGCGGCCGCCGCTCGATCCGAGTTCGTGGCCGACGTCAAATTGTTCCAGTGCGAGGCATCGCGCCCCCCGGCGCGCGATGGCGTCACAGGCCGCGGAGCCGACCGTCCCGGCACCGATCACGATCACGTCGAAGGAGTCTGTCACCGTGGGGGAATGTAGCGGCGCGGCGAGCTATCGTCTGCACGCAGTGCTCGCCCAGCTTCGCCGACTCCTTCCGTACCTCCACCGCTACGGCTGGCGATACACTGTCGGTGCGACCTGTGTGATCGCCGCCGTCGCGCTGCGATTCTCGATCCCGTTTCTGCTCGGCGACTCGATCGATTCCCTGCGCGAGACCACGGACGTGGCGCCGGAAGATGCGGGCCGGCTCCGGGAGCAGATCCTCGTCGGCGCGCTCCTCATGATCGCGGCTGCGGCGGCGGGTGCGTTCATTCGCACGACCAGTCGTTTGATGATCCTCGGCAACAGTCGCCTAGCGGTGCACGACGTGCGGACCGACGTGTTCGCGCAGCTGCTGCGACTCGCGCCGTCGTTCTATGTGCGGCATCGCACCGGGCACATCATGTCGCGCACCGTCAACGACATGCAGAACGTGCAGGGTCTGCTGGGGCCGGTGTTCATGTATCTCGTCGAGACGGGAGTGCTGTATTCGGTCGGAATCGCGTTCATGGTCGCGGCGGATCCGATGCTCACGCTCGTCGGGCTCGCGCCATTCCCGTTCTTCCTCTACCTGGCGCGAAGGCTCGCGCGGCGCGTGCAGGAAGGTTCGCGGGCCGCGCAGGAGAAGCTCGGCGACGTCAGTGCGAAGGTCGACGAAAGCCTGAGCGGACAGCGAGTGATCCGCAGCCTCGTCGTCGAGGACTTCGATCGACAGCGATTCGACGAGCTGTGTCTGGAGTACCGCGCGACGATGGTCTCGGTCGCCGGGAGCCGCGCGATCCTGACGGCCACGATGACGTTCCTCGCGGCCCTCAGCACGTTCTTGGTGCTCGCAGTCGGGGCCCCCGCGGTTTCGAGCGGCGCGGTCACGGTGGGGCAGCTCGTCGCGTTCATCCTCTATCTCGGGATGCTCGCCGGGCCGACGCGTACGCTGGGCTTCGTGCTGAGTTCGCTGCAGCGCGGCGCGGCCGCGTTGGGGCGCATCGGCGAGATCCTCGACATGCCGGTTACGATCGCGGACGGTCACGGCGAAGGCGAGATCCGGGACGGTGAGATCGATGTGAGCAGGCTTCGCGTCGAGTTCGCGAGTTCGAAGGACGAGATCTTCCTGAGCGGTTCGCTCGAGGAGGGCGAAGTGCGCGGAGGACGCGTCGTTCTCGAGGATGTGTCGTTTCGCGTTCCGGCAGGCACGACGCTCGGCGTCGTGGGGCCCGTCGGTTCGGGGAAGTCGACGTTGCTCCGTGCACTCGCTCGCCAGGTGGAGATCGACCCGGGCATGGTGCGAATCGACGGGAACGACATCACTGAACTGCCTCTGCCCGAAGTTCGAAGGCAGGTCGCCGTGGCGCCGCAGGACGCGTTCTTGTTCAGTGACACGGTCGCGAACAACGTGCGGTTCGGCGAGCCCGAGGCGCCGATGGAGCAGGTGCGAGACGCCGTAGAGGTCGCGCAGCTGTCTGCCGACCTCGATCAGCTTCCCGCCGGACTCGAGACGATGCTCGGGGAGCGGGGGATCAACCTCAGCGGCGGGCAGCGGCAGCGCACTTCGCTGGCTCGTTGCGCGATCCTGCGGCCACGTGTGCTGCTCCTGGACGACACGCTCTCGGCGGTGGACACGCACACGGCGGACGCGATCCTCGCCCGGCTTCGACCTTTGATGGCCGATCGCACCACCGTCGTCGTCGCGCATCGCCTCAGCACTGTACGCGACGCGGATCGGATCCTCGTGCTGGACGAGGGCCGGATCCGGGAGTCCGGTACACACGACGAACTCGTCGCGCTCGGCGGTTACTACGCCGAGGTCTACGCGCAGCAGAGCCAGCGCGAGGGGCTCGAGAGAGAACTCGGCGTGGAGGAGGCGTCATGACCGCGATCGCGTCTCAGCCCCCGATCGAAAAGTCGGCCGCCGGCGGCGTGTTCGGCTGGCTCCTGGGCATCGTCGCGCCGCAGCGTGGCATTCTCGCAGTCAGCCTGACGCTTCTTCTCGTGCATTCGGGATGCCGTCTCGCGCAACCGTGGCTGATCATGGTCGCGATCGACGAACACCTGCTCGGCGCGGACATCGCCGGGTTCTGGCCGCTGCTGTGGACCTTCCTGGGCATCGCGGCGCTCGAGATGGTGGCCCGCTACCTGCAGCAGATCTCGCTCGAAGTCGCGGGGCAGCGCGCCCTGCTGCGTCTGCGCCGTGACGTGTTCGCGCACCTGCAGACGCTCCCGACGCGCTTCTTCGACCGCACTCCGGTCGGGCGTCTCGTCGGCCGGGTGACGACGGACATCGAGTCGCTGCAGGAGATGTTCTCCTCGGGCGTCGTCACGGTCTTCGGCGACGTCGTGTTCTTGATCGCCGCAGTCGTCCTGCTGCTGAGTCTCAGCGTTTCGCTGACCGGCGTCACGATGCTGATGGTGCCGGCTCTGGTCGTGGCGACGCTCGTCATTCGCGTGCGCGTGCGACGAGCCTACAACGCGATGCGGTCGCGCCTCTCCGAGATGAACGGGGTGCTGCACGAGCAGGTGTCGGGCATGCCGGTCGTGCAGATGTTCGGACAGGAACAACGTCGCGCTCGCGAGTTCGGCGAAGTCAACGGCGGCGTGCGGGATGCGCAGGTCACGTCCGTGCGCTGGGAGTCCGTGCTGTCCGCGGTTACGGAGATGCTCGGATCGTTCACGACGGCGCTGATCCTGTGGTACGGGGGTGGTCTGGCGCTCGAGGCGATGCAGCTCTCGGTCGAAGACGTCGGTGCGGGCGCCCTCACGCTGGGCGCGCTGTTCGCGTTCGTCGACTACATGCAGAAGTTCTTCGTGCCACTGAACGACCTGTCGTTGAAGTACACGGTCATGCAGAACGCGGTGGTCGCCAGCGAGCGAATCCTCGGTCTGCTCCGCGAGGAACCGGAGCCTCCCGAGCCCGACGCTGTCGACGCGGGTCCTGGTCGCGGCGGCGTCACGTTCCGCAACGTGTCGTTCGCGTACGATCCGGATCAGCCGGTGCTGCGCGACGTGAGCTTCGAGATCAAGCCGGGTGAGAGCGTCGCCCTCGTGGGAGCGACGGGATCCGGGAAGTCGACGATTCTCTCGCTGCTGAGCCGGCTCTACGACACAGAGCATGGAGCCGTGGAGCTCGACGGAGTCGACATCCGCGGAATGACCCGGCGGTCCGTGCGACGCCGGATCGGTCTGGTGCCACAGGACTCGTTCCTGTTCCACGGCACGATCCTCGACAACGTGCGGCTGGGTCGCCCCAATGCTACGGATGAGGAAGCCATCGCAGCCGCGGATCAGATCCATCTCGACGCCGTGACGGCGCGCTTCCCGGCTGGATACCGCGAGCCGATCGCCGAGCGAGGCCGCAATCTCTCGGCAGGCGAACGTCAGCTGATCGGGTTCGCCCGTGTGCTCGTGCTCGCCCCCGAAGTGCTACTGCTGGACGAAGCGACGTCGAACGTCGACTCCCACACGGAGGAGCTGCTGCAGAACGCGCTCGAGCGCGTCATGGTTGGGCGGACGTCGCTGATCGTCGCGCACCGGCTGTCGACGATCCGTCACGTCGATCGGATCCTCGTGCTGCACAAGGGAGAGCTCGTCGAGGAGGGGCGGCACGAGGAGCTGATGCAGCGGCGCGGCGTCTACTGGCGACTCTACCAGCTGCAGTACGACGGCTGACCCGTGCGAACTCAGCCGTCCGGGCGCAGCTTCTCGCGAAGCACGGTGCGCGCGGCGCGCCACTGCCGCTCGACGGTCGACAGCGACGTCGAGAGGGTTTGCGCGATCTCCTCCATCGAGAGTCCGCCGAAGAAGCGGAGCGACACGATGCGGGCCTGCTCTTCGTCGACCTTCTCGAGCTTGGTCAGCGCCTCGTCGAGAGCGAGCACGTCGGTATCACCGCCGCCAGCAGAGCCGGCGTCGACCGTCGCATCGACGTCGACGTCCGCTCGATTGTGCTCGCCGCCGTGGCGCACGGCGGACTTGCGGCGTGCGACGTCCACGAGGATGTTCCGCATCGCCTGCGCTGCGGCCTTGTAGAAGTGCGCCTGGGAGTTCCAGCCCGGGTCCTCCGATCCCGCGACCTTGAACCAGGCTTCGTGCACGAGCGCGGTCGGCTGGAGCGTCTGGCCGGGCTGGATGTTGCGGAGTCGCTTGCGCGCCGCCGCGCGCAGCTGGTCGTAGACCTTGGGCAGAAGTTGTTCGGCAGCGAGTTTGTCGCCGCTCTCGACGCGCTGGAGGATCTGTGTGACCTGGCGAATCGGATCCGAAGTCATGCGCGCATCCTATTCGATTGGCCTATCGTTCCCGCACGATGATGCACCTCTACGACCACCCGGAATCGGGCAACTGCTACAAGGTCCGTCTCATCCTCTCTCACCTGGGGCTCGACTACGAGTCGACGAACGTCTCGGTCACCGGAGATCGGGATGCGCAGCGCGGCGCGGAGTTCTTTCGGAAGAATCCGATCGGCAAGATCCCGACTCTCGTTCTCGACGATGGGACTGCGCTCGCGGAATCGACCGCGATCTTGTGGTACTTCGCCGAGGGTACCCCGTATCTGCCGGACGACAAGCTCGGTCGCGCGCGGGTTCTGCAGTGGATGGCGTTCGAGCAGAACAACCACGAGCCGAGCATCGCGACGGCCCGACATCAGGTGACGCTCGAGGCGGACGAGGATCCCTCGCCGCAGCAGATCGCGGCGTGGCAGGCTAGCGGCGATCGTGCGCTCTCGGTCATGGAGCGGCATCTGAGCGAGCACGAGTGGTTCGCGGCAGATCGATACACGATCGCCGACATTGCGCTGTATGCCTACACGCACGTCGCGGACGAAGGCCCGTTCAGCCTGGAGCCCTATCCCGCGATTCGCACCTGGTTCGAGCGCGTGCGGGCGCAGCCCGGGCACGTTCCGATCCGCTGAGCGGCTCCGGCTATTTGATGATGCCGCGGAGCGAGTTGCTCGTGACCAGCCCCAAGGCGTTGGCCTGGGGGTCCGCGACGAAGACCTGCGTGTAGAACGCGACGTCGGTCATGATCGGGTTCGACGGAATCGCGACGTTCCAGGCGGCGGTGCCGCCGACCGGACTCGTCGGCAGGACGACCAGGCACTCGGGGCCGATCGCGAGGCGACAGCCGGGCATGCCGAGGGCGTAGAGCGGCGTCGCCGGGGTGCGCGGCTCGAGCGAGAGCAGCAGAGTCGCGGAGGTCGCGGACGACGGCAGATCCATGCCGTCGAGGAAGAGCGAGTTGCCGAGAGACGGAATGGCGTCGAAACGCGGGGTGAGCAGCGGCGTGTTTCCGCTGGCGCCCGCGCAGCCGGCGGTGGTCGGCGTGAAGCACGCGACCGTCGCGGCCGGGTGCAGGACTTCAAGGTGCTGGTCCGCCGGCACGTTGAACATCGTCGACACCTCGCCGTCCATCCACTGGACGGTCAGCTCGTCGATCGTCGTGTGCGTGCCGAGGCCGAAGTGGGCGCTGAGCTCACTGTTCGACAGGTAGTTGCTCGCGCCGTCGATCATGCGCGTGAACGTTCGCGTGCCGATACGGGCGCGCACGATCGAGCCTTCACCGGCGGGTGCGACAGTCGTCGCGCAGCCTCGGTCGAGGGATACGCGCAGCCAGTGGGCGTCGGGCGCCGTCACGTCGAGGTCGTTGCGGAACAGCTTGAACTCGCGGAACCACGAGAAGATCGCGACGTCCTGGTCGCCGTCGTTGTCGTAGTCGAGGTTCGACAGGCCGCGGCCGGAGACGAACGCGACGAGACCGATGTCCTCGCGCACTTCTTCGAACAGCAGGTTGTTCGTGTCGGGCGAGATGTTGAGGAATGAGTAGTGCTCGCCCTCGAAGCTCGTGCCGATCATGTCGACCTTGGTGTCGTGGTTCCAATCGATCGACACCGCACCCCAGCCCCAGCCGCTGTCGAGCACGCCGGCTTGTGCCGCGATCTCGGTGAACTGGTTGTTGCCCTGGTTGATGTAGAAGCCGTTCTCGGACACGGTCGTGACCCAAAAGTCGAGGAGGCCGTCTTCGTTCCAGTCGTTGATCGTGACGCCCATTTCGGTGTCTTCGATCATCGTTCCAGACTGCGTCGTGAAGTCAGTGAACGTCCCGTCACCGTTGTTGACGAAGTACTTGCCGGTGCCGAAATCGCTGACCCACAGCAGGTCTTGGTCGAGATCGCCGTCCATGTCGACGAACTTGACGGCGAATCCGTACGAGCCGTCGAGCGACGGAGACAGGCCTGCGCTGACGGTGACGTCCGTGAAGTGCGTGCCGTCGTTGCGGAAGAGGTGGTTGGCGTTGGGTGGGCGATAGCCCGGTACGGCGAGGTCGAGGTCGCCGTCGTTGTCGTAGTCACCGAACGAGGCGCCCCAGCCGTCGGGGACCGTGCCTGTCAGGTGCACGCCCATCTGCTGGGCGACGTCGACGAACCCGGTGCCCTGCATGTTGCGCCAAAGCTTGTGGTGGCCCCGCTGCTCGATGGATGCCGGGCCGTGGCTGGTGACGTAGAGGTCGATCCAGCCGTCCCCGTCGAAGTCGCCGGCGGCGGCGCCGGTGCCCTTGTGGTTGATCTGGATGCCCCATTCCGCGGCGCGGTCCGTGAAGGTGCCGTCGCCGTTGTTGATGAACAGGGCGTCGGGCTCCATTCCGCCGGTCGCGAAGTAGATGTCCTGAAACCCGTCCCGGTTGAAGTCCGCGACCGCGCCGCCCGCGGCGAGATTGGTCGTGAAGTTCGGGCGGTGCTCGACGAACACCCCTGCGGGGGTCGTCTCGTCCGAGAACGAGCCGATCGTCTGGGCCGGAAGGAGCGGAACGAGCAGGAGAAGCCCTGCCGCCGCGCTGACACCTTGGAGGGGAATCCGTTGCATGTCGACCGAATGGGTGGAGGAGTGCGAGTGTCGGGGCTGGGCGGGCTTAGGACGCGGTCACGGCGACCGCAAGGCGCGGGTCGGCCCGTTGCTGCCGACCCGCGACTAGCTCTTCAAGAGCATACGCTCAGTTGTAGCAGAGCGGGACTTCCAGGATGTTGCTGAGGTCCGCGAGGCCGAGGACGGAGCCGCCGACCTGGGCTTCTGCAGCCTGGAAGGTGATGCTGAAGCCTGCCGCCGTCGGATCGTTCGGCAGCGGGAAGGCCCAGGTGGAGGAGCCACCCGAGACGGTGCCCGGGATCGCCGCTTCCGGGTTCAGGACGGTGCAGCCGGCGAACGGGAACGAGTTGCCGTTGAAGTTCAGGTGCAGCGCGACCGGGGCGCCGTTCGAGACGTTGTTGACCGTCAGCGAGAAGGTCGGGTTCGGGAGCGTGCCGACGCCGTTCGCGTTCAGGACCGGCGGGCTCGCGATGCCGCAGCCGCCACCGAGGTTGATCGCCGCCTGGATCGCCGGAACGTCTTGCGCGATCGTGATCGAGCCGTTCGCGGAGGGATTGATGATGCCCTGGACGATCGTGACGTCGCCGTCATCCGGCGCGGCGTCGGCATCGAACCAGAAGTTGGCAATCGTGTTCCACGGCTGGGCCGAGTCCTGGTTCGGCGAGCTGAAGACGATCTCGTCGCCCTGACGGGTGATCGACCAGTTGCTGTAGTCGCCGTTGACGTTGACGGCCTTCATACCTGCGCCGGAGTGGGTCGCGCCCGCGCAGATCGGGATGCGGAACTCGGCGTTGCGGCCGTGGTTGTCGCGGTTGTGAATCGCGTACTCGTAGTGCCAGGTGCCGTCGCCGTTGTTCGTGACGACCGAGCCGACGAAGAAGCGACCGTCACGCGGGTTGCCCGCGCCGTCGTAGTTCGCACCGCTTTCAACCCGCGCGCCGGTGTAGCGCGTCGCGAGGACCGAGCCGTAGACGTGGCTCGAGGTGTCGTTGACGAACGTCGGGCTGATCGTGACCTGGCGCGAGTTGTTGTTGTTCCACTTGTTGTCCTGGCCGTTCGAGCCCGGATCGCTACCGGGGCCTTCCCAGCGGTGCGTGTAGTGCACCATCGCGAAGTACGTCGCGCCGGGGGTGCCGATCTTCGAGTGCGGGATCACGCACCGATTCGTCAGAACGCCGGACGGGTTGAGCGGGCTCGGGTTGCCGTCCTGGTTTTGCGGGAAGCCGACATCGGGATCGCCGCGGTCGATGTACGAGCCGGTCATCTCCCATTCGCCGGTGAACGGGTTGACCTCACAAGCCGGACCGAGGTACGAGCGCGACGCGTTGCGGCTCGCGCTGTAGGTGTCCGAGCAGTTGATGCCGAGCTGGTTGAAGGTCGCGCCGCCCTGGCAGCCGCCACCACAGCCGTTCGAGTTCGTCGAGCCGAAGGAGTGCTTCAGGTGCGACCAGTTGCTGATCTGCTCGAAACGGCCGTTGTGGAGTCGGCAGTACATCTGGCCGATCGTCGGGTGGTTCTCGTTGGGGGCGGGCAGCCATGTGCCGAGGACCGTGCCGAAGTTGCAGGCGGTCGTCTGCATCGAGTAGTAGCTCATGCCGCCCGTGTTGCCGCCGTCGGTCCAGCCGCCGGTGACATAGCCCGCGATATCAAGGCCATTGACGAATTGCGAAGGAGCGTTGTTCGGAGTGGCCGGCGGCGGGTTGCACTGCGCGAGCGCCGCGGCGGAAAGCGCGACGGCCGTCGCAGAGACTTGGAGGAAAGTTCGCATCGGGAAAGAAGTCCGGTGTGTGTGAAGGAGAGAGATAGGTGGGGGATACCGTATGACGATATGCGCCCGGGTGAGAGTTACCACCCCGAGGCAATTCGCCCGAACGAATCTGGCCAAATGCTGGCCGAGGAACGACCGTTCGCACCGCGGGAACCGCTCCCGCTGTCGGGATGGTCAACGCGAAAGGCCCCGCGTCCGGGACGCGGGGCCTTCCCATCATCGCGCCAATGGGCGGGATGAGATCGTGGAGATCAGCAGCCGGTGACGTTGTTGCCGATGCGGATTTCCATGATGTTGCTGAGGTCGGCGACGTTCAGGATCGGGCCGCCTGCCTGACCTTCGACCGCCTGCACGAACATGCTGACGCCTTCGAGGTTCGGGTCGTTCGGCAGCGCGAGGACGACGCCGCTCAGGCCGTTGAAGAGCGAGATCGACGGGATCGAGAAGGTCGGGGTGAGCACTTCGCAGCCACCGAACGGTACCGAGTTGCCGTTGAAGTTGACGTGGAACGCGGTCTGCGCGAACGGCGCGTTGTTGTCGGACAGGAGCTGGAAGATCTGGTTCGGCAGCGTGGCGTCACCGTTCGTCGTCAGCTCGGGCGAGTTCGCGTTGCACGAGCCACCGAGGTCGATGTTGCGGTTCGACGTCGGGACGTCGGACGCGACCATGACCGAAGCGTTGGCGCCCGGCGAAACGAGGCCTTCCATGATCTCGACCTGGCCGTTGCCCGGACCGGCATCGGCTTCGAACCAGAAGTTGTAGATCGTGTTCCAAGGCTGCTGGGAGTCGGCGTCCGGAGCCGAGAAGACGAGCTCATCGCCGACGCGCTGCGCGGTCCAGTTGGTGATCTCGCCAGCTTCGTTGACGCCCTTCATGCCGAAGTCGGACGCGGTGCCGGTCGGGCAAATCGGGACGCGGAACTCGGCGTTGCGGCCGTGGTTGTCGCGGTTGTGGACGGCGTACTCGTAGCGGTAGGTGCCGTCTTGGTTGTTGATGACGCGGACGCCGACGTAGAAGCGGCCGTCGCGCGCGACGCCGTTGCCGTCAAAGTTGGCCTGGCTCTCGACGCGGGCGTTGGTGTAGCGGGTGGAGAGGACCGAGCCGTAGGCGATGGCGCCGGTGCCGGTCGCGCTCGTTGTCGTCAGGTTGAGCTGGTACGACGACATGTTGTTCGTGCGGTTGCTCTCCGGCTCCCACTTGTGGATGTAGTACGCCATCGCGTAGTAGGTCGCGCCCGGCGTGCCGATCTTCGAGTGAGGAATTTGGCAGCGGTTGGTGACGGCGCCGCTGACGTTGAGCGGGCTCGGGTTGCCGTCTTGGTTCTGCGGGAAGCCCTGGTCGGGATCGCCACGGTCGAAGTACGAGCCGGTCATTTCCCATTCACCCGTGAACGGGTTGACTTCGTGCGCGGGGCCGAGGTCCGAACGCGAAGCGTTCAGGCCGGCGCCGTAGGTGTCCGAGCAGTTGAGGCCGAGCTGGCTGAAGCTCGCACCGCCCTGGCAACCGAGGCCGCATTCGTTCGAGTTCGTCGAACCGAAGGAGTGCTTCACGTGCGACCAGTTGTTGATCTGCTCGAAGCGGCCGTTGCTGAGGCGGCAGTACATCTGGCAGATGAACGGGTGGTCTTCGTCCGGCGCGGCTTCCCACGTGCCGATCACCGAGCCCGGGTTGCATGCGGTCGTCGACATCGAGACGGCCGTGATGCTCCCTTGCTGGTAGTCGTTGAAGGAGTTGTTGATGCGCGCTTGGATGTCGAGCCCTGGAATGAACTGCGATGGCGCGTTGGCCGGAGTCGGCGGCGGGGTCACTTGCGCGAGCGCCGGAGCAACGAGCGAAGTCGCGATGGCCGGCAGGAGGAGGTGGAGTCGGATCATCTCGTCGAGTTCTTTCTCTCGGTTAAGGTGGCGGCATGATAGTCGCGTACGGGCCGGCGGCACCAGGCCTTCCAGCGCCCTAAACACGGACTGTTCGGGGCCTTGTCGCGGCGATGTATCCTGTCGGATGAGGATCCGGATCGCGGTAAAGGTCTGGCAACGCGGGGTGTCCGTTGTCATCGAGACCGTAAGACTCCGGCCTTCGTTCCCTGGGCCGCAAAGGCAGAAGCCATGAGTTTGATTCGTCGCTACACGAACTGGCTGCACACGCAATGGCCCGCTGGGGTCGTCGAAAAGCTGCCGCGGGTGGAGCCGGACGGCACGACGAACGTCTCCGGGCTCTACGTCGTCGGGGACCTGACCGGGATTCCACTGCTGAAGTTCTCCGCGGACACGGGGGCCCGCGCGGTGCAGTCGATCTGCGCGGACGCCAAGTTTCAGGAAGCCCGTCGGGACGGCGAAGCCGGCGTCCGCGACCTCGTCATAATTGGTGGGGGCGTGTCGGGTTTCGCGGCTGCACTCGAGGCGCGGAAGTCGGATCTCGACGCCGTGCTGATCGAAGCGTCGGAGCCGTTCTCCACGATCGCCAACTTCCCGAAGGGCAAGCCGATCTACACCTACCCGACCGACATGACCCCGGCGGGGGACATGCGGTTCGAGTCGGAGGTCAAGGAGGGCCTGCTCGAGGAGCTGCGCGCGCAGACCCTCGAACGCGGGATCGAACCCACGGTCGGGCGGGTCGAGTACGTCAGCCGCAAGGGCAAGCTGCTCGAGGTGGTGCTCGCCGGTCAGGACAACGTCTTCGCGCGTCGAGTCATCGTCGCGATCGGACGCTCCGGCAATTTCCGCAAGCTCGGCGTGCCGGGCGAAGACCTCGACAAGGTCAGCAACCGACTGCACGACCCGAAGGAATACGCCGGCAAGTCCGTACTGATCGTGGGTGGCGGGGACAGCGCCCTCGAGACGGCGATCGCGATCGCCCAGTGCGGGGGAGACGTCACCCTGTCCTATCGCAAGCCGGAGTTCTCGCGACCGAAGCCCGAGAACATCGAGATGATCGAAGCGCTGCGTCGCGACCCGATGGCGGACGTGGGTGTCGAGGAGCCGTCGAGCGAGCGGGTGTCCTCGAGTAGCGGCGGCTTCCTCGACCCGCACCGCAAGGCCGGCAGCATCGATCTCCAGCTCGGCACGCAGGTCGACCGGATCGAGTCCGACGCGGTCGTGCTCCGCGGCGCAGACGGCGAGGTGCGCAAGCCGAACGACGCCGTCTTCTCGATGATTGGACGCGAAGCGCCACTCGACTTCTTCCGCCGCAGCGGCGTGAAGATCCGCGGCGAGACGCGCGGCCTCGAGTGGGTGCCGATCGCGATCTTCTTCGTCTTGATCTGGTTGCTCTACGACTGGAAGCACGACGGGCTCATCTTCCAGGCGATCCCCGGCGCCGACGCGTCCGATGTCTTCCCGAAGAACGTGCCGGACGTCGTCTCCGGCTTCGGCGGATGGTGGGCGTCGATGGTCGACGATCCGAGCTCTCTCATCGGAACGCTCGCGATCTCGATGTCCGGTCGCTCGTTCTACTACACGCTGCTCTACTCGATCGCGATCGTGTGGTTTGGAGTGTTGCGGATCCGCCGCCGGAAGACGCCGTACGTCCGTCTCCAGACGCTGACGCTGATCGGTGTGCAGGTGATCCCGCTGTTCCTCATGCCGGAGCTGATCCTTCCATGGCTCGGCTACAACGGCTGGTTCGACAGCGGCATGGGCGCGTGGTTCGCCGATTCGTTCTTCGAGCTCTACATCTCGCAGGAGGCGTGGGCCGCCGATCAATGGCCCGGCGACTACCACCCCAGGGCGTACTGGCGGGCCTACGGGTTCATCCTCGCGTGGCCGCTGATGGTGTACAACATCTTCACGACCGCGCCGCTCTGGCCGTGGATCATCCTCGGCACGATCCAGACCTTCGTGCTGATTCCGCTCTTGGTTTGGAAGTGGGGCAAGGGCGCGTACTGCGGTTGGATCTGTTCGTGCGGTGGGTTGGCCGAGACGATGGGCGACACGCTGCGCTACAAGATGCCGCACGGCCCGCGGTGGAACCGACTCAACATGGTCGGCCAGGCGATCCTCGCGATCGCGTTCGTGCTGCTCGCGCTCCGGATCTGGGGCTGGGCGAACCCGGGCGGCGCGATCGACGGCTCGTTCGACGCCATGCTGAACGGCGGCACGAACGACGAGGGCAAGCTCGTCCAGCCCGTGAGCTGGAAGTGGGGTGTCGACGTGTTGCTCGGCGGCATCCTCGGCGTCGGGCTCTACGTGAAGTACTCCGGCCGCGTCTGGTGCCGCTTCGCGTGTCCGCTCGCGGCGTTGATGCACATCTATGCCCGGTTCTCGAGGTTCCGGATCCTGGCAGACAAGAAGAAGTGCATCTCGTGCAACGTGTGCACGTCGGTCTGCCACATGGGCATCGACGTCATGAACTTCGCGAACAAGGGCGTCCCGATGCGGGACGTCGAGTGCGTGCGGTGCAGCGCCTGCGTCCAGTCGTGTCCGACGGGTGTACTGGAGTTCGGCGAGGTGTCGACGTCGACCGGCGACGTTCTGCGCCGGGACAGTCTGGCCGCGTCACCCGTGCGGATGCGGGAAGGTAATCCCACGCCGAGCGAACTCGAGGTGACACGCCTCCGCGGCGGCTCCAGACACTGAGCCCTACTCGGAGCTCGCGCTTGCCGTCGCCGCTTGTTCGGCCCCGGACTGCGACGGCGTCGGCGTCGACAGTTCGCGTTTCTCGACCCACTCGAGGAACTCGTTCATCGAGTCGGCGAACTCGAGCAGGTAGTCGGTCTTGCGGATGCGAATGCGCGCGTCCGCGTCCCCGTCTTGGATCTGCTTCATGACCGCGCGGAAGCGATAGAGCGGACCCGCAACACGGTGCGAGATCTTCAATGCGTTATAGAAGATCAGGACCAAAGTCACGATCAGGCAGCCGGCCGCCGTGAACATCAGCGGGGCGACGCTCGGCAGGTCGACGTCGGCCTCGAACGCCTCCGCGGCAAGGCGGAAGCAGAACATGCACATCAGCCCGGACGCCGTGACCAACGCGACGGCGCAGGGCCAGGCAATGCTCTTGATGATCCGCCCCTGAAGCGGTTTGTCGATCAGCAAGATCTTGCGCTTGTACTTCGTCTTTCCGGAGTCCGTGGGCGTGGTCATGGCTCGTCTTTCCCTTGCTGAGGGACTATCGGCCGTTCGGCGCCGGGGAATTGACCAAGAATCGTCGAGATCGGACTCATTTCGAGACCCTCATAATTCCGATCGTCCAGATACAGGGCTCCAGGAACGAGGAGGCCACGACGATGTGACCATCACATCCGGGTTTCCAATGAAGGAGAAGGACATGCAGACGGGACTCGCCTCCAACTGCTCGAATGAACGTGGCACTGTCTTGGTGCTCGCGTTGTTCTTCGTCGTGTTCGCCGTTGGCGTCGTGCTGACGGGTTCGGACTCGATGAAGGCGTCACTCGAGCGGACATCGGTAGGGCTCAACGTCAACGGGCATGCGAGTCAGTTCGCACGCGCCGGACTCATCGAAGCGATTCGGTGGTTCCGTCAGCAGCCCAATCAGCCTGTCACTCAGTTCAACCCGGTTCGCGACACGACCGCGGACCCACCGGTGCTCGAGACTCTCGATCCGGACATCGGCATCGTTCGCGAGTTCCGCATCGATGGCACGGTGTGGGGCCGCTACGAGGTTTGGAAGGAGTGGGACGAGGATCCCGACGAGGAGCGCCTCGCGTTCCGCCAGCAGGTGCAATGCCAAGACGTCTCGAACGGTCGCGACATGAGCGCGGCCGGTGGCACTTGGCACCTCCGTTGCGTGGCCTACCTCTACGATCAGCGTGACGAGAACGTCGACTTCGACGTCGAGCCGAATCGAATCCTCGGCGTCGAGATTCTCGAGACCGAGATCAGCCGTCTGTTCATCAACCCGCCGGGGATGGCCGCGGTCAACGCGGGCGATCCGAACGATCTGAACATTGCGTCGGGTTCGCAAGTCATTGGCGGGTCGTCCGCCGTTGGCGTGTACTACCGCGACGTCGTCAATGACCCGCGCAGCGATTACGGCAAGGTCCTCGACTCGGGCACGGTCAAGGTCGGCGAGCCGGTGCAGCCGCCGGCCGCCCCGGGTGGCAGCGTCTCCACGATTCAGATGGAGCTCAGCGGCTCGGTATCCGGCGTGAACTCGACGTCGCGCGCGACGGAATACAAGGACACGGCGAAGGACGTGTTCGGCGTGAAGGCGGAAGAGCTGCGCTCGATGGCGAGCACGTACGTCACCGAGGCCGCGAAGTTCCCGAAGGGCCCGATCAAGGGGGTCGTGCTCGCCGATGTGCAGGACCTGGTCTTCGACGCGCGGAAGCCGCTGCAGGGCGAAGGCGTCTTGTTCGTCACGGGCAACCTGTCGATTCTGGCCGGGAGCAACTCGTTCTACAGCGGCATGATCTACGTCAGCGGCAACGTCGACATCGCGGCTCCGGCCGAGATCAAGGGCACGCTGATCGGACGGCAGAAGATCGCGCTGTCCGGCACCGGTGACTACGTGAAGGTGGAGTACGACGACAACGTCCTCGACTCCGTGCAGCGCAACATCGGCACGTATCGCGTGTCGCGTGCGATTCGGCGGGCCAAACTCGGTTCGGCGCAGGTCGCTGCGGCTCCGACGCCGAGCCCGTCGCCGACGGTGACGCCGACGCCCACGCCGGCGCCGAGTCCGACGCCGGGTCCGTCGCCGAGCCCGAGCCCGACGCCCACCCCGGGCCCGACCCCGTCGCCGAGCCCGGCGCCCGCTCCGGGCCCGGTCGTGTCTCCGACTCCGACGCCCGCTCCGGCACCAGCTCCGGCTCCGTCGCCGGCTCCGGCGCCGATGGTTCCGGTCGGTGGTCCGGCCGCGACGCCGCCGGCTCCCTCGGGTCCGCCCGCGCACAGCTCGGGCCGAGGTCACGGTCGCTTCTCGGGTCGCTTGTCCCGCTTCCGCCGCTGAGTGAAACCCATGGAGAGCAGATTGCGTCCGTCACAGACCGAAACTCGCTCGCCGGAAGGCGAGACGGCACCCGCGAGCGTTGCGCGCTCGCGGGGCATCTCGTTGGTCGAGCTGACGATCGCGGTGACGATCATCGTCATCACCGCGTCTTCGATGATCGGCCATCTCGCGGTGACCTTCCGCGGGGCGCGCACCGAGCGTGACCGCGTGTTCGCCTACAACGCGGCGCAATCGATCCTCTCCGAGATCCACGCCTTCGCGGCAGATTCGTTGGACAACCCCCGGGACATCGACTCGTTCGATGACGGGACGACGACGAAGGCGGCCCTGAGCGTCGTGACGACGGAGCAGGGCAACCTATTGCCGCCCGACCACCCGGTGTCGCGCAACTCGATGCGCGACGACGATTGGGTCTGGTCGCGGCAGATCAGCGTCGCTCCGGTCCCCGAGGTCGACAACAAGAGCCTGCGCTACGTCACGGTGCGGATCTTCAAGATGACGGACAGTGGCGACACCCGTCGCATCGCGTCCGTGTCTTCGATCGTGAACGGGCTGGCAACCAGCTACCCGACGTCGCAGGTGTTCGACGTCTTCTTCTTGGCGATCGAGAACATCCCGGGTTGGTGGGTCCACATGGAGTCGATCCGCCCGTTCATGGAGTCGATCGTCTCCGAGATCGAGGTCAAGAACCCGGGTCTCGAGATCCGCACGCACTGGATCACGAAAGCCGGCTACGGCCGCGACACGACATACAGGCCGTACATCAACGACCAGGTCGAGAGTACCGAGGACAACGGCCTCGTCTACTACTACCCGGGCCTGATGCCGTCGGGCAACGCGTCGACGTACTACTACGTCCCGAGCGCGATGCGTGCGTTCCTGCAGTCCGACGTCGGGCCGATGAACGGGTACGACGCGGCGTCCAACCCGTATCCGTACACCCTCGCCGATCAGTTCAACCACGCGATGCGATATCCGGCGGCGAAGGAGTTCCACGACGAGCGCCTCGCCTCGATCCGGGCGCGCCAGGCGGCGATCCTCGCGGCCAAGGCCGGCGGCACGCCGGTCCCGGACAGCTACGCCGACATGTCGGAGGAGCCGACGCTGCAGCTGTTCCTCGAGAACCTGAACGCGGACCCGACGCTCTACAAGCACGCGGTGGTGCTCAACCTGCACGGCGAACTCCTGCCCCTACCGGCGATCCGGAACTATTCGGACGCGGCGAAGGATCCCGCGTCACTTCCGGGCATCCGTGTCGTCACGCACCCCGAGGAGCTGCGCACCGCGCGCCCGGGCGCGGCTGGCGCGACGGACGTGCGCCTCCGCGTCTACGCCTACGTGAATCAGCCGGACGGATGGGCGGGTATCGATCGCCTGCCGACCAACCGGCCGATCGCGTTGCAGATCATGGACATGGATCTCACGGATGGCATGGGCAACCTGCGCTCGGACGTCCTGGTGGAGAACCTCCGCGGCGGGGTGCCGGTTGGAGGGAGCTCGAACTACTCCGCGATGGCTCCCGCCAAGCTCTCGGGGGACGGATCCCTCGAGACGGGCGAGATGTACTACGACGTGGAGTTCGTCGATCCGGGCGCCGGACTGCGGAAGTTCACGCTGCTCAAGCTCTACAACACGCCGGTCATCTGCCCGCAGGTGTCAGGGCGCGGCCTGCCGGCGACGGAACGCGCGCGACTCTACGGTCTCGAATACGTGCCGAGCTGCGCGGGTAGCACGGCCGATTTCTCGCGCGATCTCGACTCGACGGGCAGCGCGACGAAGAACACTGCTCGTTGGGTGATCACCGTGCCGCAGTCGGTGTTCAGCGCGAGCCGCTTCACGGACCTCGGTTCGCCGCCGACGTATACGAACCCGCTCTCGACTTCGGAGCCGGACCGCGTGGTCACCGTGCGCACCCGCATTTGGGACGGCACGCTCGCGGATCCGTACAGCACGGGCTCGTATCCGCGTGGCCCCCAGACGTCCTACGTGCAGCCGCACAACCTTTCGGAGACCTACACCTGGTGGGCCGACTCGTCTGAGGACGTGCCGTTCACGGAGCGGGCTCAGTTCCGCGGGGACCCGCGGCACAACCCGTACAAGGATCTGCTCGACGGCGATCCCGACTTTCCGAACGGCTACAACTGGTTCTTCGACAACCTGTCTTCGGGTGGCGAGAACGCCTACGGCGACTTCGCGGGACTCGACTCGGGCCGCCTGCAGAACCTGTGGATGGGCCGCGTCCGGCACGACCTACCGCGGGGCTTCGGCCTGCTGCGGCAGGGCCTGATGAAGAGTCAGACGGTCTTCACAACGCTGAACGGCTACTCGTTCTACTACTGTGGGACCGGCAACGAGATCGGCTCCGACAGCGCGAATGGCTACCCGAGCTCGATCCCGCTGTCGCTCGACCCGTTCGGTCAGCCTAGCACGGACGGACACATCAACACGATCACCGGTTCGCGACGGTTCGTCCGGAGCGCAGAGGGTGGCAGCAGCTACTGGTGGGGCATGCCGTGGCTCGGCGAACTGTTCGATGACGACGTCTACCTGGCGCAGTGGTTCACGTTCGGGGCCGGCGGCGACCTCCTGGGCAACCTGCTTGCGGGCACCGGCTCGGCGACGCGCTTCTACCAAGCGGAGGCGCAGTCGACGTACGCCAACTCGGACCACACCGCTTACGGCACAGTGATGGAGAACTCGCGGCAGATCACGAGCCAAGAGGGCTGCACGAGCTTCATGAACTCCGGTTCGAACTCCGGGACGTTCCAACACCACTTCTCGAGTGGCACGGGTTCGGCTGCGGCGGCCGGGCTCGAACTCCTGAACAACTACGGCCTGTCTCTGCCGACGTCTCCGACCGTCAACCGTCCGTTCAGTTTGGACACGACCGGCCACGGCGGCTTCCCGTCGGAGTGGGGCTACTCGGAGTACACGGATACGCGAACCTCGACGTCGTTCGGTCGCACCTACTTCAACACGAGCGCGTCGCTCGGAACCGCCTCAGCGATGGTCGACGTCGTCAACCCCGGCACGACCGAGCAGATGTCCATCGTGGTCAATGGGTTCGGTGCGAGCACGATCGACGGTGTCAGCTTCATCGCGCGTTACTGCATGGCGTCGGCGCTGCACACGTTCCTGGAGGCGGGCACGCCTGGCCGGACGGTCCGCACGAAGTCGTCGCCGCGAGTCGAGATCTCGAAGCCGACCGAGGTCAACGAGACCTTCAACCCAGGGTCTATGGAGATCGAGTTCGACATCGAGTGGACGCGCTGGGACGGTCAGCCGATCACCGCGACGATCGGCTCGGGCCACACCGAGAACGAGAGTGAGCTCGAGTACGCGCTCATCTACTCGCGAGACAACGGCATCACCTGGCTCAACATGCTGAGCGAAACGCCAGTTTTGCCGGGCACACGCGCGAGCGGTGGCCAGCTTCTCGTCGACTTCGGCTCCGGTCCGGAGACGTACATCTGGTCGACGCCGAGTTCGACCTTCCCGTCCGGGTCCTACGTGATTCGGATCGAGGCGTACCGGCTCGGCCAGGAGATGCACTACGCACATCACCAACGGAAGGTGTTCATCCAGAGATGACCGCTCCAGCCCCCCGACAACGCGAAGTTGGCTTCACCCTGCTCGAAGCGATCATCGTCGCGGCGCTGCTGGCCGTGTTGATCGGTTCCGTTGCACAGATCATGATCTCGTGCGGCAAGGCGCAGCGGGTCGCGGATATGTACGGTCGCGCGACGGCGGCGGCTCACGAGCTGCTCGACGAGATCCGGCACGACTTGGTTTCTTCTGCGGGTGTGTTCCAGAAGAGCACCGTCGCGGACAAGTACCTCGCTCTGATCGATCATTTCGGGGACGACCCGATCGCGAGCTCGACGCTGCCGACACCGGTTGAGGACGGCGTCTTCGAACAGGAGACGATCTCCGGCTCGCGCACCGGGAACAGCCTTCTCGCGATTCGTCACGAGTGGACCGAACAGGTCACGACGACGACCAACAACATCTACAGCATCGACGTCTACAAGCTCGTCTACTGGTTCCTGACCCCTAAGACCCAGGAGGGCGTATCCGACGTTGCCAATCTGACGCTCCGGCAGTGGGTCAGCGAGCCGCTCGCTGATGGGCAACAGATCGATGACATCTCCGATCCTGCGGATCGTCTCGAGGTCCAGTTCGCGCTCAACAACACGGCGGCGGACTACTCGACGGGCAAGGAGTCGGTCGAGCTCGTGTGGATCCGGGGCGCGGATCCGGCGGTGACCGACACGCTGCGCCACATCGATCTCGACACCGGCGAGCTGGTGTCGGCGCCTCGCAACCATCTCGGCGATGGGGTTTGGCACATCAAGTCGGACTCCCTCCATACGAGCGAGACGTTCATGCGCGCGTACGACGCGGGCATCGCGACGATTACGGCGCCGTCGCGCTTCGGCGTCGGTCGCTTCGGCAAGATCGACGATGCGGGCACGGGGTTCCCGCACGGATTCGAAGTCCAGATCGTCGGCCCGCCGTCCGCCCGTCGCGCCCTCGTGCAGCTGACGGTGCTGGTCGTGCGTGGTGCCGAGGTTCCGGTCGGATCGGATCAGTCGGCGATCACGCACTTCAGCGAGATCTAGCCGCCGCGAAACGACTCACTAGAACGCCACGAACGTCAGGCGCACGCCGGGCGAGTGCGAGATCGGAATCGAGGCTGGGATGCCGCCGTCGATCTGGAACGCCTGCACGAGGAACTGGCCACCGAGCAGCGCGGGTTCGTTCGCGAGAGGAATCGCGAGGATGCCTTCTCCCGACGGATCGCTGGTGGTGCTGAACGCCGCGTCCGGGACGGCCCAGAGCGTCGCTCCGGATGGCGCGCCGATGATGCTCAGGTCGATCGGGCCACCGCCGAACGCCGGGAAGTCGAACAGCCAAGAGTACGGGCTGGATCCGACGAGGCCGTCGCTGACCAGCGAGAAGCTCGCGTTGCCGATGTGGGTATAGCCGGTCGTCGCGATGCTCGGCGTGCCGACGGTGTTGGCCGTGCCGCTGCCGAGAATCTCGACGCCAGGGTTGAACGTCTTGACCGTGAGCGCGTCGACGGTGAACGGACGCTGGGTGATCGACGGGATCGGCAGGGGGCCTGCAGGAGCCTTGCGGACGACCATGTGGCTGACGTAGACGCCGCCGAGATGGCCCTCGATCGGTCCGGACAACACCGCACCGTCGGCTGCGCCGTAGGTGCCGCCGATGTGGGCTTCGGCCCAGCTCGCGCTGGCCTGCAGGCGAACGCGCTGCCAGCCGTCGTGCACGCCGACCTGCAGCGCCATCTGGCCGAGGATCGTGTGGTCGAGGCCGCCGTCGTTGTGATCGATCAGGTAGAGCGTCGCACCCGCGTTGTCCTTGACGAACGTCAGGGTGATGCCGGTGTCCCCGTTGTCCGGGGTGCCGAGCGTCGGATGCACGTCCGGGAAGCCGTACAGACCATCCGAATGGCCCTGCACGCCGAGCGACCAGGCGTAGCCTTCGGTCGAGCCGTCGTTGGGGTCGGTCGCTTCCGGCGTCAGGTCGAGGTAGACGTAGGCTTCGAAGACGATGTCGATCGCGGGCGCGGTCAGCATCATGCAGTGCGCGGTGCCACCTTCGAGGCCGAGCGAGCTCGTGCCGTTGTTGCCGCGCGGCTGCCATGTCGCGACGCGGTTGCTGCCTGCGGGGGACAGCGGAATCGCGGCGGGGTTCCACTGCGACGCAACCGCGGGGTCGGCGAGCTTGACGCGCTCGAAGCTCGAGGCCCAGCAGCCGACGATGTCGCCGGGTGCACCGTTGAGGTTGAGCGTGTACGGATACAGCGCAGGCCAGTCGTTGGTCGTTCCGGGCGTGATCGGAGCGAGTCGGAAGTCCCGGCCGTTGTTGTCGGTGTCGTAGCCGTCGGTGTAGCGCTGCCAGGAGATCGGGCCGACGTTGAGGCTGTTGAGCGAGCCCCAGATGCCCTGCCCTTCGATCAGGTACGGGTGGGGAACCCAGCCGCCGGTCTCGGATTCGTGCGACTCCCAATACACGGCGTCGATGATCGTGCCCTGAGAATCTCGGATCATCAGGCCTTCGTCACCGTTCTCCCACAGGCCTGTGTTGCTGCTCGGCTCGACGACACAGATCTGGTCGGTGTTGGCGACGGTGTTGTTCTCCGCGCCGAAGACGTAGTAGTCGCCGGCCGCCAGGATCGTCCCCGGCGGAACGAAGAAGTCCTGGTTGTTCGCCGCGGCGCCTTGCCAGTCTTCCGCGTCCAGGTGCCAGTTGCCGATGTCGACCGGTGAGCCGCTGCGGTTGTAGATCTCGACGAATTCGCGGAAGTCGGGGTTCTGCCAGTTCTCGTAGCAGATCTCGTTGATGACGACCGGTGCAGAGGAGGTTCCCGCGCCCTGAGGGGCCGCGGCGAGGAGGGAGAGGACTAGCAGCATGAGGTGGGATCGGGAGGGTGTGTCCGCCCTATCGTAAGCGCGGGACGGTCGTGCGCCATCCCCGGCAGTCAGCGCACGGGGATGTTGACGAGCGTGTAATACGCAGCCGAGTGCAAGAGTTCGCTGCCATCGGCGGATCGTAGGGCCGGCATGTGCATTTCGTGGACGTAGCCGGCGCGAAGGCCCGCGACCTGCAGACGCACCGAGCGCCCGTCCTGTCCGGGGCTGGCGGCCATGACCTCGACGTTCTTCTTGTCGGCCTCGGGTCCGCCGTAGCGACTCTCGAGCTTGTAGGTGTAACTCTCCATGCGGTAGTTCGACGGGTCGTCCGCGATCTCGGGATCGATCGGCTGCGTGAACGTCAGTGCGAAGCCGTCCGGCGTCGCGCGCACCGTGTGGATCTCGAACGGAGTCTTGCCGGTCCAGACGAGTCGCTGGAGTCCCCAGGGGCGGGTGCCCTTGCCGGACCATCCCGCGTTCGTCATACCGACGAAGAGGGAGTGGTCCTTGCCCCAGGCGATGCGGGTGATGCCGCAGTCGAATCCCTCGCGGAACTCGATACACGCGCCCTGCCAGTGTCCGTCGACCTCTTCGAGGCACACGCGCATGACCGACGCGTGGTGCTGGTCCGCGACGAACAGCTGGTCCTGGAACGGGCCGAACTCACCGTCCGAGGTGTCCCAGCACATGCCGCTCGGGCTCTTGCCCATCTTGTCGTAGGGAAACCACACGGCCGGCATCTTGAACGCCGGGACCTGCTCCTGCAGGTCCTTCATGTAGGTCCCCGACACCGGATTCGCGATCGAGCGGAACGGCTCGCCCGCTTTCTCGCGGGTCACGAGTCCGTGGGGGTGTCCGTGGAACTCGCCGAACTCCAGGTGCGACAGCTTGCTCGCGTTGCACCATTCGCCCTGGTTGTCGGTGTAGAAGACGTCTCCCCAGGGACTGACCTGCACACCCGCCGGTGAGCGCAGGCCCGTGCACATCGGCTCCATGACGCCGGTATTCGGGTCGATGCGCACGGCCCATCCGCGCCAGTGAGCCTTGCCGTACGGCTCACCGCCAAACGGCTTGTTCAGCGTGATCCACATCTTGCCGTCGGGCGTCAGGCGCGGACCGAAGTTGTACTCGTGGTAATTGCCGCTGATCTCCCAGTCGTCGCAGACATTCTCGAACTCGTCGGCGCGGTCGTCGCCGTCGATGTCGCGCATGCGCGTCAACTCACCGCGTTGGGCGGTGTAGATCCAGCCCTCGTGTTCGAGCAGACCGAGCGGTTGAGCGATGCCGCGGGCCCAGAGCTTGAACGTGGCTTTCGCCGGATCGTCCGCGTAGGCGTTCTCGACGACGAAGATGTCCCCGGTACGGGTGCCGATCATCATGCGTCCGTCGGACAGGCATGCCATCGCGCCGACCTCGAGCGGGCGTTCCTCGGAGAACGGGAACGTCAGCATGCGGTAGTAGTCGGCCTCCGTGCCCTGCTGCGCGGGGAGCACGGTGGCGACGAGTGCGGGGAGGGCAAAGAATCGCAGGGCCTGAATCACCATCGGATCTCCTGGGAGAAGCGGACTCCGCTCTTGTCCACCGACAGAGGCACGATGACTTCGTGCCTGCCGTCGCTTTGGCGCGAGAGTGCGCCATCGACGCCGACGAGCCGCACGGTGGCGTCGCTGGCGCGCCAGGTTCCCGCGTCGACGCGCTCGAGGGAATCACTCGACCACGCGCGGAACGTCAGCTTCGTCGGTCGGGTCGAGCGTAGCGTGAACTCGCGACGGAGGACCGTGCCACCGGCGCTCAGTAGCGGGACGGGCCGCTCTTCGATCTCCACGTCACCGAGTCGGTAACGGAACACGGGCCGCCGGTCGGGACCGAGTCGATAGCCGGAGAACGTGCCCCCGACATCGCGCTGGCCCTTGGCGATCGTCGGCCAGGACTGCGCCGCGTCTTCGAGGACCGCGAACGCCGGGCCCGGGACGTCGAGCACGTCCGAGCCGAGCGGGCCGAGGAACTTGTCCGTGCGGCCGCTCGCGACGCCGGACGCATCGAAGAATCGCCCACGCCACACCTTCGCGAGGCGGACTCCCTGGGCGTCGAACGCGACGTGCACGCTCTCGGGATAGCCGGCGAGAATCGTCCGCGGACTGACGCCCTTCATGAACGTTCGGTGCACGATCGGCTCTTCGACCGGCATCAGTTCGAGACGCGGTCGTCCCTCGGGAGGCAGCACGCCCTTCGGGGCCGGGATCGAGGCGCCGAGCGAAAGATAGGCCCACACCGCGTCGATCTGCTTCGCCGACGAGCCGCCGCACACGTCGGTGAACGGGGACTGCTCGGTCGCCCAGAAGCCGGGCATGCGCGTGTCCGGCTTGATCGTGCCGGGCTTCTTCAAGAAGCGGACGAACCAGTCGTAGTTGAGTCGCGAGTGGGAGTGCGCGATGTCGACGCCGGCGATCGCCGGGGAGCGGTTGCCGTTGACGTTGTGGCACGTGACGCAGGCGAAACCGTTGGTGCCCACGAGTCGGTGTCCGGCCTCGATCGCGACCTCGTCGAGTTCGGGTTCGGCGGGCGGCTCCGCGACTCGATCGGCGCGGACGAGCTGCTTCGTCACCAGGACCGCTTGACCCGGTGGATACTCCGGCATGCGTGTGTGCATGAAGCGGGAGCGGACCTTGTGCTTGCCGAGTTCGAGAAGCGCGCGCAGGGTGTTGGCCTTGAGCTTGTCTCCGACGTCCGAGAGGGTCGGCGGCAGCTTGCCCTCGTCGCCGAGGTCGATCGCGAGTTTCGTCTCGAAGCAGTCGTACCGATCGTCGGTGGCGCCACCGATTCCTCGACGCTCGTGGCATGCGTAGCAATTGAGCGCGGCGAGGGAACGACGCGCGTCCGTGGCGGCGTCCGTCGCGACGGCCCAGGACTTGCCCCGGATGGCCGCGATCAGGTCGCTCTTCTGTGCTTCGCTCAATCCGTAGTCGGCGTATGCGGGTTGCGAGGACAGACAGCCTCCCGCTGCGTCGGCGTCGAGGCGGTCGAGCGGTTTGGCGGACATCTTGTCCAGCTCCGGAGCGTGACACGCCGCGCAACCGAGCGCGCGATAGGCGTGCTGCCCGCGGGCGAGTTTGCGCTCGTCGATCGCGAACTCCTCGTAGCCCAGCGGCACCATCGGGAAGCCGCCGCGAGACGTGAGCGCCTCCGTCGGAATCGGCTGCTTCTTGAAGCCCGGTCCGCGCCAACGAACGCTCAGGCTCTCCCCACCGTGGAACTCGAAGAACTGCACTTCGATCAGATGCGGGCCCTCGGTCAGTCGGACCTTGCCGCGCTTCTCGCGGTTGCCGTGCTCCCCGTCGTTGTCCACGACGACTTCGCCGTCGATCCGAAGCTTCGAGCCGTCGTCACTCGTCGTGAAGAACACGTAGTCGCCGTCGCGAGGAATCTGGAGCGACCCGCGGAAACGGAGCGCGTACTCCTCGTTCCGTCGTCGGAACTTGGGGTTCGCGTCGATCTCGGGGACGATCCCGGACTCGATGGGCTCGAGTTCGTCGAAGTCCGGGAGCGCGTGCACGGCGACCTCGAAGTACTCCGCGAAAAGGCCTGGTCGCTGCGGCGGCGCGGCCTGCTTCGCCAGCGGGTTTTCGAACTGCGCTCGAAGCAGGTACATCGCCAGCGCGCGCGCCTCCTTCGGGGTCAGTCCCAAGTCCGGCATTCGCGCCGCCGGATGGGTCCTCGTCGGATCCTGGAGGAACTCGACCAGAGCATCCACGGTTGTCTTGCCGGCGAGCGGACCGAGCGGAACGGAGGAGACGGACGTGGCGCGCGCGTCGGCAGGCTCGTGGCACGCGGCACAGCCGATTCGGGAGTAGAGTTCTCGACCTCGGTCGATCAGCGCGCGGTTGCCAGCGATGCGGGCCGGTGGGATCGGACCGCCGTCCGCGGCGAGGGCGTGGACGAGCGCGTCGAAGTTCGCTTCGCGATCCTCTCTCGAGAACGGACGGCCCGTCGCGGGGTCCGTGTAGCCGACGCGTGGCATCGTCGTGCCGGGCTTGACGGCGCGTGGATTTGCGACGTGGCTGCGCAGCCACCCTGAAGTGACACGCTGTCCGACGCCATCGAGCTTCGGGGCCGGGCGAGCCGGCAAAGCGAACGCCTTGGGGGCATCGTGACACGCGGTGCAGGACAGTTCGTGCAGGAGCACAACGCCTCGATCGGTCGCCCGGCCGGATTCGGAACCGAGTCTCTCGACGCCAGGGACGACAGGATGTTGCGCGCCGAGGGGCGCGCCGAGCGTGAGCGCGAAGCTCACCGCGATGGATGGTAAGCGCAGCATGAGAGAGGGGGCGAGCGCGATCAGTCCTTCGCGCGCCGCGCCGAGACGATAGCGTCGATCCTCGAATTCGGCGACTGCTTCGGAGCGAAAGGCGATGGCGCTACCATCTCTGACATGCTGCGATCCCTCCTTTGCGGAATGTTGCTCGCGACGTGCGTTTCGGCCCAGAAACAAGCCCCGAACGTGCTGTTCCTGTTCGCGGACGACCAGCGTCCGGACACGGTTGCCGCGTTCGGTAATGAATTCATCCAGACTCCGGCAATCGACACGATTGCGAATCGGGGCATGCGGTTCGCGCACAACTACTGCATGGGTTCGATCCACGGCGCTGTGTGCCAGCCGAGCCGTGCGATGCTGATGTCCGGCCGGTCGCTCTGGCGCGTCTCGATGCAGCTCCGCGGCGTGCCGATGATGCCCACGTCGTTTCGGAAGGCCGGCTACGAGACCTTCGTGACGGGCAAGTGGCACAACGGCCAGGAGTCGGTGCGCGGCTCGTTCGAGCGCGGCAATGCCGTGATGCTCGGTGGCATGTCGGATCATCTCAGAGTGCCGATCCGCGACTTCGCGCCCGACGGGCAGATGACGAAGCGTCGGCGAGGGGAGAAGTTCTCGAGCGAGCTGTTCGCGGACGCGGCGATCGAGTTCCTACGCTCGCGCGACCGCGCGCGGCCGTTCTTCTGCTACGTCTCGTTCACCTCGCCCCACGATCCGCGGCAGCCACCGGAACCGTACCGGCAGCATTACTACGACAACCGACCGCCACTCCCGGCGAACTTCATGCCGCAGCATCCGTTCCACAACGGCTGGATGGTCGGCCGCGACGAGAAGCTCGCGGCGTGGCCACGCACCGAGAGCGTGATTTCCGACCAGCTGGCCGAGTACTACGGGATGATCACGCACATGGATGCGCAGATCGGTCGCATTCTCGAGACGCTGCGCGCGAGCGGCGATCTCGAGAACACGATCATCGTCTACACGGCCGACCACGGGCTCGCGGTCGGCAGCCACGGACTCCTCGGCAAGCAGAACCTGTACGAGCACTCGATGGGATGCCCGCTGATCTTCGCGGGACCCGGCGTGCCAAAGGGTACGTCCGCGGCACTGACCTACCTCTTGGATCTCTTTCCGACGCTGTGCTCGCTGTGCGGCGTCAAAACTCCACAGGGCGTCGAAGGCCGCGACCTCACGCCGGTGATCCGCGGAGAGCGCGAAGGAGTGCGCGAGACACTGTTCACGACCTACGAAGACAAGATGCGCGCGTTGCGCGACAGCCGGTTCAAGCTGATCCGCTATCCGAGGATCGCGCACACGCAGCTGTTCGACCTGCAGGAGGATCCGCACGAGCTGAACAACCTCGCGGAGAAGCCGGAGTACGCGACGACCGTGCAGACGATGCGCCGCGAGCTCGAGCGTTGGCAGGTCGCGCTAGGGGACCGACAGCCTTGGACGATCGCGAAGCCGCACGCGAAGGAGATCGATCTGAGCGGGCGGAAGCGCAAGCCGGATAACCATCAGCCGGAGTGGATCGTCGAGAAGTACTTTCGGTGAGGAGGGGGCAGTCCGGGGGCGAGGGACCAGGGAGACGGGGCAAGGGCGGGGCAGGGGTCACCATCGCGCGGGCGCACGCGCAGCACGTCTCACGAGGAATTGCTGCGTGGCCCCACGAGGTTCTGCATTTGGCGGGTGACGAGAACGCCCTTCCCTCGTCGGGAGGTCCCGTGCTGCGCGTGCGCCTGCGCTTGCGCTTGCGCGGTGGTGACCCGTCCGTCGCCCGAGCCCGCGCCCCGTGCCCGACTCACCGCAAACTCTCGAGCTCTTCCCATCGCGCGTACAACCGCTCGACCTCGGCCTGGGCCGCGGTTCGCTCGTCGCCGAGCGCGCGGCCTGCGGAGCCGTCGCCCTCGTACAGCGACGGGTCCGCGAGCTTCTCGTCGATTTGTTCGAGCGCTGCCTCGGCCTCGGCGATCGCGTCGGGCAGTTTCTCGAGTTCGGCGTGTTCGCGGGTGCTGAGCTTGCGGACCTTGGGCTTGGTCTCCGCCGCCGGCTTCGCGGCTGGTTTCGGCGCGGCCTTCGCGGCTCGGTCCGCGCGTTCCTTCGCGAGGCGTTCCAGGAGCAGGCTGAGATCGCCTTCGTGGATGCGGTGGTGCCCGTGTCCGTCCATGTGGACGATGCGGGTCGCGACGCGGTCGAGGAAGTATCGGTCGTGGCTGACGACGAGGACGACACCGGGGAAGTCGATCAGCGCCTCTTCGAGGACGCGCAGCGTCATCAGGTCGAGGTCATTGGTCGGTTCGTCGAGGACGAGGACGTTGCCGCCCGCGCTCAGGAGCTTCGCGAGCAGGACCCGATTGCGCTCGCCTCCCGAGAGGTTGGCGATCTTGCTGCGACGCATCGAGCCGGGAAACAGGAACTGCTCGAGGAACGTCTCGACGCGGACGTTGCGTCCGTCGACGTGCACGTAGTCGTTGCCGCCGGACACTTCTTCGAGAACGGTCTTCTCGGGGTCCAGGTCGCTGCGCCGCTGGTCGATCGTCGCGACGCGCACGGTCGAACCGAGGGAGACGGAGCCCTTCTGCGGCTCGAGCTGGCCGATGCACACTTTGAGCAGCGTGCTCTTGCCGGTGCCGTTGGGGCCGACGATGCCGATGCGAGTGCGAGCGCCGATCTCCAGGTCCATGTTCGAGAACAGGACTTCGTCGCCGTATCCCGCGGTGACCCCTTCCAGCTCGATGACCTTCTCGCCGAGGCGCGGACCGGGCGGGATCCGAAACTCCAGGTCGCGGGCGGCGGCTTCGGGCTTCCCGGCGACCAGTGCGTCGAAGCGATCGATCCGGGCCTTGGCCTTCGTGGTGCGCGCTGGTGGGCCACGGCGCATCCATTCGGTCTCTCGTCGTAGGAGGTTGAGGCGCGTCGACTCCGCGGCCTGTTCGCGTTCGAGTCGCGCCGCCCTCGCGGCGAGGAACTCTCCGTAGCCGCCATCGTATTCGTGTAGTTCGCCGCGCTCGATCTCGATCGTGCGCGTCACGAGGCGGTCGAGGAAGTAGCGGTCGTGCGTCACGAGCACGAACGGACACCGCAGGCCGAGCAGGCGGTCCTCGAGCCACTCGGTCACCTCGGCGTCGAGGTGGTTGGTCGGCTCGTCGAGGATCAGGAGATCGTGTTTCTGGAGCAGGAGCTGGGCGAGGGCGATGCGCCGACGCTCGCCGCCGGACAGGGACTCGCACGTGGCGGTTGCGCTGAGGAGCCCGAGGTCGTGAATCATCGCGTCGACCCGGTGGTCGACGTCGTGCCCGCCCTGGGCATCGAGCTGGTCCTCCAACGTCGCCTGTTCGGCGAGCGCCCGGTCGAGCTCCTCTCCCTCGACCTCGCCGAGTCGATCATGTACCGCGGACAATCGCTGCAGGATCTCGCCCCGCTGCGCGAAGCCCGCGCGGATCGCGTCCGACACGGTTGTGCCCGGTTCGAACTGAGGATCCTGCTCGAGATAGCCGATTCGCAGATCCCGGCGTGTCGTGCGCTGCCCCGAGTCGGGCACTTCTCGGCCGGCGAGAATGCGAAGCAGCGTCGACTTCCCGCTGCCGTTCGGACCCAGGAGCCCGATGCGATCCGACTCCTCGATCACGAGCGAGACGCCGCGAAGCAGTTCGCGGTCTTCGTAGGATTGTCGGACGTCTTGAAGTGTGAGGACTCCCATGGCGCGGCGACATGCTACGCTCCGTTCTGTTCGAATCGACCGTTGGGGGCGATGTGATCCGGAAGGCAATGATGGCTGCTGCGCTCGTCGTCGCGTCTGCGACAGGCCAGGAGTTTCGCGTCTACAGTCCGCCCGGGGCGGACCACGAGTTCGGGAACTCCTGGTCGGCCGTGATGTTCGGGACGGTCGCGGGTCACCAGAGCCGCGTCCAGCAGGCGGATGCGAACTTCATCGGTCAGCTGCTTCCGACCGTCTCCGCGATCGCGTGGCGTCGCGAGGACGGTCCGCTGGCCAGCGCCGTCGCTCGCACGATCGACCTCGAGGTGCAAATGGCGCACACGGACTTTGCGACATTCTCCAATGACTTCGCGGCGAACGCACTCGACGCGCCGACCGTCGTCTTTCCTCGCACGGTGATCAACGTTCCCGACTGGACCTCGACGCCGGCACTGCTGGAATACGACCTCGTCGTCCCGTTCCAGCAACCCTGGTCCTACAACGAGCAGGACGCGCTTGTCTGGGACGTGATCGTCCACGGGTCGTCCGGGGGCGGCACCTACGCGAACGACTGGTTCGGGGTGCCGGCATCGATGGACTACGGCTCGACGTTGCTCGATCTCGGTCCCGGGTGCGCCACGTCCAACGGCGCATTCACGATGTTCGGCCAGTTCCGCAGTGACGGCAGCGGGCTCGAGCTGGGGTTCGGGGTGTCCGGAGCTCCGTCGCAGGCCGGGGTCGTCGTCATGCTCGGCAGCGTGTGGTTCGACGCCATTCCGGTGCCGGGGCTGTGCGCACCGCTGGGTGCGGACGGGTTTCTCAGCCTGCCGATCGGGAACTCGACGTCGGGCGGGGTCGTGTCGGAGGTCGTCTTCCCCGTAGCCTGGAGCGCGGGCGCGGCGTCGCTGCCGTTCACGACCCAGGCGCTCGCGCTCGACGGATCGCAGCTCGGGATCGGTGTCGCGCTCTCGAACAGCGCGCTGGTGAACCTGCCACGCACCGACGGGAATCCGGGGATCCAATGCAAGCGCACGTTTACGCAGGGGAGCACGACGGTCCCGCTCGGTTCCGCCGTGAGCACGTCCGCGGTCGCGACGAGGTTTACGTTGTGACCGACATGCGCCCAAATACGGGAGGGCTGACGCGATCGCGACGTCGACCTCTGCATCCCACCCCCGGAGACTGACTCATGCGCTCGTCCTCAGGACTCGTACTTGTTCTCCTCCTCATCGCGGGTGCCGTCGGCGCCCTCTTCGTGTTCGGCGGCGACCCCGGTGAAGCGCCTATCGGGGTCGTGGACGCGAACGACTCGGATTCGAGTGAGGCCGATGCCGAGACCGGGTCGATCGGCGAGGGCGGCGCTGATGGCGAGGACGAGCCCGAAGACGGGGACCGCGCGCTCGTCGCCGCGACGACAGCGGACATGGACGACGAGGGCGAGCACGGGTTCGTCGTTGGAACGCTGCTCGAACCCGGCGACGCTCCCGTCGAAGGCGCGAGGGTGTTCGTGGTCGAGGACCGCGGGTGGTTCAACCTGAGCCAGCTCATGGATCCGGGCGCCGAGCCGAAGGATCTCGAGAAGGCGAAGCGTGCGCGCTCCGGCGCCGACGGCACATTCCGAGTCGCTGCTCCGACCAGTGAGCGTCCGCTCCGACTGATCTGTGTCGGCGACCGGCACTTGGCGATGATGCACGAGGTGGCAGCGACGTCCGGCGGAGACTCGGATGTCGGCGTCCTGCGGCTCGAGGTGGGGTTCCCGGTGATCGGTTCGGTCGTCGGACCGGATGGTCGTCCAGTCGAGGACGCGCTCGTCGAACCGGATCGTCGAGGCAGCGACCCGTTCTCGTTCTCGATGGAGCGACGCGGAGTGAAGACGAACGTGGATGGCGAGTTCCGTGTGCTTCTCCAGCGAGAGGGTGAGTTCCGCCTCGTCGCGTATCACGACGAGTTCGCAAGCCAGGCCGTGTCGGGCTCGGTATCGGAGCGGGGCCGCGAGGTTCGCGGCGTGCGGATCCAACTCGCCACTGGCGCCCGTGTGACCGGTGTCGTGCGCGGATTGCCGGAGGGCGATGAGAAGTTCGAGGTTCGCGCGAGCAAGGTCGTCGCTGCCGGTGAACAAGCCGAGTCCAACGACTCGATGGCCGCGTTTCGCCTGCAGTTCGGAGCGCGCCTTTCGATGGCGCCGCATCACACCGAAGTCGGGGAGGACGGCACGTTCTCGCTCGGTGGCCTCGAAATCGGCGCGGAGTACCGGGTCGCGGCCCTACCCGTCAAGGGCAGTCGTTGGAACAAGTCGACGGTCACGCCCACCAAGGTCGTGGCGAGCGGCGCATCCGGGGTCTCACTCGAGTATCGGCCCGGCGTTGCGGTCACGTTCCAGGCGGTGGACGAGGTGACCGGCAAGAGCATCGGTGCGGTGACTGCGACGGCCCGCCTGACGGGCGGGCGCCAGGACATGTTCGGAGGCTCCCCGCGCGTCCGCGAGAAGGACCTCGAGCCGGACGACACCGGAGTCTTCCGCGTGCCCGGTCTGCAGCCGAGCGAGAGGGGCGATCAGCGCCTCAAGGTCACGGTGGAGGCCGCGGGTTACCGCTCGGTAGTCCGGTCGGACCTCTCGCTCCCGAAGTCCGGGAACGTCGACCTCGGCATCCTCCGGTTCGAACCGCTGCCGATGATCGCGGTCACGGTGCGCGACGACCAAGGACAGCCGCTCGTGGGCGCGACCGTCAGGACCCGGGTCGTGACGGACTCGCAAGAGTCGCTCGAATACACACTGGCCGTCGGCAGGCTGGCGTCCGCGCGTGCTTCGGCGCGCGGCGGCCGCGACAAGACGGACGACGAGGGCAAGGCCGAGATCGCGATCGAGCCGGGGCAAGCGTTCACGGTTCGCGTCACGCACAAGGAATACGCGACGTATCGCAGCGAGCCGCTGAAGGCTCCGGACCGCGGGCGGATGGAGCACGAAGTCGACATGATCGTGGGCGGCACGATCCTCGCCAAGGTCGTGGATCCCCGCGGCGAACCCTTGCCCAACGTCAACGTCGAGCGCCGCGAGACCGAGAAGGGTGGCTCGAGCAAGGACGTGAAGACGGACGCGAAAGGGATTGCGCGTTTCGCCCACGTCGCCCCGGGAGAGTATCGCGTGCGCATCCTCTCCAACTCGTCCAGCGATTTTGGGGGGTGGGCCGATGTCGAGGTCGAGATCGACGAGACGGCATTCCAGCAATCCGAGGACGGCAAGGTCGTCGAAGTCGTCGATCGGCAGGATGTGGAGCTGGTGCTGGAGCGAGAGTTCCGATCCAGGGTCACGGGAATCGTTCGCCAGAACGGCAAGCCCCTGGTCGGCGCGACGATTTCGATTCGCTCCGCCAAAGACTCTGCGGAAGAAGACATCATGGTCAATGAGATGGTGATGCGTGGCGGCGGCAGAGGCGAGAAGACCGACTCGGTGGGGAGGTTCGAGATCCAGGACGTGAAGCTCGGGGACGCTCGTCTGTTGATCTCGCACGAGTCACGAGCCATGCCGAGCAGCGTCGAGTTTCGCGCGGTCGAAGGGGAGACCGTGTGCGACGTTGATCTTCGAGTGACCGTCCTCTCCGGCCGCGTGGTCGATCACGAGGGCAAACCCGTCAGCGGGGCCTCGTTGAGCGTGGCGCCCGCGAAAGACGGCGGTAACGACTTCGCGGACATGCGAATCTACGGTTGGCCTGGGAGCGAGACGCAGGTCGGGCCTCGCACACAAGCGGATGGGACGTTCCGTCTCGAAGGCGTGCAGCCGGACACGGCGCTCGTCGTAACGGTGAAGTCCAAGTCGCACCGCACCGCCAAGAGCGATCCGGTGTCCGTCGCGCTCGGGTCCGAACGTCGCGATCTGCAGTTCGTCCTCGAGCCCGCAGGAAAGATCGTCGTCGAGGTGAAGGACGCATCGGTGACGTTCGCGTACGTGTCGGCCGTCCTGCAGGTCGCCGAAGGCCAGGAGCGCAAGCAGAAGGGGCAGATGCTGCAGAACGGCAAGACGACGCTCTCGTCGCTCGACCCCGGCACGTGGAAGGTGACCGTGCACCTCGGCGAGGAAAAGCGCACCGGTGAGGTGACCGTCGCGCCGGGAGAAACCGCGACGCTGAGCCTGTAGCGGCGGATGCGACTCCGGGTCGGGACGAGCGGCTACGACTTCGACGAGTGGTCGGGGTCGTTCTACCCCGACGACCTCCCGCGGGAAAAGCGATTGACGTTCTACTCGGGCCAGTTCGCCGCGGTCGAGATCAACAACACCTTCTATCGCAACCCGAAGTCGGACGTCGTCCGCGAATGGGCGTCTCGCGTCGGCGGAGAGTTCGAGTTCGTTCTCAAGGCGTCGAAGAGGATCACGCATCACGCGCCGTTGACCAACATCGAGACGCTCGAGTTCCTGTGGAAGTCGGCGCGACACCTGGAGGCGCACCTCGGGCCGATGCTGTTCCAGACCTCGCCGTTCTTCCGTCGCGACGTGCCGCGTTTGCGGGAGTTCCTCGCGGCGTTGCCAGACGGCATGCGGGCGGTCTTCGAGTTTCGGAACGTGTCTTGGGCCGACGACGAGGTGTTCGCCGTGCTTCAGGACGCGGGGGCCGCGTGGTGCGTCTCGGACCAGCCCAAGCGTCCGGATCCGAACATCGTCGCGACCGCACCGTTCGGCTATCTCCGGCTGCATCGGTCCGACTACACGCGAGAGCAGCTAGAGGAGTGGGGCCAGCGCGTGCGCGCCACGGAGTGGGACGACGTCTACGTCTTCTTCAAGCACGACCTCGACACCGCCGGCCCGAGCGCGGCGAGAAACTTCGCATTGGCGTTCGACGCGCGCGACTGACGAGGAGCCGCACTACTTCCGTTTGTGCGTCGTCTCGACTTGCCGCGTGGTCAGGTGGACCGGTCGACCGATGAGTCCGCCGTAGCCACCCGTATCCTCGACGCGGAGCGTTACGACGTTGGCTCGGCCCGGGCGGAACATCTCACTCGGGATCCGAATCGTGACCATGCGGTCCCAGTAGGACGTCGCGTCCGTCGGGCGGACGACCTCGAGCCCGTTCACGAACAGGGTGAAACGGTCGGCGATTCCGTGCGCGACGAAGTGCACGGTCCGCCCCTTCCATTCGGCGGGGATGCGCATCGTGCGCCGGTAGTACGCGAAGCCGTCGTAGTCGGCCGCGCCCTGTTGCTCCCACGCGTCGCCGGCACGCACGACCTGCCAGTCGCGATCCTCGACGTGCTCGCCGTGGAGGTTTCGCCGCGGACCGGTCTGGTCGGGGTCCGTTCGGAATCGCCACCCGTGTTCGAGGTGGATGGTATCTCGGCGGGGCGATTCGCCGATGCGCGCCTCCACGAGGACCGGACGATGGTCCGAAGGCGTGCGCCCGGCGTTCGCCGCATCCGTCAGGATCGCATGCTCGAGAATCCGCACGGGGCCGCGCGCCATGACGTAGTCGATCCGGGGGCCGACGCGATCCACGCCACCGAACCCCGAGAACGTGCCCTCCGGGCCGAGCGGCGTGTGCTCCGTCCAGTCGTATCCGTCGCGCACGGCCCGCGCGGGGTCTGCTTTCGCCTTGATGCCGCCGGTCGTGAGGATCCGATACGGGGTCGACGACGGATCGCAGTTCAGGTCGCCGAGAAGGAGCATCGGAGCGTCACCCGCAATCTCGTCGATCTTGTCGAGCACGAGCCGCGCGCTCTCCCGGCGCGCGTTCGCGCTCGCATGGTCGAAGTGGGTGTTGAACACGAAGAACGTCGCCTCGCTGTTCGTGTCCCGGAACTCGGCCCAGGTCACGATGCGCCGGAGTCGAGCGCCCCACGCGGCGCTCGGACGCTCCGGGGTCGGCGAGAGCCAGAACGTCTTCCACCGCAGGCGCTCGAACCGATCCTTCCGGTAGAAGATCGCGCACCGCTCGCCACCCGCACGGCCATCCCTGCCGGTTGCCACCGAGTCGAACGCCGGCAGGCGGACGTGGAGCCCGTGCATCTGTGCTCCCAGCGCCTCCTGGACGCCACAGATGTCGGCGCGGTGGAACCGGATCATGCTCGCGACGAGGTCTGCGCGGTACGCCCAGTGGTTGAGCCCGTCCCGGCGATTCGCGTAGCGGATGTTGAAGGTCATCGCGCGCACCGTGGTGGGCTTCGCGTTCTCGGCTTGTGCCGGGATCACGAAGCTCGTGAAGAGCGCGGTGAGCAGGATCAGCGTTCGAGGCATCGTTCGAAGACCGACAGGAGCAGCGCCGCATCGTCGGCGGAAAAACACAGCGGCGGTTTGATCTTGAGGACGTTGTCGTGTGGCCCGTCGCGACTCAGCAGCACTCCGGCATCGCGGCACCGCTCGACGACGTCGGCGAGGCGCTGCGTCTCGGGATCCCGAGTGTCCCGGTCTCGCACGAACTCGACGCCGATGTAGAGGCCGAGCCCGCGCACGTCGCCGATGCACTCGTGCCGCGTCGCGAGCTTGCGGAATCCGTCGAGGAGCAGGTCGCCGACGACCTGCGCGTTCTCCCGCAGGTGCTCACGCTCCAGGACGTCGAGAACTGCGAGCCCGACTTCGGCCGAAACCGGGTTACCGCCAAAGGTGCAGAAGAACTCCATCCCGTTCGCGAACGCGTCCGCAATCTCTCGGGTCGTGACGACCGCGGCCATCGGATGTCCGTTGCCGATCGGCTTGCCGAGCGTGACGATGTCCGGGATCGCGCCGAGTGCTTCGAACGCCCACCAGTGACTGCCGACGCGGCCGAACCCGACCTGCACTTCATCGGCGATACACACAGCACCCGTTGCGCGAGCGTGTGCGAACGCTTCCGGCAACCAACCGCCCGGCGGGACGATCTGACCGCCGCAGCCGATCAAGGGCTCCGCGATGAAGGCGGCGAACTCGTGCTTCTCGCACGCATCGCGCACGGAGGACGCGAAGTCCCGTCCGGCGTGAGGGTCATCCTCCCGCCGGGCTCTGTAGACGTCCGGGCACGGCACGACGTGCACCCAGTCCGGCGCGCCTCGGCCGCCGGACCGCGCGTGTTTGTACGAACTCAGATCGATCAACGCACCGGAGTGCCCGTGGTATGCCCATTGGACCGCGAGCATGTCGTGCCGTCCCGTGAACGTGCGAGCGAGGCGAAGCGCGAGTTCGTTGGCTTCGCTGCCCGAATTGACGAAGTAGCAGACCTCGAGTGGCGCGGGAAGCAGGGAGGTCAGTCGCTCCGCGTATTCGACGAGGCTCGGATGGAGATAGCGCGTGTTGGTGTTCAACGTCGCGATCTGCCTCTGCGCGGCCGCGACGACGTCAGGGTGACAGTGACCGACGTGGCAGACGTTGTTGACGCAGTCGAGGAACGGGCGGCCGGCAGGATCGAACAGGTAGGTGCCGCGACCACGCGCGATGTGGAGAGGCGTGCGGTAGGACAGGCTCAGAGACGGGCCGAGCACCCGGCCGCGTCGTGCTTCGAGATCCGGAGTGACGGGCGATCGGGGGGACGGCGCGCGTCCGCACCATGAGCGAACGGCGTGGTGTGCGTCGGCGGGTGCGATCCGATCCAGCGCCTCGAGCGCGCGCCACGCCGGAGCTTCGCTGATCCGCACGTAGTCGTTGTCGGGTTGCGTCTCGGCGTCTCCCGCGGAGATCAGGACGCTGAGCACGAGCCGCATTCCTGTCGCGGCGAACAGCGCGGCCAGCTCCTCATCTTCGAGAGGCTGGAGTTCGTCGTAGCCCTGCGCGAGGGCACCGAGAACGTCGAGCGGCGCCGGCGCGTCCATGATCGCGTAGGCCGCGGCGACCGCGAGCTCGAAGACGCGCGCGCTCTCGACCATGTCGCCGAAGTCGAAGATCCCGATCGCGGTCGGCTCCGTGTCGGCGCTCATCAGCACGTTGTGGTCGTTCGCGTCTTGATGGATCACGGCGCGCGGGAGATCGCTCAGCCGCCTCTGGACGTCGGCGAGGAAGCGGAGTTGCGCACGCTCGACGAGCGCCCGTCGAGTGGGGTCTGCGATGCGCGCCGCGTGGCCGATCGTCCACGCGGCGGATGCGAGGTCCCAGCGCAGGGTTCGCGTGCGGGCCGGGTGGTCGAGATCACCGATCGCGCGATCGACTCTCGCCAGGAGATTGCCGAGGCTGCGCCAGGTCGACGTGCCGAGGTCGGCGCACTGGCTCCACAATCGTCCGGGCAAGAACGACACGGCGCGCGCGGCGTGTGTCCGTCCGTCGTGACCCTCCACGTCCCGAATGCCGGCACCATCTCGCGACGGGCGCAGTCGGGGCGCGAGGCCGGGTTCGCGCTCCGCCAGGCGCTCCAGCGCCGCGTGCTGCAGGTCGAGGATCTCGGCGCCCTCGTCATCGTTCGCGACTTTGAAGACCCACTGCGCGCCGTCCGGTTCGTCGAGTCGGAAGTTCCGATCGAGGTAGCTCGGGAGCGCACGCACCGCGCCCCGCAGGTCCCAGTGATCGTCGAGCAAACGCGTCGCGAGCTCGGTATCGATCGCGGGTGGTTCCGGGGCTCTCGGGTCTAGGTCGGTGATGTCCGTCACGGTGTGCTCCGCGACGATCATCGCGGAGCGACGGACTCAGCGCTAGTTCGCCTCTTGCAGGCAGGCGAGCCCGCGCGGTTCGGGCAGGGGCGTGATCTCGTAGAGAACGAGGCGTCCGCGGGGCGCCCGGAAGATCGCGAGGTCGGAACCGGTCGGCAGGATTGGCTTCGGATCTTGTTCGGCGTGCACGACGAACACGAATACGCGAGTCGAGGGCATGACAACGAGCTCGAGCACCCGTAGCGACAGCGCCGGATCGACGTCGACGCCGCGTCGGAACTGGACCCCCTCGTTTTGCTTCCAGACCAAGGGTTGTGGCAGGTCGGGCACGAGCGGCTGCACGTACTGCGGGACCTGATTGGGGCTGGAGCAGCCCGCGGCCGCCCAGGGAGTCTCCTCCGGGAACTGCCGCGACATCGCGATCCAGCTCTGGGCGACACAGGTCTGTGCCGCAGCCAGGGTCGGATCCGGAACCGGGTCGGCAAGCTCGGGTGGTGTGCCCCAGGGGCGCAGCCACACGAGAAGAACCGCGGCGGCGGCGGCTGCGCCGAGCAGGAACGCGGGCCAGATGGGGCGCGGGCTCGAGTCCGGCCCGACCGGGGCCGCGAGATCCGGCACGACGAACGAGCGCCGCAGCGAATCGGAGACGGCGCCAAGCAGCTCGTGCTCGGCCTGCAGCTCGGGATCCTGGGCGAGCTTCTGCTCGAATGCGGCTCTTGCCTCGTCGTCGAGCGCGCCGTCGAACCATTGCTGGAGCTGCAATCGATCGTGTTCGTTCATCGCATCCTCCGTGCCGTCGTGCCTTCGTTGGCGGGCGCTCGCAACCGTTCCATTAGATGATGCCGGGCTCGGTGCACGTGGCTCATCGCCGTGCCCTCGGGCATGCCGAGCATTCCCGCGATCTCGCGGTAGGACAAATCCACGACGGTGCGCAAGAGCAGGCACGTTCGCTGTTCTTCGGACAGGGACTGCAGGCCGTGCAGGACACGGTCGTCGAACTGGGACTGATCCGGCAGGAGCTCCCCCGCGGACGTCACCGCGACCGACGGTGCCGTATCCGTCGCCGGCACGGTGTCTTCGTCACTCAGCGGCTGTGGCCCGCGTCGCGCGTGCCGAATCTGGTTGAGGGCCGTGAATCGCACGATCTTGGACATCCAGGCGGTGAAGTTGGTCCCGGCGTGGAACGAGTCCAGCCTCCGCATCGCCGACAGCGCGGCGTCCTGCACGGCGTCCTCCGCGCCATCGCGGTTCCCGAGGGTCGCGGCGGCGACGCACCACAGGACCGGCGCGGCGCGGCGAAAATGCGTCGCGAACTCGTCCTGGGTCAGGGTCTGCGGGTTGGAATCGGCCATCCGCTGGTCAGGACGGAGATGTCACGATCGGGCTCCGCGCTTGCAGGAATTCAGAATTCCGGGACGGCCGATTCGAGGGCTCGCCCCCCGGGCTCATCGGACCAGCTGGTAGCCGATGTCGTTGAACGCGACGCCGAGCGAGATCGAGCCGACCTCCTTGCCGGTCACGTCGAGCTCGACGATCGTGCGGGCTGTGCTGTTCGCGACGAACAGACGTCCGGCGGCCGCACGAGGCGAGTAGAGGGTGCCTCCGACCTTCGTCCTCCACACGGTCTTGCCGCGTGCGTCGAGCATCACGGCGTTGCCGCTCGTATAGGTCGTCACGAGGGTCCAGCCGTTGCCCAGGCGGTGGACGCCGTTCGGGAAGTCGATCTTCTCGGACGTCCAAACGACGCGGCCCTGCGGGTTGAGTTCGACGACGCGGTCGCTGCCCGAGTCGGCGACCAGCGTGTTGCCGTTGCCGAGGCGGTCCGCGTCGAACGGGTTGTTGAGCCCGCCCGCGGTCCAGACCTTCTTGCCCTTCGCGTCGAATTCGCTGACTCGACCGTTGCCGCCTTCGAGCACGAGGATGTGTCCGCCGCGCAGGAGTTCGGCGTCCGTCGGGGACGACAGGCCCGTGATCTTGCGAAGCACCCTGCCACGAGGGTCGAGCACGAGGACGGCGCCGGCGTTTCGGTCGGTGTAGAGCACCTCCCCGTGTTCGCCGGGGCAGACGTCGTACGGATCACATTTTCGCGTCCGGGTCTGCCGACCCTGTCGATCGAAGCGCGTCAGCGCACTCCCCGTTGTCGACGCCCAGAACGCGACGACCTCCGCAGCTTCGGGATCGAGGCGCAGCGGGCTCCGGAGTTCGGCGGTCGCGCCGTTGGCCTCGATCCAGTCCCGCCATCGGCGAATCGCGGCCTGTCGATCCGCGAGCTCGGCATACGCCGCGAAGCCGAAGTCCTGCCCCGTGGATGCCGCGAGCACGGCATGGCTGCGAATCCGCAACTCGACCGGCGCCGCGTCGAGCAGGTCCGCGAGCACGGGTAGGCACTCGCGCCGGCCTTGGTCCGCGAGGGCGCGCGCTGCCGCGTAGCGAACGTCGGGGCTCTTGGATGCGAGCGCCGGTAGGAGAGCGTCGAGCTGGTCCGGCGTGAGGCGCTCGGCCAACACGACCACCGCGACCCACTGCGCGTTGGGCCCGCCGGTGCGCACGGCTTCGCGGAGTGCGTCGAACTCGGCGGGAGTCACGAGTGTGCGAAGAGTCTCTTCCAGTTCGGTGCGAAGCTCGGCTGCGGTGCAAAGCGGCGCGATCGTGAGCAGCGGCAACACCACGTTGCGCGCGTTCTCGGTGCGCAGCATTGCGAACGACGCGAGCAGGAGGCGCGAGGCGCTCTCGTCCATCTCACGGAGCAACGCCGTCGCGCGCACCTGCACCTCGAGCGGAGCGGTTTCCGCAGCGCGGGCAAGCGCGTGGCGTGCGCTCGCGCCGAGCGCACGCAGCTTCTGCTCTGCGCGCTCTCGTACCGAGAAGCGAGGATCGCCGAGTCGCTCGACGAGCCACAGGATGCGCAGCCCGCGCGTGCGGTCCGGCACGAAGCTCGCGAGGTACCCACGCACGCCGGTTTCGTTCGGCTCGATTCCGGCGGATCGCAGCACTTGTGCAGGGTTCGCGACTCGCGTCGGCTGCGCGGACACCGCGCCGGCTGCACCGGCGATGCCTGCGACAATCGCAACCGCACGTCCAAGGGGCACCTGCACCATCCGGCGGAGATTCTACACAGTCGAGTCTCGCGACGCGGCTACACTCCGCGCATGAACGCGATCCGATCCTTGGGCTGTGGAGTAGCGGCACTGCTGCTGTTTGGCACCGCCTCGGCCCAGCGCCCCGCGGTGTTTGCCGACCTCGACTATCCGACCGCGCGCGCCGCGGCGACGGCGTCCGGCAAGCTGCTCGTGCTCGACGCGATGACGTCCTGGTGCGGTCCGTGCAAGGTCATGGACAAGACGACGTGGGTAGATGCCGAGCTGGTCGCCTGGCTCGAGAAGCACGCCATCTGCATCCAGCTCGACATGGACGAGCACGAGTCGGTGAAGACCGGGCTCGGGATCAACGCGTTCCCGACGATCGTGCTCTTCCAGGGCGGCAAGGAGTTCGATCGGGTCGTGGGCCTGAAGACCGCCGACGAGATGTCGAAGTGGCTCGGCGGCGCACTGTCGGGCAAGACCGATCTCGACCGCGCAAAGGCGGAGCTGGACCGCATCCTCGCGGATCCCGCCGCGGTCTCGCTGCAGGACCACCTGAAGGTAGCCGGCGAACTGCTCTCCTACGGAGAGGACGCGGCGGCAACCGAGCGATACGTCTGGCTCTGGAAGCACCGCCTCGCGAATCGCCCGGAGCGGCAGGGAGTGTTGTTCCAGATGCAGAGCCTCGCGAAGAAGCACGCACCGGCGAAGCACGAGTTCGCCGCCTTGCGCGGCGAGATCGATCCCGCCAACTGCACGCGTGAACATCTGCTGCAGTGGATCGACTGGAACCAGGTGCTCGGAGACGACGCGAAGACCATCGTTTGGGCCAAGAGTGTCGCCGCCCGCGAGCCTGCGAAGCTCCGGGGTCTGCCGCCGAAGGTCTTCCGGTCGCTCGTCGCCGCGAACGCTTGGGTCGCGGCGGGCCACACGCTCGGGGAAACCGAGGGGCATCTCCGTTTTCTCGGTGAAAACCTCGGCGCCTACGACATCGCTCCGACCGCGGCCAAGGCGGGGAAGATCACGCCGGGCAAGGCGATGCCCGCGATTCCGATGATGGCGCCGAGCCAGCCGAAGCCCGCCGGGAAGGCGCCGAAGCCGCGCAAGGGCATGATGCCCGCGATTCCGATGGGAGCCGCCCCGAAGAAGCGCGCGGTTCCGATGGGGGCCGCTCCCAAACCGCGCGCGCCATCCGCGGATGGCGGCAAGGCGATGCCTGCGATCCCGATGGTGGCACCGTCTGCGAAGCGCGGGAGGCCGCGGTCGAAGGAAGAGGTCGCGGCCGAAGTCCGTCGTCGGCTGACGCATCAGTTTCGCATGGCGTCCGCCGACTGCTACGGCGCCCTGCTTGCGGCGGGCCGCGATCGGGAAGCCGAACAAGCGGCCGAGATCCTGCTCGAGCACGTGGACGACCTGCGTTCGCGCGCGGCGCTCGTCGCGGCGGCACTTCGTGCTGGCTGCGTGGACAAGGCACGCAATCGCCACGTCGAGTGGCTGAAAGATCACTGAGACTCAGACAACCCCTCTCCCCGACCGGACAGGAGCCCCCTTGATCGTCCCCCGCACCTCCCGCGAAGAGATCCTCCAAAAGCTGCGCGCGAAGATCGACCGTCGCCAGCCCATCCTGATTTCGAGCGCCGGCAGTGGCCTCGTCGCGCAAATGCTCGAGAAGGCCGGCGCCGACTGCATCAACACGTTCTCCGGCGCGCGTCTCCGCGCGAACGGCATGGGCACGATGTCGATGCTGTGGCCGATCCTCGACTCGAACAAACAGACCCTCGACTACACCGAGCAGGACATCATGCCGGCGATCGAGGGCAAGTCGTTCGTGTGTGCGTGCGTGAACGCGAACGACCCGCTCAAGGACATGGTCGTCGTGATCGAGCGGCTCAAGCAGATCGGCGTGTTCTCGATCTCGAACATCGGGCCGTCGATCAGCTACGTCGACAAGGACAGCGAGATCTTCCGTGTCCTGACGAAGAGCGGGATCACGATGCAGAACGAGGTCGACATGCTCAAGATCGCGAAGGAGATGGGCATGGTCACGATCGGTCTCGCGTTCGACGAGGAGGACAGCGAAGCGATCGTCAAAGGTGCGAAGCCCGACGTGTTCTGCTTCCACGCCGGCACGACGAAGGGCGGGCTCAAGGGGTACGACTCGGGTGAGACGATCGACGTCACCGCGGCGCGCACCGAGGCCGTCAACGAGATGGCTCGGCAAGCACATCCCGAGGTCATCCTGGTCGCGCACGGCGCCGCGATGGAGACGCCGGAGGACGCGCAATACATGCTCGACAACACGACCTGCCACGGTGTGTGGACCGGCTCGTCGACGGAGCGCATCCCGATCGAGCGCGCGGTCTTCGATGCCGCGAAGAAGTTCGCCGACCTGACGTTCAAGGACGAGTCATGAGCAAGACCATCGCGATCCTCGCGACGCTGGATACGAAGGGCCAGGAGGCCGGGTTCGTTCGGGAGCAGCTCCAGAAGCTCGGCAGCGACGCCGTCGTGCTCGATGTCGGTGTGATCGGCGAGCCGGCGTTCGAAGGAGACCACACTCGTCAGGACATCGCATCGGCGGGCGGTTCGTCCCTCGACGCGATCCTGAAGGATCCGACGCGCGAAGCGGCGCAGCCGGTCATGGCCGCGGGCGCCGCGAAGATCATCCACGGCCTGATCGCCGAGGATCGCGTCCACGGCGTGATTGGGCTCGGTGGCCTGCAGGGCACCGCGCTCTGCACCGAGGTGATGCGCTCGCTGCCGTACGGGTTTCCGAAGGTGATGCTGTCGACGGTCGCAAGTGGCGACACGTCGGCCTACGTCGACATCAAGGACATCACGATGATGTTCTCGGTGAGCGACATCCTCGGATTGAATCCGTTCACCCGAAAGATCCTCGCGAAGGCGGCGGGTGCGGCGCACGGGATGGCGCAGGTCGAGGTTCCGGTCGGCAAGGCGGCGGGCGGCAAGCCGCTGATCGGCATGTCGAACCTCGGGGTCTTGACCGAGGGCGCAATGCACGCGATCCAGTGTTTCGAAGAGCGCGGCTATGAGGTGATCGTCTTCCACGCGATCGGCTCGGGCGGTCGCGCGATGGAGCAGATGATGAAGGAAGGGCTGATCGGCGGCGTGTTCGACTACGCCCTCGGCGAGATCGCGGACGATCTCTGGGGCGTGCTGCGCGCCGGCGGGCCGGAGCGGCTGACTGTCGCAGGCCAGCTCGGACTACCGCAGGTGATCTGCCCCGGCGGGGCCGAGCACCTCGGCGTGCTCGTCGATCCGCCGAACACGGTGCCCGACGAGTTCAAGGACCACGACTACGTGTTCCACAATCCGGTCGTCTTCGTTCCGCGGCTGCGCGCCGACGAGATGAAGCGCGTCGCGAGGGACATCGGCAAGCGCCTGTCGCACACGAAGGGCAACGCCGTATTCATGATCCCGACCGACGGAACGGGGCGCTACGCGATGCCCGGCGGAGACCTGCGCGACACCGCGTCGGATGCGGCGTTCTTCGCCGAGCTGAAGTCGGTGTTGCCGGACTGTATCGAGATCGTCGAGCGCCCGACACACGCCGAAGATCCGGCGTTCGTCGAGGAGTGCGTCGAGCGGCTGATCTCGTTGATCGAGAGCTGAATCGACAACGCGCGAGTCGTCACCGAACCTGCGCGCGCCACCCGTCACTGGTCTGGACGCCAAGCGGGTTCTCGCCGATCGCGATGTGCGCCCACTGCAAGTAGAGGTCGCCTGCCGCCGACAGCGGGATGAACGCGTTGCCGAAACCGTTCGGCGCGGTCGCGGTCGGGATGGACACGATGTCCGTCGGACCAACGAGCAAGTTGCAGTTGGTCATGCCGATCGGCGTGAGGTCGATCACGACCGGAGAGAACGCGACGAACAGGGCGAGCGGCACCGAAGGTTGGCCGCCGGCGAAGTTGACGCGCCAGAGATCCGTGCCGAGATAGGGCGGGGTCGGGAAGTTCATCGTGCCGCCGCACGACGCCCCGATCGGGACTGTGATCGCGTCGGGTGAGTAGTCGTAGCCGATGATGAACAACTGGTCGTTCGAGGGGCCGCTGACACCGTAGACATGGCTGAAGTTCGCGTTCGTCGGGTTGTGGCAGATCGATGCTGCGGTGCCGCCTTGGGTCAGCGTGGTGTCCACGTCCGAAGCCGTGCCATCGAAGCCGACCCGTGCGACGCTGATGCTGCCGAGAGCGCGCCGCACGCAAACGCCCCAGTGCGATGTGGTCGTGTAGTCGAAGGCGATCGAGAAATCACGGATGCTGTCGAACAGCAGGCCCGCCGAGAGGGTGACCTGCGACGGATCCGTGCTCTGCAAGCCACCGGCGCCCCATCGGAACGGCGTGCTGACCACGGCCGTTCCGCTCGTCGAGCTCGTGGACTGGGCCTGCATCGCGGTGACCATGTATTCCACGTACGAGCCGCCCTCGACCTCCGGCCGGATCAGGTGGGGGGACGAGGTTGACGTCGAGGTTACGATCTGCGTATCCGTTCCCTTCGGCCAGTTCAACGAGATGCGCTGGCCGCGGATCCCCCAGGTGTTGGAAAGGAACGGGGTTCTTTGCTGGTAGCAGACGACCCAGTCCTCACGGTCGCCGACGCTCGGATAGGACCGACGAATCACCGACGGCTCCTCGCGATCGGAGATCAGCGAGGGAGCGCTGGCGACGATGTCGAAACCCGAGAAGATCAGCGAATCCGGGTGGCAGTAGGCGTAGCGAACCTCCGTGCCCGCGGTGTTGGCCTGAGTCGAGGTCACGTCGGTCTGGTACACGAGCAGCGCCGTGTCGGACTCGCCGCCACCGATGTCGGGGTTGCGATACGTCGCGCCCTGCTCCGTCATCGGCAGGATCATGGTCGAGCCGTTCTGGGTGATGGAGCCCGCGTCGTGCACCCGCACCCGGATGCCCGAGATCGTGGCCGACGAACGCTCGAATGCGACCACCCATTTGCCGTTCAGGCCCGCGCCGTCGCAGAAGGCGACCGCGGGCCGAATGCTGTCGAACGTCGCGATCTCGGTGAATACGAGGTATGCGTTGGTAAACGAGTTGTTCTCAATCAGGATGTAGAGATCGTGGTCCGTGCTCGAGGCGGCAACCACAAACGCGATCATCTGATCAAAGGATCCCGGGGTCTCACCGAATTCGATGTCGCAGTCCGTGATGGCGCCGGGCGGCGCCGTGATCTGAAACGGTGAGAGGAGTGGGTCGATCGTGATCGGCCACGTGGCGTTTGCGACGAACTCCGCGGGGACCGTGTGAGTCAGCTCCAGGCCGACGAGCTCGGTGGTGACACTCGTCTGCTCGCCGTTGGCGTCGAACGCGATGGCTTCGCCGTAGCGCACGACCGTGCGCCCCTTCGCGTCGACGAAGTCGAACGCAGACTGTCCGTTCGCGCCGACCGGGGTCGGCGTCGGCGTGAGTGACGTCGTGAACTGCCCGACGACCGTCAGCGGACCGCCCGCGGATTCGACGCGAGGCCGATGAATGACGAAGGACTGTTCGACGCCTGCTGCTTCGACGTCGTAGGCCTCCACGACGCCTGGACGAAGGTGATACTCGTATCGCCACTCGTCATGGTGGTGGGTCGCTGCGGATCGCGCGCCCTCCATGAGAGACTGATCACCCCAGCGAACGTCTGCCGTCCGCCACGCGACGGGGAGATTGCAGGGCGCGTCGGGGCCGAGGATCGGGACGAATTCGAAGCCCTCGTGGAAGCTCGCCTTGAAGCCCGGGCCCGCGGCCCACGTCCCGTAGGCGCCGAAGTCCGGGTCGTCGTCGTGCGTGTGGATCGGCACGCGCCATTCGGTCGGAAGCGTCGATGGCGTAGGCGTTTGAGGAATCTGCGCGGTCGCGAACGAGGCGGTGACCGCGAGCAGGGACGGGAGGCTGAGGATCATGGAAGATGGCAGCGCCAACCCAGCCGGGACCGCACAGGCAATTCCGCATCTCCGTGTCCGGCCCGCAAGTTCCCCGAGTCGATCACGTCCAACCCCCGATGACCTTCCTCCGCATCGCGTCCGTCCTCGCCGTCGGTTTCGTCTGCGTCTGGGGCGGTCTCCTGCTGTACGAGTCGACGCGGAGCGACGAGGAGAAGATTCGCGTGATGGTTCTCGAGCAGGCTCCCGCGTTCAATGAGGGGAGCCTGCGTGGACTCGAGGCGTTTCGGAGTGACTTCCGCGACCGCACGTCGCGGCTGCGCAAGGGCGATCTGCACGGCATCCTGCTGTTCGCGTTCCGTCAGGAAACGGACCCGAAGACCGGGCGCCTCGCGATGCGGATCGCCATTCCGGAGGACTCGCTCGACATTACGGAGCTCGATACCGAGGAGGGAACGGCGACGATCGAGCTCGAGGCGGAACTGCATCGAGGACTCGACGACGCCGAGAAGCTCGTCTGGGCCGTCGAGATCACGGCCGAACTCCAGCGTGACAAGCGCGAACGGTGGCAGTTCGCCAGCTCGCGGCATCGAACGACCGAAGGGCGCGCGCCGCGATTCTGAGGCCGCCGTGCGGTAACGTCGCGGGCGCATGGCAGTCAGCGTCTTCGACATGTTCAAGATCGGTATCGGGCCGTCGAGCTCCCACACGGTGGGGCCGATGCGCGCGGCGTTGCGCTTCTTGCACGGTCTCCGCTCGCGCGGCGAGTTCGATGCCGTTTCGCATATTCAGGTGGAGCTGTTTGGCTCGCTCGGCGCGACGGGTCGAGGCCACGGCAGTCATGTCGCCGTCGTTCTCGGACTCGAGGGAGAGCTCCCCGAGTCCGTCGACACCGATGGCGTGGAGGCGCGCATCGAAGCGATCCGCGAGCGGAAGACTCTGCGACTGCTCGGCGAGCGGGAGATTCGCTTCGACGTCGACAAGAACATCGCGATGCGCCGCAAGAACTTGCCGGGGCATCCGAACGGAATGCGCTTCACGGCGTCCGCGGACGACCGAGAACTCTCGAGTCGCGTCTACTACTCCGTCGGCGGCGGGTTCGTCGTCGACGAGAACGCGGCCGAGGCCGACCGCATCGTCGCCGACAAAACCGAGGTTCCTCACCCGTTCTCGACCGGGGACGAGCTCCTCGCGCAGTGCGACAAGAGCGGACTCTCGATCAGCACGCTGATGCTCGAGAACGAGTGTGCGTGGCGGAGTCGCGACGAGGTTCGGTCGGGACTGCTCGAGATCTGGGGCGTCATGCGCCGCTGCATCGAGCGCGGGTGCGAGCGCGAAGGCATTCTGCCGGGTGGTCTTCGAGTTCGGCGTCGCGCCGCGGCGCTGCACCGGCGTCTGAAGAGCGAGGCCGACGTCGGCAAGATCCCGATGGCCGTGATGGACTGGGTCGACCTCTGGGCAATGGCGGTCAACGAAGAGAACGCCGCGGGAGGACGCGTCGTCACCGCGCCGACGAACGGCGCGGCCGGGATCATCCCCGCGGTGTTGCTCCACTACGTGGAGCACTGCCAGGGCGACGACGACGGTATCGCGCGCTTCCTGCTGACGGCCGGTGCGATCGGGGTGATCTATACGCTCAACGCGTCGATCTCCGGGGCCGAGGTCGGCTGCCAGGGCGAGGTCGGCGTCGCGTGCTCGATGGCCGCGGGCGGCCTCGCCGAGGTGCTTGGCGGCACGGTCGCGCAGGTCGAGAACGCGGCGGAGATCGGCATGGAGCACAACCTCGGGCTCACGTGTGACCCGGTCGGCGGGCTGGTGCAGGTGCCCTGCATCGAGCGGAATGCGATGGGGGCCGTCAAGGCGATCAACGCGGCGCGGCTCGCGCTGCGGGGGGATGGGTCGCACAAGGTGTCGCTGGATCGTGTGATCGAGACGATGCGGCAGACGGGGCTGGATATGAAGACGAAGTACAAGGAGACCGCGCGGGGTGGGCTCGCGGTGAACATCATCGAGTGTTGAGTTGGGTTTGGTGAAGGGGGCGTGGCCGTGGGGCCTCGGCACGGGAACGAGCACGGGCACGGCGGGCTACGGGTCACCATCGCGCAGGCGCACGCGCAGCCCGGGAGTTTGGAGTTACCACTCGAGCTTCGCGTCTTCGGGGCCGAGCTTCCCGACCGGTCGGCAGCCCTTGCCCTTCTTCTTGTGCAGGCGGTCGCCGAGATCCTCGCGGACCTGGATGGCGGCCTCGGTCAAGCGCACGACGACGTCGAGGCGTTGCGTTGAGATGTCCGTGGTTTCGTTGACGTCCTCGTCGAGGTCGTAGAGCTCGGTCTCGGTCTTCTTGGTCGTGTACTTCGACGGCGTACCGCCGGTGCCGCCTGGCCGGCCGTCGAGCGTGCGGTAGCCGTGGGGGAAGTGCAGCTTGAACCGCTCGTCGCGAATCGCCTGCAGCTGGCCGCGCGCGTAGAACAGGCAGAAGAACTCGTGTGGAGTCTTCGCGTCGGGCTCGCCGAACATGAGCGGCCGGATGTCCTTGCCGTCGATGGGGTGCGCGGGCAACTCCGCGTCGATCAATGCGGCTGCGGTCGGCAGGATGTCGATCGACGACGCGAGGTGTTCGCACTCGGTGCCAGCGGGGATTCGTCCGGGCCAGCTCATGATCGTCGGTTCGCGGGTGCCGCCTTCCCAGATCGTGCCCTTGCCTTCGCGCAGTCCGCCCGTAGATCCGGCGTGGTCACCGTAGCTCAGCCAAGGTCCGTTGTCGGACGTGAACACGACCCAGGTGTTCTCGCGCAGGCCGTGACGCTCGAGCGCCGCGACGATCTGGCCGACCGACCAGTCGATCTCCATGACGACGTCACCGAAGAGGCCCGCACCGCTCTTGCCTTCGAACTCCGGCGACACGAACAGCGGCACGTGGACCATCGAGTGGGGCACGTAGAGGAAGAACGGCCTGTCCGCGTTGCGGTCGATGAAGTCGACGGCGCGTTCCGTGGCCCACTTGGTCAGATTCTTCTGGTCGTCCCCGGTGACCTCGGCATCGACGACGCGGTCGCCCTCGATCAGCGGGAGGTCGGGATACCCCTGTTTCCGCTTCGCGGCCCCCGCCGGCAAGTTTGCGTATGCGGGATGTAGAGGCCACATGTCGTTCGAGTACGGCAGCCCGTGGTACTCGTCGAAGCCGTGATTCAGCGGGAGGAACTTCGGGTGGTGTCCCAGGTGCCACTTGCCGAAACACGCGGTCGCGTAGTCGCGCTGCTTGCAGACCTCGGCGATCGTCACTTCATCGCTCGAGAGCCCGGTCTTGGCCCGTGGACCGAACGCGCCGTGGATTCCGACCCGGACGTTGTAGCAGCCGGTCAGGAGCGCGGCGCGCGACGCCGAGCAGACCGAGGTCGGCACCTGGAAGTCGGTGAACTTCATGCCGCTCGCGGCGAGCTCGTCAAGGTGCGGCGTGGGGTACTTCGCACCGAACGGGCCGATGTCGGCGTAGCCCATGTCGTCGATGAAGATCACGACGATGTTCGGCGGACCGGACGGTGCCGTGGGCGGGACGGCGCACGCGGACAGGGCCAAGAGCGCCAAGGGGGTTGAGAGTCGCATGGCGGCGCCCACGATAGTGGGATCGCTCGCGCGGTCTATCTTCGGTTCGTCTCCTGCACGTGTACTTCGCCCGCATCGCCCTCGTCCTCGCCTCGCCCACGATCGTGGTGGCGCAGTCGTTCGCCGACGTGACGGCGGCGTCGGGGATGCAGGGGACCGCACCGGCCGACCTGCGCTATGGCTCGGGCATGGCGACGGGAGACTTCGACGGCGACGGCGACCTGGATGTGGTCCTCACCGGAACGCTCGGACAGCCGATCCGCTACTTCCGCAACGAAGGCGCGATGACGTTTTCTGATCGGAGCCCCCAGAGCGGGCTCGGCACGTCCGGATCCGTGCGTGGGGTCGGCACGGCCGACATCGACAACGACGGGGACCTCGATCTGGTGATCGGGAATTGGCACGGCGCGGTGCAGCTGTTCGTCAACGACGGCGGGGGCGTGTTCGTCGACGAGGCGGTCTCGCGTGGTCTGGTTCACGTCGCGTCGAACTGGAGCATGAGCTTCGGGGACTACGACCGCGACGGTTGGCTGGACCTCTACGTCGGCAATCGCTACCTCGCGGGTCAGCCGGGCTTTCCCGAGGCGAACATCCTCTACCGCAACACCGGCGACGGACACTTCGTCGACGTCACGGTCGCTGCCGGTGTCGGGCACCTCGGGGCCACGTTCGTTGCGCCATTCGTCGACTATGACGAAGACGGCTGGCCCGACATCGTCTGCGTGAACGACAAGGGGCCCGCGATCCTGCCGAACGAGCTGTATCGCAACCTCGGCGACGGCACGTTCGTCCCCTTCGGGACGTCGACCGGCGCAAACGACGCGATCGACGGCATGGGGCTCGACTTCGTCGACGCCTTCCGCGACGGCGGCATCGACTACGTCTGCAGTGACATTCCGCCGAACCATCTGTTCAACGTGTGGTATCCGGCTCTGCAGAAGTACATCGACGACGCCGTGCCACTCGGCGTGACCGGCGGCCATACCGGTTGGGCGGTGCAGTTCTTGGACGTCGACAACGACGGGTGGCAGGACCTGCACGTCGTGCACGAGGACGGGCCGAACCATCTCTACCGCAATCCTGCAATGCCGCACGCGTCGAGCGTCCCTTGGAGCGAACTCGGGGACGCGCTGGCGCCGACTTGGATCCAGACGACAGCGATCGCCGCGGACTTCGACGAAGATGGTCGCGTCGACCTCTTGCATCGGTTCGAGCACGCGTTCGGTCCGCAGCCGCCGGGCCTGGCGCTGCATCGCAACGTCCTGCCGGCCGGTCACTGGTTGCGCGTGCACACCGTCGGCACGGTCAGCAACGCCCAGGGCATCGGCGCGCGAGTCGACGTGATCACAGCGGGCACACGGCAGCGGCAGCACGTGCGGAACGGGATCGGTTTCCTGAGCTCGAACGACACCCGCGTGCACTTCGGCGTCGGGGACGCCTCGGCCGTCGACGTCGAGGTGTGGTGGCCCTCCGGGCAGACGCAGCGGATCGAAGGCGTGCCGGTGGACCAGACGCTGACGATCGTCGAGCCGCGCATGCGGCTCCTCGGGGACGCCGCGCTCGGCACGGATTGTGCCATCGAGCTCTCGGTCCCGGCGGACGACGGCATGCAGTACGCGATCCTGGTGGCGACCAACGACGCGCCGGGGACGCCGCTCGGCGACGGGCGCGTGCTGCCGATCGTGATTGATGCCGTGACCGAAGCCGCGATGGGGCCGGGCAACGGACTGATCGACGGTCATCTAGGCGTGCTGCAGGGCGGGGTCGGAAGCGCCGTGCTCTCGGTCCCCGACCAGTCCTGGATCGTCGGACTCACTCTGTTCGCCACGGGCATCACGTACGAACCGGGGGCGTGGCCGATCGGCACGACGTTCCCGCGGGCGATGCCGATCACGTTCGTGCCCTGAGAGCGAGCGCGCCTACTTCTTCTTCAGGCCGCACCAACCGGGCAACCCGCCCTTGCCGTTCTTGCGACGATCGGCCGCGAGGATGATGGCCCAGCTCGCGGTCGTCCACACTTCGCCCATCGAGACGTCGGTGTTCGAACTCATCGTCAGGCTCTCGTGCCACGGGCGGGGCTGGAACGATCCGTCGGGCGAGCGCGCGAGCGTGAAATCACGGCGCAAGCCTCCGTCCCAGAAGTCCTTCAGCGTGCCCTGACCGATCGCGCGCGCGGCAACCCCTGCGAGCAAGACGTGCTGTTGCAGCGACGCGTGGCCGCCCTGCACGTTCGCGATGTTCTTCTTCACGTAGGACTCCATCTTCTGGGTCCATTCGTCATCACCGAGACCGAGCCCGACCGCACCGAGCCAAGCCGCGGCCGTGCGGCCGATGTTGCCCGAGCCCTTCTGGCCGGGAGCCGTCGAGTAGCCGACGCCACCGTCGCTGCTCGCGGACTCCTCGAGGTAGGCGTTGAGCTTCGTGACCACCTCGTCGTCGATCGTGCAGCCGGCCTGCTTGGCCAGGCTGAGCGCGCACAGCGAGTATGCGCCGAGAATGTTGAGCTCGATGTAGCCGAGCGCGTTCTTGCCGCCCGGGCCGTGGCCGTAGCCGCCCGAGGCTTCCTGGCGCTTGCAGATCGTGTCGGCAATCTTCTGCAGCTCGGCTTTGAGCTTCTTGTTCTTGCCTGCGAGGAGCAGCTCCCCGAGGAAGACACCGGCATGCGCGAACGCCCACGTCGTCTGGTCCCAGTTCGCCGTGCCGCCGCCGCGAGCGGACGCGAACGGATCTTCGGCGTAGAGCCCACGAATGACGAACTTGCTCGCCTTTTCCAGGTTGGCCTTGTGCTTGCCGCCCTTCAGCGAGCTGCCGCCGGCGATCCAGGCAAGCCCGGCGAGACACGACATCACGACGGCGCCGTTGTTGCCCCCGAGCGTCTGCGGATAGCCGCCGTCACCGCCTTGCCGCTTCGCGAGCCAGCCGAGGGTCTGCTTCAGGATCTTGTCACGGTGCTTGCCCTCCGTCGGCACCAGCGCCGCCTTGCCGCCTTTCGAGATCTTGCAGACGAGCTGCTTGGTTTCGCCGCCGCGCTCGATCTGCAGCATGACCTTACCGTCCCCGGCTTCGGCGTTCCGGATCGCGGTGGCCAACGGCCCGAACGAGCCCTCGTCGAACGAAGTCTGGCCGACGCCGACGATGACGTCGTCGATCTTGAGGCCGGCCTTGGACGCGGGCCCGCCACCGAGCAGAGCACGCACCACGAGGCGCTTGGGTCCGACGTCTTCACCGTGCTTGCCGGAGCTCTTGAACTGGCGCCGTCCGCCGCGGGTGTGGACTTTCGGTTCCTCGCGGTCGGCATCCCACGCCTTCGCGCCGAGGAGGCCGAGGTTGAACAGATCGCGCTTGTGCATCGACGCGGTGGCACCGCCACGCGCCGCGGCCTCGCCGAACGGCCAGCCGACGCCCTCGCCCTTCTTCTGGGCGTGCGCGGGTGCGAGAAGCGCCGCGAGAACGGCGGCGTGGGTAAGGGTTCGGTTCCGGGTCATGTGCGAGATCAGCGTCCTTGGGAGGCGCCGACAGCTTAGACCGTCGGCCTTTTTGCGCTAGAATTCGAAATGTTCCCGCTGCCCGGTCGATTCGCTGCGCGGCATACGATGGCCCTGAGGCGACCATGATCAGCACGTTCCTTCCGACGCTCGCGATGCTCCCCGTTCCGATTCGCGACGAAGAGGTCGCCATCGCGATCATCGTTCCGGCGATGGTCGCCATCTCGATTCTGGTCGGAATGGGCATCAAGGCGCGGACGCGGCTCACGGAGAAGAAGCTCGAGGTGCTCCATGAGCTCGCGCGGCACGGCCACTACGACCCGGACAAGTTCGACGACCTGAAGCTGAGCCCGAAGCTGCCGGCGAAGTCGACGTGGATGAAGCTGTTCTTCGTCGGCAGTTGGCTCGGACTTCTCTTGGGCACAGCGTTCCTCGTGGGAGCCCTGATCGAGGGATGGCCTGACCACTACAACCCGGCCGGGTTCATGGGGATCATGATGATGGTCGTGTCCCTCGGCGTGATGTCGGTTCCGGTAATGCTGCGGGAAATGAAGCGCCAAGGTCTGGTGTAGCTCGTACTCCCCTCGCGTCGCCTGCGTATGCTGCCGGGTATGCGATGGCAGCTCATTCCGATCGCCGCAGTCCTCGCCTCGGCGGGATGCTCGGCACAGTCCGCGACGAAATCGAACACTCCTGTAGAGCTCGGCGCGATCGCCTGGCAGCGTGACTTCGACGCTGCTGTCGAGACCGCGAAGCAGGTCGACAGGCCGATCCTGCTGCTCTTCCAGGAAGTCCCCGGTTGAAGGACCTGCGTCGACTATGGGACTCAGGTCTTGAGCCACCCGCTGATCGTCGATGCCGCCGAATCGCTGTTCGTTCCGGCGTGCGTCTACAACAACACGAAGGGCGACGCTGACGAACGCGTCTTGAAGTCGTTCGGGGAGCGCGCCTGGAACAACCCGGTCGTGCGGATCATGGAGCACGACCGGACCGAGCTCGTCGACAAGGTCGCGAACCGCTGGACCGTGGGTGCCCTCGCCGACGGCATGGTGCGCGCGTTGTCGAAGGCGGAGAAATCGGTGCCCGGCTGGTTGCGGCTCCTCGTCGACGAGGAGCGCGCCCACGCGCGCGGCGTCGAAACCGCCATCTTCGGCATGGGTTGATTCTGGGTCGGAGAGGTCGAGTTCGGCCTCCTCGATGGTGTCGTCGCGACCAAGGCGGCGTGGATGGGGCCGCGCGAGGTCGTCGAAGTGAAGTTCGACCCCAAGGTCACGAGCTACGAGAAGATCGCGAAAACGGTGCGCGCGAAGGGCAGCGGCTGGTCGGTGCACCCGCTCGACGACGCGCAGTGCAAGTCGGCCGGGGACATCTGGGGCAGGGACGTCGCCAAGGTGTCGGGCAAACTGCGCGCGGACAAGGACCCGAAATACTACCTCGGGCGGACCGAGCTCCGGCACGTGCCGATGACCGAGGCGCAGGCGGTGCGGATCAACGCGCGCCTGCGAAACGGGGTGAGCGTCGAGCTGCTGTCGCCACGGCAGCGCGAGCTGCTGGCCGACGTGCGGGCGCACCCGAAGGCGGGCTGGCCGGTCGTCATCGACAAGGGGCTCGCCGCGTGGGACGCCGTGGAAGCCGTGCGTCGGCGCGTCAAGAAGTCGTAGCGTCGCGGGCCCACGGCCCGCTGCCGGGCCAGATGCGCACGAAGCCGAGCGCAGCGCGGAGGAGGATCCACCCGCCGGTCACGATCCACACCGTGGTGAGTGCGCCGTCGCGATCGACGTCGATGAGGAGTAGTCCGGCGATGCCCGCGCCGCTCGCGAAGATCATCGCGTTGCGCAGGTAGCGGAAGTCCGCGGTGCCCCAGTGGATGCCGTCGGTCGCGAACGCAATCGCGTTCAGCGGCTGGAACAACGCGGCGTACCACCACGCGGCCGCGAACACCGAATGCGCCGACAGGGGAACCAGTGCGTCCGCGACGAGGTCGGTGGTCGCGAGCATTGCGATCAGCAGGACTACGGACACGAGGAGGCTCTGTTGGCAGCTGACGCTCGCAACCCGGCGCATCAGTCGAGGCCGACCGGATCCGCGGAAGAACCCGACGAGGCTCTGCGCCGTCGCGGCATACGCGTCGAGTGAGAGGGCCGTAAACATCCAGACGTTCCGAATCGCGTTGTGGGCCGCGCCGGCGCCGTCGGAGATGCTCGTGGCCGTTTGTGTCGAGGTCAGGATGAACAGCGTCAGTAAGCCCGTGCGCAGGAACAGATCCGCGCCGACCACGAGCAGCAGGTGCGCGTCCTTGAGATGGAATCGGCGAGTCCAACCGAGCCGCTGACCGACCAGGTACAGCGCGAGCCCCGCGGCCGCCCACTGCGCGATGACGGTCGCCCACGCTGCCCCGGCGATGCCGAGCGCGGGAACGGGGCCACCGCCGAAGATCAGCCACCAGTCGAGCAAGACGTTGAGTGCGTTCGCGAACACGGCGATCCAGAGCGGACTTCGCATGTCCTGGAGACCCCGGAGCGCACCGAATCCCGTCGTCATCAGGAGCACGGCCGGTGCGCCGACGACGCGGATACGGACGTACAAGGCCGCGGCATCGTGGGCTTCGGCTGACGCACCCAGGAGCTCGGCGAGTGGGCCCGCCGCCACGGCGACGCCGAGCGCGACAAGAGTCCCGAATCCGACCGCGAGCGCGATCGCCAGCGACGCAATCTGGCGCGCCCTGGCTCGCTCGCCGGCCCCGAGCAGCCGAGCGACTTCGGTCTGCGTGCCAATGCCGAGGAAGTTGAAGATCCAGAACACGCTCGACAAGAGAACCGTGCCGACGCCGAGTGCCGCTGCCGGCGCTTCCCCGAGTTCCTTTACGAAGGCCGTATCCACGAGCCCCGCGATCGGCTCGGCGATCAGCGAGAAGAACACCGGCACCGACAGCAATGCCGTCGTGCGGTGGGGGTGCTCGCGGAAGGGATGCGTGGCGGGATCCAACGTGTCTCAAATCGAGCCGAAGGTGTCCAAAGGCTCAACACCTCTTCTGCTCGTGTCGATGGAATTCACGCTCCGACGAGCGTACCATGTCCATTCCGCTGCCGGGAAACGTGTTCTCGATCCCCTCGACCCGACTGGGTTCCGCGGATCGGTCGCGATTCGGCACCGGCAGTGACTTCGTGACGAACGGCGCCGTCGGATCGGCCCGTCCCGACGTGCAGGTGTCCCGGGTAGTCGCGGAAAGACTCGGGGCGCAGCAGTTCCAGAGCACCGAACTGATCCGCGATCTGAATGGGGGCATCGCGGTCGCGCAGGCGGCCGACGACGGGCTCGCGCGCATCGAAGAGGAGCTCGGACGCCTCGATCGACTGAGCGCCGCCGCGCGCGAATCCGCTCGGGACAACGCGACCAACGAGGAAGGCACGAACGGTGTTCTGACCGACGCACAGCGCTCCCAGTACCAGCGCAAGTTCGACGAGATCATCGACCGGATCCGTGATATCGCGGACGAATCCGAGTTCCGTGGGATCGCTCTGCTACGAGCTGCGGACGATGACGCGGAGGGCTACGCATTCTCGGGACGCGACGGCGAATCGTTCGAGGTGCCGATCGAAGACTTCTCGTTGCGCTCGCTCGGGCTCGTCGACTTCGATGTCGCCGGGGAGGGCACGAAGAAGGCTCTCGAGGGCGCCCGCGAACGCGTGCAGGGGGCGAGATCGTCCATCGCTGATTTGAGTCGAAACGTCGCGATCTCGATCGACCGCGAGCTGCGGCGGACGCCGGCGGCACGGCGGATCCAAAGTCCCACCGAGGCGGAAACCGTCGCGGCGGACACCCGGTCGAGCCTCGTTCTCGATAGCTCCTTCGGGACCCAGGTGCACCTGCCGCGGTTCGATTCAGCGGCCTCCGTGCTCGCGTGAGCGGGGCCCCTGGCGTTGCATCCGGTCGCGGGCATAATCCGTCGCCATGAGTGACTGGGTTCCCCTGCTGCAGGGCGGCAGCAAAGATCTCGAGCGGGCGCGCAACGTGTTGTCGGAGTCGGGCGTCGCGGCCGAACTGGTGCGCGAGCCCGGCGCCAAGGCCAATGCTTGAAGCATTCGAGGCTGGCTCGCGGTCGCGGGTCCCGATCTCGATCGCGCACGTGCGGTTCTCGCCGAGCACGACGCGAAAGCTCTGAGCGAAGAAGAGCGACGCAGCGCGGAAGCGGTCGTCGACTTCGACGCCGAGGAGACGACGTGTCCGGCGTGCATGACGGCGTTCTCGACGAAGGACACGACGCGGTGCCCGGAGTGTGGGCTCAACTTCGGGTAGCGCTGCCTATTCGCCCATCTGGGCGTCGAACGGATCGAGCTCCGGCTCGGGTGAGAGGATCAGCGCATCGCCTGTTCGCAAGACCATCGTCGGCTGCCGTGCCTCGTCGAGACACCGGACGAGCCCGTCGTCGTTGAGGAAGATCGACGGGTCGAGCTCTCGTCGTGGCGCGGAGAACCGCGCGAGGACGTCGTCGGCCGATGCGACGATCGCGAAGTCCGCGTGTTCGAGTCGGATCTCCGCGTCGTGATCGGCGATCGCATTCTCCGGGTCCGCTTCGGGAATGCGGTCGTCGCCCGGCCACAGGAACATCGCGAAGAGTGCCACGAACGTCGCCGCGACACCGGCCCGCGCCGCGCGTCGGCGCCGCCGGCGTGAGCGAACGGCACCTTGCAGCATCGTGCCCATCGCCTCGCGGCGCGCGTGGCCCGCGGGGCTCAACGAATCCGACGCCGAGGTGACGCCGACGGGGAACAGTGCGTGTCGGTCAGTCATGGAAAAGTCCTCGTGCCGCGTCGCGCAGAGACTGGACGAGCCTGCGAATCCGACTGTGCGCCGCGTTGCCCGACAGTCCCACGCTCGCCCCGGCCTGAGCGAGTGTATGGCCGTCGCGAAAGCGCGACTCGAGCAGCTTGCGGTCGCGATCCGGAAGTTCGGCGATCGTGCCGTGGAGCCACGCGAGCTGCTCGGTCGCCTCGGCTGCATGCTCCTGCCCCGCGTGTTCGAGTTCGTCCTTGGCCGCATTGCGCTCGCGCTTGCGTCGTCGCGTGTCCGCGCGCAGTCGATCGATCGCCGTCGTGAGCACGACGCGTCCCATGAACGCTTCGACCGCGGCCTCGGTCTCGAGGCCCGGCATCGACTTCACGACGCGCATCATCGCGTCCTGCACGATGTCGAGGCAGAACGACTCGTCCCGCCGGCAGGTCCGTCGCGCGAGCGCGAACGCCCGATCGAACCAAAGCTCGTAGAAGCTCGCGAATGCGCCCTCGTCGCCGCGCGCGATGCGCGGCGTGAGGTGCGCCGTCAATGGGCGCGACGGAGCCTCGTGAGAGGCTTCGTCCGGTTCTGTTCGGGGCGCGAGCGCTCGCTCCATCGAGAGTCATCCTAGCCCGGATTATGCACGAGGCGCCGTAGCGAGGTCGGCGAGGTTGCCGTGCCATGGGCGCGAGCGGAGCGGTGCCGACGGAGGCTTGTCGGTGGACAAGCCGAGTAAGGCACGTGGCCATGGCATGGTGACATCGCCGACCGCAGTAGGTGCTTCGTGAATAATCCGGGCTAGCGGCCGCGGCTGGGATGGCTGGGCTTCGCCGGTTTCTCGGCCTTCCGCTTGTCGCGTTCCTCCTGCTGAAGCTTGAAGTGTGCGGCCTGGCGTCGTTCGTTCAGATTCGCTTCGAGCTGCGACAGGACCTGCTGAGCGAGCCTGGTTTGCATGTGTGAGCCGCGCACGAACAGAAGGCCCGAGTCCTCGTGGTATCGGATTGTCGCGGGGGTCTGCGTCCTGTCTTTGTCGTCGACCGTCACAGAGAGGCCGGCGTCGATCGCCGAGAGGATCGTCTTGGCCGGCATGACCAGATTCGAGCCCTCTGGATCCGTCGCGAGGCGCTCCGTCAGCCCGCGCAACGAGAAGACGGCGACGTCAGGGCCGGACGCCATCGCGGTGTTGGTGACACCCGTGTTCTTGCGAATCGCCAGCGCGTAGACCGGCTGCCCGATGCCATCGATCTCGGTCTCGACCGCGACGTAGTACGGGCTCGCCACGATCTTCGAGATGCCCTTGAGAGCCGCGCCGACCGTCGCGTTCTTCAGCGTGAGCTTCGGCAGCTCGACGCTGTCCGAGAGGTTCGAGGCGACGATGTTGACGTTGTCGCCGGCCTTCCGGATCTGTTCGAGTAGCGTCGTCAGACTGCCGCCGGGAAACTCGATCGAGATCACGCCGCCGGGGTTCTGGGCGGTCAGTGGGGCAGTGGTCGCGAGGGTCAGCAGTGCGGTGGTCAGCAGTGCGGCGGTCGTGGGAAGTTTCAGCATCGTTCTCGGTCGTCTCTTGGGCCGGTTTCGGTGTTCGAGAAGGCAGACGGCACCGCTCGGGGGATTCGTCGCGGGAACGGCAGTTTTTCTCGAAAAGCCACTCCGGTGACGCCGCCTCCGCCCGCTGGGGTCACCGAAGCATTCCTGAACTGGCTGGCTTCGATGGGCACGCTCACCTACGGCGTTCCCGCAGGCCGAGTTACGCCGCCAAAAACACCGAGCCCATCGAAGCCAGCCAGTTCCATCCCTGCCGATCCAGGTCGGTTCGAGGTGCGCGTGTCGTCTTTTCCAGGCAGCGCTCCGTGCCGACCGCAACCTCGGAGAAACGACACCATGGTTCCCCGCTCCCTGTTCCCCCTCGGGCTCGCCCTCTGCACGCTCGCCGCCACGACCTCTGCGCAGAATCTCGTCGTGCACGACGCCGCCGCGGCCACCTTCTGGGAAGGCGCCGGCGTCTCGCCCCTCTACCCCGGCGCCGGCGTGCCGATCAACGTCTACCCGGCCATCCCGCCGCTGCCGCCTGGGCCGATCGGATTCGCCCCGCCCGGTGCGGTTTCGATCGACAGCACGAATGGCATGACGTGGTTCAGCAACGGGCCGTTCATTGCCAACACGCCGCACAACGCGTATCCGGCTGGCGCGCCCGTGTTCGCGCCGTTCCCCGCGCCGCCGGTGCTCGGCGCGGGCATGGTCATGGGCATGGCGATCGATCCGGTCGCCGGTATTCTCTGGTTGACCGACGGCTTCGTCGTCGCCGGAGTCGTGCCCGTCCCTGGCGGGCCCGTCGTCGTTCCGCCTTTCGCGCCGTTCTTCGGCGGCTTGCCGCCGTTGTCCGGTCTCGAATGGGATCCGATCACCGGCACGCTCTGGGCGGTGGACATCGGTGGGATCGCCTACAACTTCATGCCGGGCGGAGCGCCCGTGGGCGGACCTTTCCCGCCGCCGATGCCGCTGCCGGGTCCTGCGACCGGGATCACCATCGACAAGAGTGGTCTGGCGATGCCCGGGATGCCGCGGTCGGTGTACGTCACCGGCGGTGGCATGGTCGTCGACATCTTCACCGGCGTGCCGTTCCCGTCTTTCGGGGGGCCGATGGACGTCGGGATCACCTATCACCCGGCGCCGAGCCCGATGCCGGCGGGTGCACCCTGTGCCTGCCCGAGCTACGCGATGGGGCAGGTGCTGCGCGGGCCGATGACCGCGGGCAACCCGAACTTCGGCGTCGACCTGGTCGGGCTCGCGCCGAACAACATCGTGATCTTCGCGTTCGACTTCGCAGGCTTCAATCCAGCGTTCCCGATGCTCAACACGGTGGGCTGTCCGTTCGGGCTGAACTTCGCGACGGCGATCGGCTTCGGCGCACTCGCCGACGCGGCGGGCACGGCGGCGCTACCGATCTCACTCGTCGGGATCCCCGCCGGGTTCCAGTTCTACATGCAATACGTGGCCGCGTGTCCGGGAGATGCCGCCCTTGGCATCGTGATCACGCCGCTTTACCAAGTCCGCGTGTCCGCGCCGTAGGGTGGCGCCGGGGCCTGGCGGGGTTACAAGGGTGACTCCTGCATGGAGCCCCGCCCGTCCAAACTCCGCCGCGCGCTCGCGCTGATCCTGCTCGCCGCGCTGGCGTGGCAAACCGTCACGTCCGCGTGGCTGATCGGCGCCCTCTTCGTCCGCGACGTGGCGACGGAGGGGATGTTCGAAACGGAAGAACTGCGACTGCAGCGCGCGCTCGGCGAACACTGGGAGACCTTCGTCGCCCTGCGCGACAACGTGCCCGAGCACGGCACGGTCTTCCTGAATCTCGAGCGCATGGCCGACCACCCAAAGGCGGTCGAGTCGGCGTTCCTGCTGATGCGGTTGCGGCACAGTCTGCACCCACGCGCCGTATGGGGGTTCGACTTCCACAACGCCGCGCTGGTCGCAAGCGTCGCCGGAGAACAGGATCTCGGCGTCTGTCTGATCGACCCCGAAGAAGGCGAAGCGCCGCCGTCGACCTGGACCCAGGTCGCGGGGAACGAGCGCTTCCAGCTCTGGAGGGCACCGTGACGCTGTCTTGGTGGGACCACCTTTGGATCCTCGGCGCGCCGTTCTTGTGTGGCGTCGCGGTCCTGCGACTGCTCGGACTGCGGTTTTCGAGTGACCGGGTCGCGTTCGGAGGGTGGGCGTGGCTGACCGGGACCATAGTCGCGGCCCTGGTCACGTTCGTGTGGGCGGTCCTCGCCAAGCCGATCGACGGCACCTGGTTGGGGCCGCTGTTCGCCGTGGGTTCGCTTCTGATGCTGTGGTCGGCACGGAGTCGAGAATCCGTCGTCTCCGCGATTCGCCCTCGTTCGCGCGAAGAGGTCACGCTCGTCGTCGTGCTCGTGCTGTTGGCGGCGTGGATCGTCGTCCGTTTGCTTGCGCTCAACGTGAAGCCCGTGCTGTACGGCGACGAGGCCAGCATCTTCTCGCAGAAGGCCAAGGTGATGTTCTCGGCCGCCGCGCTCGACCTCGACTACATCGTGCGCCACGGGCAGGTGCACGTGCAGCACATCGACTACCCGATGTTCGATCCGTTGCTGCACCTGTGGACATATACGAACGCGGGTCACATCACGCTGGTCGACAATCGCTGGCCGATTCAGGTGTTCACGATCGCGCTGCTGCTCGTCTTAGCGGGAGCGATTCGGCGATATGTGCGCCCGTCCGTTACGGCCCTCCTCCTCGTGCTGTTCTTCGGGATGGGAATCTTCGACCTGAACATCGGGCCATCTCGCGCCGAGATGGTGTTGCTCACCGCATTCGCCGTCACCTGCGACGCTTGGCTCCGCTGGGTCGACACGCGGCGGACCGAGTGGTGGGCGCTGTGTTGCTGCGGGATCGCTGGGACTCTGTGGGCCAAGAACGAGGGGGCACTCCTTCTCGTCGCCCTGGCGTGTGGAATCGTCTTCGCGCGGGTCCTGCGCGCAGTGCCGGCGATGTGGCCCGGAAGGAGCGCCGCGTCAGCGTGGTTGGGTCTGCCGCTCGCCGTGTTCGGTGTGCACACCGGTTTCAACGCATACCTCGGCGCCAAGAACGACTTGTTCGACCCCGAGACCGCGCACACCGGGATGGGCTTCTTCGAGCGTGCTGTCGCGCAGGTGACCGAGCGGTGGGACGCCGTCTTGGGTCACTACTGGGGCGATCTGATCCTCGCCCCGGGACCGTTCCGACTCGCGATTCCGATTCTGCTCTTCGCGTGTGCAATCGTGCCCTGGCGGAACCTCCGCAGCCCGATGCTCGTGCCATTCATCGCCGCGTTCGTCGCGCTCGCCGGATATCACGTCGTATTCTTCGCGACGCCGCACGACCCGACCTGGCACTTGCCGACCGCGGCGGACCGCACGGTCCTGCATGTCATGCCCGCGGTCATGCTCGCGCTGGCGATGGCGCTTCCGAAGTCGCTGCCTTGGGCTCAGTCGCGGTTCCGCGACTGACGATCCAAGAGGCCCGACAGCTGCGCGAGCGCGCGCGCGATCGCGTTCCGCACCGCGCCCTCGGAGCGCCCTTGGTGTGCAGCGATCTCCTTCGCTGGAAGCTGTGCGATCCGCGACAAGGTCAAGACTTCGCGGTTCTGCGGCGTGAGCTGGTCGAACGCTCGCTCGAGCCGCTCGCGCTGTTCGTGCCCGATCGCAATCTGGCTCGGCGTCGGGAGGATCGCGCCGTACGCCTCGAGGACTCCGTCGTCGCCGTGCACTTCGCGATCGCGGTCGCGCTTCTTCGCGCCGAGGGCGCGCGCGCGCTCTCGGATCTTGTTCGACGCCGCCGTGAACAGCCACGCCCGGAACTCGGGCTCTCCACGAAACTCGAACTCCGGTGCGGTCTCGAGAACTTGGCGGCAGACGGACTGCACGAGGTCGCTGGTCGACTCGTACTCGCGGATGCGCTCACCGGTGCGTAGGCGCACGAACGCGCGAAGGCGGTCGAGGTAGTGCTCGAGCAGGCGCTCGATCGCCTTCGGATCTCCCGTCACGGCGCGGTCGATGTCGGCGTGACTGGGGTGGTCGGGCATCGCCCGCCATCCTATCGAGGGGGAGCCCGAATCCGTCACGGATCAGAACCCGAACTCGGCTTCGAGGATGTTGGATACACCCACCGGGAGCCCCAGACACGGGGTCGCCGAGGTGTTCGCGATCAGATACTGGAAGCGTAGCTGCTGATTGAAGAGGTCGACCGAACACTCGAGGTTCAACTGCAGAGACGCGTTTCCACCGATCAGCGGAACGGGCGTCGAGGTGAACGGCGTGAAGAGCGAGCAACCGCCGCAGGGCACGACCGGACTGAACACGTTGCCAACGTGGAGCACGGCGACGGACGCGGACGGGTCACCGCCCTGCAGCTCCACGATCGGGGAGGCGGTGAACGCGAAGGGGCCCTGGATCGTGCAGGTGCCGCCACCGCCGCACTCCGGCGCGACCGAGGTGACCGTGCCGCCCGCACCGACGGCCTCGAACTCGACGGCCTGGATCAGGCTGTCGAACGGGATCGCGAGCCGGTAGGCGGCGGTGACGAACATCGCCTCGTCGCTCGAGCCGCCACCCGAGTAGGACGACGCCGCTTTCGAGTTCTCTTGGCGACGGCCGCTGGATCCCAGCGGCTGAATCGGACTGCAGCCGAGGCACGTCGTCGGATCGAGCGCGCGGAACCGGATCCCCGTGTCGAGGAATCCAGGGTTCACATCGGTCCACGAGACGACGACCTTCGGTCCGAGGAAACTGACCGTCGGGTTCCGTTGGTCGTCGTCAGGTGTCGTGCGAACCGCGACTTTCGAGCCGACGAACATCGCTGTGGTCGCGTCGGCGGTGATCCGTCGGCAGTAGACGTCGCGGTTGCCGGTGAGTCCGTTCTCGGTCTCGTGCCAGGCGATGTAGAAGTCGTGGCCGTCTCCGTCGCAGTCCGGCGCTCCTTCGGACAGGAGCACGCTCGCCGCGAGACCGAAGTAGGGGCCGTGTTGTCCCAAGTTCTGATCGATCACGAAGCCGCCGACCTGGTCCGTCGCCGCGTCGGTTTCGAAGACCAGCATCCAACGCTCGACGTCTCCGCCGGACTTGGACACGCTCGGGAGACCGACGGTCGAGTCGGTTCCCGCGACGATGAGAGTGGAGCTGAGGACTGCCGGCGGGCCGGAAGGTGACGTGATCCAGATTCGCGCGCCCCGGAGACCGGCGGCTTCGTCGTCCCATACCAAGGCGGCGCGCGCCGTGGGGGTGCGATCGCCGCCGACATCGGGGTCGATGTCGTTGCCGGCCGCGCCGACGACGCCGGGCATCGAGACGATTCCCGAGCCGGCCTGGACCGCGCGAACGCCGATGTCGGCCGGGCCGAACCACGAGTCGCGGGTCTCCCACGCGATGACGAACTCCCGGTTCGCGACGGTGGTCGCGACCGCAGGGTTGCGGTCGAAGGCCCCGGTCGCGATCGGAATCGGCGCGCCGATCAAGTCGTGGGTCGCTCCGTCGATCCGCTGGGCGAAAATCTCGGCGTCGAGTTGGGAAAAGGAGCGGGACCAGACCACCAGGTACTCGTCCGATGTCGCTTCATAGGCGACGTCCGGTTGGTCGTCGTCCTGGTCGCTCGGGCTCGCCGGGAACTGCGATCCGATCAGCGGGTCGAGCACAAGGGGATACGATGCTGTGTCCACGAACGACGCCCGCAGCGAGAGTTCCAGGCTTCCATCACGCAGCCGCATCCTGCCGCGTTGCGTGACGCCCCGCGCGTCGATGCCGGTGACGCCCCCGATGTGCACGCCACCGAAACGCGGATGGACGAGGTCGAGGCCTTCGTCGTAGGAGCCGGCCGCAGGGATCGGGAGCTCGGTGTCCAGTTCGAGCCGGACGGTGAGGTCGCCGCGGCCTTCCGGCCGCTCGGCGAACACGAAGCTCAGCTCGACTCCGGATCCTGCCACGCGGTAGCGCTCGAGGATCGATGCCGATCGACGGAAGGTTACGAATTCGCCCGACGTCACGGGTCGGACATCTCGCGTGAAGCTCGAGACCGAGACGTTGCCGCGACGAATCTCTCGGAGCGAAAGGGAGACCGGGAAGTTGCGCGGCGCTCGAACGCCGAGCGCCGGCGTAAAACGGAACGATCCCTCGCGAAACGTCGCCTTGAAGTCGCGTCCGATGGCGCGGGGGATTTCGCCCTCGTGCCGAACACCGAATCCGCGGTCCACGGTCAGCGGGTCGAGCTGGGAGTTGGCGAGGGGGCTGAGCGCGAGCGGGCTGGCCATCGCGACGAAAATGAGGATGACGCTTCGCGTGTTCATTGGATGCGTACCGAGATGCCGTTGGAGAAGTCGAGGCCGATCGCCGTGCACTGCGGGCTTGGTGAAGCGACGAGCCACTGGTCGTAGAAGCGGAAGCCCGCGAGGGCGGGGTCGGTCGGCATCGGCATCGTGACGATCGCGTTGCCGGTAGAACCGGTGAAGGATGGGAGTGTCCAGCCGACGAACGGATCCACCATCAGCTGGCAGGGGCCGCATGCCTCTTCGAGTTGATCGAGACTCAGGAGGAGGGCGCAGGTCGCGGTCGTGGCGGCGCCCGTCAGTCGGTGTCCGAAAGTCGCGTTGCCGATGATTGCGCAGTCGCCGGATGCGGTGCCGCCCGCGCCACAGCCGCCACCGAGGTCGGTGACGTCTCCATCGAGTCCACGGACCCGTTGCACGAGGGTTTCGCCGTCCGAGGTCGACGTGTCTTGCGAGGTCCAGACGAACATGGCGTGGTCGTCGCTGCCGATCTGGGCGCCGTGTCGCTGGGTCGCGATCGCAAGGTACGCCGAGCTGCGAAGCGTGACATCGACTTCCCCTTGGGTCTCGCAGACAAGGCAGTCGTCGAAGGTCGCCGTGGCGTAGTAGGCGTTGTCCCTGTTGCTGAGGAAGACGTGGTCCAACCAGCCGATGACCGCGGTATCGCCGGCCCAGCCCACGACCGGGTCGTGTTCGTCCTCGAAGATCAGGTCCGCCACGGGCTCCGGTGTGCCGACAGTCGCAACCGCCCCGTTCCATCGCACCGGAACGCAGAGGATGTCGTGCTTGCCCGGACTGAGCTCTTCTTGCTGCCACGCGACGACCCAGTTCGTGCCGTCCCCGTCGCACGCCGGGTTGTCGTCGGTCACGAGGTCTCCCGTGATCCCGAAGTTATCGAGGATGTTCAGGCTCCGGTCGAGGATCACGGCGACGATGTCGCTGTGGGTGGGGAAAACGCGCTGCCACGTCACGAGCCAGCGTCCCGACGCTCCGCCGGTTTGTGAGATCGACGGGGCTCGGTTGCGTTGGAATCCGAAGGAGAGATCGCGGGGTATCCCGACGAGCACTTGGCCGAGCTCGGTCAGCGCCAGAGTAGCCGAGTGCACGTCGTCGGTCGTGAGGGTCGAACTCTGCCACACGACGATCGCGTCGTCGCTGGACGTCGCGCCTTCCCCGCCGACGTCCGGGGCGAAGTCGAAATCGCCTCCTGACGTCACCGCGACCGAATTCGGGCCGATCGTGCCGTCCGCGAGCACTCCGCGCGCGCGGATGTCACCGTTCTCCTGCCAGCAGACGACGAAGCCCTCGCGAAGGTGCACGTTACCCGCGCGCGGTTCGTACTTGTCGGTCGATGTGGACTCGATGAAGAGGGTCGAGCCGATCATCGCTCCCGACGTGTCGATTCGCTGCCCTCGGATCTGCTGAACGCCCGCGACCTCCCGCGTGAACACGACGAGGTACATGTCGTTGGTTCGGTCGAAGGTGATGTCCGTGTCCTGCTGATCGAACAGGCCATTCGGGACTTGGGTCGTGCTGCCGATCAGCGGGTCCAGGATCAGCGGGAGCGCCGCGTCTTCGACGAATTCCCCGGGCAGGGTGAGCGCGAGTAGTCCATTGGCGTACTCGATGGATCCTGCGACACGCACCCCATGGGCGTCGATTCCCGTCACGCCGCCGACGTGGACGCCGCCGGCTTCGGGCGTCGAGAACAGCAGGCCATCGCCGTCACGTGCCGCGACCAGAGGAGTCGTGACTCGGAATCGGACGACGAGATCGCCCCCGCCCGGTGGCAGCGCACGGAACTCGAAGCTCTGCGCGATCCCGTCTTCTCGAAGGTCGTAGATCTCGTCGAACGGCCCGCGTCGATAGCGGACGCGTTCTGGCTCGGTGACCCGTACCGGGGCCGCTCCGAAGCGGTGCTCCACGGCCGATCGCCGCGCGGACAGGAATTCGAGGCGCAGTCCGTGCGGCGCGTCGAGGGTCACACCGAGCGCCGGCAGGAACTCCATGGCCGCGGGTTCGAACACGACTTCGTAATCGGGCCCGGAGCCGCGGAGGTCTCGGGGACCATCGGCGCCCAGAGTGATCGGCAGGGCGAGACGGGAGGTGCCGGGCGTGGGGGAGTCCTGCGCACCGATCGCGGAAGACAGAACGGAGAAAGCCGCGATCGCACCGGCCAGACAGGGCCTCATGAGAACCTCGGGGGGAGACAGAGTGGATTCCGATCGACGACATCGATCGTCGACCGCCGAGGTGAGTGACCGGGCGGCGCGCGTGTACCGTGGATTTTTCCGCTCGGAGCCCGTGGTGATCCCGGACGCTGGCAGCGGATAATCGGGTATCGCCGAGTCCACGAGTTCCGATCCCGCGCTCGACCCCGTCGACCGACTGCTGGCCGAGTGCCTCGTCGCGCCGCCCGCCGAGCGTGCGGCCGCGGTCGAGGCGGTCTGCCGCGAACGCCCGGAGTTCGCGGACGATCTGCGACGCCGCTACGACCTGCTGCGAGCCAGCGGGGTACTCGACGAGCCGGACGACAGCGGAGCCCTGTCCGGAGTGCCGGGTCGCCTCGGTGAGTTTCGAGTGATCCGAAAGCTCAGTTCCGGCGGCATGGGCATCGTGCTCCTCGCCGAGCAGCAGAGCATGGGGCGTCAGGTGGCCCTCAAGATCGTGCGACCGGAGCAGCTTCCGTTCGGGGACAGCCGCCAGCGGTTCGAGCGCGAAGCGACGATGATCGCGCGGCTCAAGCATCCCGGAATCGTGCCGGTCTACGCGTTCGGGGAAGAGCGGGACATCCCGTTCTTGGCGATGGAGTACGTCGAAGGGTGCACGCTCGCCGAGGCGTTGCGCAAGCTCCCGCAGACGCCGGCCGAGCGACTCCGCGGCGCCCACCTCCTCGACGTGCTTGCCGACCGCGGACCGCTCAGCGATGACGTCCGCACCCTGTGCAGCGGTCCCTGGCACCGCGTCTGTTTGCGGATCGTCGAGCGAGTCGCCATCGCCCTCGACCACGCGCACCGGCGCGGCGTCGTGCATCGGGACGTGAAGCCTTCGAACATCATGCTGGCGCCGGACGGTCGCGTGATGCTGCTCGACTTCGGGTTGGCGCGTGCGGAAGGCGTGGACGATCTCACCCTCAGCGGTGCGCAACCGGGGTCCCTGCCCTACATGGCCCCGGAACAGGTCCGCGGGGAGACTCCCGGCACGCACACCGACGTCTACGCACTCGGAGTCACCCTCTACGAGTTGCTCGCGCTCAACTTGCCGTTCTGGCACGCGACGAGTGAGGAGCTTCGGCGCAAGATCTTGGACGCGCGCCCAATCCCGCTCCGCACGCGGAACCGGGCGCTGGATCGAGACACGGAAACCGTGTGCTCGATCGCGATGGACCCGACGCCTTCGCGACGGTATCCGAGCGCGGAAGCGCTCGCCGGCGATCTTCGCAATCTGTTGGAGACCCGACCGATCCAGGCGCGGCCCGCCGGCGCGTCGCTGCGGCTGTATCGGTTTGCGCAGCGTCGGCCCGCGGCCGCGGTCGCGATCATCGCCGTGTTGCTCCTCGCGGTCGGCATCCCGATCGCGATCAACCTCGGCATCGCCGGCGAGCGCGATCGAGCCGTCCGGCAGAGCTACGCCGCGAACGTTGTCGCGGCGGGATACGCGCTGGCGTCGCGGAACAGCCTCGCTGCGCAACAGCATCTCGAAGCGTGCGCGGCCGAGCTCCGCGGGTTCGAGTGGCATCACCTACAGCGGCGCTGCGATCAGAGCGTACGGCATTTCCCCTCCCTGCCGGGCTACCGAGTCGCGTGGATCGCGGGCAGCGACGCGCTCGCGGTCTCGGCGTACGACCGAAGGTTGCGTGTCGTGCGCGCCGACGACGGGAGAGAACTCTGGGGCACGGAAGCCGTCGCGGAGTGGTGCATCAGCCCCGATCGAACGCGGCTGACGACGCTCGAGGGCAACGCCTTGCGCACGGTGCGTGCGCGGGACGGCATGGAGGTGCTCACGTTCGATCCCGTCGAACGCGCGGGCTGGCTGTCGGTCTACTATTCCGGGGACGGGCGTACGGTGGTTGCGTCCGGAGATCGGGACAGCGTCCGATTCGACGCCTCTTCCGGGCGACGTGTGGGCGAGGTGTTTCGCCTGCAAAACTCTCGATGCCTGGGGGTGGATCACCCCGGAGAAGGAGGCGCTTTCATCTTCTGGCGACCGGGACAGCCGTCGTACGATGCGCGCACGGAGCTGCATCGCTTCGACGCGGGAGGGCGAGCCCTGATCGAACTCGACTACTGCGCGGACGGGGCCGCTTTCGACGCGGAGGGGCGCAGGGTCGTGATCGGATCGGAGAGCGGCGGACGCATCGAATGCTTCGACTGGCGAACCGGCGCGAGGCTCTGGTCGGTCGCGTCGCATCGAGGGCGGCGAGTAGCGAGCGTTCGCTTCGCGGCCGACGGAGAGCATGTCGTGTCCGCTGGGACGGACTCGGCGATCGAAGTGCGATCTGCCGCGGATGGTCGGCTGGTGACGACGTTGCTGGGGCATCGCGCGCGGGTCGTGGACGCGGACCTGAGCGACGACGGCACGAGCATCGTCTCCGTGTCGGACTACCACGACACGCGGATTTGGAACTGGCGCGCGTCGACGCACACGTCCCGCGTGCCGCTGCAAGAGGGCCCGGTCGTCGCTCTGGCGTGGATGGGTCCGCAACGCGTGGTCGCAACCGGAGATCGCGGCACGATCCTCGAATACGACTTCGGAACGAACCAGGTGTCGCGGCGGCAAGAAGCGGATCTTCGAGTCTCCGATGCCACCTTCGACGTTGCCCGGCGACGACTCGTGACGGTCGCGTCGGACCCGACCCACGGACTACGGGTCTGGCGACTCGAGGGCGATGCGAAGAGCGTCGCGGTCCCACAGCCCGGGTATCGGCACCTCGCGGGTGACGTGGTGATCAGCGCGGATGGCGCGCGGATCGCGACGGGCAGTGGTTCGACCGTGCAGGTCTGGGACGTCGAACCGACCGCGCACGTACACGCCTTCGAGATCGAACGTGGGCGCGTTTCTGCGTTGGAGTTCGGAGTTGGGGAGCCTCTGTTGTGGATCGGTTCGTCGCACGGCTCGCTCGAGCTCCGCGACTTCGAGAATGGGGACGTGGTTCTCCGGCTGGAGACGAATGGTCCGGTTCGATCACTCGCGAGTCACCCGTCACGCTCTTCCGTCTTCGTCGGTGAGGGACACGACGTCATCGAGCGGAATGCGCGCACAGGGGACGTGCTGCGTCGCCTCACGGCTCATCAGGGGTGGGTGCATTCGATCCGCTTCTCGCCCGACGGCCGTAGGATGGTGACCGCGTCGCACGACGGCTCCGTCCGCGTCTGGGATGCGGACACAGGAGGGGACCTACTCGTGCTTCGCGGAAGTGGTCAGTGGATGTACGACGCGTGCTTCTCTCCGGACGGCGCGCGCCTCGCCGCCGTCGGCGAGGCCGGCATCCTGAATATTTGGGAAAGCGTCCCGTAGCCGCTCGGGTTCTGCGGTCTCCACGCTTCGCGGCTGGTATGATCGCGTTGTTCTGTTGACCGAGACGGAGGTCTACACGATGAGAGCAGCGTCCATTCTCGCGCTGACGGCCAGCCTGGTCGCCGGCGCTGATCTCGCGGCCCAACGAGGCGGCAAACTCGAGGCTCCGGTTCGCATCGAAGCGGACGGCGCCCCGATCGACACCGGCAAGGACATCGGACACGCCGGTCCGATCATGCGCGACCACGACGGCGACGGGCTACCGGATCTGCTCGTCAGCTCGTTCCGCGGCAACATCCGGTTCTTCAAGAACGTGGGCACGCGTCAAGAGCCGAAGTTCCAGGAGGGTAAGCCGCTGCAGGCGGGTGGCGATCCGATTCGGATCCACAACTGGTGATGCGTCGGCATCAGTCCGCAGTTTGCGGACCTGAACGGTGACGGCCACACCGACATCGTCTCCGGCTGCTACGAGGGAGTGCCCTACGTGTGTTACGGCAGTGCGGACGGCTTGGCGAAGCCGGTCATGCTCAAGGATCGTCGCGGCGGCAAGATGCACACCGGGCGGTATTGGGACGCGGACACGCGCGAGCACACTTCCGGCGATGGCCCGGGGGAGCGGGCCTACTCGGCGCTGCCGTACGACTATGACGGCGACGGCGATTTGGACCTGATCATCGGCACGAACTCCGGCGGTCTCTACGTGCGGGAGAACAAGGGCAGCGCGACGCAGCTGTCGTTCTCCGAGAAGCTCGTCGACCTCGACCTCAAGGTGCCCGGCGGATACGCGATGCCAGTGGCTGCCGACTGGGACGGCGACGGCAAGACCGACCTGATCTCCGGCAGCCAGAACGGCGCGATCTACTGGTTCCGCGGCAAGAGCAAGAAGAAGCTCAAGCTCCGCAAGGCGGCGCCGCTCGTCGAACCCGGCAAGACGAAGACCAAGAAGTCGAAGCGTTCGAAGAAGAAGGGCCAAGTCGCGAGCGTGAAGCAGGGCGCACGGGCACAGGTGTTCGTGTTCGACTACGACGGCGATGGGGACATGGACCTGCTCGTCGGCGACAACTCGGCCACGGGCTCCGGCAAGTCGCGCGAGCGCCACGGCTGGGTCTGGCTCTACCGACGCGCCGGCAAAGGCAAGCTCGTCGGCAAGCGCTGAGCGAGAGGCTCAGAAGCAGCGCACGCTGACCGGGTAGCGGTAGAGCTCACCCTCGCGTGCGCGCACGGTCGCGATGATGACGAAGATCACGTTCCCCAGCGTGGTCAGGATCAGCATCGGGATGCCGATCCAGGCGAGCACGATCGTCATCGTGAGGATGGTTCCCACGACCAGGCACAGCACGACGTTGATCTGGAAGTTCAGCGACTCTAGGGCCTGGTCGGCGATGAACGGATTCTTGTTCCGCTTCGTCAGGTAGAGGATCAGCGGCGGGATGAACTGCCCGAACGCGACGAGGTAGCCCAGAAGGGCCGTGAGGTGGGAGAGCGAGGCCCACGTGCGCTGTTCGTCGTCGACGAGGGCCGGGTCGTGCTGCGCAGTGGGCATGGCGAAGGCCTACGAGACCGGCGCCTGGATATTCTGTTTCGGGCGGCATTCGCGCACAATCCAAGCGATGCCGACCGTTCTGCACCTCCTCTCGCAGCAGCCCCTCCTGACCGGAAGTGGCGTGACTCTCGACGCCATCGTCCGAGCGGCTGACGGACGGCGATGGGAGCAACATGCGGTCGTCGGCGTTCCCGCGGGCGCAGATCCCCGAATCGGCGAATTGAATCCGGAGCATGTGCATGCGCTGGAGTTCGGCACCGCAGATCATCCTCTGGTGCTGCCGGGGATGAGCGACGTGATGCCGTATCCCAGCACGGTCTTCTCGACCATGGACGACGCCGCGTGGACCGACTATCGGGAGCGTTGGCGAGGGCATCTCGAAACGGTGATCCGCGCGACGCGACCCGACGTGATCCATACGAACCACGTGTGGTGCATGAGTTCGATCGTCAAGGACGTTGCGCCCGATACGCCGCTGATCACGCACTGCCACGCGACCGGGCTTCGTCAGATGGAACTCTGTCCGAACCGGGCCGATGAGGTGCGCACCGGCATCGGGCGCAGCGATCGGTTCGTCGTGTTGCACGGCGGGCATCGCGAATCGCTCGTCGAGAAGCTGGACGTCGATCCGGCGCGGGTCGAGGTCGTCGGCGCGGGGTATCGCGACGAGGTGTTCTCGGGTGCGGGAGCAGCGACCCGCGGATCGACGATTGCATACGTCGGCAAGATCAGCGCGGCGAAGGGCGTGCGCGAACTCGCCGTGGCGTTCGGTCGCGTGTTGGAGTCCATTCCGGATGCGCACCTGCACGTCGCCGGCAGTGGTGCGGGTCCCGAGGCCGACGAGCTGCGCGCGTGTCTCTCCGAATACGGCGATGCGGTCGAGCTACACGGTCATGTCGCGCCCGAACAGCTCGCGTCGATCCTGCGAGAGTGCGCGGTCTGCGTGCTCCCGTCGTTCTATGAAGGACTTCCGCTCGTCCTCGTCGAAGCCGCGGCGAGCGGGTGCCGTCTCGTCGCCACGGCACTCCCGGGTGTCGTCGAGCAGATCGCGCCGGTTCTCGGGGACTCGATGCGCCTCGTGCCCATGCCGGAGATGGACGGTCCCGATACGCCGATCGCGGCCGCGCTGCCGGCCTTCACCGATCGGTTGGCGAAGGAACTGATGGCGTCTCTTCGCGACGATATCGCACCCGTCGACGAAGGATCCTTGCGCGCGTTCCAGTGGGGCGCTGTGTTCGAGCGCATCGAACGCGTATGGCGCGAGTTGATCGAGGCGAAGTCATGACCGAGAGCCGCAAGCACGACCTGATCTACGGCATCGACGACGTTCCGCCGCCGCAGGAGACGTTGCTGCTCGGGCTGCAGCACTACCTGACGATGTTCGGGTCGACGGTCGCGATCCCGCTGATTCTCAGCAAGCCCTTGGGGCTCGACGACAAGCCGGCCGAGCTGGGTTTGCTCATCGGGACTCTGTTCTTCGTCAGCGGGCTCGCGACCCTGCTGCAGACGACGTTCGGCAATCGCCTGCCGCTCGTGCAGGGTGGGACGTTCTCGTTCCTGACGCCGGCCATCGTAATCTGCGGGATGGCCGGCGTCGCGGAGGCCGGCCACGAGGTCAAGCTCCAGCACATCCAAGGCGCGGTGATCGTCGGTGCCGCGTTCGAGATGTTCGTCGGGTACGGCGGACTCGTCGGACGGCTGCTGCGGTTCGTCGGGCCGATCACGATCGCGCCGACGATCGCGCTGATCGGGCTCGCGCTCTTCAAGCTCGGCGCGCCAGAGGCGGGGCGACACTGGGGTATCGGGGGCCTGACGATCGTGCTGATCGTGCTGTTCAGTCAGTACCTGCGGCGGTCGCATCGGATGATCGAGCTGTTCCCGGTGCTGCTCGGTCTGGTGGGCGCCTGGGGAGTCGCAGCGCTTCTGACGTGGAGCGGCGTGTTCCCCGAAGGGCACCCGGCGCACGTGTCGACCGCGCGGCTCGACGCGGCGCCGTGGATCCAGGTCCCGATGCCGTTCCAGTGGGGAGCTCCGCAGTTCGTATTGCCGGCCATCGTCGGCATGCTCGCGGGCTACCTCGCGTCGATCGTCGAGTCCGTCGGCGACTACTACGCCTGCGCACGGATGTCCGGGGCCGGGCATCCGGACGCACGGACCGTCAATCGCGGGATCGGCACGGAAGGCGTCGGCTGCATGCTCGCCGGCATCTTCGGCACCGGCAACGGCACGACGTCCTACAGCGAGAACATCGGCGCGATCGGGCTCACGCGCGTCGGCAGCCGCCGCGTCGTGCAGGCAGGCGCGATCCTCATGATCGTGCTCGCGATGTTCGGCAAGTTCGGCGGGTTGTTCACGACGATTCCCCAGCCGGTCGTCGGCGGGATGTACTGCACGATGTTCGGCATGATCGCGGCGGTCGGCCTTTCGAACCTGCAGTTTGTGGATCTGAACTCGGCGCGCAACCTGTTCATCCTCGGGTTCGCGATGTTCATGGGGCTGTCGGTGCCGGAGTACTTCGCGAACGACGAGCATTTGCTCTCGTTCGGTGGCAGCTGGGGTTGGCTGTCCGACATGCTGAACACGATCGGCAAGACGGGCATGGCGGTGGGGGCGTTCACCGCTCTGCTGCTCGACAACACGATTCCCGGGACACTCGAGGAGCGTGGCATCCGCCCGTAGGCGAGACTGTCAGCTCGAGCCGAGTCAGCTTTGGCCGAGCCCACCCGGAACGTGGTCCCGGCCGTCGGCGACGCGCATGTTCCAGGTGTCCTTCTCGGGGCCGCGTCGCTTCTCGACCATCGTGATGCAGCCATCGACCGGGCAGACGAGCGTGCACAGGTTGCAGCCAACGCACTCGGTTTCGTCGACCCACGGCACGCGATAGGAGCCGTTGGACGACGCGTGGAGTTCGGCGGCTCGCTCGGCCATCGGCGCGTCGTGGCCGGCGATGGCCTTGGTGCCCGGCATGTGAATGCACTGATGCGCGCCGTCGTGGCATGCGACGTGGCAGAGATCGCAGCCGATGCACTTGTCCGCGTCGATCTCCGCGACGACGTGGTAGTTGAGGTCGAGATCGCCCCACTCCTGGAACGCAGGCACGGCGGCACCGATCAGCTCGTTCACGCTGTCCATGCCCTTCTCCCGAAGATACTCGTCGAGCCCCTCGATCATGTCGTCGACGATGCGGTAGCCGTAGTGCATGACCGCGGTGCAGACCTGCACCGTCGTCGATCCGAGCGCCAAGAACTCGGCCGCGTCACGCCAGTTGGAGATCCCACCGATGCCGCTGATCGGAATGCCGAAGTCGTCCTCCCGCGCGAGCTGCGCGACCATGCGCAGCGCGATCGGCTTGACCGCGGGGCCACAGAAGCCGCCGTGGCTCGACTGCTTGTTCACGCTCGGGAGCGGCGACAGCGTGTCGAGATCGACGCCCATGAGGCTTTGGATCGTGTTGATCAAAGACACCGCGTGTGAGCCCGCGCGGCGTGCGGCCGCAGCCGGCTCGCGCACGTCGGTGATGTTCGGCGTGAGCTTCGAGATCACCGGGATGTTCGCCATCTCGACGACCCAGTGGACGAGCTCCTCCAGGACCTTCGGTTCCTGACTGACGGCCGAACCCATACCGCGCTCGCACATGCCGTGCGGGCAGCCGAAGTTCAGCTCGAGACCGTCCGCGCCGGCGTCTTCAGAGCGACGGATGAGTTCACGCCACTCCTCTTTGCCCTCAGCCATCAGTGAGGAGATCAGCGCGTGCTTCGGGTAGCGCTTCTTGCACTCCGCCATCTCGCGGAAGTTGACTTCGAGCGGACGGTCCGTGATCAGCTCGATGTTGTTCAGGCCCATCAGGCGCTGGCCGCCGTAGTCGAGCCCGCCGAGGCGACTCGAAACGTTCACGATCGGATTGCCGAGCGTCTTCCACACGGCGCCGCCCCAGCCCGCGTCGAACGCGCGTTCGATCTGGGGGCCGCTGTTGGTCGGTGGTGCGGACGCGAGCCAGAACGGGTTCGGGCTGTGGATGCCGCAGAAGTCGACCGAGAGATCAGGCATCGTCACCTCCGAGCATCGCGTGGATCGCGCGCGCCGCGGCCTGGCCATCGTGCACGGCGTTGACGACTTCCTTGCCGCCGTTGATCGCGTCGCCGCCGGCGAACACCTTTGGGTTGTTCGTTGCGAACGAGTTGGCGTCGACCTCGATCCGTCCCCGGTCGTCGCAGGTCACGTTCTCGAACTGCTCGGCCAAGCCTCGGAGCTTGGCTTGCCCGATCGCGATGACGACGAGGTCGATCGGGAGAAGTCCGCACTCCGAATCGGTGGGGCGACCGTCCTCGGTGTTGACGAGGCGAACAGAGTGAGGCGCACCGCCGTCTCGGCGGATCTCAGTGACGGCGGTGCCGTCGAGGAGGACGACACCCTCATCGAGGCCGGGGCGAAGTTCATGGTCGTAGGCGGACATCGCGGCCCGTTCCCGGCGATAGCTCATCGTTACGGACTCGATGCCGAGTCCCTTGAGCTCGCGCGCGACGTCGATCGCGGTGTTGCCACCGCCGACAACAAGGGCTCGTCGGACGCCATCGAGCGTCGCTTCCGGATCCGTCTTCATCGCACGGATCCACGCGACCGCACCGAGGACGCCGGGGCCGTCTTCACCCGGAACACCGAGCTTCGAATCGCTCCCGAGCCCCGGGCCGAGGAAGACCGCGTCGTGCTGCGCGAGGAGATCGGCGGCGGTGATGTCCACACCGATCGTGACGCCCGTGCGGATCTCGACGCCGAGCGACTGGACGAACTCGACTTCGTCGAGTGCGCTCTCGACGCGCAGCTTATACGGCGCGACGCCCGTCGTGTTGAGGCCGCCGGGCAGCGGGTCCTTCTCGTAGAGGATCGCCTCGTGACCGAGCAGCGCGAGTGTTCCCGCGCACGCGAGGGAGGCAGGGCCCGCGCCGACCAGGGCGATCTTGCGGCCCGTCGAGGAGCGTTTCGGCAGGAGGTCGGGTGACGCGCCTTCGTCCATCGCGTAGCGCTGCAGTCGACCGATCGGAATCGCCTCGCGATCCCAGCCGACGTAGACACACGTCGATTCGCACAACACCTCGACGGGACAGACCCGGGCGCAGCTCGCGCCGAGCAAGTTCGCTTCGAGGATCGTGCGTGCCGAGCCCCGCAGATTGCCGGTCGCGATCTTCCGGATGAACGTCGGAATGTCGATCGAAGTCGGGCAGCTCTGGATGCACGGAGCGTCGTAGCAGTACAGGCAGCGCGTCGCCTCGAAGGTCGCTTCGGTCTTCGTCAGCGGCGGATACTTGTCGGCGAACTCGCCCTCCAGCCGGTCGCCTGAAATCGGATACGGCGTCAAGAACCCGACTCCATGGCGGCGAAGGCCTCGCCGAAGATCTTCAGCGCTTCGTCGATTTCGTCGGCGGTGACGTTCATCGGCGGCGCGACGCGAGCCACGTTGCCCTCGAGGCCGCCCTTGCCGATCAGCAGACCGCGCTTGCGCGTCTCTTCGAACAGTCGAAGCGTGGACTGGGGATCCGGCGTGCGATCGCCGGCCTCCTCGTTCGCAACGATTTCGATGGCCTGCATGAGGCCCTTCCCGCGAACGTCCCCGATCTTGCGCGGATACTTGCGCTGAAGCGCCTCGAACCCCGCGCGCAGTCGCGCGCCCTGGTTTTCGACGTTGGTCGGCAGGTCGTCGCGTTCGATGACTTCGAGCGTCGCGTTGGCGGCGGCGCACGACATGGGGTTGCCGCCGAAGGTCGAGATCGAGAGCGCCTGGAACGAGTCGGCGACTTCGTCGGTCGCGACGGTCGCCGCGAGCGGCATCCCGTTCGCGATGCCCTTCGCCATCGTCATGATCTCGGGCTCGACGCCCCAGTGCTCGATCCCGAACATCTTCGTGCCCGTGCGACCGAAGCCGGTCTGCACCTCGTCGCAGATGAACACGCCTCCGTACTTGCGCACGATGTCGACGACGATCTCGAAATACTCGGGCGGCGGCACGACGAATCCACCGACTCCCTGGATCGGCTCGGCGAGGATGCCGGCGATGCGGCCGGTCGTCGTCGTGCGGATCAGCTCCTCGACGTCCGTCGCGCACTTCATCTTGCACGACGGGTAGGTCTGGCCGAACGGGCAGCGGTAGCAGTACGGAGACACCGCGTGCTTGACGCCCGCGACCTGGGTCGGCGTCGCGCGCCACGTCCCGTGGCCGCAGAGCGCTTGCGACAGCACGCCACGGCCGGAGTAGCCGTGACGCAGCGCGATGATCTCTTGGGCTCCGGTGTAGACCTGCGCGAGCACGACCGCGGTGTCGTCGGCTTCGGTACCCGACGCCGTGAAGAAGCTCTTCGAGAGCTTCCCCGGGGTGATGCGCGCCATTCGCTCCGCGAGCTCGACGATCGGCACGTTCGGGTAGAGCGTCGACACGTGGCCGAGGCGATCGACCTGGGCCTTGAGTGCCGTCGTGACCTCGGGGTGGCACTGCCCGATCGAGACGGTGAGGATGCCGCCGAAGAAGTCGAGGTACTCCTTGCCGTCGATGTCGCGCAGCCGGAGTCCATCGCCCTCGTCGAGCACCACGGACTCCTGATAGTAGTTCGCGACGGACGGGAACAGGTACTTCGCGTGCTTCGCACGGACGTCTTCGGCGCGGCTCGCGGCTTTCTGATTGGTCATCCGACGGTCCTCCGCACGAACTCTCCGGCGCCGCGCTCGACCTTGAGGTCGCCGTCGGCGTACTGGACTCGACCCGCGACGACGACGTGGGACGCCGCGCCCTTGGTCTCGAATCCTTCGAAGATGCTGCGGTCACAGTTGTGGTGGTGGGTATTCGCGGAGATCACGCCGCTCGCGGCGGGGTCCCACACGACGATGTCGGCGTCGGCGCCGACCCGGATCGCACCCTTCTTCGGATACATCCCGAAGATCTTCGCCGCACGCGTCGACGTCAGGTCGACGAACTCGTGGAGGTCGAGTCGGCCCTCGAGTACGCCGTAGGTGTAGAGCAGAGCCATCCGATTCTCGATGCCGGCCGCACCGTTCGGGATCACCCGGAAGTCGTCCTTGCCGCGGTCCTTCTGCCCGTGCTGGTTGAACGGACAGTGGTCGGTCGCGACCGTGTGCAGCGCGCCGAGCTTCAGCGCATTCCAGAGGACCTCCTGGTGTCCCTTGGGCCGAATCGGCGGCGACATCACGTAGGCCGCGCCTTCGAAGTCGGGCTTGTCGTAGACCGAGTCGTCGAGCAGCAGATACTGCGTGCAGGTCTCGCCGTAGACGTTCACGCCGTCCATGCGCGCCCTGATCATCGCGTCGATCGACTCCTTGCAGGTGACGTGCACGATGTAGACCGGCTGCCCGGTCATCTTGCTCATCATCAGGGAGCGCGCGGTCGCTTCGCCTTCGACGGCGGGCGGGCGGGAGAGCGCGTGATACTTCGGTCCGGTCTTGCCTTCGCCGAAGAGCTTGTTCTGCAGCTCGACGACCATGTCGCCATGCTCTGCGTGGACGGTGACGAGCCCGCCGAGCGTCTTGGCGTGCGCCATGACCTCGATCAGCTCCGGATCGTCGACGCCGATCGCGCCGCGATAGGCCATGAACGTCTTGAACGAGGTGATGCCCTCTTCCTCGACGCAGCGGCGCATCCACTCCTTGGTCTTGTCACCCCACCACGTGACCGCCATGTGGAACGCGTAGTCGGACACGGCTTTGCCCGCCTTGTCGTGCCACGCGGCGAGTGCCTCCATGAGGTCTTCGTTCCGCGCGGGGATCACGAAGTCGATGATCGACGTCGTGCCACCGGCGACGCCTGCGGCCGTGCCGGTCTCGAAGTCGTCGGCGGACACGGTGCCCATGAACGGCAGTTCCATGTGCACGTGCGGGTCGAGCCCACCCGGAAACACGAGCTGGCCCGACGCGTCGATGACCTCGTCGCCGGAGTTCGCGTCGATGTCTTGGCCCACCGCGGCGATCGTGGTGCCATCGCAGTAGACGTCGCCGACGAAGTCGTCGATCGCCGTGATGATGCGTCCGTTCTTGATCAGCACGCCCATGGTGCGCCTCCACTCACGGCAAGAGCCGCGTCATGTCTTCGTAAGTCTCGGGCCGGCGATCCCGATAGAACTGCCAGATCCGCCGCACCTCCTCGATCACATCGAGGTCCATGTCCGCCGTGATCAGCTCGTCGTCGTCCTCGCTGGCTTCGGAGATGAAGCTGCCACGCGGGTCGACGAAGTAGCTGTTGCCGTAGAACTTGCCGATGTTCCAAGGCGCCTCGGTGCCGACGCGGTTGATGCACCCCATATAGTAGCCGTTCGCGACGGCGTGGGCGGGCTGCTCGAGGCGCCAGAGATACTGGGAAAGGCCCGCGACCGTCGCCGACGGGTTGAACACGACTTCAGCGCCGGCTAGGCCCAGCAGACGGGCGCCCTCCGGGAAGTGGCGGTCGTAGCAGATGTAGACCCCAACCTTGCCGTACGCCGTGTCGAACACGGGGTAGCCGAGGTTGCCGGGCTTGAAGAAGTACTTCTCCCAGAATCCCGAGGTGTGGGGAATGTGGATCTTGCGGTACTTGCCCAGGTAGCTTCCGTCGGCGTCGATGACGGCGGCGGTGTTGTAGTACACCCCGGCCTGCTCACGCTCGTACACCGGCACGACGATCGCCATCGAGTACTTCTTCGCGTATTCCGCCATGACCTCCGTGCACGGGCCGGGCACCGGCTCGGCGGCGTCGTACCAGCGCGGATCCTGGCTCGGGCAGAAGTAGGGCGCGTTGAACAGCTCCTGCAGGCACAGGACCTGCACGCCGCGTTCACCGGCCTGATCGAGAAACGGCCGATGCTTCTCGAGCATCGCGGCCTGGATCTCGGGGACCGGTTTGGACTCGTCGTTGAGCGGATTGCTGCACTGGATCAAGCCGCCCTTGAGAATGCGCGTCACGTTGCCTCCTGATGGTGGAGCGAGGCGACATGCACGTCGATGCAAGTCGCGGTGCACCAATTGGATGGAGGTTAGTGGGCCGCGCGTGGGGGGTCAATGCGTTGTGGGGTGGTGAGGAGGGGGCCGACGCTGCGCCTTCGGCGCTCGCGCTTTGGTCTTGGCAGACACCATGGCACCAAGGGGGACACCAGGAGCACCACGGGTGGCATACCGGCGGTGGCTGTCGGCGAACGGGCAACGGCACACAACACGGTCCTTTGGATTCCCAATGAGATCAGCCGGCTGTCGCGGCAGCGCGGCGTCTCGGACACCGTGTCGTCGCAGCGCCTTCCGAGCGAATCGACTGACGCGGCTACTTCCACTACGGACTTCAGACGAGGCACACTAGCGTCAGACGTCGACGGATGCCGGCGACCCGAGTTCGAAGTAGAAGTCGCACGTGAGTCCGGTTTCGTCGAACCACAGGACTCCCCACCAGCGGGTGTTGCCGTGGCGCCCGAGGACCTCCAAGCACGTCGTTGCACGCGAGTATCGGACCCGTTGCTCGAGCATGGGAACGGAGTGTCGGTCCACTGGCACATCGTTCCAATGAAGGAGTTCGATGCCTGGTTTGCGAAGTTCCGGCAGGACCTCCTCGTACGTCATACCCCAACGAAGCCATCGGCCGTACGAACGGCGGGTGCCCCGGCGTGCCCATGCGCGGGAAGGAATATGGTTCGCCCCTCCAATACTTAGGAAGCGTGATGTCGAGTGGCCAATCTCGGACGAAACGGGAGGCTTCCGTGTTGCCGTTGCGGATGATCCGAACATCCATCCGGTTCATATCGATCAGGAGGCCGTCGATGCGCGTGCGCCCGCGTAGATCGGTGGGTTCCGCTCGTCCACCGAAAGGGGGGGAGCTGTAGTGCACCTCGACTCCGGGTATTGGATCGCCGTCCTCATCGTGTACGCGCACGAGTCCTGTGTCTCCGACACCGAAGAGGGCGCACGCAGGCAGAGCAAGCAGTGCGAGCAGCGGGGCAGCGCGCGGGCGCCGTGATGGTCCGGAGTCCGGTTCGTTCGGCTGCTGTTTCGCGCGCGAATACCGCTGTTTCGATTGAGGCTTGTCGAGCATCGTCGCCTGGATCTCCGGGACCGGGTTCGACTCGTCGTCGAGGTTAGTGGGCTGCCCATGGACGGGCAACGTGCTCGATTCCGACCCCGAAGGTACGCAGGAGGGCCACGTCGGATTCGAGGCTACGAGTTCTCACGAATGCCCGAGAGTCAGCCGCCGGCTTTCGTCGGAGAAGTGTCGACCCGCCTACCGCACGACGCCCGACTGCGCGTCGATCAGGCGGCCGAGGTCGGAGAGCGTGGGCAGCCCTTCGAACACCTGCAGCACCTGGCCGGATCGGTTCGTGACGAAGCTCGACGGCAGCACCTCGCGTCCGAGCTCCGTGCGCAGGAGGTTGCGGACCTGGTCGCGTTCTTCGGCGGTGAGGTCGGTGCGGAGATCGTAGGCGGGCTGAAACTGCTGCACGTACGCGTCGAGCTTCGCGCGATCATCGGATTCGTCGGTCGGAAGACCGATGAGGTCGACGCGCTTGCCGACGACCTGCCGGAGCCGCGCGACCCGGGGGAGGTGGGCTTTGCAGGCCGCGCACCAGGTCGCCATCGTCATGTAGACCTTCAGCTGGCCTCCCGACGAGGATCCGCCCAACGGGAGTCGCGCGACGGATCGCGTGACGCGACGGGCTGCACGAACCGAGCGGGAGTACGGCTCGGTCTGAAACTCCCCGTTCGCCTCGTCAGCGGTGAGGAGGGAGTCGGCGGCGACGTCCCGGATGACCTGCGAGCGACCGGACGGCCAATCGACGGTGACGGATTCGACCGAGTCGGCGGCGCCGATGCCGACGAGCATCGTCGCGCTGTTCTGCGCGGCGAAACCCTCGCCGCATCGGTGCTCTCGTTTGATCGTCTTGTCACCGACCCGCACGGTCACCGTCGCGCCGTAGCCGTTGCGCGACGAAAGTCCGGGTTGCGGCCGATCGCTGGTGTTGCCGCCGAGAAAGCGAATCGCGAGGGAGCGACCGTTCGCGCCCGGTAGCTGCGCCATCTCGTTGCGATAGATCTCGAGCAGCGGCGCGTTCGCGTTGACGACGGCGAGATCCAGCCAGCCGTCCCGGTCGTAGTCCCAGAGGACGAACGACCGGCTGTCCGCGGCGCTGTCGGCTCCCGAGATCGCGGACATGTCGGCAAACGAAGTCGCGTTGTCCGAGAGGAACAGGCGGTTGCGCTCCTTGCCGCTGAACGAATGCGCGCGTCGGATCACCCGGCCGTCCGGCAGCTCGTCGACTTCGGCCATCTTGCTCGCGTCGAAACCGTCCGCATCACCCCACTGTTCGTCCTTGGTGAAACCGTCTTCGAGTCCTTCGTCAGTGCGCACGACCGTGCGCCAGAACTCGCTTCAAAGGTCTATCTGTGTGGCTATCGCGCTCGGCGCGGTGTAGTAACCGCTCGAGACGTAGAGGTCGAGGTCAGCGTCGTTGTCGACGTCGAGGAACTGGCCGCCCCAGGACCAGCCGGCCTTGGCGACCGTGAGTGTCGGCGGTTCGAGCCCCGACACGAGCTCGAACTTGCCGCCGGCGTTGCGGAAGAGCAGGTTGCCTTCGGCGGAGCGCACGAAGCGCGCGTCGATCCCGGAGATCCGCTTCGTGATGCGCTTGCCCGCCTTGCTGAACATGTTCGAGACGTAGAGGTCCTGACGGCCGTCGCCGTCGTAGTCACCCCACGACGCGCCCATTCCGAAGCCCATCATCGCGTCGCCGCCGGTCTGGCGCGTGATCTCGGTGAAGCCGTCGGGTCCGTCGTTGCGGAAGAGCGCGTCGGGCGCGTAGTCGTTGGAGACGTAGAGGTCGGGATCTCCGTCGTCGTCGAAGTCGGCCCACGTCGCCTGAAGCGCGTTCAGCCACTGCGACACCTGCTCGCTCTCCGGGGCGACCTCGAAGCGGCCACCGCGGTTGACGAGGAGCACGTTGGGCGGGCCGACCGCCTCGAGGTAGAGGTCGGACGCCTTCCCTTCGCGCACTCGGCGGAAGACCTCTTCGGCCTGGCCGGCCGGCAGGATCGCGTTCGCGAGCGCCTGATTGCGGAGCGCGCGGCCGGGCAGACCGTAGACGCACACGTACAGGTCGAGCAAGCCGTCGCCGTTGTAGTCCGCGGCTGCGGCCGAGGACACGAGGTAGGGCAGCGGCGCCGCCGCGAGGTCGGAACTGCGCTCGACGAAGCGGCCGTCCCGATTCTCGTAGAGCCGGCTGCGTTCGAACGTCCTGCCGAGAAACAGGTCGTCATCCCCGTCGTTGTCGAAGTCGGCGAAGATCGAGCAGGACGACAGACCGCTGACGTCGAGACCGTACTCCTCGGCCGCTTCGACGAACGTGCCGTCGCCGCGATTGCGCAACAGGAAATTGCGGCCGTAGCGCACCGTGACGTAGAGATCGTCGAAGCCGTCTCGATCGACATCGACGACCGACAGCCCCGGGTGCTGCCCCGCGGCGTCGGGCCGGAAGTAGTCCCCGAAGATCGTCTGCGGGAGGTTCGTCTCGCCCTGGCGGTAGAGCCGGACGATGTGCTCCTCGTGGTGCGAGCGTCTCGCGATCTCGTGGTCGTCAGCGAGGGGCAGCGCGAATCCCGACACCTCCCGGAAGAATCGGCGCGGCGTGTCCTTCGCGGTCATGTCGCGGGTCTTCCAGCCCGCGACCTGCCACGGCTGCTCCGGGTCCTCGCGCTTCCAGAGCATGTCGACGTGTGCATCGATCGCCCGCCAGGACTTGCTCCGAGTGCGCGCAAACGCGTGGAACACCACGTCCGACGCGAAGCCACCGTCCGCGAACTCGCCGTCGACGATCTTGAACGACGCGTTCTCGAAGTAGGCGACGCTCTGGAGCAGGGACTTCCAATCCCCATCGGCCGCCGGGTCGGGCATCTGGATGTCGCGAATCGCGCGACCGAACCCGCCGAGCACCGGGGACAACTCGAGGATTGTCTCCTCGACCGAAACGAGTTCACGGACCGTGTCTTCGTGGGAGCTGCTGCAGGACGTCAGCGCGAGCGACGAGACAGCGAGAGCGAGGGCGGTCCATGAGCGGGTTCGCGTCATGCGGTCAGCTTAGACCGGACTTCGGCGGAGCGACACCTCATGGGGGGCGCGTCGTGACCGCGGGTCTATTCGATGCGCTGCCAGCCAGACCGGATGCGCTGTTCGACCCAGACGTCCGTGAACGTCGCGTCGTCCCTTCGCACGGCCGAGACCGGATAGACACGGAGGTCTCCAAACTCGAAGTAGTCGGCCGATCTCCCACGTGAATCGAGAGTGAGCAAGCAGCGTGTCCACGGAAGCTCGATGGCGGCAATCCCGCGGCCGAGGTCGTGCCATGACTGCTCCTCGAGCTCGCCCTCCTGGGGGCGAAGCGCCCAGATCCGCAAAAACATGTTCTGGATCGGAGCCGTCTCGTCGATCCAGAACAGGGTCGGAGATGGCGTCAGGCCGCGTGGGAAGGTCGTAGCGCGTCTCTTGCCGACGTCGACGAGGTGGACGAGGTCCTCGAAACAGCGGCTGATCACGTGGTGGTCGAAGTCGGAGTACACAATGCGAGCCGGTGGGGGCGCCGCACGAAGTCGGGTTGGCGCAGGCTTCGGTTTCGGCGGCACCGCGAACGAGTCCAATCGCCCATGTAGCAGGGCCGCGATCCCGACGGATCGGCCAGGGCGATCCTCGACGTGCCGCCGCAACATCGCCATGACGCGGGTCGCGAAATCGGTCTCCGCGACCGCGCGGATCTCCAGGTCGGAGGCGTCCCGGCAGCGCGCCTCGAGTTCGACACGGGTTGCGACGTTCGGTGTCTCGCCGATGGTGTGATCGAGGACCTCGAGGAGAGCCGCGGCAGGGCCGGCCCCTTCGCTTGTCTTGACGATGCCCCGAAAGGACGCGAGCAGATAGCGCGCGTCCACAATGTCGGGGTTGCGCTCGATCTTGTCGCGAAACTCGAGCAGGCGCGCGCGCACGATCTCCCGCTCGTTCCATCGGGAGTAGAGATCCCCGAACTCGGCGCGCGGGTTCTCGACGAGGAACGACTCCTGCAGAAGCAGGCACGCGAGGAGCCATCGGTAGTAGCTGACCGCGTGCTGGAGGTGGGCGAGCGAGTGGAGCGTCCAGGCCCCGGAGGCAGATCCAGCCGACCACGGCCGCCGATGCGCATCGCCGACTCGCTCCGCCTGTTGTGCCCAGACCGGTGCCGTCAGCAGGACCGCTGCCCAGGCCACGGTCCATGGTCCGGGGCGACGGCTGCCGGTGCCGCGCGCCTGGTGAGGAGTGGGCATCGCTCGAGTCATTCGGTTTGCCCCCGCCCTGGCCTCATCCCCACCGCGTCATGAACACCTTTCGATCGGTGAAGAAGTCGAACGCTTCCTTCCCGTGAGCCTTCAGGTCCCCGAAGAACGAGCCCTTCGCGCCGCCGAAGCCGAAGAACGACATCGGTGCCGCGACGCCGATGTTGACCGCAGCCATGCTCGCGTCGACCTCGAACTTGAACTTGCGCGCCGCGCGGCCGTCCTGGGTGAAGATGGTCGAAGCGTTCGCGAGTGGGTGCGCGCTGATCCGGCGCATCGCGGCGTCGAGGTCCGCGGCCTTCTCGATGCAGAGGACGGGCCCGAAGATCTCCTCCTGGCCGATGACCATGTCCTCCGTCACGCCGTCGAACAGGCACGGGCCTACGAAGTAGCCGGTGTCGGGCTGCTGCGAGCCGCGGCCGTCGTGGACGAGGCTGGCCCCTTCCTCGACGCCCTTGTCGATGTAGCCGAGCACCTTGGCTTTGTGCTTCGCCGAGATGACCGGGCCCATCGTGACGCCGGCCTCGCTGCCGTCGCCGACTCGAATCGCGGCTGCGCGCTCGCGGAGACCATCCCGGACCCACTCGTGGCTGTCCCCGACCGCGAGGACGATCGCCCCGGCGAGGCATCGCTCGCCCGCGCAGCCGTACGCCGAGGACGACAAGGCGTCGAGCGTCATCTCGCGATCCGCGTCCGGCATCACGACCATGAAGTTCTTCGCGCCGCCGAGGGCCTGGACGCGCTTGCCGTGCGCCGCCGCGGTCTCGTAGACGTACTTCGCGATCGGGCTGGAACCGACGAACGAGACGCCGCGGATGAGTGCGTGGGTGAGGATCGCGTCGACGACCTCCTTGTCGCCGTGGACCATGTTCAAGACGCCCGACGGGAAGCCGCAGTCTTCCACGAGCTTCCAGATGAGCTGCTGGCTCAGCGGAACTTGCTCCGACGGCTTGCAGATGAAGGTGTTGCCGCAAGCGACCGCAAACGGGAAGAACCACATCGGCACCATCGCCGGGAAGTTGAACGGCGCGATGACCGCGAAGACGCCGAGCGGCTGCCGCACGGACTGGCAGTCGATACCCTTCGCGACGTCTTCCAGGGTGTCGCCCATCAGGAGAGAGGGAGCCCCGCACGCGACCTCGACGCATTCGATGCCCCGCTGCACGCTGCCACGGGACTCGGCGATCGTCTTGCCGTGCTCGCGCGTGACGGTCGCGGCGAGCTCCTCGCGGTTGTCCTCGAGGAGCTGCTTGAGCTTGAACAGATAGCGTGCGCGTTCGACGGGCGGCACGCTGCGCCACGACGCGAATGCCTCGTGCGCCGCGCGGGCCGCCTTGTCGATGTCCGCCGCGCCGCCCAGCGGCACTTCCGCGAGGGTCTCTTCGGTGGCCGGGTTGATCACGGGCGCGTAACGATCGGTCGTGGCTTCGACCCAGGCGCCGTCGATGAAGTTGCGCAGTTTCTCGCTCATGACGCCTTCGAGTATGGCGCATGAGTGCACTATTTGCTTGCGGCCGATCCTCGGTAGAGTTGGCGGGAAGTGAAAGTCGTCCTTGCCGAGAAGCCGTCCGTCGCGCGTGAGCTCGCTGCGTTCCTTGGCGCGCGCATGCGGAAGGACGGGTGGATCGAGGGCGAGGGCTACCAGGTCACGTGGGCGTTCGGCCACCTGGTCACGCTCAAGGAGCCCGACGAGTACGATCCGGCCCTGAAGCGCTGGAACCTCGAGGCGCTGCCGATCGTGCCGGAGAAGTTCGCGCTCAAGCTGACCGGGGACGACGGGGCGCAGAAGCAGTACGAAACCGTGGCGTCGCTGATGCGTGACGCGGACGAGTTGATCTGCGCGACCGACGCGGGGCGCGAGGGCGAGCTGATCTTCCGGTACATCGTCGAGATGAGCGGGTGCGAGGCGAAGCCGATGTCGCGGCTCTGGCTGAGCTCGCTGACGGAGACCGCCATCCGGACCGCGTTCGACGATCTGCGCCCCGGTGCCGAGTATCTGAATCTCTACGCCGCCGCGCGCTGCCGCAGCGAGGCCGACTGGCTCGTCGGCATGAACGCGACGCGCAACTACACGGTCCGGCACGGGCAGGCGGGCGTGCTGTGGAGCGTCGGTCGCGTGCAGACCCCGGTCCTCGCGCTGATCGTGCGGCGCGACGACGAGATCCGACTGTTCCAGTCCGATCCTTGGTGGGAGCTGCGCACGGCCTACCGCGACGTGGTGTTCCGGCAGAAGGCCGATCGCTTCACCGCGCAAGACGCCGCCGAGGCCGCGCTCGCCGAGGTCACCGGCAAGCCGCTGCGGATCGACGGCATCGAGACCAAGGAAGAGCAGCTCAAGCCGCCGCAGCTGTTCGACCTGACTTCGCTGCAGCGAGAGATGAACACCCGTTTCGGCATGACCGCCGCGGACACGCTCCAACAGGCGCAGGCGCTCTACGAACGCAAGGCGATCACGTATCCCCGAACCGACTCGCGGTACTTGACCAAGGAGATGCACGCCGAGATCGGGCCGCTCTTCGAGAAGCTGGCCGCCGGCTACCCCGAGGAGATCGGCCGTCTCGATTTGTCGGCCCTGCCGGACCACGCGCGGATCTTCAACGATGCCAAAGTCGGCGATCACCACGCGATCATTCCGACCGGCACGTCCCCGGGGCACGGCAACGACCGTCGGCTGTTCGACGTCATCGCGAAGCGGACGATCGCGGCGTTCTATCCGCCGTGCAAGCGAGACGTGACCGTCGTCGAGGCGTCGGTCGAGAAGACCGCGTTCCGCGCGCGCGGCGTGCGGGTCACGGATCCCGGGTGGACCCTCGTCACGCCGTCCCAGGCGGACAGCGACAAGCCGAAGGGCCGCGGCAAGGATAAAGACAAGGACCGCGACGAGGACGCACAGGAGCTGCCGGCGTTCGAGGTCGGCGAGTCGGGACCGCACGAGCCACTCCTCAAGCACGGGGAGACGCGACCGCCGCGACACTTCACCGAAAACTCCCTGCTCGGGATCATGGAGACCGCCGGCAAGCTGATCGAAGACGAGCAGCTCAGGGAGGCGATGAAGTCGCGCGGGCTCGGCACGCCGGCGACGCGCGCGGCGATCATCGAGACGCTGCTGCGCCGTCGCTACATCCGACGTGAGAAGAAGCAGCTCCGCGCGACCGACCTGGGACGCACGCTGATCGCGCTGCTGCGCGACCCGATCCTCACGTCGGCGGAGATGACCGGCGAATGGGAGGCGAAGCTCCAGGACATCGAGCGCGGCGATCTCGCGCGTGAGGCGTTCATGGGGGAGATCGTCTCGTTCGTGACGACGATGCTCGAGAACAGCAAGAACGCGCGCATCGACGGGACCCGACTCGGCGACTGCCCGCGCTGCGGAAAGCCGGTGATCGAAGGGCGCAAGGGCTACGGCTGCAGCGCCTGGGAGAGCGGCTGCGAGTTCGTGCTCTGGAAGGAATACCAAAGCCACGAGATCGGTCGCTACCAGGCGTCCGAACTGCTGCAGCTCGGGATCTCCCGCAAGCCGGTTCGGGTCGAGGACGAATCGTGCCAGCTCTACCTGACCGACCAGGGGGGCGTGACCCACGCGATCGTGCCCACGCGGGAGCAGCAGCGCGGCGATGCGAAGCCGCGACGGGGTCGCGCCGGCGGCAAGAAGGCCTCCGCCTCGAAAGCCGGGGTGTCCCAACCCGGCGCGAACGGCGCGTCCAAGGCACGTGCGAAGAAACCGAAGACCACCGCACCGGTCGCGTGCCCGTTCTGTCAGGGCGGGCTCGTCGAGCTGCCGGACCGCTACGGCTGCGTCGCGCACGCGCGGGGATGCGCGTTCTCGGTGCCGAAGACCCTCGCGGGCAAGAAGGTCACGAAACCGATGGTCAAGAAGCTCGTGACCAAGGGCGTCACGCAGGTGCTCAAGGGCTTCCAGTCCCAGGATCGGACCTTCGACGCGCGCATCCGATTGCAGAACGGGCGCGTCGAGCTCGAAGTCGAGAACGGCCAGGGCTGATCGCGATGCGTCCGAAGATCCTCGTCCTCGCCCTGATCGGGATGTCCATCGTCGGGGTCTCGACGTTCGGGTTCCTCGTGCGGGCGATCTTCTACCCGCCGGCCGTCGAGATGGTGGAGCGCTATGCCGACCGTGACGGGACGCGCGTCTTCGACCACGCAGGCTTGGATGCGGTCCTGCACCAGCACGTAAAGGACGGGGTCGTCGACTATTCCGGTCTCGTGGCCGACTCGAGCGGGCTGGACGCGTATCTGACCTCGTTGGGTGGCGCGCCACTCGGTGAACTCGGCCGCGACGAACTGCTCGCGCTTTGGATCAACGCTTACAACGCGTGCACCCTGCGGCTGATTCTCGACTACTGGACGATCGACGGCACGCGGCTCGCGTCGATTCGGGACATTCCGTCGGCGAATCGCTGGGACGCCGTGCGTTGGAAGATCGGCGGTGAGACAGTGAGTCTCAGCCAGATCGAGCACGACGAGATTCGCCGCCACTTCCGCGAGCCTCGAATCCACTTCGCGCTGGTGTGCGCATCCGTCGGATGCCCGCCGTTGCGGAATAGTGCGTACACGGGAGAGGAGATCGAGGCGCAACTCGAGGACCAGACGCGTCGGGTCCACGGCAGCGCGACCTGGTTTTCATTCGACGACGCCGCGAACACGGTGCGCTTGACGAGTCTGTACGACTGGTACGCCGGCGATTTCAATCAGACAGCAGGATCGGCGCTCGCATTCGCCTCGCGGTATTCTTCGACACTGCGCGCCGCGCTCGACATAGAGCGTCGACCGTCGATCGATTGGATCGACTACGACTGGAGCCTCAACGGCCGATGAGGTGACGGGAATCACCGCTGCGAGCGACGGTTCGGGACCGTCCCCAGGTGCGGCGCAATCCGTCCGAAGAAACTGATGGGCACCGCGAGATCGCGGGCCGCTCGGGAGGCGAGCTTGCTAAGGTTCTCGTCCCGCCGAGCGTCTCCCCGCGCTCCCGTTTGACTCCTCTGATGGGCATCTTCACCAAACTCCTCAACCGCGTGCGCGGCACTGGCCCGCTCAAGATCGCTGCCGGTTCGACGTCCCAGTTTCCGGTCATCTCCCACACGTTCGTGTACCAGGAGCTCACCGCGCTGCACGAGATGCTCGGTGCGGATGTCAAGGTGTTCCACACGCAGGACGGCGGCGCCGACCAACTGCACGCGGCGTTCCACTACCTCGACGGCAACCGTCAGAAGTTCGAGTCGTCGTGGGAGCGCCACGTCGAGGACTTCGACCACTACGAGAAGACCAAGCCCGAGAAGGTTGCCACGCTGATTCAGGCAGTCTCCGAAGCGTCGGGCATCCCGGCCGAGGAGCTGCGCGACCGCTACGAGTTCAAGCTCGCGTTCACCTACACGCGGCTCGTCGAGGCGTGGGGCGCGCAGTACGTGCACACGTACTTCTTCTACGATCAGGCGCTCAACGGCCTCGTCGCGTCGTGGCTGCTCGACCTGCCGCGCGGCCTGTCGACCTACGCGGATCACATGATGGACGACTGGCCGCTCAAGTGCACGAAGCTGCACCTGCGCACGGCCGACGTGATCGTCGCGACGAGCCGGCGGATCGCGGGCGAACTCATGGACATCGCCGGTCGCGACATCGAGAACAAGATCGTCGTCAAGCCGAACGGCGTCGACGGTCGCCGCTTCCCGGTCGTGGAGCGCAAGCCGGTCGACGGCCGCCCGCTCGAGCTGATCTGCATCACGCGGATCGAGCCCAAGAAGGGGCTGCTCGAGCTCGCGGACGCCGCGAAGCTGCTCAAGGCGCAGGACACAGACGTGCGCATGCACATCATTGGCGGCGCGGACAAGGGCAACGAAACGAGCGAGACGTACGCGGCCGACCTCGAGGCGCGCATCGACGCGAACGACGTCGCGGACACGCTGATCCTGCACGGCATGATGAAGCAGGAGCAGATGGCGCCGCTGCTGAAGCAGGCCGACGCGTTCGTCGCGCCGTTCGTCGAGACCGAAAGAGGCGACAAGGACGGGATCCCGACCGCGATCCTCGAGGGCATGAGCACGGGTCTGCCGATCGTCGCGACGACGGCCGGCTCGATCCCCGAGATCATCACGAACGGGGACCACGGCTTCCTGGTCGAGCAGAAGAACCCGGCCGCGCTCGCCAAGGCGATCCAGCAGCTCGCCGCGCAGCCGATGCTCGCGCGCGACCTCGGTCGCGCGGCGCGCGTGCGATTCGAGGAAGCCTTCGACATCCAGGCCACGGAGCCGCGATTGCACGAGCGGGTGCGCGCGGCGGTGAAGCGCGGGCGAGCGGGGCAGCTCGTCTGATCCATCCCGAGCGGGATTCTCCTGTCCCGTTGCGCCGGATCACGACATTGCCTCCGTGTGAGACACTCCACCCAGCTCCTCGTCGCCAGCCTCGCGTTCGCCGCGCCGCTCGCGTCCCAAACCGCGGTCGACCTCAACACCTGGACCCCCGAATCCTACCCGGCTGTATCCGGCTTCGGCGCCGGCGTCTGGAACGTCGCCGCCGACGGCTCGTCCGTGACCCAAACCGTGAACGGGCAGCCAACGATGTTCGTCAGCGACTTCCCGGTCTTCAACACCGAGGTCGAGGGCCAGATCACGGTCAGCGGGGGGGACGACGACTACATCGGCTTCGTGCTCGGATACCTACCCGGGGACACGACCAGTGCCGCTGCCGACTACCTGCTGGTCGACTGGAAGCGGGGGACCCAGGGCTTCGACTTCGGTGCGCCTTCGTGCACGCCGGGATCCACGGCCCCGGCCGGACTCGCCGTTTCCCGCGTCGTCGGCATCCCGACCGCCGACGAGTTCTGGGGTCACACGACGTTCGACGCGCCGGCGTGTTCGGATCTGAACAACGGCCTGACCGAACTCGCGCGCGGCTCCAACCTCGGCGCGACCGGATGGAGCGCGAACACGACCTACACCTTCAAGTTCGAGTTCTCGTCGTCCAACCTCAGGGTCTACGTCGACAACGTGCTCGAGATGGACGTCAGCGGCTCGTTCGCGAACGGTCGGATGGGCTTCTACAACTTCTCGCAGGCGGGCGTGACCTACAACGCGTTCACCCTCGACTGCCCCGCGACGTGGAGCAACTACGGCGCGGGCTGGGCCGGGACGAACGGCGTGCCGTCACTGACGCTCAGCTCCCCGCCGGTGCTCGGCACGACCATCGACATTCAGATGGGCAACGCTTCGGGCACCGACGCGAACTCGTGCTTCGTCTACGGCTTCGACGACACGCCGATGATGAGCGGCTTCGGCGGCATGTGGATGGTCGACGTGATCGGCATCGTGCCGTTCCACCCGATCCCGGCGGGCGGACTCAACGAGCCGTACGCGGTGCCGGATCTCATCGAGCTGTGCGGCGTCGAGATGTTCGCGCAGCTGGTGCAGGCGGACCCCGGCGCGTCGCAGGGCGTGTCGTTCTCGGAGGGGCTGCGGGTGGTGTTCGGGTTGTAGGGGTTTCCGTGCGCAAAGGACGTCGACGCGGTGCCGAGCTTCGCTCGGCACGCGCGCGTGGTATTGGCAGACACCAATCGCAGAGCCCGAGCGAAGCTCGGCTCTGCCTCGGTACGCACCTGCCTTCACGCACCCAACCCACACCCACCCGACGCCCTCAGCGCTTCACGAACGTCCCGCGCTCGCGGTCCTTCTCGACTCCCGGGAACTGCAGCACCTTGTTGTGCAACGCGACGTAGACGCCGGGTGTGACGATCTGCACGGCGAGGAGCGCTTCCGTGAAGTTCTGCACGGCGTCCGTGTTGCGCATCACGTAGGGCCGCATCGCGCCGGTCAGCACGATCGGAACGGTCGGCGTGCCGAGCACCTCGACGCAGCGTTCGCCAGTTTCGGCCAAGCGGTCGGTGCCGTGCACGATCACCACGCCGTCCGAGGACCGGCCGTGCAGGCCGGCAGTCTCGGCGATCAGAGTGTGATCCTCGGGCGACATGTCGAGGCTGTCCTTGTTCATCAGCGGGATCCGCACGACGTCGATCCCCTCGAGTGTCAGCGACGCGATCATCACGTCGAGCACGCTCATCGTGTTCTCGAGCACGCCCTGGAACTCGTCGTAGGTCTTCTCGATCGTGCCGCCGGTCGAGATCACGGCGATCCTGCGCTTGGTCATCGCGCGGAATCCTACCCCGACCCGTTCCCGTTCCCATTCCCGTCCCCATTCTCGCCCGTGTCCCGACTCGCGCCCGAGCCCGTGCCCAAAGACGAGCCCCGTTCCGCTGGACATCGCCCAGGCTACCGGCGCCGCCCCGGCCCCTTCCCCTTCCTCTCTTGCTCGTCCATCGCCTTGTCCATGTAGCGCTTGAACGCCTCGTCATCCTCCATCAGCAGCGAATCGAGGTCCTTCGCCTTCTTCTCGGCGGTCTTCAGCCGCTTCTGCTCCTCGGCGTGCAGGACCTGCTCGACCTCGGCGTCGTGCTTCGCCATTGCGAGCTCCTGCTCGAGCTCGAGGATCCGCCCCTCGGCCTTCTCGAGTGCGGCCCGCAGCCGCTGCGCCTCCTCGGCCGCCGTATGGTCCGGATCCGTCACGAGGTCGATCTCCGAGTCCCGCTTCTCGATCGCCGCCCGCGCCGCGAGCAGCGTCTCGACCGCGAGCTGGAAGTTCCGTTCGATCGCGTGCGGCGCCTTGGCGCCGGGCGTCGCGAGGATCGCGAGCGCGTTGCGGATCGCGGTTCCGATGTCTTCGGGCACAGTCACGTCCGAAGTCTAACGAACCGCATCCCCGGCTTGCGAATCCCGGCCGAATCGCCGATACCTAGGCATACCCAACCGTCATGGGGGCGATCGGTATCGACCGGATGCTGTCACGGCGGGAGTGGCGTGCCGAGGTTCCGGGTGGCCTCGTTAAACCCCGGAAACAACACAAGTGCCAACACGCACTACTCCATGGCTGCCTGATATAGCGTAGTCACGCCGACTGTCGTTCGTCTGCGGCGGTAGAAGGCGATACACAGCAGACTGGTCCCGAACGGATGCTCTGCCCGTTCGCGACGAGATTCAGCCGAGCTGGCTGCTGCGTTTCCTGGTCGGTGGGGGCGCGGGAGCGAGACCTTTCCATCGACCTACGCACGTAGAGGCTTCCGTCGGGGTGTCTCGGGACGGGGGTTCGATTCCCCCCGCCTCCAAAGATTCCGGCTCCGCCATGTGCCGCCATGCTCCGCCATGTGCTGCACATGTGCGGAGCATTTCCGGACTTGCGTCTGACGGCCCGCAGAGCGGTTCCGCCAGGCGCCGCCATGATCCGCCAGCTGGGGACCCACCTAAGGTCCCTTGGTGGGTCCCTCCTCGATACGGCGCCGCCCGCGCGGCCGCGCCGTTGGCTGACCCGGGAGTCCCCTCATGAATCGATTCACGGCTCCCTCTCCGTCTGTTCCGACCGACCAGACGACCATCGAAGTTCGCTACACCGAGGACGACGTCGCTCGCGACGAGGGCGAAAGGTCCGGACGTACGGGCCGCGATCTCCGATCCGGTACCACCGGTGTCGGGTCTGTGGGCTCAAGTTCCTGTCGGAGGTGGTCTAGCTGGCGTGTAGTGGTCGATTAGATTCTGTATCAAGGTCTTCCTTTGCTCAACGCGCCCTTCACTCTCACACTCAAGCAACGCGTAGCCATTCCGGATTCCGACGATCCTCCACAGCCTGTCATCAGGGCCGATGCATCGTCGCCCCACGTACAGGTGATCCAAGAGTTCGTCGTCTGCAGTTGCCCCGCTAGACGAGATTCTCGAGACTTCACTGGATAAGCGGCGGATCCCTTCCAAGAGCAACGCCATGTCGGGCGAGACCGAACTCCTCGGTGCTACCGCGGCAGACAACCCCATCGCGTCGAGCATCGAGTTCCTGCCCTCGGGTAACGCCAGCGTCGCTTTGACGGCCGCGGAGAGCTTTTCGCGATCCTCGATCAGATTGTCGGGGAGCAGTCTTCGGTCATACGCAATGGTGTTGATGTCGAACAGGTCGAAGATCTTCTGGGTTGGGTCGTCGCGGATCAGCACTGTGCGTCGACCAAATGAGTGCGCCACACCGAGTTCATAGAGCACGTTCGGGTTCTTGGAGCTGAGGTCGCAAACGACAATGTCCGCGCCCGCGATACCGTTCAGGATCTTCGGTGTGATCAACTCGGCCGCACTGCCTTCGTCTGCTCGGCGCGCCTTCACGCCGGCGTCTTCGCATGCCGGCTTGATCAGGTGCTCAAGCACACGACCGAAGTGGCCGTCGTTCTCGTATCCGCTCGGCTGCGAGATCGGCATGATCACGAAGCACTGGGCGCTTCGCTTCTTGTCGCTCACCGGACGCCTCCTTCTCGCGTCGTTTCGCTGATGGGGTCTGAATGTCTCGTCGTCACAGGCAGTCGGAAGTCAGCGGTTGGCACCAATGGCTGCGGCGATCCCATCTACGAGGACTCGCTTTCGTCACCCTGCTGCTGCGGCTCTTGTTCAGACCGGCCGGATTTGGGCAGTCGGAGCTCGATCTCTCCACCGGCCATCCGAAGTTCCTTCACTAGGGCACGCAGGTCCGCACGGATCTCCTCGACGGATCGACTGGGTCTCGGCTCCTGCGACTGCCGCCGCAGTTCGACCTCGACTTGAGTGTTTACCACGTTGACATCTTCTTGGGTCAACTTCTCGGCTCCACGCCCCAGCGCGGTCTGAGCGAGCTTCTCCTTAGCCTCCTCTGTCTTCAATGCAGCTTCGCGATTCCGAAGCCACTGTGTCAAGAGGTCAGAAGCGGCTTCGATCGGCCGCTCGATCAGAAGGTCGAATGTGCGCCGGAAGAACCGTCTGATGATGCCTGGCTCCCCGGCCTTATTCCGCGGAGTTGCGACGACTCGAATTGCCTTATTCGGTGCATCCGACATCACGTCAACACCTTGGCGATTTCAAACTCCTCGATTCCGTCGAACGAGAGGCCGGAACCTCCTTCGGCCTCGTGTAGATCGGAGAGTGAAAGAAGGATCTTGGCGATCAGTGCGGGTGACGAATCGCCCGGATCAATGAGGATGTCGAGTTCGGCTGGCCATTCCGGTTCTCCATCTGGCCACATCACGCCGAAGATCGACTGAGGGACATAGTCGTCATCTGAGAGGTGTGCGGCTTCGAGCGTCGCCAGATCAGCGAAGACGAGCGACCGAGCGCGTTGTATGCCAATGGTGTTGGCCACGCTGAAAGCGGCGTTGATGCCTGCGTTGACCGTGTCAAACTCGGCGCCATCGTTGTTGGTATGCGCGGAGTGGGCGGCACTTGCGATGTACGCGACGTCGAACTGAATCGACGGCTGGTCGGAGTCAAGTTCGATAGCTTTGACAGCGTTTGCGATTTGCTGCCGAAAATCTTCATCAACCTCCTTCTCCGCGAACTCGCGAGCGCACCAGAGTGCCTCGCTTATTGTCTCGCGTTCGTCTTCAGGAACCATTGGTTCAAGTCTCATCGCGCAACGGACCGAGAACGCGACTCGTGCTCGAAGGGGGAGGGGGATGAGCCGGTGCTCGAGTTCCTCTTTGAAGCTCATGCTTGATCTCCTGTTGCGACGAACCGCCAGCGCAGCCCAGGAACATCCTGGCCCGATCGCTACTCGTTGGCGTTCCGTGAATCTCCTACTTGTCCACCTACGATACCAAAGTCCGCACTCACGAGTGCACGTTCACCAACTCTGGGGATCTTGAATCTCCCAGGCATTCGAGTTCCCGAGCGTGCCCGTTCGCGTTGGGTGCTCAGCGCACCACGACCAGCGCTTCCGGCCCGCTCGCCCGCACCACACTCCCCTCCAACGTGATCGCCTGTGCGAACCACGTCAGCGCATCCGCACCCGCCGCGAGCGTGACCCCGTTCGGGAACGACGCGCTCGTGACCCCAGACCCATCCGTCGTCCCGAGCGGGAAGACCACCTGTGCCGACAACACCAACAGCGGCTGCTCGACCAGCGTCGGAAGGTCGAAGGCGAGCGGAGAATCCCCGAGCATGATCGCGACCGCTTCGCCGGGCGTCGACGCGAAGGTGAGCGTGAAGCCTTCACCATCCAACAGATGTCCGTCCGGGCCCTGGCCGAAGTCGAGCGTGCCGCCGTAGTCCGCGACGGAGGACACGAGCGCACCGGGCTCCGTGACGATCTGTTCGCCGGGGTCACCGGGGGAGCCCGGCGAGACCGTGATGCCCGGGCTCCCGGGTTCGAGCGGGAGCACGCCGTGGATCGGGTGCGGTGGCGTCAGTTCCGCGTGCCGCAGCACGCTCGTCGCGTCGAGTTCCACCGCGTTGCCGCCGTCGGCGCTGTCCTGGAACGGCGGGAAGAGCCAATGGCCGCCGGTACCACCGTGGATCTTCGGGTCGGTCGAGTCGAGATCGTAGAAGCCGACGGAGCTGTTCTCGACGTCGAGGCCGGGGCCGCCATTGGTGGGCGGGAGCGCGAGCTGGCCGGCCGTGCCGAAGATCTCGGAGCGGTAGAACCGCACGTCGGAATTCGAGACGCGCACGCCGGGCGGCGCGGTCGGCTGCGCCGAGCCTCCGAAGAACGGGTAGACGACCGTGTCCTCGATCGCGACGTCGACGCAGTTCTCGATTACGAGGACCGACGGGATGATCGGCGGCAGGCCGCTCAGGCAGTTCGGAAAGATGCGGAAGTCCCCGTCCTCGATCCAGATGCTGCCCTGGTTGTCGTGAAGCCAGAGAGTTGGCGGAGCGCCATCGACGCACGGATGCGCTTCGACGTGCAACCCGCGCAGCGCGACGCGCTGTCCCTGGCCCAGCCCACGGATCTCCACCGTGCCGCCGGTGATCGTCAGCCCGGGCGTCGACTGATCGGCGACGAGAGTCAGCGACTTGCCGGCGATCACGAACGAACCGTAGTTCGACGCAGCTGCGCCTCGAATCAGGATGACATCCCCGTTCCCCGCAGCGTCGACGGCGGGCTGGATGTCGGCGAAGTCCGCCGTCGGATCGGCGGCGTCGACGACGTGGGTGGCCTGTGCGAGCGCGAAAGGCGGGAGCAGGCAGAATGCAGCGAGCAAACGGGTGAGCGTCACGAGCGAACCTCCGGGCCGCATCGTAGCGCTTCGGTGACGCGAGATGGACGTCAGCCGTCGCGTCGCCGCAGCCGCACCAGCATCATCGTCTGGTACGCCGCGATCAGCAGCAGCCCCAGGAGCCCGAGCGGCGCGCCGTAGCGCCAGCTCCACGGCCGGTACTCGAACACGACTTCGTGCACGCCTTCGCGCAGGGCGACCGCGCGGAACGCGAGATCCGCGGGACGAATCGGGGTCTCGGCGCCGTCGACCGTCGCGTGCCATCCCGGAGCGAACGCGTCGGCGAGCACGAGGTGGCCGCGGCCGTCCGCGAGGTCGGCGCGGATGCGGACGCAGTTCGGGCGATCCTCGAGGATCTCGACCGATGGCTCACCGATCGGGCGTTTGGATTCGAGAGGGCGCTGGCGGCCCTGGAGGAGGGTCACCGTCGCATCGATGTCCGGATTCGTGCGGAACCTGTGGACCGCGGACTCGGTGCTCGGGACCGTGTGATCGTCGAACGTCAGCCGGACCCGCGGGCGCGGCGCGACGCTCATCAGGACCTGGGGGCCGAGCGGGACGGCGCCGCCCGGCGTCGCGCTGATCGGCTGGAACTCGTCGGTGATCGCGGTCCGCGTCGTGACGGCGCGTCCGACGGCAGCCACTTCGAGGAGGGGATCGTCGAGCAGTTCGGGGACCGCGAGCGCGGCGACGCGGCTGCGGTGCTTGGCCGTCTGAATGGCGCTCGGGTCGACTATCTCGAGGAACTGCGCGGAGCGTGCGAGCACGTAGCGACCGGGCGTGTGAACGGTCGGATGCCCTTCGGCCGCGAGCCAGCTCGCGGGCGGCATATCCGACGAGCGACCGGCTCCGAGTGTGCGCACGTGCGTTTCGGTCGGCGTCGGCAGGCACGCCGCGAGACGTTCGCCTTCGCGTTCCCCGGTGCCATGGGGGACTGCGATGATCGACGTCACGAGGACGTCCGCGAGTGCGATGATGGCAACGAGCGGCTTGAAGCGCGGCATGCCAAAGCGGCGCCAGCAGAGGAACACGGCGCCGAACGCGGCGAGGCACAGGGCCGGTGGCAGCAGACGCGTCGTCATGTACTCGCGCGCCGCTTGGATCTCCGACGGGGCCGTGATTCCCGTGAGCCACGCGACGCCGGCGTCACCCCACGCCGGGATCAGGAGCCCGGCAAGGATGACGCTCACGGCGAAGAGGATCGAGAGTGAGCAGGTGATCGAGGTCGCATGCCGGCGGGCGAGCGGGTTGTCGAGGAACGTCTCGAGGGACATCCCCGCGAGCACGATCGCGGCGAGATGGAACAGCACGAGGGCCGCGCCCGGTCGATCCGGCGCCCAACCGATCCAGTCGTGGAGCGGATTCTCGATCGTGAGCACGAGGCCGGCGCCGCCGATCAACAGCCAGAACAACTTCTGGTAGCTGCGTTTCGGACGCAACAGACCGAGTAAGCACGCGAAAAGCACGAACGCGCCGGGATACAGCACGGTCTCGAGCGGATCCGCCGTCGGGTTCAGGTCGCGGAGTGCCGTCGGGCCGTGACCGCGCAGATCGCCGAGCAAGTTCGGCGCGAGGGCGCCGACCATCGCCGTCGATTGCACGCGGGGTGCGGACGCAGCGGACTGGGCGCCGTGATACGCGCCGTCGTTCTGCAGCCAGTCGAGCCAGACCGGTGCCGACATCAGCACGGCGCTGATCGTCGCGACGCCGGCCATGCGCAGCGCGAGCGCCCGGTGCTCGCGTTCGACCGCACCGAGCCCGACGACGAGGACGCCCGCGCACAGGGTGAAGCCGATCCACGCCGTCGTCGTGCTGCCGGTCGCGAACATCGCGGCGACCGCGATGCCGAGTCCCGGCACGAACACGCGCTGACTCCGTCGTGTCGACAGGCAGTGCCAGACGCACTCGAGCGCGAACGGCAGGATCGCCGCCGCGGCCGCCTCGGGCAGTCGGTCGAGCGACGCGGTCATGAACCAACCGAGCCCGTACACGCCGCCGCCGAGGAACGAGACGTAGCGCGACATCGGCATGACGCGCAGGAAGCGGTACATGCCGACGCAGGCGAGCACCGAGTGAAGAGCGAGCAGGAGATCGAGCGTCCACGGACCGCCGCCCGCAAACACGATCCAATACGGCGGATACCAGAGCGGGGCGCCCGAAGCGGCGAAGGGTTCACCAAAGCGCGACGACGGGTTCCACAACGGGACGTCGCCGTCCTGCCACACCGCGGCCGCCTGGCGAAGAGCCGGATACAGCAGGCGCTGGTTGGTCCCGCCTTCGGCGGTCGGGTCGACGCGCGGCGCGGGGTTGCCGCCGGGCGCCATCAGCTCGGGCCGAAGCAAGCGGCGGTGTTCTCCGAAGCCGATCCCCGGAAGGTGAATCACGATCGCGAGCGTCGCGAGCAGCAGCACCGCGAGGATGCCCTCGCGTCTTCCTGTCCCGAACAAGCTCACGTAGTCCCTGCGCCTTCCCCTCGTGGCGCCGGACGCGTGCGCCTCAGTCCGAGTTTTCGACGCGTAGCATTCGCCGCCTTGACCCGAGGTAGGACAACACGGCGCTCGCCATGATCAGAAGAGCGATTGTGGTCGCGGTGAGCCCGGCCGTCAGTCCCGGCGCCGTGTAGCGCAATCGTACTTCACAGCCGCGACTGCCGATTGGCACGACGGACATGAAGAGGTTGCCGCGCGCGATGTCCACGGGTGCACCATTGACCGTGGCCTCCCAGCCCGAAAGTGCCGCATCACACAACACCAGGTAGCCCGCGTCACCCGGCGCGACTTCGATCAGCACGTCGCCCGGATCGTCCCGTCGGAACTTGGTCGCGCGTGGTGCGGGCACGGCCGGCGCCGCCGGCGGGGGGAGCGTGGCGGCGACATCGGAAGTCACCAGCACGGCGGCGCGCGGATCGAGATCCGGCGCGATCATCGTCGCGATCGTCGCGGCCTCGTCCTTCATCACGCGGAGGTCGTGCACGACGAACGCCCGCGGCAACGGGTTCGCGCGCTCGTATACGAAGAACTCTCCGGCGTCGCTGCGCAACTCCGGGCCGACGCGCGTGCCCGCGTGCTCGAGCTTCTCCGTCGACAGCAGGTAGCGCGTGCCGAGAAGATCGAACAGCGGTCGCTCGAGCCGCTCGTCGTCGGGGAAGGCGTTCGGCCACACGTCGCGGACCATCTGGCCGGGACCGTAGAGCGCGACGAACAGCTTGTGCGACCACGGGTCCGAGAACGCGTATGCGTTCAGATCGCGGATGCGCTCCGGGAACAGCAGTCCCGACGGCAGGTCGAGCGCGACCTTCGGCAACTTCGCGGCGCGAGCCACGGTGACGCCACCCTCGCCGCGGCGCGCAACGCGCTGGTCCCGCAGGAAGGACTGCACGTCGGTGTCCGTCGAGACCGGGATCGGGCGGGAGGTGTTCGTCTCACGGGCGAAGGTGATGAGTTCGGCCGCCGCGAGCAGGACGCCGAGCACGGCGAGCTTGTTCGCGAAGAAGGGAGAACGGGGCTGCAGCCACATCCACAGGGCGAGCCAGAGCCCGGCGCCGCCGAAGCGTACCGCGGCTTCCCAGAAGCTCGTGACCATGAGCTCGCGACCCGCGTCGAGGTTGTGCTGGCCGACGTCCCCGGTGGCGATCGCGACCGCGTTCTGTTGCGGCAGCAGGTGCGCGTACTGCTCCGCGATGGTCCCGATCAGGTTCCAGTCAGGCGCCGCGGTCGCGAGCCACACGAAGACCAGGGCGAGCGCGCCAGACACGCCGGAGAGCGCGTACGCGAGCCGGCGTCCGTTGCCTTGCATGCACGCGTCGAAGCCGAGCCCCGCGAACGCCGCGCATGCGACCGCGAGCGGGCCGATGAATCGCATCGGCGTCGCGAACCCCGGCAGGCCGTAGAGCGACTGCAACCACGACGGTGCCGTGCCGATCAGCACGAACAGCGCGGTGATCGATACGAACGCGGTGCGGGGCCGCGAGCGTGGACCGAAGATGCCGACGATCGCGAGCAGCAGCGGGATCGCGCCGAAGAAGATCGTGTACTCCGTGAAGTTGTAGTTCGACGGATACATCAGGCGACCCGCCGTGCGTGCGGGGTCGGCGTCGGCCCAGTAGGTGCGCGTGTTCAGCAGGAGCGCGAGCGGTGAGCGCGCGTACTCGGCGCCGATTCCGGGGTCGGGATGACCGAACGCCGTCGGCATCAGGTAGCCGAGAAAACCCATGACGTCGAACCCGCTCTGCGCGATCGCGTTGGGCGGCGGCGACAGGTCGCGACTCGACTCGGGGTAGTAGGCGAGCATCGGCCAGAGCTGCACCGCGCTGGCGAGCAGACCGACCGCGAACGCCCCGCCGATCCACAGCGTCAGATCCCGCGATCCGACTAACCCGTCTCGGCGTCCGGTGCGCACGATCAGCCAGACGGCGTAGAGGCCCGCGAACGCCGTTGCCGAGATCGCGTACGGAGGGAATCCCGCGAGCCAGGTCATCGCGATGCAGACCGCCAGTCCGAGCGCGGCCGGGATCCGGTCGTGGCCGGCCGTGCGCTCGAGCCGCAGCGCGGCAAGCAGCATGCCGGGCAGCCAGATCAGCGCGTTCATGCGCATGTAGAAGTGCGCGTGCACGGTCAGCGTGCCGCCAAACGCGAACGCGAGCGCCCCGAACAGCGCGGCGATCACGCCGAGCTGGCACGCCCGCAAGAACGCGAACATCAACACGCCGGCGATGCCGTAGCTCAGCAGTGCGCCGAGCGCGAGACCTCGCGCGGGATCGCTACCCTTGAGGAGCGTCCAGTTCGGAGGATAGACGAGGCCCGCGAGCGCGTTCGCGAAGAGCGGGCCACCGAAGCGCGCGTACGGGTTCCAGGACGGGAAGCGCCCGGCCTCGATCTCGTCGCCCGCGAGCTGGATCTCGGGCACGACGAGGAGCGGGAGTTCCGTGACGTCGAGGTTCGACGGCCGCGCTTCGATCCCTTCGAGCTCCGCGGCCGACATCGAGATCTTCGCGGGCGGGAAGCGCGCCGGGTCGAACGGCAAGAACACCTCGTCCCCGAAGAGGCACGGCCCGAGCAGGAGCAGCGGCGCCAGGACGAGCAGTCCGATGGCTCCGAGATTCGCGAGACGGTTCGGCAGGCGAGTCGACGTCACAAACTCGATTGTTCCCGCGCCGCGCCGTCGTCCGAAGCGAATTCTGACTTCGGGTTCGGGTCGTCGGGCGGCACCGGGTCGTATCCGGGCGTGCCGAACGGCTGGCAGCGCAGCAGGCGCCAGATCGTCAGCCACGAGCCACGGATCGCGCCGTGTCGTCGAAGCGCGATCAGGCCGTACTCACTGCAGGTGGGATGGAAGCGGCAGGTCGGCGGCTTCAGCGGCGAGATGCAGCGCCGGTAGAAGACGATAATCCCGATCAGCAGGTACTTCACCGCTGACCCTTCCGCGGCCGACCGCGCGGTCGGCCTCGCTTCCGGCCCTTGCCGCTGGCGACCTTCTGGAGCAGCTGCCGGAGCTCGTTGCGCACGGTTTCGAGCTGCAGGTGGTCGTCGGACTTGCGCGGGATCAGGATCACGTCGTAGCGCCCCGGCAGCTCGGGTCGCTCGAGGCGGAACGCCTCGCGCAGGATCCGCTTGAGCTTGTTGCGCCGCACGGCGCGGCCGTGCTCCTTCGAGACCGACACGCCGAGACGGTGTCCCGGTGCGCGCCGCTCGAAGGCGACCACGACGATCGCCTTGCCGTGGGCCCGGACGCCGCGCCCGTAGACGCGGCGAAACTCGCGTGCCGTGCGCAGCCTCGCGGCGCGCGGTAGCCGAAAGCTACTTCTGGGCGGAGGCGTTTGCGGGTCGCGTGCGGGCGATGAAGTCATAGGCGCGGTCGACCATCTCGTCGCCCGGCGGAAGCTTGGTCAACGTCGTGAACTTCTGGTAGTCGCGGCGCGCCTCGACCATGCGGCCGAGCTCCTCCAAGACGTTGGCGCGGAAGAAGTAGTCGTTCGAGCGGCGCGGATCCATCTCGAGGATCGCGTCGAGCTGGACGAGCGCCCTGTCCCAGAGCTTGCGACGGAAGTGCATGCCCGCGAGCTTCGAGCGCACGCCGAGCTCCTCGTCGATCAGGTCGGTGAGGCGCCCGCGGGATTCGTTCTCGACGCGGACCTGCATGGTCTCTTCGATCACCTGGCGCAGCTCCGCCTGGTCCTTGCGGCTCTGGGCGAGGGACGCGTCAGCGAATTCCACCGCGGCTTCGTAGTCGTTCTGCGCGATCGCGATCTCCATCAGCTGCTTGTTCGCGTCGCGAACAGCGGCCTCGTTCTTGATGAGCGCGTGGAACGCCCGCTTGGCGCGGGTGAAGTGATATTGGGCCAGGTCGTGGTGTTCGCTCGCCTTCGCCTCGTACGTCGCCTCCTGGGCGTCATCACTGGCGACGGCCTTGGCAGATTCGCGCAGCGCGCGCGCCTGCTTGCGTTCGCGATCGCCGAGCAGGGTCTGCGTCTTGCCGAGTCCCATGAGCACCGGAACGCCGTGGTCTTCCGGCGAGCGCATGTCGTAGAGCTCGTCGAACAAGCGCTCGCACGGACCGAGCAGGTTGGGCTGGCGCGGGGCCTGCTGGAGATAGCACCAGGCGCGGGTCGCGAGCAGCTTGTAGTCGTCGGGCGCGATCTCGAGACCCTTCTCGACGAGAGTCAACGCCTGCGAGTAGCGTTCCGCCTCGTAGTAGAGCGCGGAGTTCTGCTTGTAGTAGTTGAGATTGCTCCGCTCTTCGGTGGTGAGGCCGAACACGCCGCAGGACGCGAGCATTGCGGGCGCGGCGAGCGAGAGAACAGTGAGTCGGACGGCTGACATGGTTCGCTCTCAGGGACGCAGAGGGGGCTGCGAAACCGTGAGGGTCGTGGGGGGGAGCGAGGATGTCAAGCACCGGTGGTCGCATCCGTCGTGCGGGACCGGAGTTGCTACGGATCCTCGCCGAATTCCTCGTAGATCTGCGCCGCGGCGCGGCGGTGCTCGGAGGCCCGATCGAGGTCGGCGACGGCTTCTGCCGCTTCTGCGGCGAGTTCGTGGCACCCCGCGAGATCGCGCTGCACGAGAGGGTCGCGCGCGGCGAGCGTCGCGGCCCGCTTGCGTCCCTGCAGCGCCTGAGTCACGGCGTCGAGCGCCTCGTGTCCGCGGCCGAGCGAAACGAGGAGCTCCGCGAGATACTCGTACGTCTCCGCCTCCGGCCCGCACCAGGCGTCCGGGTTCTTCGACTCCTGGCGGATCTCGGCGAGGCGATGGGCGGCGTCGAGGAAGGCCTGCTCTGCCGCCGTGTGCTCGCGCAGATCACGGTAGACCAGGCCGAGGCCACGCTGCACCTGCGCGGCGAGACCCGCGACGAACTCGTCGCGCGGCACGAGTCGTTTGAGCCGACGGGCGAGGCGGCGGCTGCGCTGCATCGTCTCCATCGCCTTGTCGGTGTCGCCGAACTCGCGCAGGTTGCTCGCGTAGTGCATCAGCGCCTGGATGACGCGTCCCTGATACTCCGTGCTCTCCGGGTCGAGCTTGACGAGGGTCTCCTCGGCGCTCACCGCCTGCCGGGAAAACTCGATCGCGCGCTCGAGGTCGCCGGCCTGTTCGTGCAGCGCCGACATGCTGTCGAGAGTCGTCGCGAGGTTGGCCAGAGGGAGCTTGGCCTTCGAGTCACGACGGACCAGCTGGCGATCGATCTCGAGGCCGACTTCGAAGTGATTGAGGGCGGCTCCGCGTTCGCCGTGCATCGTCAGGGCGTTTGCCAGCTCCGAGTGGAACGTCGCGAGGTCGGTGCGCAGCGCCGTGGAGTCCGGATTGCGCCGCACCTGCTCGTCGAGAATCGCGATGCCGCGATCGGCGTGCTCCCGCGATTGGTCACGACGGCCGAGGGCGAGCAACACGAGGCTCGCGCAGAGGTGGCAGTGCGCCGCGTTGGCGTGCCACCGAGACTCCTCCGGCTGCCGGCGCGAGAGCTGTTCATCGAGCCGCAGCGCACGGCGATAGCACGTGAGGCTCTCTTCGTACTGCTGCTGACTCTCGAGGGCGTAGCCGAGCACGAGGTGGCTGTCCGCGGTGCGGAACAAGAACTCCTCATCGTCCTGAAACTCCTGCAGCAGACCTTCGAAGATCGACAGCGCGGCGCGGAAGTGCTCGATCGCGTCGGTGCGCAGGCCCTGCTCTTGCGAGAGTTCGGCGATGTCTCGGTGACTGTCCGCGAGCTGTGCGAGCCAGTCGGCGGGGGTGTCGGCCGGTTCGCAGATGCGCTGCCGCAGCTCGAGCGCGTGGCGCGCGTGGTCGAGCGCGGGCTCGAGGAATCCGCCGCGCGCGTGCGCATCGCACAGGTTCTCGTGGTCGGTCGCGAGGCAGTAGGCCCAGTAGGACTCCTGCGGCTGTCGCTCGACGAGCATGCGGTTGAACGCGAGCGACTTTTCGTGGTGAGCGATCGAGTCCGTCAGCTGCTCGGTCTCGCCGTAATGGTGGCCGATCGCGTTGTGCGCGAGCGCGAGATTGTTCTGGGCGCGCGAGTCGGTCGGGTGCGCCTTCGCGATCTGATCGGAGAGCGCGAGGCTCACACGATAGTGGTCGAAGGCCTCGTCGGATTGTCCCGAATCATCGAGCGCGATCGCGAGGTAGCCGTGGCAGGTGCCGAGCTTGGACTGCAGGCCGATGTCCTTTGGGTCGAGATCGACGAGTCGTTGGAGGACGTGGATCGCGCGGCGGAAGCGCTCGATCGCGATCGAGTCGCCGGCGGACTGCGCCGCACTGCCGGCCTGCACGAGCGCGTCGACGTAGACTTCGGCGTAGGGCGCGGCACCCTCCTGCTCGTCGTACAGCTCCTGCGCGAGCGCCAGGGCGTGTTCGATCGCCGGGGTTCCGTCCCGAGTCGCGAACTGCGGCTGCACCTCCGCGAGGTCGAGCATCGCGCGGACGACCTCGGCCCGCAGACGGAAGTCGCCGGGCCGTCGGGCCGCCGCTTGCTCGGCGCGCGCCAGGTTGATCAGCGCAGCCTCTTCGCGATCGTGGTCGGGTGGCGTCATCGATCGCTCCGTTGGGCATCACCGCCGAGCAGGCGCTCCAAACGCGCGGACTCGAGGCGCACACGCAGCGACTTCGTGCGGGTCGCAATGACCTTGCCGAGCGGTAGCCCCTTGGGCTTGCTGACGTTCTTCGCTTGCGTGTAGATCACTTCGGAGAGCTCGGCGCCGCGGATCTTGCTGAAGTGCACCGCGAGCGTTCCGGCATCGAGTAGCGTCTCGAGGCTGGCATTCTGGTTCTTGGCCAGGCGGACGACGACATGGCTTCCAGCGTATCCGCGGCCCACGTGGAACCAAAGATCGTTACCGCGGGCGAAGTGGATCGACAGGCGATCGTTCTGCGAGTTGTTGCGGCCGACGAAGATCGGCAGCCCCTCCGCCGACTCGAAGCGCCGGAAGCCTTCCTTCTCGACCTGGCGGGAGACCTTGTCCCGGTTGGGCTTGGTGGGGGCCTTCGGCTTGGGCGCCAGGCCCAAGCCTTGCAGAGCTTCGCGCACCTCGCGGAGCGTGTCTACGCCCGGGTCGTCCGGATCGAGGCGGTCGCGAAGCTCGCGCAGGATCGCGTGCTGCCGTTCGGCTTCCTGAATGCGTCGGTCGGCGTGCTCGCGTCCGTCTTCGTACTTGCGCGCCTTTTGGTAAAGCTTGTCCGCCTGCGCATGGATCGAGACGCCGGGCTGGAGCGGGATCACGACTTCCTCGGCGTCGCCGCTCGGCGAGGGCGCGCGAAGCTCGGTGGCGCCGGGTGCAAGACCGTAGCCGTAGGCGAGGAGCAAGTCGGCCCGCTCGCGAATCTCGTGCGCGCGCTCCATCGACTCGCGCTGCGTCTTCAGGCCTTCGATCTTCGCTTGCCCGCGCTGCAGAGCTCGCTCACTGATGTGGCGCAATGCGTCGCGCTCTCGGGTCGACTCCTCGTCTTCGTCCGCGCACGAGAAGTGACGATCGATCTCCTCGACGCAGGGCGAGCCGAACCGCGACGGCGGCGCCGCAGGCGGAGTGCCCGGCGAGGCCGGTGGCTCGTATGCATGACCGGGCTTCACGGTGCGGTCGCGGAAGTTCGGGAGCCGCGACATCTCGAGAACACGGCCGCCGTCTTCGCGGAGACACCATAGGCCGCGATTGCCGAACAACTCGACCTCGAGGTGCACGGCAGTGCCATCGTCGCGACGGAAGCGGAGGGTCGCGCGCCGCTCGCCTTCGACGCGCGTCGAGCCGGCGTAGCGGGTATCCCGCAGCGTGGTCTCGAGTCGGTCCAGCAGGGGGCCACTCGCGAACGCGGCCTTGGGAAAGCGGCGTCGCGTCACGCACACCCGCGCGCGATTCGCGCCGAGCGCGATGTGCAGGGCGCGGCGGCGATCCTCGCCGCGCAAGAACACGAGCAGGTCGTCGCGGTCGTGCAACCGCGCGACCGCGTCGACGACGTGGTGGTCGAGCAAGCTGTCGAGCTCCGCGAGCGCGTCGTGGAGCTCGGCGCTGCTCAGACCTCCCGTCCGAGCTCCTCGACCGGGTCGTACGCCCACTCGTAGGCTGCGGCTTCGTACTCGACGAGGCCTTCGGGGAAGAAGAGGCCGAGTTCCTTCTCGGCGGCTTCGGGGCTGTCCGAGCCGTGGATCAGGTTGAAAGACCGGCTGACGCCGAAGTCGCCGCGGATCGTGCCCGGCTCGGCGTCACAGCCGAAGGTCGCGCCCATGAGCTTGCGGCACATCGCGATTGCGCCGATACCTTCGAGGGCGAGCGCCACAACCGGGCTGCTGGTCATGAAACGGACGAGCCCCGGGTAGAACGGGCGTTCCTTGTGAGCTTCGTAGTGCTTCGCTGCGAGCTCGGGCGTGATCTGCATCAGCTTCATGCCGGCGATCTTCAGGCCCTTTTCTTCGAAGCGAGTGAGAATGCGACCGGCAAGTCCGCGCTGCAGCGCGTCCGGCTTGAATAGAATGAGCGTGCGTTCCATGCGAGTTTGGATCTCCGATTGGCCGGGCATGCTAACGCGGCGGGTCGCCGTCGCTTTCAGCTTTCTGCTTTCCGTTTGTCTCGGCTCCTGCGTCGGCGCAGAGCCCAATCAGGTGCGCCTGGCGAGTGAGAACGCCGCGGATCGAGCGGCCCAACGGGCGCCGGAGCGCCTGGATCGGGACCTGTTCATCGCCGAGCAGTCACTCGTCGAGCGGCGCGACTCGCTGACGTCCGTGCGCCGACGCATCGAGCAGGTCCGCGCCAATCAGGCGAAGGCCGCGGCCGCCCTCGAGGAGCTCCTCGCGAACGTGCGCGTTCTCGAGGAGGACCTGGACGCCGCGACCAAGCGGAAGGCCGAGATCCAGGCGGCGCTCGGGCCGCTGCGGGCGCTCGAGAAGCAGCTGACCGAGCGAGACGCGAACATCGCGGCGGCGAACTCCGCACTCGCGGCCAAGCAGAAGGAGCTCGAGGGGATCCAAGCCAAGGATCGCGAGCTCGAGGGACGCGTCGCCACGGAGCGGGCTGCCGCGGAGCACGCCGCGCAAGAACTGCTCGGCGAGCTGTCCAAACTCGGAGAACTGCAGAAGACCATCGAGTCGGCGCTCGAGCTGGTGCGGCCCAAGCCGGTGCCGCCGCCTCTCGCCGAAGAGAAGCCCAAGGCGGCGCCGAGGAAGCCTCCGGCCAACGGTGCCAAGAAGTAGCCGGCGCGACTCGCGGTCAGGTCGCCGTCGTCAGTTTCGACTCAGGCCGTCGAACCACTGACACACGGACGGGGTCGCCTGCTTGGTCGCACGCGCATCGAGGACGAACAGGGTCTGCTGCTCGGGGTCGAGCACGCCGCGGAAGGTGCGGACGAGGCCATCGCTCTTGCGGTGCGTCGACAGCTCCCGCACGAATTCTCCGGCGTCGTTCCGTTCCCACCCCGAGTCGTCGTCGACGACGAGGTCGTAGCGGTGGATCGCGTAGTCGATCGACCACGTCGCGGATCGGATCGTCCAGCGGCGCTTGCCCGGTGGTGGTGCCATCGCGCGCACGGACAGCTTGCCCTCATCGGTGGGGCACGAGTAGGTCACATGGAAGAGGTGGCCGCCACAACGCAGCTTGCTCTCCCAGCCTGTCGGGCCGGCGAAGGTCACGCCAACCTTGGGGTTGGAGTAGATGGCGCCCTTGAGGCTGCCGCCGGTGTGACGCGCGATCGGGCGCAGCGTGTTGCGCACCTTCCCGAGGTCGGTCTCTCGAAGCATGAACGACCCGAGCACTTCGTCGATGCTCGCGCGATGTTCTGTCAGCGCCTTGCCGTTGCCCTGCACCGCGAACAGGTAGAGCACCGGGCCGAACGCGGTCACGTGCAGAGCGGACGTCCAATCGTCGGGATCGTCGACCTTCGCACAGACACCGGACATGCCTCGTGGCGTCTCGTCGCGGTGCATCGGTGGGATCCACTCATGGATCTCACCGACCCTCTGCTCGGGCGTCGTCTTGCCCCGCAGCAATCGTGTCAGCGCGGCGCGAGGGTCAGGCCCCTTCCGATCGATGTGCACCGAGATGTCCATCGAGAGACCGTGCTGCAGCGAGTAGAACGAGATCGACTCCAGGCATCCCACTTGCTCGGGCTTGTGCGGCACGACGAGCCAGTCTTGGTCGGCGCGGATCACGTAGTTGCACGCCCGGCAGCCGAGCTTGCCGTCCGCGCGTTCCGTCAACGGCATCTTCGCGAGATGCGTCGTATCGACTTCCGCGTCGAGGATGCCGACAGGGCCATCCTCGGACATCCGGAAGACGAGATAGTGGTTCGTGACGATCGCATCGTCATCGTCCAACTTCTTCTTCTCGACGCGTGGCCGAAACGTGGTTTCGAGCAGCGCGAGTCCGAGCTCGTCGATCGTGCCGAAGTCGGCGATCTTCGACGTCACGTCCCAGGCGGCACTTCGAAGGGCGGTGCTGAGCCAATCGCGTCGCGCCGCGTGGGCGCGCTCGTGAAGCGGCGTGAACAGGCTGTCCAGCTGACCGATCTCGCCCGACTCCAACGCGCGGTCGTAGCGTTGGACGAACTTCTTGGCGGCGGCCTTGGTGGGCTGTGGGATCTCCTGCGCGGCGATCAAGGACGCCGTGCTCGTCACGAGCCCGCAGAGGATGTGGAGTCGCTCACGCATCTACCGGTTGCCTCCGATGGGCATGGCGAACGCGGCGATCGGTTCGAAAGTCATGTCGTCCTCGATGTCATTGACGACGCCCGAGAGGGCGGTCGACCACGAGGCAGGCGTATAGGTCTGGGTTGCGAGAGCCGGCGAGAGCTCCGGGGGCTCTGCGGGATCGGAGCCGAGCATCGCGAACGCCCCGAGCGAGACGAGTACCGCGGCTGCCGCAGCGACCGCGGTGCGACGCCAGATCGATACCACCGGCGCGGGCTGCTGTTGTTGCTGCTGCTCATCAGGGACCAACCGGAACCCGGAGCGATCGATGCGGAGCGCGCTGAGGGTTCGTTCGACGAACTCCTCGTTGGGTCGCGGCGCGGCGTACGTCTCGAGCACGCGAGCCCAGCGTGCTTCGCGATCGTTGCGGACTTCGCTGGCGACGCGGTCGACGAAGTCGGTCGACGGCTCGGGCACCGACAGCGCCTCGAGGACCTCGCGGGGGAGTTGGATCTCTTCGACGCGATCTGCCTCGGCGGCGATCTCCGCGCGGTCAGCGACGACACGCTCCAGTGTCCGCTCGACGAAGCTGCTCGAGACCTCGAATCGGTCCTCCCAGTCGCCAGGCTGGAAGTCGTCGTTCAGGTCGAGTTCTGTTGGTTCGGTCATGCGCCGGTCCTCACGTATGGCTTGAGCCGGGTGCGTAGTGCTTCTTTGGCGCGGTGCAATCGCGACTTGACAGTGCCTTCGGAGACACCCATCACTTCCGCGATCGAGGAGTAGTCCAGGCCTTCGTACTCACGCAACACGAAAGCCATCCGTTGGTCTTCGCCGAGGCCGTCGAGGGCCTCTTCGATCTTCTGGCCGAGTTCGGAGTTCTCGGCCGCAGCAGAAGGCTTGCGCATACCCTCGTCCGGGACCTCGATCTGGCCTTCGTCGTCGCGGCCCCCACTCAGCGAGGTCGTGCGAATGCGTCGACGTTTGATGATGTCGAAGCAGTGGTTGCGGACGAACGTGTAGATCCAGGTCGTGAATTTGACGCCGCGCGTCGCGTCGAACCGTTCGATCGAGCGGAAGATCTTCAGGAAGATGTCCTGCGCGATGTCTTCGACTTCGTGCGAATAGCGCGAGCCGAGGAAGCGGTAGATCGTGGCGATCACCGGGCGGTGCAGGGCCCGGATGATCTCGCGGCACGCGTCGTCGTCACCTGCCTGGGCGGCAGCGATGGTCTTTGGTTGTAGATCGGTCAATCGCTCGCTCTTGGAGGGCGGTCCTTCGAGGGCCGGGGAGATTCGTTCCGCAGAATCGCGGACCTTCCTCGAAGGCTAGCAAAAGCGAGCGGGATCGGCGCCATGCCAACGGTGTTTGCCGGCTCTTTGCCGGGCTGGTTTGCCGGGCTGACCCGCCGCGCTGGGCCGTCCGATCAGACGTCGTACTGGATCAGGTCGTCGTCTTCGGCGGTCTCGCCAAGCTGCTCGTCGACGAGCCGGCGGTCGACGACCACCTTCTGCCCGGACATCTCCGCCGCTTGGAACGAGAGGTCCTCGAGGCACTTCTCGAGGATCGTGAACAGGCGGCGGGCGCCGATGTTCTGCGTCTGGAAGTTGGCGCGGAAGGCGAGCTCCGCGAGTCGCGCAAGCCCAGCTTCGTCGAACGAGAGGTCGACGCCTTCGGTCTCGAACAGCAGGGTGTATTGCCGCACTAGGCTGTTGCGCGGCTCCGTCAGGATCCGCACGAAGTCCTCTTCGGTCAGCGGCTGGAGCGCGACGCGGACCGGAAAGCGGCCCTGCAGCTCGGGGATCAGCTCACTCGGCTTGTGGAAGTGGAACGCGCCGGCCGCGATGAAGAGCACGTGGTCGGTGCGGACGTGGCCGTATCGGGTGTAGACCGCGCAGCCCTCGACGATCGAGAGGAGGTCGCGCTGCACGCCTTCGCGAGAAACGTCGGGCCCGCCGTCGCCAGCTCCGCCGCCGATCACCTTGTCGACCTCGTCGATGAACACGATGCCGTCGTTCTCGGTGCGTTCGATGGCCTCCTGGAAGATCGATTCTTCGTCGATGAGCTTCTCGGCTTCTTCCTCTTCGATCAAGGTGCGGGCCTCGTGCACGGGGAGCTTGCGCACGCGCGTCTTCGCGCCCGGCGATCGGCCCCACATCTCTTGGAGTGCCTGCGCGTCGATCCCCATCGCGTCGTTGCCCTGCGGCCCCATGATGTTCAAAGTCGGCGTGCGGTTGTCGCGCACCTCGATCTCGATGATCGTGTCCTCGAGCCCGCCGTCGTCGAGCTGCTGGCGCAGCGCGGCGCGCGCCTGCTGACTGCCGTCGTCATCCTCGGGTTCGATCGGGTCACCGGCCGCGGTCGTAGTCGGGCGCCACAGCCCCGCGTCGTCTACCTGCCATCCCAGTTCGGATGGATCCATCGGTTCGTCGAGACCTTGCGCGGCACAGAGCGCGACGAACACTCGATCGTTGGCGCGCTCGCGCGCGGTCTCCTTGACTCGATCGGCGTGCTCACGGCGAACGATCGCGACGGCCGACTCGGTCAGATCACGAACCATCGACTCGACGTCGCGACCGTGATACCCGACCTCGCTGTACTTCGTGGCCTCGACCTTGACGAAGGGTGAGCGTGAGAGATCCGCCAGCCGCCGCGCGATCTCGGTCTTGCCGACGCCTGTAGGCCCGATCAAGAGGATATTCTTCGGGTAGACGTCCTTCGCGGTATCGCCATCGAGCTGGCGCCGCCGCCAGCGGTTGCGCAACGCGACGGCGACGGCGCGCTTGGCCTTGTCTTGCCCGACGACGTACTGGTCGAGGCGTTCGAGGATTTCGCGAGGTGAGAAGTTGTCGGTCACGGGGCTTGGAGTTCGGGCTGTGCGGGCGGTTAGTCATACCGCACCGTCCCGGACTTGCCCTTGCCTTTGCCCGTGCCTTTGCCTCTCCGCTCACCTCTGCCTCTCCGCTCAGGGGACTCAGCAGAACGGGGGACTCAGAAGAACATCGTGACCGGCACGTTCGAAGAGACCGTCCCCGACGTCGCGTCCCGGTTCGACGCTGCGGCGACGCGAATCGCCGGAATCGGCGTCTCGTCGATCACGGGCACGGTGATCCAGCTACCGTCGGAGAACGTCAGGTCCCCGGTCGTCGTGTTGCCGGATACCAGCTGACCGAGGAAGCGGAATCCTTCGGGCATGTTCTGGAGTCCGGAGATGCTGCCGTTCCAGTGGCCCTGGGCATCGGTACTGCCGGGCAGGTTGACCAGGACGTCGAACGAGGTCCACGTCGTGCAGTTCGGGAGCCAGCTCCACGGGCTCTGATCCGGAGTGAGTCCCACGGCGAGCATCATGAGCGTCGGATTCACCGGGTCGGTCGTCGGCACACCGTATCGTGATTCGATCTCCAGGGTGACGTCCGTCGCCGTGCGGGTCATGAGGAAGCGACCGTAGTGCGCGGTATTCTGGTTCATCGCGGGGCACCCGGAGCCGAACCGGAAGCCCGGCTGCTCGCTGAACCCGTCCGCTTCGAGCTGATGGGCGTCGAGGTAGGCCGTGAAGTTGCTGTCGGTGCTCGACGACGTCTGGTTGCCGTGGATCACCATCTCCACGCAGATCGCGGCCCCGGCCGGCCGGGGAAACGGCGTCGTGTAGGGCACGACGAGATCGAACGTCGGGCTCGGGTCCACGGCCGGGCGCGACGTCGAGGGGAACGAGATCCAGGTCGGCGGCAGCACCGTGACGACGTTGGCACCACGGTTGTTCGAGAAGGAGCCCGAGGCCGCGCTCGGCGCATTGGCGGCCACGGACAGCTGCACCTCGATCTCCGTCTGGAATCCCGCGACGTTGCCCCGGGTCGAGATGGCGTCGCGGCGGTATCCATGACCGGTCAGCGTGGTCAGGCCAGGCGGCAGATCGGCGTGGATCTGCTGAAAGCGGGCATTGTGTCGGCCGAGCGGGTAGCTCGTGCTCTTGTTGCCCTCGACGTCGGCGCGGGTCGCCGGCGACACGGCCTGGGCCGTGACCGGCACCGCGCAGAGGGCCGAGAGAGCGAGGGTGCGGATCGTAGTGGGGGACATCGGTATCTCCTGGAGCAATGGGTTGGACTCGCACGGCGGACCGCCGTGTCGTGCTCTGGGGAACGGCGAGGCCCAATTCCGCAGCGATTCGCTCCAGATCTGTTGATCCGGGAGATTGCGTTCCTATAGTCCCGGCCAATTCAGCGACGAGCTTTCGCTCTTTGACCAGGTGCGCTGTTGCCCCGAGACCGAGGAAGAGCCGATCCGCTGGCAGCTTCGATGACCTTTGTGGCGTCGGCGGTCGCCTTCGGTGGCGCCGGTCATTTCCTCGACCTCCAGCTCGATTCGACCCCGGCCTTCCTCCTCGTCGGCCTGTTGATCGGCTTCGTGGGGGGCTTCGTGCATCTGCTCTCGCGGATTGCTCCCGATCTCCTGCCGTTTGGAAAACCTCCCTCGAAAGACTCCAGCGGCTCTGACGTTGACCCTGCAGATGACGACTCCGGCAGTTGAACCCGTGGTGACCGACCGACAGGCCGCTCCACGGACGACCAAGAATTGCGCCGTGGCCACGGCGTCCGTCGGCGTCGTCGTCGCCGCAGTGGCGCTCAGCGGTTTCGTCCCCGCCGAAGCCGCCACGTTCGTGTGGCTCGGGTTCGGACTCGCGGTGCTCACCAGCTGGGCGGGTGTCTACGTGCTGTCGCGCTGCACGACAGTCCCGAACGACGACCCCGCGCGCACCGCGCAACTCTATCTCTCCGGGCTGGCCGGCAACTTCGGTCTGCAGGCCATTGCGGTCGCCGTCGGGATGGTTGCCTTTTCTTTCGCTGGCGAGAAATTCCCGGCCCTCGCCGCATTTGGCCTGTCGTTCGCTGCGACGGCCCTGCTGATTCAGCTCGCCGGTGCGCTGGCCATTTCGCGCTTCTTGCGCGAACGGGCCCGCAACGAACGAGACTCGCTCGCTGGTGACAGCCAGAACTGATACCGACCCGATGATCCGCACCACGCTCCTTCGATTCGCTCTGCTCGCGGCGGCCCTCTTCGCGGCTCCCGCGGCGTTCGCTCAGGAACACGCTGGCACGGGCCATGACAATGAGGCGCACGAGCAGGCGGGCCACGAGGAGAAGAGCACGCTGGACATGGCGCCGAGCGAGTTCTTCCTGACGCAGTTCTCGCACCTGATGCCGCACGCCGTTGGCGCGGGCCACGGCGATCACAGCGAGCAGCCGGAGCCGACGGTCACGACGTTCTACGACGTCAACCTGTTCCAGCTCTACGCGCTCGGGATCATCCTGATCATCTTCGTGCCGGTGTTGCTCAGCTTCCGCAGTGGAGCCAACGGCTGGTTCGTGCGCGTCTTCCGCGGCTGGGTGCACTGGCTGCGCGACGAAGTGGTCTACGCGACCATGGGCGAAGAAGAGGGCAAGCGCTTCGCGCCCTTCTTCGTGTTCATGTTCTTCTTCATCCTGCTGATGAACCTGCTCGGCTTGATCCCGGGCAGCGTCACGGCGACCGCGACGGTGTTCGTGACGGGGGCGATGGCCGTCGTGACGTTCGCGATCATGGTCGGCGGCGGCATGATGCGGCAGGGTCCGGGCAACTACATCAAGCACCTGCTGCCGGGCGGCCTGCCGGGCTGGCTCGTGCCGCTGATGGCGATCGTCGAGTTCATCGGTCTGTTCGTGAAGCCGATCGCGCTGACGATTCGACTGTTCGCGAACATGCTCGCCGGTCACCTGCTGATCTACTCGTTCATCGGGATGATCTTCATCTTCGCCCAGCTCTGCGAGCTCGGCTTCGTGACGTGGGTCCCGGCCGTCCTGACGACGGCGATGGCGATCTTCATCAACATCATCGAAGCCTTCGTCGTCGTGCTGCAGGCCTACATCTTCACTTTCCTGAGCGTGATGTTCGTGCAGGACTCCCTGCACCCGGCCCACTGATCGGTCGGCGCTCTCCAACGACTTCGTAACCAATCCTCACGGAAACCCATCAGGAGCAAATGATGCTTACCATGATCCTCGCAATGAAGGAGATCGGCGCCGGTCTCGCCGCTGGTCTCTCCGTCGTGGGTGCCGGGATCGGCATCGGGCAAATTGGCGCCGCCGCCGGCAACGGCATCGCGCGTCAGCCCGAGTCGGCCGACACCATCCGCGGTGCGGGCATCGTCTTCGCGGCGCTCATCGAAGGTGCCGCTCTGTTCGGCATCGTCATCGGCGTTCTGGCGCTGTTTGCGTGATGTTTGCCCTGCTCGCGTTTGCAGAGGGCGGCAAGTTCAACCCGTTCGAATTCGCGCCTGGCGCGACGTTCTGGTCGATCGTGATCTTCGTCGGCTCGCTTCCGTTCATGTGGAAGTTCGTGTTCGGCCCGATCACCAAGGCTCTGGCGGATCGTGACCAGCGGGTCGTCGATGCCGCGAACGCCGCAGAACAAGCCAAGGCCGAAGCCGAACAAGCCGTTGCCTCCGCTCGTGCCGAGCGCGAGCAAGCCCGTGCCGAAGCGCGCAAGATGGTCGACGAGGCCACCGCACGCGCGGAACGCCAGGGTGAAGAAGCTCTGCGCAAAGCCAAGGAAGAGGCTGACCGTCAACTCGCGCAAGTGCGCGACGAGATCGAGGCCAGCAAGCAGAAGGCGCTTCAGGAGATCCGAGCCGAGGTGGTCGCGCTGTCGATCGCTTCCGCGAAGCAGATCCTGAAGAAGGAAGTCGACGAGAAGGCCCACCAGGGTCTGGTCGGCGAGTTCCTCGACAGCTTCCACGCTCGAAACTGACGGAGCACGATGACACTCACCGCGAAACGCTACGCCAACGCCCTGTTCGACGCCGCACCCGCTGACGTGCGCGACGCGATCGCGGGCGAGCTGCAATCGATCGGCGAAGTGCTGCAGGACGAGGGGGCCCGCATGGCGGTGACCAACCCCGATCTGCCTGCGGCGGCACGCGAGCGCGCGTGCACGAAGCTTGCGGAAGGGGCGCACCCGCTCGTGCAAAACTTCGTCAAGGTGCTGCTGCACCGTCGACGGGAAGCCGTTCTGCTCGACGTTGCGCCGGCGTTCCGCGAGCTCGTGCTCGCGTCGCGCGGTGAAGTCGAAGGCGTGCTCGAATCGGCCGGTCCGCTCGGTGCCACGATGATCGACTCGCTGGCCGAGACCGCCTCGCGGCTGTCCGGCCAGAAGGTGACTCTGCGCGTGCAGGAGAACCCGGAGTTGATCGGCGGCGTGCGGATGCGCGTCGGCAACACGCTGTTCGACAGCTCGGTCGCGACGGCGATCGACGACCTGGAGCGGAAGCTGATGTCGGCTCCGCTCTGATCTGACCGAATTCAACCTACTGCGGATTACAGAACATGGATCTCAAACCCTCGGAAGTCACGAGCGTCCTCAAGCAGGAGATCGAAGGCTTCGAAGGCAAGATGCAGCAGTCGAACGTCGGCTCCGTCCTTCAGGTCGGTGACGGTGTCGCGCGCATCCACGGTCTCGACGAGTGCATGATGAACGAGCTCATCGAGTTCCCTGGCGGGATCTCGGGCGTGGCTCTGAACCTCGAAGAAGACAACGTCGGGGCCGTGATCCTCGGCGACGAGACGAAGATCAAGGAAGGCGACACGGTCAAGACGACCGGCCGAGTCATCTCGGTGCCGACCGGTCTCTCGCTCGTCGGTCGCGTCGTCGACTCTCTGGGCAACCCGGTGGATGGCAAGGGGCCGATCGAGACGACGGACGCGGACCAGCGCCCAATCGAAGGTCAGTCGCCGTCCGTGCCGGAACGTCAGCCCGTCACTGAGCCGCTGCAGACCGGCATCAAGGCGATCGACTCGATGATCCCGATCGGCCGCGGCCAGCGTGAGCTCATCATCGGTGACCGCGCAACCGGCAAGACCGCGATCTGCATCGATACGATCCTCAACCAGAAGTCGACCGGTGGTGGCGATCCGAACAACAAGGATCAGGTCATCTGCATCTACGTCGCGGTCGGCCAGAAGCAGTCGACCGTGAAGGCGGTCATGGCGAAGCTCGAAGAGACGGGTGCGATGGCATACACGACCATCGTCTCCGCGCCGGCTTCGGCACCTGCGGCGATGCAATACCTCGCGTGCTACTGCGGCGCCGCGATGGGCGAGCGTCTTCGTGACGAAGGTCGCCACGTCGTCATCTTCTACGACGACCTCTACAAGCAGGCGCTCGCGTATCGCCAGGTGATGCTGCTCCTGCGTCGTCCGCCGGGTCGCGAGGCCTTCCCCGGTGACGTGTTCAACCTACACTCCCGCCTCCTCGAGCGCGCGGCGAAGCTGTCGGACGCCCTCGGTGGCGGATCGATGACGGCGCTGCCGATCGTCGAGACGCAGGAAGGCGACGTGTCGGCCTACATCCCGACGAACGTGATCTCGATCACGGACGGCCAGATCTTCCTGGAGTCGAACCTCTTCAACGCGGGCCAGCGGCCGGCGGTGAACGCGGGCATCTCGGTGTCGCGCGTGGGTGGTTCGGCGCAGATCCCGGCGATGAAGAAGGTCGCGGGTGGTCTTCGGATCGGTCTCGCGCAGTATCGTGAGCTCGCGGCATTCGCGCAGTTCGGCTCCGACCTGGACAAGGCAACCCAGCAGGCCATCAACCGCGGTCAGCGTCTCGAGCAACTCCTCAAGCAGGCGCAGTACGCGCCGGTCGACGTCGAGGTGCAGGTCGCGATGATCTACGCCGGAACGTCCGGCGGCCTCGATGACGTCCCCGCCGACAAGGTGGGCGAGTTCGAGAAGGCCTACACCGACCACTTGCGCGCCAACCACGCCGACTTGCTCGACACGATCAAGAACGACAAGAAGTGGTCGGACGACCTCGCCAAGAAGTTCGACGCGGTCTGCGCCGAGTTCGTCAAGGAGTTCACGGCCTGAGACCACGTTGATCGGCACTTAGGGGCTGATCGGCACATAGGGACCGAAGCATGGCGAACATCAAAGAACTGCGCGGCCGCATTAACTCCGTCGGCAACATCGCCAAGATCACCAAGGCGATGGAGATGGTCGCGTCGATGAAGCTGCGCAAGATCCAGAACCGCGCGCTCGCGATCCGGCCGTACGCCGAGGAGTTGCGCGGCTTCCTGGGTCACCTCGCTGAGTCGGTCTCCGAAGGCGAAGAGCTGGCGCTATTCGAGAAGCGCCCGATCAAGACGACCGGGATCTTCCTCGTGACATCGGATCGCGGACTGTGCGGCGCCTACAACACGAACGTGTTGGCGCAGGTCCATGCGCTCGAAGAAGAGCTCAAGCAGAGCGATCCGAACCGCAAGCTGAAGTTCTACGTCTACGGCAAGAAGGGCTACACGTACCTCGGCCGGCGTGGCTACGACGTGCGGCACTACTACGCCGACCCGACGCTCGAGTCGCTCGACTTCACCGCGGCGCGCATCGTCGGCAAGGATCTCGTCGACGACTTCCTGGCCGGCGAGGTCGACGACGTGCGCATCGCGTTCACGTCGTTCACCTCTGTGGCGCGGTTCACCCCGTCGCTCGATGCGTTCCTGCCGGTGTCCGACGACCTGGTCAGCGACGCGATCGCCGCTCGTGACTCGCAGGAGCGCAAGGGCAACTACGACTACCTTCTCGAGCCCGACCCCGAGTCGCTGCTCGAGCTCATCGTGAAGCGATACCTCGAGACGATCGTGTTCGACGCGATGCTCGAATCGCTCGCCTCCGAGATGGCATCTCGTCGCATGGCGATGAAGGGTGCGACCGACGCGGCGACACGCATGGGCAAGGAACTGCGCATGGTCTACAACCGCGCGCGCCAAGAGAGCATCACCAAGGAGCTGCTCGACATCGTCGGCGGCGCCAACGCGGTCTCCTGACCGCCTGAACCGGGGCAACCCGAAACGAATTCAACCAGAACGATTCCGGAGTCCAAAGTGACTGCAACTGCAACCGCGGACGGCAAAGTCCTCCAAGTGTTCGGCCCCGTCGTCGACATCGAGTTCCCGGAAGGACACCTGCCGGCGATCTACAACGCGATCTTGGTCAAGGACGACGCGCGCAACGTCAGCGTGATGTGCGAGGTCGCGCAGCAGCTCGGCAACTCGACGGTCCGCACCGTCTCCCTGTCATCGACCGACGGCATGACTCGCGGCATGACCGCGACCGACAGTGGCGCACCGATCTCGGTGCCCGTCGGTGAGGAGACCATGGGGCGTCTGTTCGACGTCCTGGGTCAGCCGCTCGAAGTCGGCGTCGCGCACCCGCGCACAGGCGAGCCGATCCCGGAGATCAAGACGAAGGAGCGCCTGCCGATCCACCGTCAGGCTCCGAGCTTCGAAGACCAGAGCCCGGTCCAAGAGCTGTTCGAGACCGGTATCAAGGTCGTCGACCTCCTCTGTCCGTTCGCGAAGGGCGGCAAGGTCGGACTGTTTGGCGGCGCGGGTGTCGGCAAGACGGTTCTCATCCAGGAGCTGATTCGCGTCACTGCGGTCGAGAAGGGTGGCTTCTCGGTCTTCTGCGGCGTCGGCGAGCGCACCCGTGAGGGCAACGACCTCTGGCTCGAAATGGCGGAGTCGGAGTACACCGCGCCGGACGGCACGCAGCAGTCGGTGCTCGACAACGCGGTGCTCGTCTTCGGTCAGATGAACGAGCCGCCGGGTGCGCGCCTGCGGGTGGCGCTGACCGGCCTGACCATGGCGGAGTACTTCCGCGACCAAGAGGGCAAAGACGTCCTCCTGTTCGTCGACAACGTGTTCCGCTTCGTGCAGGCGGGCTCGGAAGTGTCGGCGCTCCTCGGCCGCCTGCCGTCCGCGGTGGGTTACCAGCCGACGATGGCCTCTGAGATGGGTGCCCTCCAGGAGCGCATCACGTCGACCAAGAACGGTTCGGTGACGTCGATGCAGGCCGTCTACGTGCCCGCGGACGACATCACCGACCCGGCGCCGGTGGCGACGTTCGCCCACCTCGACTCGACGATCATTCTCGACCGCGCGATCTCCGAGCTCGGCATCTACCCGGCGGTCGACCCGCTGAAGTCGACGTCGAAGATGCTCGCTCCCGACACGGTCGGTGAAGAGCACTACAACGTCGCGCGTGGCGTCCAGCAGACCCTGCAGCGCTATGCCGACCTTCGCGACATCATCGCGATTCTCGGCATGGAAGAGCTGTCGGACGAAGACAAGGCGATCGTGTCGCGGGCTCGCCGCATCCAGCGCTTCCTGTCGCAGCCGTTCTTCGTCGCCGAGCAGTTCACCGGTTCGCCCGGCAAGTTCGTCAAGCGCGAAGACACCGTCCGCTCGTTCCGCGAGATCCTCGACGGCAAGCACGACGACATGCCGGAGCAGGCGTTCTACATGGTCGGTTCGATCGACGAAGCCGTCGAGCGTTCCAAGAGCATGTAATCCGGTAGGAGCTCGAGATCATGTCCAACAATCTGCGCTTGCGCATCGTGACCCCGGAGTCGACCCTGGTCGACACGGAGGTTCGCACGGTGAGATTCCGTGGTCTCGATGGCGAATACGGAATCCAGGCGAACCACGCGCCGCTGATGACCGGCACCGCTCCCGGCGTGCTTCACTACGAGGCTGCCGACGGTGAGGACAAGAAGCTGATCGTCACCGAGGGGTTCGTCGAGATCCGGGACAACACCATGTCCGTGATCTGCGAGGCAGGCGAGGACTTGCACGAGATCGATCTCGAGCGTGCGCGCGCCGCCGAGCAGCGCGCCCGCGAGCGCCTCCGGGATCGCGCCTCGCTGCAGAGCGAAGACGTCATCCGCGCCGAAGCGGCACTGCGCCGCGCGCTCGCGCGTCAGCTGGCGGCCGGTGGCCGCCGCGAAGGTCGCGCCGACATCTGAGTTCGGGATCTCGGACCCGGCATACGGACTACGAACTCTCGAGCGGATGAGCCGCACGCGCGGCTCCCGGTTCGTGGTGCGCGCTACGCGTGTTCTGACGGCAGAGATCGCGCCGACTTCGGCGCGCCGCGACGAGAATTCGGCCGCGGCGTATGCGGATCAATCGAGCCCTGCACGTGAACTGCGGCACGAAACGTCTCCGCGATCTCCGGCAGCAGGTGGAGTCGTCCACGCGAATGCAGCGCGACAAGTAGCGCGGCCAACGGGGCGTATGCATCGACCAGGAGCCGGTCGAGCGCTCGGCGAGTCACGCTGGGGTCCGTGTTCGGGTCGCGAATTGCGACGATGATGTCGGTTTCCACGAGGCGGCCGGCGAGGTCGGCGAGATTCTCGGCGGCGGCGTGATGGTCTGCTGGCTTAACGGACTCCAACAGAGTCCGGGCATAGTGATGTGCGATCAAAGGGGTGTAGCTTCTCAGTGCGGGAGAACACGGTGACGACAGCGCCGGGGGGCGAGCCCCGGGAGGAGCAGCTGTCGTCGCGACTCTCCACGAATCCAACGAGGGGGCCGCGCATTCTGGCATGCGGCGACGCGGAGTCAAGGAGTGCGTCTCGGAACCTCGCGTTGCAGCGCGTCATCGATCTTGGTGCGGTATTCTGCGACAGCCGCCGAGCCGCCGCGCTCGGACACGAGCTGTTCCCATCGCAGGCGCACTGCCGAGAGCTTCTTGCGGGCCGCGCGCAGCTCACCTTCGTCATCGCACAACTCGATCAGGTCGTGCAGGGCGAGCATCTGCCGTCGCACCGCGACTTCCTCGGGCACGTATCCGGTCGTCCGGAGCGCGAGGTAGCCAAGGCGGAGTTCCGGAGCGATTCCGCTGAGATCTTCGATCGGGATCGGAGTTCCGTGGGTCGGCAAGTCGTCGAGGTCGCCCCGCTGTACGGCCTCGCGGATTCGTTGCTCGCCGATGATCGAAAGCGCGTCCACAGGCCGGCACGATATCCGTATCGAGGGCGATTCCCGCCTCGTTTCACGGTCCCGACCCGTTAGGATTCCGCCCATGACACCGCTCTGTATCGCCAAGTATTTGGCGCCCCTCTCCGTCGCGTTCGGCCTCGCCGCGCAGGAGATCCCGAAGGACACCGAGGTCCAGACGACCGCCTCGGGTCTGAAATACTCGATCCTCCGCGCCGGCGACGGTTCGGCTCGCCCAGGCGAGACGGACAGCGTCAAGGTCCACTACACCGGCTGGTTGACCGACGGCAAGAAGTTCGACTCGTCCCGCGATCGTGGCAAGCCCGCGGTGTTCCCGCTGAACGGCGTGATTCGCGGATGGACCGAGGGCCTGCAGCTGATGTCGCCCGGAGCGCGGTTCAAGTTCACGATCCCGTGGAGCCTCGGGTATGGCGAGCGCGGCAGCGGTGGCTCGATCCCCCCGAAGGCGGACCTGATCTTCGACGTCGAGCTGCTCGGTATCGAGCCCAAGGTTCCCGACTACGACGAAGCCAAGGTCGAGAAGACCGAGTCGGGCATTCGCTACCAGTACCTCATCAAGAGCGAGGGGGCCAAGGTCGGCGACGACGAGATCGCGCAGTTCTCGTACGAGCGCTTCCAGGAGTCCGGCAAGTACATGGAAGGCACCTGGAAGTCGGAGCAAAAGCTCGACGGCGGTGTCATGGAGCGACTCGGTATCCAGGAGATCACGAAGGCCCTCAACGTCGGCGACAAGATCCGCGTTTCAATTCCTGCGGGCATCGGGGTGCTCCGGACGCCCGAGGAGTGGATCATCGAGCTGAGCGGCGTGAAGAAGACGATTCCAGTCCCGGCGTTCTCGCTGCCGGAAGAAGACCAGTTCGAGAAGACCTCGAGCGGTCTGATGTACAAGGTCGTCAAGTCCGGCTCCGGCGAGGGTGCGAACCCGCGCCTCGGCCAGAACGTCACCGTGCACTACGCCGGATGGCTGACCGATGGCACGCTGTTCGACTCGTCGTACGGCCGCGGCGATACCGCGACGTTCTCACTCGGCCGCGTGATCCAGGGCTGGAACGAAGGTCTCGCCCTCATGAAGGCGGGCGATACCTACCTGTTCAAAATCCCGGGCGATCTCGCCTACGGCCAGCGCGGTTCCCCGCCGAAGATCGGCCCGAACGCGACGCTCGTGTTCCACGTCGAACTGATCAAGGTCGGCGACTGAGTTGACCGCGGTCATCGAGTCGCGCGACGTCTTCCGGTTCTTCGAGACCGACGGCGAACGCGTCCCCGTACTCAAGGGCATCACGTTCGCCCTCGAGAAAGGTTCGTTCACGACGATCATGGGACCGTCGGGGTCGGGGAAGTCGACCCTGCTCCACATTCTCGCCGGCCTCGACGTGCCGACGGCCGGCGAGGTGATCGTCGCCGGTGAGTCGATGTCGAACGCGGGCGAAGAGAAGCGCGCGGAGCTGCGCCGGCGTCACTGCGGCTTCATCTTCCAGTTCTTCAATCTGCTGCCGGATCTCTCGGTGCGGGACAACATCATCCTGCCGCTGCTGATCGCGGGCACGCGGCCGGAGCAGTGCAAGGACCGCGTCGACGAGCTCGTGGAGCTGCTCGGGATCGGGCACATCCAGAACCGCCCGCCGACACGACTGTCCGGCGGGGAGATGCAGCGCGTCAGCATCGGCCGCGCGCTCGTCGTGCAACCGCCACTGCTGTTCGCGGACGAGCCGACCGGGAACCTGTCCTCGAAGGCCGGAGAGGACATCGTCACGCTGCTGCGTGAGCTCGCCGAGAAGCTCGGCACCACCGTGCTCCTCGTGACGCACAACCCGCGCGACGCCGCAGCGGGTGACCGCGTGCTCTTCTTGCACGACGGGATCATGAACCTCGAGAACTCCCTGGAGGGAGGAGGCTTCCGTGCGGCTGACGTCTTTGGTCGTCTGGAAGAGCTGGGTATCTAACCCGCTCCGCACGGGCCTCACCGTGATCGGAATCGCGCTCGGCGTCGCCGTCGTGACGGCGATCCACGTGATGGATCACAACACGATCCAGAGCCGGCTGCGCGAGCTGCGTCCGGACTTCGGTCGGGTCGACTTCGAACTCGTGCCCGAGGATCGGAGCCGGGACCCTGGCGCGATTCGTGCGGAGCTGCAACGCGTCGACGGCATCGGCGCCGTCGGTCTCCTGCACTCCGCGACGATCACGGTGACCGTCCCGGACGGGCGCGCCGGCGCGGCGCAGGCATACGGCCTGAGTCCGCTGCCCAGCGAGGCGTTCGCCCACTACGTCGTCGCTCAGGGCGCGGACCTGGACGATCTCGACGGCGACGAGTTCGTGCTGATCGGAGAAGAGCTCGCCGCGGATCTCGACGTCACGGTGGGCGACACGCTCGTCGTCGCGGCGCCGGCGATCACCCCGCGCGCGCAGTGCAAAGGCGGCCAAATCGTCCGCACGCAGCGCGATCCGAGCAAGGCACCGATCCCCGCCGGCGTCCGCATCAAGGGCGTCCTCGGGCGTCACGGGCTCGCCCGCCGCAACTTCGGGCGGGTGATCATCGGCAGCTTCGCGCTCAGCAAGCGCATGGCGCCGGGGCAACACACGTTCTTCCAGGTCAACCGCTCGTACGGCGCGAACGCCGATCGGCTGCGTCAGGTTCTGTCCGAGGACTTCCAGGTTCTCGACGAACACAGCGCGCTGCTCGGAGAAGCCAGCGACGAACGCGCGTTCCGCAACGGCGTGAAGATCCTGGGCTGCCTCGCGCTCGTCCTCGGGATGTTCGTCGTGTTCCAGACCCTGTCCCAGTCGCTGGTCGAGCGCCTGCGCCAGATCGGCCTCCTGCGGTGCCTCGGCGCGTCGCGACGGAGCGTCGTCGCGATCTTCCTGCTCGACGCCGTGCTGATGGCGGCGATCGGGGTCGGCCTCGGCGTCGGGCTCGGCGTCGTGTTGGCGTCGGCGTTGCAGAACGCCCAGTTCACGACGCTCGGAGTCGGCAAGCACATCTCGACGTTCGAAGTGCCCGTCGTCCCGCTCGTTTGGACCGGAGCGCTCGGGCTCCTGTTCACGCTGATGGGGGCGGTGTTCCCCCTCTACAAGGCGCGCAACTTGCCGGCGATCCAGATCCTCAATGCGCGCGGCCTGGACCAGGAGCGCGGTGCGGACGTGCTGCGTGGCGTGAACGTCTTCCTGTTCGTGCTCCTCGTGCTCGTGTTGCCCGGTGCGTATCTCGCGATGACGACGCTGAGCACCGACTCCGAACGCGAGACCCGCGCGGTCCTGATGCAGCTGGGTGGGCTCATCCTCGCGTTCGGCGCGGTGCTACTGCTGTCGCCGAAGCTCGTGCAGACCGTCGGCCGGTTCGTGCTTCGGCCCTGGCGACGCTTCTGGCCGCTGCCCGAGTTTCTCGTGCGTCGCAGCCTGGAGCGCAGCAGCGGCCGGTTCGCCGCGTCGGTCTGTGGCCTCGCGATCGTGCTCCTCGCGATGATCGCGCTCAGCAGTATCACGTCCGCGCTTCGCGGTGAGATCGAGCAGTTCGGCGAACGCACGATGAACCGCCGCGTCTTCCTCGGACTCGGCGCGCGCCAGGACGGCAGTCCTCCGCCCCAGCCGGTCACCCCGACGATCGCGAAGTCCCTCGAGTCGATCCCGGGAGTCGCCCGAGTCGAGATTCACGAGGGACGGCGCAGCGTGCCGTTTCTGCTGTCCGGCATTCGCGTGGACGAGCTCACGCGAGCAGGGGGCGTGCTCGAGCCGCACCCGGACCTCGTCGAAACCTACACGAGCGAGCGCAGCGTCATCGTGAGCCGCCGCCTCGCCCGCCTCTACGGAGTGGGGCCGGGCGGCACGCTCGGTGTGCTCACCGACGAAGGGCGCAAGCCGTACCGCGTGCTCCGGGTCTCCGACGACGCGGGGTTCTGGGTCGAAGAGCGGGCGTGGGCCGTCGCGTCCCCGCGGTGGATGAACGCCGACTTCTGTGTCGGCGACGAATGCGTCGACGCCGCGACCATCCACCTCGACGACGGCGTATGGCCGGTCCAGGTCAAATCGGCGGTGCAAGCGAGGCTGCCCGACTTCACTCGGTTCCGTCCGGGCGAGAACATCGTCGACTACCACCTTCGCGACCTGACTCGCGACTTCCTCCTGTTCGACGTGCTGTTGAGCCTGATTCTCGCGCTCGCGGTCATGGGGCTCGTCAACCAGATGACGATCGCCGCGATGGCTCGAGTGCGAGAGGTGGGGGTCCTGCGCGCACTCGGAATGAGCAAGCATCAGCTGCGCCAAGGCTTCCTCGTCGAGAGCATGGTGGTCGCGGCGCTGGCCGCCGTGACCGCGATTGTGCTCGGGGTTCCGCTCGGCATGCTCGTCGTCGACGGCTTGAACCGAGTGACAGGGCTCGAAGCTCCGTTCGTCGTGCCGTGGGCGATGCTCGGCACCGTCGTGTTGATCGCGCTCGCCGTCGGACTGATCGCGTCAGTGCTGCCGGGACTGCGTGCGGCGAAGCTGAGCCCCGCCGAATCGGTTCGCTACGAGTAGACGATCGGTCAGCTGGCTGCTGTCGCAAGGCTGGTCTCGAGGCGCGTGAGGATCGCGCCGAGCGCGCGGTTCCAGGCAGCTACGAGTTCGGCCGGACCTTCGGACGCCATCGGCTCCGCGTGTTCGAACAGCTCGTCGAGGACGATGCGTGAGCCATCCCGCGCGACGACGGTCACGTGGATTCCGACGACGGCGCGCGGCTCGCCGCGGTAGTCGCCGTGCATCGTAACGAGGTCGCCCTCGATCGTCCAGTCGGGCGACACGGAGCTACCGGCGTGGGCCGTCGTGAATCGCTCCGAAGCCGACAGCCAGGCGCGCGTCGCTTCGCTGACCGCGACCGCGGGCGGCACGACCAACTCGTGGTAGTAATCGCTCTCGACCTCGTGCTCGCCCGTGCGATAGACGAGCTTGCGGCCTCCGAACGACGCGGACGAATGGAACGAACGAACCTCGATCCGGGGCCCCGAACGGTTGCCGGTCTCACCGGCGTCGCGCCGCACGTCCAGGACGTATCGGGTGGTTTCCGGCGGCTGCTTCGCGAGAGAGAGGCAGCCGCCCGTCGTGAGGCACAAGAGAACCAGCGCGGTGTTGAAGTGCTTCATCGCTTCGACCTCGCCGGCGGATCGCCGAACATCAGGAGGGACGGATACTGCTCGAGCGTGTCCGCGAGGTTCGCGAAGCTGACCGAGATCCGCCGCACGTTGTCGAGGATCTGGTCGATGTCGCGACCGCGGCCCTGGACCGTGGATCGCACGTCGCCGACCGTCTTGCGCGCGTCGTCGAGCGCTGCGACCAACGTCTCCCGGGTCGGTTCGAGCCCGGCCGCGAACTTTCGGATGTCCTGCATCGTGCCGCGAACGTCGTCCGCCTCGATGGCGCTCGCGATGCGGTCGATGTGAGTCGTGAACGAGTCGAGCGAGTCGTTGACCTGATCGAGCGTCTCTTTCGCGGTCGTCGCGACATCGCCGACCTGCGCGGACAGCTTCGCGGTGTCGAGATCGTCGATCGCGCTCTGCAGTGAACTGAGCGTGCCACGCAGGTCACGGACGAGGCCGGCGAAGTCCGTGTCCTGCAGGTTCGACAGCGTGGTCTGCACCGCGGTCGTCAGCTCGACGATCTTGCTCGGCAGTGAGGGGATGTAGCGGTAGCGCGGCGTCCACGCGTGGGGCAGCGGCGGGTGCTTCTCGTCGGCGTCGGGATACAGGTCTGCCTCGAGGTAGAGCGCCCCGGTGAGGCCTTGCGACGTCAGACGCGCGCGCAGGCCCTCGCCCAGTCGTGTGGTCACGAGATCCGACAGCTCCGCGAGATTGCGGTCGCTCAGGGGGCGCACCGCGAAACGCACGAGCACGAGGGGCTGATCGCTCTGGTATTCGTCGCTCGTCAGCGTGATCTCGGTCACCTGACCGATCTTGACCCCCCGGAAGCGCACGTGAGCGCCGACGTCGAGTCCCTGCACGGATTCCTCGAAGTAGGTCTCGAAGACCAGCTCGTTGCGCGACAACGCACCGGCGCCGAGCATCACGACGCCCGCGACGCCGATCAGCGACGCCGCGATGACGAACGTGCCGATCAGGATGTAGTTGGTGCTCTGTCTCACGGCGTGGTCCGCTCCGTGCGTACGGGGTCGAGGTCGTCATCCTCGGCCCGGCGGTCGAAAAAGTCTCGCACGATTCGGTTCGTCGACTCGGCGTGCATGACCTTGGGGTCGCCGATCTCGACGACGCCCCGGGCGGTCCGGTCGAGCAGGATGCAGCGATCCATGATCGAGAGGATGCTCGGCAGCTCGTGCGTCACGATCACGAACGTCGTGCCGAGGATCGTCGCGAGGCGCGCGATCAGGCGGTCGAGGCCCGCGGACGTGACGGGATCGAGACCGGCGGACGGCTCGTCGAGCATGAGCATCGGCGGATCCAGCGCCATCGCGCGCGCGATCGCCGCGCGCTTGCGCATCCCGCCGCTGATCTCGGACGGGAGGAACGTCGTGAAACCGCCCAGTCCGACCAGCTCGAGCTTCGCCTGTGCGATCGAGAATCGCTCCCGCGACGACAGGTCCGTGTGCTCCTCGAGCGGAACGGCGACGTTCTCCGCGAGGGTCATCGATCCGAACAGCGCGCCGTCCTGATAGGTGACTCCGAGCCGGGAGAGCAGCGCTTGCCGCTCTCTGCCGTGGGCAGACAGCAGGTCCTGGCCGTCGAAGGTGACCTCGCCGCCGAACGTTCGGACGAGCCCGAGGATCGCTTTGAGCAGCGTGCTCTTCCCGCAGCCCGATCCACCGAGAACCGCGAAGACCTCGCCCCTTTGCACCTCGAACGAGACGTGCTCGAGGATCAGGCGTTCGTCGTACCCCGCGCTGAGGTCCCGGACCTGGAGAATCGCGTCGCTCACAGCTCGAGGTAGTGGAAGACGATGGTGAACAAGGCGTCCGCGAGCGCGATCAGGACGATACCGCTGACGACGGCACTCGTCGTCGACTGGCCCACGGCGCTCGCCGAACCGCGGGTCTGCATGCCGCGAATGCAGCCGATGCCAGCGATCAAGGTGCCGAACACGACCGACTTCACGAGGCCCGTGTAGAAGTCGCCGGGACGGAGCGCGACCTCGAGCTGGTTGAGGTACGCCGGCAACGAGAGATCGAGGGAGCCCGACCACACGATAAAGCCACCGACGATGCCCGCGAGGTTCGCGAACACGGTCAGGAGCGGAGTCATGATGATCGCGGCGAGCACGCGCGGGATCACGAGGAAGCGGACCGGATCGACGCCCATCGTGTGCAGGGCGTCGACCTCCTCGTTGATCTTCATCGTGCCGAGCTCGGCGGCGAACGCGGACCCGGACCGCGCGGTCAAGATGACGGCCGTCATCAGGGGACCGAGCTCCCGCAAGAACGACAGGCCGATCATGTTCGCAAGCACGATGTCGGCACCGTAGGTGTGCAGGATCGGTGCCGACTGGAACGCGAGGATCATGCCGAGCAGTCCCGACACGAGGAGCACGACCGGCAGCGAGTTCACCCCGGCTCGCTGCGCCGCGCGGAACATCGAATCCCACCGCACACTCGCCGGGTGGGTAATCGCATGGGCGACTCCGGCGAAGATCTCCCCGATCGCGCCGACGAGCATGCCGGCATCCCGAGCGACGGTAACGGCGGCGCGCCCGACCATCTCGGGCCAGCAGGCGGCGATCGGGCACTCCTCCTTCTGGACCTCTTCGCTGTCGGTCAGAAGATCGAGGACCGCCGAGAACTCGTCCGGGAAGTTGCGGAGCTCGAGCGAACCGTCCTGCTCCCGCTGCTGGTTCTCGAGATCGCGGAGCATCGCCGCGCCGCTGGAGTCGCAGTACGTCACGCCGGCCGCGTCCACGGTGACCCGGTCCTTGCGCGCGTCGGTCAGGACCTTGGTCGCCCGGGTCCAAATGCCGTGCAGACGGCGGGATTCGAGCCGTCCGGCGATCTCGAGGAGGAGGCCGCCGGCCCCGTCCGAGCCCTCACGAATCGTCGGGTCGGCGACATCGGCAATCGCTGGCGAAGTCATGGCGTTCTCGTGTTTGCGTCGGGTCCGGCGTCCGTTACAAAACCTGCCTTCTGATCGTACCGCAACGTAGTCCGGAAGCGAACATGTCGAGCTGGCAGCGCACTCACACCTGTGGCGACTTGACCCACGAGAACGTCGGCGAGGAAGTCGTCCTCAACGGCTGGATCGAGAATCACCGCCATCACGGCGCCCTCCTCTTCATTGACGTGCGAGATCGCTACGGCATCACGCAAGTCGTGTTCGACGAGGAGAAGAAGGGCACCCCGCAGGGCCTCCTCGACCGCGCGGCCAAGCTCGGCCAGGAGGACGTGATCTCCGTCCGCGGCTCGGTCGCACCGCGCGCTCCGGACAAGGTCAACAAGAAGCGGGCGACCGGAGCGATCGAGGTCTTCGTCACCGAGCTGATCATCCTCAACGAGGCCGAGACGCCGCCGTTCGAGGTGCTCGATGACCCGGAGTGCGGCGAAGAGCTGCGCATGCGCTATCGCTATCTCGATCTGCGTCGGCGCCCGATGCAGCACGCGATGATCAAGCGATCGCAGTTCGTGACGTCGGTCCGCAACTACCTCGCGGAGAACCACTTCGTCGACGTCGAGACGCCGATCCTGACGAAGAGCACTCCCGAAGGCGCGCGAGACTACCTGGTCCCGAGCCGCGTCAACCCGGGCAAGTTCTACGCGCTGCCGCAGAGTCCGCAGATCTTCAAGCAGCTGATGATGGTCGCGGGCCTGGACCGCTACTACCAGATCGCGCGCTGCTTCCGCGACGAGGACCTGCGCGCCGACCGCCAGCCCGAGTTCACGCAGATCGACCTCGAGATGACGTTCGTCGAAGAGGACGACGTGCTCGACCTCGTCGAAGGGATGATGGTCCGCGCGTTCAAGGACACGTTCGGCGCCGAGCTGCACCGACCGTTCCCGCGGCTCGACTACTTCGACGCGATGGAGCGCTACGGACTCGACAAGCCGGACCTGCGTTTCGGCATGGAGATCCTCGACGTCACCGAGCAGGTCAAGGACTGCGCGTTCAAAGTGTTCTCCGGGACGATCGCGGACGGCGGCATCGTGCGGGGTCTGTGCGTGGAAGGCGCGGGCGACAAGTACTCCCGCAAGGACATCGAGAAGGGGCTCACCGGCTACGTCTCCGAATACGGCGCGCGCGGCCTCGCGTGGGCGAAGGTCGGCGACGATGGCCTCGCCGGCTCGATCTCGAAGTTCTTCGAGGGCGACGCGGGCACGGCGCTCTGCGAAGCGATGGGGGCCAAGTCAGGCGACCTCATGCTGTTCGTCGCCGATCGCAAGACGGTCGTGCTGCGTGCACTCGGCGAATTGCGCAACAAGCTCGGCACCGACCTCGGTCTCCGCGAGCACGGCGAGTTCAAGTTCGCTTGGGTGCTCAACTTCCCGATGTTCGACTACAACGAAGATCGCGGCACCTGGGACAGCAGCCACCACCCGTTCACCGCGCCGGTCGACTGGGACCTCGAGGACTACTCGAAGGACCCGGGCTCGATTCGCTCCCGCGCGTACGACCTCGTCATGAACGGCTGGGAGCTCGGCTCCGGCAGCGTCCGGATCCACCGCTCGGACGTGCAGGAGCGCGTCTTCAACTTCCTCGGCATCACTCAGGAAGAGCAGCGCGCGAAGTTCGGCTTCCTGCTCGACGCGTTCCAGTATGGCGCGCCGCCGCACGGCGGCATCGCGCTCGGGCTCGACCGGTTGATCACGCTCGCGATCGGCGCCGATTCGATCCGCGACGTCATCGCGTTCCCGAAGACGACGAGCGCGACCGACCTGATGTGCGACGCGCCGGGCGACGTCGCGCCCGAGCAGCTCGCCGATCTCCACATCCTCACGCAGAAGTCGAAGTCGTCGTCATGAGACGCGCGCTGCTCGGTTGCGTCCTGCTCGCGTCGTGCGGCATGCCGGGCCTGCCCGAGGGCACGGGCCTGGGACTCATCGCCGTCGACCGGCAGATCCCGGACGACGCAAAGACGGCCTTTCGCCCGCTGCTTCGCGAAGGGGATCGCTTCCGCTTCCTGCAAGGCGGCGAAAAGCACATCGGTCTTCGCGTGGCGCGCGCCGACGACAAGGGCTACGAGCTCGTCGACGAAGGCAATGGAACCCGCACGTTCCTCGACATCGACCTCGGCCATATGGGCGAGGAGATGCCGGACAATCCCGAAGCCCTGCGCAGGCTCGTGCCGTTCGACAAGGAATGGACCTGGCCATTGTGGGAGGGCAAGCGCTGGTCGTCCCACTTCCTGCGCAAGGCACCGGGGACGGCGATCCCCGTGCAGGCAAACTACCACGCGGACCGCTGGGAGACGGTGACGGTGCCGGCGGGAACCTTCGAGTGCTTGCGCATTTGGCGCCGGGGCCGGCCGACGATCGAGGGGCGAAAGTTCCTCGAGAACACCGAGGTGCGGTGGTACGCGCCGAAGGTCGGCTACTTCGTGCGGCGCTTGGCGGACGGGGTCCTCCTCGAGCTGCAAGAGTTTCACCGGCAGAGCTGAGCGGCGCAGGAGGCGGTCACCATTGCCCCGGTTTCCGATTCGCAATGCCGAGCTGACTATGAATCGGGTCATATCCCCATAGCACCGGGGTTTTCGTGTAGCCTATGCGGTGCGCGCCGCGGCAACCCTGCTTGCAGGCGCCACGTGCCCCCAATCATCCGGAGGAAGGCAATGGCACACACATTCACGGAAACGCATGACGTCTCGACGGTGACCTGGCAGACCGGCAAAGTGAACAAGGTCGACAAGATTCGGTTCACGGGCAGCGCGACGTGCGACGTGTGCGACTCGCACGGCGACCAACAGAACTCCAGCAGCTCGTCTGGAAGTGTGAGCCCCAGGACCGGGATCGACATCAACAAGAAGAACGCCCCGTCGACGACGGTCATCACCACGGACTCGTGGAATCTGACGGCGAGCACGAACTCGGACGGGAAGCTGGCGGTCAACCTGAACGTGGACATGAGCGATACGGAGTCTTGGAGCACCGACGTCACAGACTCCCTGACCATGGGCTCTCCGTTCCCGATCGAGGGCCTCGAGGCCGGAGCCGAAGGCGGCTAGGAACGCAACAGGCGCTCGCGCGGAACGGAGGAGTGACGAATGCCCGACTTCGGCAAGATCTGCGCCAACGGAATCGACGCGGGCACTGGCAAGCCGGTGCTCGCGCCGATGGATCCCGAGGAGTTTGCCAACGGGCTCATCGGTGACCCGAAGCAAACGACTTCGCTGCTCGCCGCGGCGCGCGAGGAAGCGCCCGCGGAACAGCTCGCGGCGTTCCGTCGCGTGGCGCGCAAGGCCATTCGGCAACCGAAGCCCGTCGACCCCCACGAACTCGCGAAGTTCGGTTGGGCGGTGATCTTCACCCAGGACGGGGACCCTGCCGTTCGCGAGGCGCTCACGCCGTTGCTCGAGCACCGGCGCAAGCTCGCGACCGAAGTGGACGCGCGCAACTACCGTGAGTTCTCCGGGGACGACGGCTGCGCGACCGGCGAGTGCGTCCAGGACTTCCTCGAGCGGCATGGCGTCGAGCCGGGACCCGCGGACTCGTCCGAGTTCCCGTACTACCTCCTGCTCGTCGGAGGACCCGAGCACATCCCGTTCACGTTCCAGGAGCAGCTCAACGTGACGCACGCGGTCGGTCGACTGGACTTCGACACGACCGAGGAGTTCGCGAACTATGCGGCCAGCGTCGTCGCGATCGAAACCGGAGCCGCGCAGCGTCCGGAGGCCATGGGCTTCTTCGGGACGGACCACGATCCGGCCACGCAGCTGTCCTCGGGACACCTCGTGAAACCGCTGTCCGGAATCGCCGGCAAACTCGCCGACCAGCGTGCCCACCACGAGATCATCGGTCCGGAGGCGACCAAGGCGCATCTCGGAGATCTGCTGCGCGGCGAAGACGATCCATTGGCGTTCCTGTTCACCGCGAGTCACGGGCTCTGCTTCCAGTCGGGAGAAACAGACCAAGTGCTTCGTCAGGGTGCGTTGGTCACACCAGACGGTTCGACCCAGAAGTTGGGACTGCCGTCGCAGAGCTTCGCGGCCGCGGACGTCCCGTCGAACGCCCGAATCCACGGACTGGTGGCGTTCACGTTCGCGTGTTTCGGGGCAGCCACGCCGGAGTTCGACGACTTCGCCGCAGCGTCCCTCGGCGCCACGAAGCGTGGTCGGGTCGCTCCGACGCCGTTCGTCGCCGCACTTCCGAAGCGCTTGCTCGGCCAGAAGAACGGTGCGCTCGCGATCGTGGGTCACGTCGACAGGTCGTGGCCGTTCTCGTTCCAGTGGGAGGGCCAGGATCACCTCGGCGTGTACGAACGCATGATTCGTCGCGTGTTGGCCGGCCACACCATCGGCTACTCGATGAACCCGTTCGGCTGGCGCTACGCCGCGCTGTCGTCCCACCTCAGCGTCATTCTCCAAGCGATGCGGTTCGGCAAGACCGTCAGCAACGTCGAGATCGCGACGACCTTCACACGAAACAACGACGCTCGAGACGTCCTCATTCTCGGTGACCCGGCGGTGCGCGCGTACTGAGGCTCAGCGAGGCGAACCGATCCAGACGAATGGTGCCCACGCCTGGGGATGTGGGTGGGCCTTCTTCAGAGCTCGACGCGCGGTGACGAGGTGAAGCAGTCGGCACTCTTCGCCTTCATCGTCCGCCGCGATTCTCGCGTAGAAGTCGGCCATGAGGTCGGCGGTCGCCTCGTCACCGACCGGCCACAGGCTCGACAGAACCGCGGGGCAACCGGCGCGCTGAAACGCCAACGGGAATCCGAACACACCTTCGTCCGACGTGAGCCGGCCGAGTCGGCTCTGACAGGAGCTGAGCACGGTGAGCTCGCAGGCGGCCAGCCGCCCGTCCCATCGGTCGAGCAGGTCGTCGATGTCGAGGAAACCGTCGTCCGTCGATGTCGGGTCCGAGACGGGCTGCAACACGATGCGTCCGGCACGCCACGCGCTGGACTCGTCGGCGATCTGGTGGGTCGCGATGTGCAGCACCCGCGTGCGCGGAGCGAGATCGAAGAGCGCCGACTCCGTCGCGTCCGCCCCGGTCCGCACGTGAACGCCGGCGAGGGTTTCCACACTCGCGTGGATGGCAATCGCTTCACGAACGCTGCCGGGCAACGGCGCCAGGGATCGCACCGTATCGCTCGGGGCCGCGTCGCCGAACTCGGGCCCGGCGAAGACCGTGAACTCACGAGCCGGAGTCTTCGACTCCTGTTGTCGTGCACGCCGGGACTCGCTCCAGGTGAGCGTGGCGAGCGACGGTGCGTAGGCCACCGGCGGTCCTGCATCGAGCCAGAACCCTCGCTTGTCGGTGAGCAGCACCTCGAGCGGCACGAGGTGTAGAGCGCCGTGCGGCACGACGTGGACGAGCGGTGCGGATCGGACACGCGCCCAGAGATCTGCGGGCATGAGGACGTCGAACAGTTCTCGCGCGATCTGCATCAGCGGGCGGGATTTGGCGCGGCCGACCCGCTCGCCGCGCGCAGGCTCGGTGCTTCCGGAGCCGAGGATCGCGTTGCGCACTCCCGAGGCGAGAGCATCGATCGCGTCGTCACCGACGGGCTGACCACGTCGATCGCGAAGCTCGAACGCCAGGGCCGGCCCCTGGTCGGACGGGACCGCGAACACCGTAGAGCGTCGCTCGGCGACGAGGTAGACGAGAGCCCACTCCCCGCGTCGCAGGACTCTCCGAGCGTCCAGGATGGAATCTTCCCCGTCCTCGTACTCCGCCGCGCCGAGCAAGCTGGCCGCACTCCGCGCGCGAGCTCGTTCGACGTCGATCAACGCTGCCAGCGTCTCCCCGCCGCGCAAGAGGGCATGAGCTCGACCTTCGTAGGGATCCCAGCGTCCGAACTCGGACGTTCGGAGCCGAGCATAGAACGCCGCGCGGTCGACGGGATCGAAGGCGCGCGCCTCGGTGCGTCTCTGTTCGAGTCGATCGATCGCGGAGCCGAAGAGTTCGATGGCTCGCGACCGCTCGTCCGGGAAATGGTCGGCCAAGAGCGACCCGAGTTCCGATTCGACCCAGCGAGTCTTCGGAGAGTCCGACTTGCGAGTCAGCTCCAGCGCTTCCTGAATCGCCTCGCGGCTCGCCTCCAAATGGTCACGCGAAGACGAAGACTCTCCGATGTATCGCTCCGATCGCGAGAGATTGCGGAGCGCATCGATCATCAAGAGGTGATCGTCGCCGTGCCGCGTGCGCACGCGCTCGACCAGTTCGCGAGACACGGCGAGCGCTTCGTCGGGCTGGCGCAGCGCACGGAGACAGTCCGCCAGCTGCCCGCGCACCCGGACGGCCTCCGAGAACGATCCCAATCCCGGCGGATCGATGCGTTGCAGTGCGCTCTCGAGAGCGACTCGACTCTCCTCGAAGCGGTGCAGGTGCATCAGCGCGGTGCCGCGCGTCGCGCGGACGCGCATGGCGAGCACCGAGGACGTCGCGGTGTCGAAGTCCCTGTCGAGGGCATCGAGCATCGCCAACGCCCGATCGGTCCGACCGAGCCTCAGAAGAGAAGACGCGACATTGAACGAGACGGCAGCCAGCTGCGGATGGGTCGGCGGAAGCAGGCCGAGTACCTCACGCAGCACCGGCAGCGCCGATGCATCCCGTCCGCCGGACTGATACGCGACCGCGAGGAAGTTCAGCGCCTTGGGCCGGAGTGGCGATCCCGTCGGGGCAGATCGGAGCGCGGCTTCCGCGGCGTCGATGGCGGCATCGAAACGGCTCAGTCGGCGCAGGACGGTGGACTTCAAGATGTCGAAGTCCACGGCGAGTGCGCGGAGTTCGTTCGAGGGTTCAGCGTCGCGAAGATCCCGTTGTGCAGACTCGAGGACTTCCAATTCTCTCTCGAACTGGCCCAGTCCACGATGCGCCGTCGCGCGCCACGAGTAGAGCTTGATCGCCTGGATCGCTTGCCCCGCGTCGCGGAACTTCTCTTGCAGCTGCGGCACCAACCGTAGGGTCGTGTCGTGATCGCGTGCAGCCATCGCCGCACGAGAGTCGACAAGCAAGGATTCCAACGTCGCCGCGTTCGATTCCTGCGCCGCGATGGGCGTACTCGCGGCCGCGACGAATAGCGCGAACGCGAGATGTGTCGAGGGCTCCTTCAAAGCGGAGCCCCATGATATCAGGAGCGGCCGGTCATTGCGCGCCGGCCGCCACGTCAGTCGTACAGCAGGAACTGCGACGAGTTCGTCAGCTCGAGCGAGTTCGTCGCGTTGATGAACACACCCGCCTGGATCGCGAACGCGCGACCCGACAGCGCCGGATCGTTCGGTACCGCCAGGGACTGGGTGAGGACACCGGGCGCGGGCTGCGAACCCGAGAACAGCGGCGCGATCGCGAGCGGATCGAGCTCGAAGACGCCGAAGGGCGTCGGCGCCGGCAGCGCGGGAAGGCTGAGGAGCGTGACGACGGGATTGTTCGCCGTCGTGGCCAGCGTGTAGTCGACGGTGCCCCCGGGGCCGTCGCCAGACGCGACGACCCACGGAACGTGTTGGGTGGTCAGCGTGATCGCGGGTGCAACGGCGGGGCCACCGGACGATCCGAGCACGGTGACGCTGGGATCCAGTGTCACGATGCCGGCTTGCAGGAAGTTCGTCTGGTCGATTCCTGCGAGCGGCACATTGTTGATGCCTGCCACGAGTTGCGCACTGGCGTCCCCGGCGACGACCAGGTCGCCGCCGATACGCGCGGCTGGAGAACCCGGATGAAACTGCGGGACGCCGAACAGGAAGGAGGTCACCCCATTGCCGCCCGTCACCGCCGTGCGGACCAAGCGGATCGACGAGGGGCCATCGAAGGTCTGGGACGCCACGCCCGGCGAGGAGGGATACAAGAGCGCCTGGCCCAGACCGAGCGTCCCGTTGCCGCCACGCAATAGCGAATCCACGACCGTGCACCTGGATCCGCCGTCGTCGGACAGAGCCGGATGGCCGTAGATCTCACAGCCGTTGACCTGCACCTGGGCGGCTCCCGAGAGGTAGATCCCGCCGCCGCCGTCACCGGGGAAGTCATCGGTCGTGACGTCGTCGAGGAGCACGGAACCCGCGCAGTTCTCGATCGCGATCCCCGCCGCGAACCCGAAGATGCCGCCCGTGAGGGGTCGGTCGATCTCGCACGCGGCCATCCGGAACGCCGCGCCGGTCGGAAGGTTGTGGACGCTCACGGTGTGGGTCGCGCCCGTCGGCGTCAGGAGCCGCACGCCCAAGAACCCCTGCGGCTCGCCCAGGATCGTGAGGCCCTTGTCGGTATCGAAGCCGGTGTAGGTGCCGGGCCGCACGACCAGGGTGTCTCCCGTTGCGGCGGTGGCGACGGCCGTCGGGAGGTCGCCGAAGTCGGTGCCAGGTCCGTTGGCCCCGTCGACGATCCACGTCGATTGCGCGGCTGCGGTGGACACGAGAGCGAACAGTGCGAACGCCGCATGGGCGCACGCCGAGGTGCGTTGGATACGCATGGAGTCCCTTTGTCTTGGTTTCCCGAAGTCGCCGCATCATAGCAGCGAACGACTGCGCGACTTCGGCGATCCGCGCGCCCAGCGGGGATTTCGCGGGTCGCGACGACGTTCTCTTCGCTCGGAGCGGCGTAGTCGGGTGGCCGTCGCGACCCATGTCACCGATACTCGCACCCGCAGCCCCGCATGGACACGATGCCCGAGACGCCCGATCCCGATCGCCGAGCACGCCTGCTGGCGCTCGTCGAAGAGGGGCTCGACCTCGCGGCCGACGGCTTCGAGATCGACCTGGACGTGCTCTGTCGCGAACATCCCGATCTCAAGGACGCGGTCGCCGACGCGCTCTCGCTGCGCCGCGACATCCAGGACCTGCAGAAGCTCGCGGGCGAAGTCGATCCGTTGCTGGGCACCGCCGTCAGCGATCGATACCGGCTCGAACGCCGCCTCGGGATGGGGGCGATGGGGGCCGTGTACGGTGCCACGGACCTGCAGCTGAAGCGGCAGGTCGCCGTCAAGGTGCTGCACGACCACGCGCAGGCGCTCCCGAACACCGAGCAGCGATTCGCCCGCGAAGTCGAGACTCTCGCGGACCTCGCGCACCCCAACATCCTCGCGATTCACGACTGTGGGCGTTCTCGGGGGACGCTGTATCTCGTCACGGACCTGCTGCAGGGCCGGTCGCTCGCGGAGGTCCTCGACTTCGCGTCCGAGCAGGCGCGCGCGATCGACGTCGAGCAGCTGTTCGAGGACTCGGCGTGGATCGTCGCTTCGCTCGCGACGACGGAGTTGCCGGAGCAGAACGTCCTCCGGCTGGTGGTCGGATGGATCGCGGACATCGGACGCGCGCTCGCCGCGGCGCACGCGGCCAACGTCCTCCACCGCGACGTGAAGCCGTCCAACATCTTCATCCGCCGCGACGGCACGGCGGTGTTGCTCGACTTCGGTCTCGCGCGTCGTGTCGGCGACGCCACTTTGACCGCCGCCGATTCGCCGATCGGCACTCCGCTCTACATGGCGCCCGAGCAGGCGTCGGGCATCGCAACGGATCCCACGGTGGACGTGTACGGCTTAACGGCCACGCTCTACCACCTCGTCACGCTGCGCGCGCCGTTCGAAGGCAGCGACCTACCGGATCTGCTCATGAGGATCCAGCGGGACGATCCGACGCCCGCGCGGAAGGTGCGACCGGGTCTGCCGCGCGACCTCGAAGCCATCCTCGATCGCGGGCTCGAACGGGACGCTGCCCGGCGATACCCGTCGATGCAGGCATTCGTCGACGACCTGTCCGCGTTCCTCGAGCACCGCCCGGTCTCGGCGCGACCACTCAGCCGTCCGACCCGCGCCTGGCGGCGCATCCGGCGTCAGCCGGCTCGCGCGCTCGCGGTCGTCGGCGCCGCCGTCGCACTTCTCGCCGTGTCGATCGCCCTTCCGCTGTGGCTCGATGCGCGTTCCGAATCGCGGCGCACGGAACGAGAGGCCTTGCTCCGCACGATCCCGGCGCTGCTCGCGATCGAAGGGGATCCGGATCGACGGCTGCTCGTGCCCGTCGAGGAGCGCACGCGCGACGTCGACGTGCTGTCTCGCATTCTCGAGCTGGACCCGGACGACCTACCGATCCGCGTGCTCCGAGCCGCGCTGTTCGTCGATCGGGGCCGAGCCGGTGATCCCGAACGCGCGGCCGAGGACTTCGATTGGCTCGCGACGCAGACCGAGAGCGCGTACGTGCGCGAAGTCGCGGCCCGCTACGCCGCGATGGATCCCGACGCTCGTGGCGCCTTGTCGGTCGACCTGGCCTCGCTCGAGAACGAACCGAACACGCCTGCCGAGCACTTCGTTGCGGGTTTTCACGAGCTGCGCAACCGACACCTCGCGGGGTTCGCCGAGCGCGCGTTGGCACATCTCGACGTGGCCGCCGAAGACTACCTGCCGGCGCGGGATCTTCGGTTGCTCGCGCTACTCGGGTTCGGGGAGCACGCGAAGGGGGATGCACGACCTGCCGCCTACCGCAAGGCGCGCGACGAGGCGCTGTGGCTGGAGGGGCACTACGGGCACCCGACGGCACGCACGCGCGCGACGATCGGCGCGGCGCTGCTGGCACTCGGCGACTACGAGCGCGCGATCGAACCACTGCAGGAGTCCAACGAGCTGCGACCCGATCGACACGGTCCCGTGCACAACCTCGGCGTCGCGTACCATCGTCGGGGATTCCTCGACGAAGCCGAGGCGCAGTTCGTGCACGCGCTGACGCTGCGTCCGTGGCTGTGGAACACGCGCTACCACCTCGCGCATCTCTACGCCGAGCGGGGCGAGTACGACGAAGCCATCGGCATGGCCAAGAGCCTCGACTTCTCGGCGCGGCCCGCACACGCCTGGCGCCGACCGTTCGCGCTCGGCAACGTGGCTCTCTTCGAGGCTCTGGAGGTCCGACGCCAGAACGACTTCGAGCGCACGGAGGAGTGCGGGGAGGCCGCGCTCGCGCGCTACGACAAGGCGGCTGAACTGGCCCCCGAGGACTACCGTAAGCTCGTTGCGGTGAGCCGGCAGGTGGTCCACGCGATCCGCTCGGATGACATGGATACCGCGATGGCATACCACCTTGCGCTTCTCGCGGGGGACCCGCTGAACCCGACGCAGATCGGCAACTTGGCGAAGATGGTGGAGATGTTGGGCGGAGAACGGGGTCTCGGGCCGCTGCCGACGCGTCAGCTCCGCAAGTTTCTCTCGCGCCTGCAGTCCCGACTGGCGCCAGGTCTGCGAAAATAGACCGGCTTCGACTTTTTCTGGGTCGCGCGCGGCGGTTCTTCGCTGAGCGGACACGGAGCTGCCATGAACACCATCCACTCGATCCCACTCGCCGGCTTGCTGGCCGTCGTTCCCGCCGCGGCGCAGGGTCTCACGACCGTCGAATCCTTCGGCCCGTTCGCCGGGGCGTCCACGTCGATGTCGGTCGCGGATGGCGATGCGTCGGGTCTGGACTGCGAGGAGCTCCTGCTCCGCCGCGACGGATTCCACCAGATCCCGCCGGGACTGTGGCAGAATTCGTTCTCGGGTGCCAACCGGCCGGACTACAGCAAGGCCGCCGTACTTTACGACCCGAACCGACCAGGGGGCACGCCCTCGGCACCGGTCGACATCGACGCGATGTCGGGCGGATTCGACGTTCTGCTGATGGGGCCGGGTGGCGTCGTGCAGGCGAGCGGCCCGAATTGGGGTTCGCTGATCTTCTCGGTGCGGCGAGGCGTGACCGGTCGACCGACCCCGAACGGCAACGTGTTCGCGACCGAAGAAGCGAACGCCGGCGGTGCTGGCGCGGACATCTTCAGCTACGTGTTCCAGGGACCGGGCGTGCCGCTGCCACCGGAGATGGTCGGGGTCACGATGCGATCCAACGACAGCACCGAGACGGGACTGGCGTTCACGCCGACCGACGACAGTGAAATCGACGCGCTCGACGTCAACATCCCGTCGCTGCGCCTCGACCCGACGATCGTGAATCTGTTCCCCGCGGGCCCGCGGCGGTTCTACTTCTCCGTGACCAGCGCGACGGCGTCCAACATCCCCGCGGCCTGGTGGGGCGGCGAGACTCCGAGCGGGGCGACGATTCTGCGCACCCAGTGGAACACGACGCAAATGGCGTGGACGACGCCGTCGGTGTTCGTGACGCACACTGTCCTCGGCCTGGACGTGGACGACGAGCTCACGGCGCTCTGCGTCGACGAAGGCAAGGGGTTCCTCGTGTTCTCCTCGGACGCCGTCGGCCAGGACCCGCTGATGTTCCTGAACTACGGCGCGCTCGGCATCTCGTTCACCGGAGGGGGCGGCGGTTCGATCGCGACGGAGGTCAAGTATCCGAACGGCGACAAGGTCTCCGAGGACATCGGACTGCTCGACGTCGACATCGTCGATGCGATCTGCTCGCTGGATCCGGGACCGATCGACGGGGGGAACCCGGGGCGTCACACCCTGCGCTTCGCGATCCCGACGTGGTCGCCGCCGCCGCCGATCCTGCCGTACACCGTCAACTGCAGCGGCTTCCGCAGCGTGCAGGGCACCCAGCCGGTGTTCCGCACCTACGCCATCGGCTGGCCGGAGTCCGGCACCGGTGGGTTCGCCGTGTTCCAGCTGCTGCCGTTCCCGGGCGCGAGCGCGGGCTTCGTCCGTGACCCGAGCAATCCGTTCGACGGCGACCCGACCGAGTTCGTGCTCAACCTGCCGACCGGGCCACTCGGTCTGCAGGTGCCGTGCCAGTGGTTCGCCGCGCGCCCGCCATTCATCTTCGGCGGTGTGCCCAACGACTTCGCCGGTTCGTATCCTCTCGTAATGACGCTGCCCTGAGGTTCTCACCGTGACCGAATCCGCGATCTGGTCGCAGCTCGAACGAGCTGTCGGGGGCGACGTGTCCGCCCAGGACGAAATCGTCCGCGCTGTCTACCCGAAGGTGCGAGCGATCGTGCACGCCCAACTGCAGCACGACTTCCGACGCCGCCACCGCTGGATGCTCGCGGCGTTCAGCACCGGCGACGTCACGCAGGACGTGCTGTCCGGCGTCGTGCGCTCGATGGAGACGACCGAGTTCGACTCCGAAGAGGGCTTCATCCGCTACCTCGCGACCGTCGTTCGGCACCGGATTACGGACGCGATCCGGCACTACGAAGCCGGGCGGCGCGACAACCGACGCAACCAGGCCCAGGAGGCCGATGAGGAGTCGGCGCGTCCGGAGCTCGCGGACGAAGGGGACTCGTCCCCCCAGACCAACGCGGCGCTGCTCGAGCAGGTGCGCGTCGTGCAGGACACGATGCAGCTGTTCGGCACGCGAGAGCGGGCGCTGCTCGAACTGCGGCTCCTCGAGGAGCTGCAGTTCCCGGACATCGCGAAGGAACTCGGCTTCTCGGATGCGAAGGCGGCGCGCCGCGAGTTCCTGCGTGCGCACGCAAGACTGCTCGTCGAGCTGCAGGAGCGGGGCGTCCGGGACAGCCTCGGCTGACTCGGATCGATCCCCGTTTCGCCCTTAAAGCACGAAGCGGCGCCGCTGACGCGACACCGCTTCGTGACTCAGGATCGTGCCTTATTCGCCAGCGATCTCGAGGAACTTGCCGTCGCCGAGGAGGCTGCCCATCGACTTTTCAGCCGGGACATCCGAGTGGCGGAAGCCAGTGCCCTTTTCGCCGGAGAACGCGTCCTTCACCCAGAAGGTGTAGGCGTCGGTGACGAAGAAGTCGCCGATGCCCGCGCCGAAGTGCGCGAACGGAATGACCGGGACGACCCACAGGGCGGCGTCGAGCCACGGGTTTTCGACGTACATCTTACGATCCCAGTCATCCACCGTACGTTGGAGCTGGTGAGGACCAGCCATGCAGCCGGTGAACAGCGCGCCACAGAGGAGCGCGAGACCAAGCGCGAGTTTACGCATCTCGAGAGGTTTCCTTTGTTCGAGTTGCGGTCGTTGTGATTCCCAACCGCAGAATATGGCGCCAAAAGTATGACGGCGACGGCCGCGACGCAACGAATTCAAGGCTCGAGAAAGGCGCTATTCGTCGAGCTGGTAGGCCGCGTCCACGGGGCGGACCACGCGCTTCAGGTGCAGCGGTCGACGTAGGTTGCCGGGTCCTGGGGCCGGTCGCGTGCGGGCGAGCCATTCCTCGAACACGGCCATCGACTTGTTCGTGTCGACCACCGTGTCGCCGTACTTGTCGTCCGGGCCGGCCTTCGTCACGCGGACCTTCTGGTGCCAGCAGTGCATTCCCGAAATCGGGTCGGGCTGGACCGGGAACGTGAAGTTCTGGTGAACCCCGCCGTCGCGCCACCACACCCGCTTGCTGTCACGATCGTCACTTTCGAAGGCCTCGACGGTCCCCGTGCGCTCGATCCGGTAGATCCCGTCGCCCTGCGACACGATGTCGGACTCGTGCTGCTGCCAGCGGTTCACGCCGTGCGTTTCGCCCTTCTGCCGGAAGCGGCCCATGTGGTGGCTGCAGGCGACGAGGCCGGGACGGACGCCTTCGGTGACCCAGGCCTTGTTGACGTAATAGCCGATCCGGGTTTCGACCTTGAGTAGGTCACCGGTGCGAACGCCGAGACGCTGGGCGTCGCTCGGGTGGATCCAGACCGGGTTCGTGTTCGAAAGCTCGGTCAGCCATTTGGAGTTCGCGGACCGGGTGTGGATCAGCGTCGGCAGGCGGAATGTCGACACGAGCACGCATTCGTCGTTGCTGCGGTCGAGCTCCTCCTCGTGGACGTGGCTCTTGATGTAGCCCGGGTCGGCGTGCTCGGGCCAGCGCCACTCGGCCATCATCGGCGAGAAGATCTCGATGCGCTTGCTCGGCGTCGGGAAGCCGACACGCGCCGTGCCGTCCGCGTCGAGCACGCCGACGAGCTTGCCGTCGCGGCGGACGACCCCGGCATCCTCGTCGCGCTCGCAGCCCTCGAGCGCCTCGTCACCGAGCGGGTGGGCGTAGGTCTCGTAGACCTCGTCCTCGACCGTGAACGCGCCGGTCTTGCACATGTACTCGTACGGCGTGCAGCCGGCCGCAGCAGCGGCCTCCGGCAGCCCCGGCACGGAGTTCTCGAAGATCCAACGGTAGTACTCCTCGATCGTGATCCGCTCGCCTTCGCGATACGGCGATTCGAAGAACTTGCGAATGCCGAGCTCCCCGTCCGGATCGATCTTCCAACTGAGCGCGATCCAGAACTCGTCCTCTTCCCAGACTTCGCCGGGATTCGCTTCGTAGGTCCACTCGAAGGTCTCGCCGCGCGATTCGCGATAGCGCCGCAGCACCGGCTGACGGAAGCCGATCCACTTCGCGGCGTGCGTCTCCTGACTCATCAGGTCGTGACGCTCGGTCGCGACGCCCATCGGCAGCACGTAGTCGGCCCAACGGGCCGTCTCGTTCCAGACCGGAGTGAGCGCCGCATGGCACCCGACGAGCTCTTCGTCTCGCAGCGCCTCGATCCACACGAGGCCGTCCGGGTTCGTCCACACGGGGTTGTAGACGCGGGTGAAGTACGTGTCGAGTTTGCCGCGACCGGTCTTCAGCAAATGGGGGAGCAGAAAGGAGAGCTCGTGGTGGGAGAGCGGCCACTCGCGCGGGTAGAGCAGCTCGCTCCACACCTCTTGGGGGCCACGCGCGGCGAACGGCTTCGCGACGAACTTGTTCCAACCGTTGGGGTTCGTGCCGCCCTTCGTGCCGATCGCGCCGACGAGCGTCGACACGAGAGACAGCGTGCGCGCGACCTCCCAGCCGCCTTCGTTCGCGCTCGCGGTGCTGCGCCAGATGTGCGCACTGAACGCGGACCCGGCTTCGGCGATCTGGCGCGCGAGCGTCGTGACGATGCTCTCGTCGATGCCGCACTCGTCCGCGACGGCGCCCGGAGTGTACTCCGCATAGTGCTCGCGCATCCCGCGCACGAAGTCCTCGTACCTGCCGCCGGCCTGGCCATGGCCCTCGAGCCAGCCACGCCAGTCGGCCCACTGCCGCAGGAAGGTGTCGTTCTGCAGGCCTTCCTCGAGAATCGCGCGGGCGATGCCGAGCAGCAGGTACGCCTCGGTGCCGGGCCGCGGCGCGACCCAGTGGTCCGCCATGCTCGCGGTGTTCGACAAGCGCACGTCCCACACCGCGATCTTGGCGCCGGCCATCTTGGCCTCCTGGATGCGCTGCGCGTGCGGGTTGAAGTAGTGCCCGGTCTCGAGATGCGCCGAGATCAGCAGAATGAACTTGGCGTTCGCGTAGTCCGGCGACGGGCGGTCGTGGCCCGTCATCAGCGTGTATCCCAAGCGCGCGGACGCGGAGCAAACGTTCGTGTGGCTGTTGTGGCCGTCGACGCCCCAGGCTTGCAGCACACGGTCCATGTAGCCGTCGGCGCCGGGGCGACCGATGTGGTACATGACCTCGGTCAGCCGCTTCTCCTGGATCGCCTTGCGGATGCGGCCGCCGAGATCTTCGAGCACCTCGTCCCAGCTCACGCGCTCGAACTTGCCGCTGCCGCGCGGGCCGACGCGCTTCATCGGATACATGATGCGGTCGGGGTCGTGGATCTGGTTGAGGGTCGCGGGTCCCTTCGCGCAGTTGCGGCCGCGCGATCCCGGGTGATACGGGTTGCCCTCGACCTTGCGCACGTCGCCGGTGTCGTGATCGACGTAGGCGACCAGGCCGCACGCGGCTTCGCAGTTGAAGCAGATCGTCGGCACGAGCGAGTAGTGCTTCTCGACGCGGCGCGGCCAGGCCTTGGCGTCGAGCTCGGTCCAGTCGTCCCACTTCTCCGGCGGCGGGAAGGACTCGAGAGGCGTGACGTTCATCACCTTCTCAGGCATCGTGCGGTCGGTCATCGTGGGAGCCTCAGGAGAGCGGCGGGATCTGGGCAGCGCGGACGAACGCCTGCTCGTAGAAGAACAGTCCGAGGAAGCCGATCGCGGCAACCACCGAGGTGAGGAGGCTCGCGGCCGGCGCACCGGTCACGACGACCGTGAACGCGACCAGGCTGGCGAGCACGCTGCCGACGAGTCCGATCTGGAACGCGCCGAGCGACGAGTCCTTGGTCCACGGGATCCGCAGGAGGAGGCTCGCGGCCTGCTTCGAGTTCTCGGTCCCGTGCGGGATCAACTCGAGCCACGAGAGCACGACGTGCACGCCGGTCGCGAGCAACGCGATCAGCGCGAGCAGACCGGCGTCACCACCGACTGCGCACGCGATCGGCAGGAGCGCGAGCGAACCGCACATCAGCGCCTGCACGGTCAGGTGAACCGTGAGGCGGCCGGTGTTCTGCCACAGGTCGCGGCCCTCGCACTGAGCGAACAGGAACGCCGTGTAGATCGCCGTCATCAAGCCGAGGAACGCGTTCGGATAGCGCAACCCATCGGCGAGCGCATGGGCCTCGAAGAACCGCGCGATCAAGATCACGGTCGTGACGCCCGAGTAGCCCATCAGCACCCAGCCGCCCTTGACCAACCACGACGTCGTGTTCGGTCGCGTGAGCAGGCGGAAGAACTTGCTCGGTCGCCTGAGGTCCGCGACCAGCAGGACGGTCGTGAGCGCGGTGAAGATCAGCGCGAAGAGTTCTGGCGCCCACACCGCGCCACCGACGAAACCGAGCGCGACGGAGAACGGCGCGATCAGGCCGGCGCCCGCGGCGATGCCCTTCGTCACGAGATACGCGGAGACCTTCGGACCCCAGTGCACCTTGTGGTTGACGTCGAGAACCGTGCGCGCCTCCGGCTCGACGTCGAATCCGACGACGTCCGGATAGTCCGGTGGCGGCAAGCGACGCTCGCTCCACAGGTAGGTGTCCGGTTCGCGCGCGCGGCCGGGATGCAGCGACACCGGGTCGGTGCCGAGGTAGTGCACGTTGGGACCGGTGTTCTGCTCGGGGCGACGCACGACCGATTGCTGCATCGCCGCGAGCTGCGCGATCTCGCTGTTCTCGTCGTGGAGGTCACCCGCGACGATGGCTTCCTCGGGACACACGACGACGCACGCGGGCTTCAGGTTCTGCTCGACGCGATGCGCGCAGTAGTGACACTTCTCGGCGCCGCCTGTGTCCTCGTTGAGGTAGATCGCGTCGTAGGGGCACGCCTGCATGCACGCCTTGCACCCGATGCACGCGTCCTTGTCGAGGTCGACGATGCCGTCGTCCCGCTTGTCGAGCGCGGTCACGGGGCAGATCGACACGCACGGCGCGGACGTGCAGTGGTTGCACCGGAGCACCGTGAAGTGCCGCTTCACCTGCGGAAAAGTCCCGATCTCGGTGTACTTCACCCACGTGCGGAAGTCGCCAACCGGGACGTCGTTCTCCGACTTGCAGGCCGTCGTGCAGGCGTGGCAGCCGATGCACTTGCGATGGTCCAGAACGAAGCCGTACTGCATGGAGCAGCGAGACTACGGGTTCGCGCGGATGGGTGCTACGGCCGTGTGGCGCTAGTGGGGTGTCGCTGATGTTCGGTGCGTATGCCGGTGTTCCTACGTTTCGGTCATAAGGAGCGGCGACGACATGGCTTGTCAGTGGACAAGTTGAGGAGATGCGACGTAGTGAGCGGAGCGTAGGGGCGGCGACATATGTGACGAACATCAGC
>JANQJF010000125.1 GCA_028281765.1 Planctomycetota bacterium | reverse complement strand
CTAGTGGGGTGTCGCTGAAGTGCGTTGCGTATGTCGGTGTTCCTGGGGTTCGCTCGCAAGGCGCTGCGACGACATGGCTTGTCAGTGGACAAGTTGAGGAGCAGCAACGCGGCGAGCGGGTCGAATGGCCGGTTACTTATGATGCGGACCTCGGACGCGGGGCACTAGCGACGACCGTAGTCGTCTTCGAGGATGTCGATGAAGAACCAGCCGAGCGCGAAGTCCGCGACCTCGGCCAGGTCGATCGCCAGCTTGGTGCCACCGAAGCCGAACCCGACTTCGAAGTCCCGGATGCTCGCGACCTCGCCAGATCCGGCGCCACCGCGCCAGGGGCCGAGCGCCCCGGTGACCTGCGCGTCATAGACCGCGGGGGAATGACCGCGGCCATCCCACTGCAGGCCCGCGCCGACATCCGCGCTCGCCGCGAGCTGCCCCCACCGCGTGACGCGCACGTCGAGACCCAAGCCGAGGCCCAATGCCAGCCCGGCGTGCACCATGTCGACCGCGTCGACGATCCGATTCGGGATGAACAATGCGATCTGCTTGAGCACACCGTCTCGCTTGCTCCCGGTCTTCCTGCCGCGATGTGTCTCGTAGGTGCCGGCGTCGGTGTACGCGAGCGGACTGTGGCAAGCGGAACAAAACAGGCCGAGGAGCATCACGGCCACGACAGCAGACTTCTTCATGATCGGCGTGCGGGAGCGAAACGAGCCGGCAGCATAGACCGACACCGCGAAACCGCCAGCGACGAACGAAGTGCCCTCACTTCTCGGTCGAGATCCTCGGTAGTCCGAGATCTTCGACCAGACGGTTGAGCGCCGGCACTTCGCGCGTCCAGATCTCCTGCAGCGTCGCGAGCTCCGCGTCGGCGGCGGCCGTTAACGCCGCCCGCACCTCGTACGACTGACGAGTCGGGCGCTGATCGCCACGACCCGCGACGGACAACAGGCCGGCGAGCTTGTCGTTGAGTCGGATCGGGAAGTTCAGCGGGTCCTGTCGACTGCGGTTCTTCGTCTGGTAGAGCGCCTCTTCGACGGCCTTCATTCGCTCGAGGACCCGATCGGCCGCAGCAAGCACCTGGGCAGCATCCTCGCGATCGCCCAGGCGCTTCTTGAGATCCGCGACCTGAGTCCGCACGTCTCTGAGCTTGCGAATCCCGCGATGGATCTCCGTCAGCTTGTCGCGCGTCTCGAGCAAGAACGTGAACTGCGCGACGCGATCTTCGTGGCTCGAACTCGACAGCGGGTCCGGCACGACGCGGAGCGGCACGGTCTGCGACCATTCTCCGACGGTCAGCTTGGCTTCGTACGCACCGGGCACCGCTTCGGGCCCGGCGGTGCGGCCGTTCCACATGACGAGCTTGGGAAACTTCTCGGCGCTCGCGTACCGCAGGTTCCACTCGAAGGTGTTGAGACCCGAGTCTGCGGTCAGCTGACGGTCGTCATCAGGCTGGTCAGCCGGCGGCTTCGACTCGTCGTCACCGGCGGCCGGCTTGCGGGTGAAGCTGCGAATCACGCTCCCGTCCGTTTCGAGGATGTCGAGGCGCACTTCGACGTCGGCATCGGGCTCGCTTGCGAGCACGTAATGCAGCACGGCACCGGCCGCCGGATTCGTGCCGGCGTTGCGGGGCGAGCGCGAACGGCCACTGAACCGACGCATCGCATCGCGCGGCTCGAACAGCTTTGCGGTGCTCGACTCGTACTCGGCCAGCTGGCCGACGAGCTGCAGATCGTCGAGGATCCAGTAGCCACGTCCCTGCGTCGCGGCGATCAGGTTGTCGGATTGGACCGCGAGATCCGTGACCGGCACGACCGGCAGATCGCCCTGGAGCGGCTGCCACTTCGCCCCGTCGTCGAACGACACGTAGACACCGCGCTCGGTTCCGGCGTAGAGAATCCCCGGCCGCAGCGGATCGGCCCGCAACGCACGCGTGAAGTGCTGCGCGTCGATGCCGTCCGTGATCTTCGTCCACGACGCCCCGTAGTCGGTCGTCTTGTAGAGATACGGTGCGAAGTCGTCGGACTTGTACATCGTCGCCGCGACGTAGAGCCCGCCCGGATTCTCCGGATGGGCCTCGATCGAGTTGATCTGGATCCACTTCGGCAGCCCGTTCGGCGTCACGTCGGTCCAGGTCTTGCCATCGTCGCGCGAGACGTGGATCAAGCCGTCGTCGGAACCGCACCACAGCACGCCCCTTTCGTGCGGCGACTCGAGCGCGGCGAAGATCGTGCAGTAGTACTCGACTCCCGTGTTGTCCTGAGTGATCGGCCCACCGGACGAGCGCTGCTTGTCCTTGTCGTTCGTCGTCAGATCGTCACTGATCTGCTCCCAGCTCGCCCCGCCGTCGCGGCTGCGGAAGAGGCACTGCGCAGCCGCGTAGAGCAGCGACGGATCATGCGGCGAGAAGAACAGCGGGAAGTTCCACTGGAAGCGGAAGCGCTGCACGTCCGCGCCGGCCCCCATCGGGTTGTCCGGCCACACGTTCACGGTGCGGCGCTGGCCGGTGCGGTGATCGACGCGCGTCAGGTAGCCGCCGTAGGAGCCTCCGAACACCACGTCCGGCTCGTCGGGCTTCGCGACGATGTGCCCGCTCTCACCGCCCGCCGTCGGATCCCAGTCTCGCACACCGATCGTACTGCCGACGAGCGAACGCGAACGAATGCGGAGCGCGGAGTTGTCCTGCTGGCCCCCGAGCAAGCGGTACGGCACCGCGCTGTCGACGGACACGCGATACATCTGCGCGGTCGGCTGGTTGTCCTGGGGCGACCAGTTCTTGCCGCCGTCGTGCGAGACGTTCGCACCGCCGTCGTTTGCCTGGATCATCCGCTTCGGATCGTCGGCCGCGATCCACAGGTCGTGATTGTCGCCGTGCGGCGTCGAGATCGCCGTGAAGTTTTTGCCACCATCGAGCGACTTCCAGAACCGCACGTTGAGCACGTAGACCGCGTTCTCGTCCGCGGGATCGGCCTGGATGCGCGTGTAGTACCACGCGCGCTGGCGCAGCGATCGTTCCTTGTTCGTCCGCTTCCAAGTCTTGCCGGCATCGCGCGAACGGAAGACCCCGCCGTTCTCCGCCTCGACGATCGCGTAGACGTTGTCCGGATTCGAGCGCGACACCGTGACGCCCGCGATCCCGATCGTGCCGGTCGGCAACCCCTCGTTGCGCGTGATGTTCTCCCACGTCGTTCCGCTGTCGGTCGACTTGTAGATTCCGGAGTCGGGGCCACCGCTGTCGAGCGAATACGGCGTCCGCCGCACCTGCCAGATCGTCGCGTACAGGATGCGCGGGTTGGTCGGGTCCATGCAGAGGTCGACGCAGCCGGCCTTGTCGCTGACGAACAGCACGCGCTCCCAGCTCGTGCCGCCATCGGTGCTGCGATAGACGCCGCGCTCTTCGTTGGGGCCGAACAGATGGCCGAGCGCCGCGGCGTAGACGACGTCGGAATTCGTCGGGTGCACGCGAATCCGGCACACGTGGCGCGACTCCGGCAGACCGATGTGCTTCCACGTACGTCCCGCATCCGTCGACTTGTAGACCCCGTCTCCGTGCGACACGTTGCCACGCAGGGTCTTCTCTCCGCCGCCGACGTAGATCACGTTCGGATCCGACGGCGCGATCGCGACCGCACCAATCGAACCCCCGAACGTACCGTCGGAGATGTTCTGCCACGACTTGCCGGAGTCGCCGGTTTTCCAAACTCCACCGCCGGCCGCACCCATGTAGTAGGTGTGCTCGTCCCCGGGAACGCCGCACACCGCGGCCGAGCGGCCACCGCGATACGGACCGACTTCGCGCCAGTCCACCTTCTCGAGGAGCGAGTCACGCGTGATCCGTTCGGGCTGTGGCGCCTGCGGAACGGTGAGGAGGGAGAGAAGGGCGAGCGATACGAACGGCATGGGAACTCCGAGGGCGTGGCGACGCGGGGATCATACGTCGCGACCCGGCTTCCCGCTCAGCTCGGAAACGACCCGAGGATCCCGTTGCTCGTCAACACTCTCGTCCGCTCGAATCGAGGGTCGCCGTCTGGGCCGATCAGAAGCCATGCCCACGCCAACCCACCTCGCCAGGAGCGCGGACGCGGCGGACCACGACCTCGTCACGGAGCCGTAACGACAACGACGTTCGCCTGACCCGCACCCACCAGGACGCTACACTGTCGCGATGAGCAGGCTCCTCCTCGTCATGCTCGCCGCGGCCATCGCGTGCGGACTCTGGTACGTGTGGCCCCCATCGGAGAGCGCGCCGCCGGTCGCTCCGGTCGACGACGGCACGACCGACTCACGGATCGAGAGCGCATCCGTGGATGGCGACGCGACGGAGTCGCACGACGAGGCCGCTGACGACGCCTCTTCCACCGAGCGCGTCGGCGTCGAGGTCGCGGAACAGTGGACCGTGACGGGAACGACGACCCAGGGTAGGAGCAAGCCATACCCACGCGTCTCCGTGCGCATCCGCCTGTGGCACGGTTACGAAGCCGAGGGCGACCCGCAGCACGACAAGACCGTGGAGTCCGACTCGGCGGGCGAATTCCGCTGCCCGTTGCCGACCCCGACGAGCGCCGTGGTCGTCCGGGCCAGCGGCGCGGAACCGGATCACGTGAGCTACGGAGAGACCGAACTCGTCGTGGCCGGCGCTGCCCCACCTCGACTCGAAGTCACGCTCTACAAGCGCGACTGCACGGTTGCCGGCACCGTGCGCAGCGTCGACGGCACCCCGATCGAAGGTGCGGAGATCCGCGCGTCGGGGCACGAGACCAGCACGGATTCCGAGGGTGAGTACTCCATCACGGCCGCGTCCAACCGCGAAGAGGTCTACCTCTACGCGACCGCAAAGGGCTTCGCCCAAAGCCGTGCGATCGCCAAGACCAACGGACCCGGCAGCACCGCGAGCGCGGACTTCGAACTCCGACCGTCGCTCCTCGTCCGCGGGCGAGTCGTCGACGCGTCGGGCGCACCCATCGAAGGCGCGAACGTGCGCACGTTCTTCACTAGACGAAACGCGGCGATCACCGACGCGAGCGGCCGCTACGAGCTCGACCACCTGGATCCGCAGCGCGGGAACCACTCCGTGTATGCCCGGCTCGATGGCTACGTCGAGGCTTCCACGGTCGTCACCGTGCAGGGCGAGCATGAAGTCGACCTGCCGGACCTGGTCATGCTGCGCGGTGCGCGCGTCGCCGGCTGGGTCCGCGACGAGGCAGGGACACCTCTCCCGGGTATCGAGCTCTACATCGGATTCTCGCCCGCGGCCTACAACCGGCTCGACGCGATCACACGCGATGACGGTTCGTTCGAGTTTCCGAACGTGCCGTTCGGCGATCAGACGCTGGTCGCTCTAAGCGAAGACCACGCACCGAACCAGCAAGTGCTACTCCTCACCAAAGACGAGCCGGTGCGCGACGGCATCGAGATCCGACTCGCGCGCGGCCGCTTCATCGGCGGCATCGCGAAGGACGAAGAGGGCAACCCACGTCCTGGAGTCAGCTTCTCCGCGCGCTACAAGCGCGAGTACATCGACAAGCGCAGCAAGACCGACGAAGAGGGACGCTTCCGGCTCGAGGGGCTGCCGGCCGAGGACGTCGACCTCGAGTTCTACGGACGGGGCATCGTGCGTACGAACGTGGCGATCGAGAAGTTCGATCACGAGGACCTCGAGGTCGTGCTTCCATCCGCCGCCGGGATCGCGGGAAGGGTCGTCGACGCAGCCACCGGGGAAGCGCTCCAGAACTTTCGCGTGCGCTTGTTCCACGTGCAGTCGAAGCCGGGCGAACCGCAGCAGCGCGGGTACTCCGCGACGTGGAGTCGGGAAGGGCATCGCTTCACCGACACCGACGGGTACTGGGAAACCGGCGACGAGAACCTGGTCCCCGGCGCGCCGATCGGCGTCGAGGTGATCGCGGACGGCTATGCCCCGGCGCGCGATGCGCGAGTTCTTCCTGCGGTGAATCCCGATCGCGACGCGCTCGTACACCACATGATGCGCGGCGCGGTGCTGACCGGCCGTGTCTTCGACGCGAAAGGTATGCCCGTCCCCAACGCCCGCATCGCGGTTCGCGCGTCGGACGACCAACGGCGATACTTCTCGCACGAACCCCACGAGACCAACGAAACCGCGACGGCCGCGGATGGCACGTTCGGGTTCGACGCGGTCACACCCGTGGAGTCGATCCTCATGGTTCAGGCGAACGGGCGCCCGATGCTCATCGACGGGCCGTTCGCGATCCCCGACGGCGGCCGCATCGAGCGCATCGTGAACTTGCCGGGAGGCGGTACACTTCGCGGCAAGCTTCTCGACGCCGCGGGCGCACCGATCGGCAACGCGCGGCTGTTGCTCTACGCGAACGAGATCGAAGGTGGCGGGCACTACAGCACGAGTTCGCAGACCGCAGCGGACGGCGGCTTCGAGTTCGAAGACCTGCCGGATGGGCTCTACCAACTCAGCCAACATCTCGAGGCCGGAGAGCAGAACGTGCACGGGCTCACCGTGTTCGCACGGTTGAAGGACGGCCGCGGACCCGAAGTGATCATGCAGCCACGCGGCAGCGGCACGATTCGCGGCACGATCCGGATGAAGGACGGGGGCAAGGTGCCCGCGATCGTTCCCGTAAGGGCGCGACCGCCGTACGATCCGACCGTCCCGCGCGAGAACGGGACACCGATGCGTGGTGCTCTCGCGCGCAATGGCAAGTTCGAGATCCGCAACGTGCCACTCGGCAACTGGCAGCTGAACGTTCACCTCTGGCGCGACTCCGGCCACGTCATGGGGAGCGGGAAGGTCGACGTAGGCGACGGCGAAGCGAGCGTCGAGATCGTGCTGCAGCGACAGGGACGGCGCCGGTAGCGCGTCAGTCGTAGATCGACGCCGCGACCACGCGCTGGAACTGGTCGCGCGGGATCTTCCCGCCCGGGCTCTGCGTGAACACGATGCCGACCACCTCCCGCTTCGGATCGACCCAAGCCCACGTGCCGTCCGAGCCTCCATGGGAGTAGACGCGGTCGCGCCGCACGCTCCAGCCGTAGCCGTAGAACGTGTTGCGCTTCCGTCGCTCCTTCGGCGCGTAGCACTCCATCGTGTGCGGCCGCGTCGCCAACCCGACGGATTCGCTCTTCAAGATGCGCGTCGCGCCGAGCGTGCCGCCCTCCAACCACATGTTCAGGAACACCGCGTAGTCGCTCGCGCTGGCGATGCCACCACCGGAGGCGCGCACGAACGGGACGGTCGGTGGGCCACCGGGTCGCCACGATACGTTCCACGGCCCGTCCCCACGCCGGCGAAACACCGCGCTCATCCGATCGTTGTCGGCGACGGTCTCGTGGTGACACGAGTCGCCCATGCCGAGCGGCGCGTAGATTCTCTCGGCGATGAAGTCCGCGAGCAGCTGCCCCGACACCGCCTCGACGAGCGCGCCGAGGATGTTGAAGCCGGGATTGCTGTACGCGTAGCTCGTGCCCGGCTCGACCTTCGGCCCCACTTCGGCGAAGCGATCCGCTTCGAGCCGCAGCGTCGGCGCGTCCGGATGCTCCTCGCTCGGCTCCATCAATGGCGACAGGAACAGGCTGTCGATACGGAGCCCACTCGTGTGCGAGAGCAGCCGATGCACCGTCAGGCCGCGGTTCTTCTCGTTCTCGAAAGCCGGTAGATAGCGACCGACCGGCGCCTGCAGATCGATCTTGCCCTCATCCACGAGCATCAGCACGGCGGTCGCGACGATCGGCTTCGTGTTCGACGCGAGACGGAACAGCGTGTCCTTCTCCATCGGCTTCTGCTTCGCCTCGTCGCGCCAGCCGTAGGCCGCGTGGAGCACGGTCTTGCCCCTCCGCGCGACGAGCAGGACCACGCCGCGCATGTCGTCGTTCTCGACGCCGCGACGGAACAGGTCCGCGCCGGCCTCGAGGATGCCCGCGTCCATGCCGACCGCGGCGGGCGCGGTCAGCTCTGTCGAGTTCGGCTGGGCCGTGCCCGCAGTAGCGAGCGCGAGAATGGAGAGGGCGATCAGCGCGGCGTGGGCCATGCGCTTCAGGATAGCCATCGACCTCGGCCGCCGACCGCAATCCGTGCGAGATTCGAGCGATGCACGCTACGGGAATACGACCTCGTAGGCCTCCGACCCGAACAGCCTCGGGCGAAAACCAGGACTGCCGCGGCTAGCTCCCTCTGCAAACGGAACCGTCACCGCGCGCGCACCAACTCGAGTGGCGCTGCGCGCCAACGCGGCTCGAGCGACTCGACCGCGAAGTCCGCGCCCCAGCTGCCGCCGTCCGGCCCGTGCACTTCGAGTCGATACCGTCCGATCGGGAACACACCGCCCAGCGAAGGCATCGCGTCGCCTGCGAGCGTGTAGCGCCCGTGCTCTTGCCCGGAGTCCAAGCCGACCACGCGGCATCGCCAGACCGCGTCCGGCGCGACCTCCGGCAAGCCCGCCAACGCGAGCTTGCAGCGCACCGCCGGCGCGACGTCGATCTCGACGCGGGTGTGCGCACCGGGTCGAACTTCGAACGGATGCCCTTCGACCCAGGCGAAGCGACTGCCCATCGCCCACAGTTCGTACCGTCCGGGTTCGAGCGACCGTGTGCCGCGCCCGTCCATGAGCAGCGCGTAGCGCCGTCGCGGCTTGCCGCCGACGAGCGTCACGACCGCATCCCCGAGCTCTCGGCCGTCCGTGCGCGCGAGATCGAGCGTCACGCGCCCGAGCTGCGGCGCGCGTCGATCGAGCCGCGTGGTCTCGCCGACGGAGACCTGCACGGTCCCGACAGTGAACGCGGGAGACGTCGCGCCGGTGCTCTCGGCGAACAGCTCGTACTCGCCGCCCGGAAGGCCGGGCACCGAGAAGCGTCCCGCCGCGTCGGTCGCGCCGACCTCCATCGGAATGCCGCCGGGCGACGTCACGAACAGCCGGCACCGAGACGCGGGCAGACCGTCGTCGTCACACAGCGTGCCCTCCAATGAGCCGGTCGCGAACCAGTCGGTGGGCACCTCGATGCGCAGCTCGTCCCGATTCCACTGCGCGAACTCGCGTCCGTCGCGCCACAACACTTCACCCGGTCCACGAATCCACAGGCGCGCCGCATGACGCACTGGCGGCGTCTCGAATCGTCCCTCGGCGCCGGACTCGACCAGGACGTAGCCGTCGTCGAGTCGCTCCGGCGTCGAGCGCCCGCACCGGAACCAGAATCCGGCGAGTCCCTCGTCCGTGCCACGACGGACGAATCGACCGCGCACCAGGGGCTGGCTCGGCAATCGAACGTCGAGTGAGTCCGGCGGCGTCCCCGCGATTTCGAGTGACTGCGGAACGTGGCCGCGCGCACGGGCGACGAGCGTGCCGCGCGACGCCACCGGGATCCACAGCGAGAACGCTCCGTCGTCGGCACTCGTGAGTTCGCAGTGCAGATCCGTCGCGAGCTCGCAGTAGGCCACGGTGGCCCCGCCGATCCCAACGCCGTCGTCGTCGACGACGTGACCGACGACGCGTGCACCGCGCGCGAGCCGCACGACGATCTCGGTGTCCGCGTCGACATGCACGGCCCGCGCGTGCGGGGCAAAGCCGACCGCACGCACGTAGAGAGGGTGCCAATCCGACTCGAGTCGGGCCGCGCGGAACGATCCGTTCGCATCCGTGCGAAGCTCGATCGGCGGCGGGCGCCACGCGGCGGCGCCATCGGACAGGCGCAGCGCCGCGCCGTCCATCGACTCGCCGACGAGCACGACCGCGTCGGCGACGGGCTGACCGTCAGGGTCGACCACTCTCCCTGTCACGACACCGCCGCCCTCGCCGAGACGCAGCTCGACCGGCGCGTCGCCATCGATCCGCACGACATCGCTGCGCGACCGATCCTCGGAGAACGCCGCGATGAACGCGCCGCGCGGGACGTGCCGCAGAGAGAACTCGCCGGATCCGTTCGCGGTCGCCACGACGCGTCCGCTCCACGGACCGTCCGTGTCATCCCCGAACCAAACCGAGGCGTGCGGCACCGGGCTGCCGGCCATTGTCACGATGCGTCCGCGCACCTCGAGACCGGCAGCCACGGTGAGGTTGCACACCGCAGACTCTTCCGCGGCCAGGTCCACGCGCGCGCGCGGACCACGATCGAGAACGACGTCGACAACCGTAGCGTCGAGCCCGTGCAGCACCGCGCGACCGTCGGCACCCGTGCAGGCACGTCGCGTCGACACGACCGGGTCGCGGCCCGACGGCACGACCCGCACACCTACGCTCGGAACGGGATCGCCTTCGACAGAGCGGACGACGACCTCGAGCTGCCCGGGCTCCACGCCTGAACCCGGATCGACGGAGACAGCGTCTCGATCGAGCGCGTGATCGGTGTCTCCACTCGGTACAGCACCGGCCTGGGCCATCGCTCCGACGATCGAAAGGCCCTCGGACGCATCGTTCGCCGAGGACCCCGCCTGGCTGAACCACCCCGCCGTCACCGCGAACACGACAGCGCCGGTCGCGAGCGCGACGCGCCCCACGCGGGGACGACCGACCATCGCCATCGTGCTCGGCGCGAGCAGCAACAAGAGGAGTCCCGGCGTGACCGACTTCGGCAGGCGCTGTCGCAGTAACCGCATCCCTCGGTAGAGATGCACGCGAACCGTCGTCCTCGGCATCGACAGCGCCCGCGCGATCTCGGCCGGCGACTTGCCTTCGAGCAGTTGGAGCCGCAGCGGCTCGTGGAACTTCTCGGGCAGCGTTGGGATCGCGTCCTCGACGAGGCCGATCAGCTCGGCGAGGCCGAGCGTGCCCGGCGACGCGGAGCTGTCATCGCCATCGTGCTGCTCGGCGAACGCGCGCGTCGCGCGCTTGCGCCGCGCCTCCCCGCGCGCGAAGTGCGCGGCCTTGCGTGCAAGAATGCCCTTGAGCCACGGGAGCAGCTTCTCCGCCCCACGGAACGCGTCGGCGCGCTGCACGGCCGTGACCATCGTCTCCTGCACGAGGTCCTCGACGTCTTCACCGGCGTGACCGAGCCGCCGCGCATGACGGCGCAGCGCGGGCGCGCACCGACGGAAGATCCGTTCGAGCGACGCCTCGTCGCCGGTCTCGACGAACGCGGTGAACAGCGCCTCGAGCGTCATGCCAGTATCCCTACTGCCATTCGACGACCACGGCTTCGGACACGGCGTCCATCGGGAAGAACGGGACGTAGGCGAAGTGCATCGTCGTGCCGAGCAGCACCGGCAGCGGAATCTGCGAGTCGAACGTCGCCGTCGCGTATCCGTTGGCGTCGAACACGGACTGGAACCCGGCGAAGATCTGAGTCGGCAGCGCGCTGAGCATCGCCGTCGTCAGGCCGTCGGCGTTCAGCGGTAGCGTCAGCCCGCCGCCGATCGCGGTCCCCGGGCTCGATCCCGAAGTCGACGCGAGCAGGAGGTACGGCTGAAACGCCCGCGACGCCTCGGCGTGCATGCGAAACTCGGTCACGACACGACCCGCAGAGTCGACGCGTTCCAGGTCGACGGTGAGCGCGAGCGCGTCGTGCGGTCGGGAGCGCACGAGGAAGTTGTCGAGATGCATCCGATCGTCGCCGGGGATGTCACAGAAGATCTGCGTGAAGCCGTGCTCCGGCAATGGCGCGAAAGCCGTGACGTTGGACTGCGCGATCGGAACCCCGTCGATCCATAGCTCGACAAGGTCGTTGGTCGCATCCACGACAGTGCGCGCATGCAGCCACGTGTCCTTGGGCAGGAACACGCCGGTGTGCGAGAACGTCGTACCGCTCGCGCAGTTCGTGCCTTGGCGGATCCACACTTCGCCGTCGCCCTTGACGAGCCAACGGAACTGCTCGCTGCACGGGATCGGCGCGTACTGCGTGATGACGATCCACGCCTCGGTCGGCTGCGCGGACGCTTCGATCATGAAGTCGAACGTGATCTCCAAGACCTCGTCTTGTGCGTGCGAGAACAGCGCGTTGCGGCGCAGCTCGCCGAACCCACCGCCGGCCCCGAGTGCGGCCGCGTCCCAGGTCACGGCCTGCGACCCGCTGCGCACGATGTTCGACTGGATCTGTGCGGAAGCGGGGCTACCGCCCAGGAGGATCCAGCCGTCCTGGCCGGAGAACAGATCGGGACCCGGCAACGTACCGAGCGAGAACTCGGGAGCTTCGAAGCTGCCGGTCGAATAGCGCTGCTGCGCAAGCGACGGAGTGACGAGGAGCGCGCAGACGGAGAGGGAGAACGGGAGGAGTATCGGAGACTGCATCGGGGTCGAGCGGGTCTGAGGGTAGTCGGATTCGGGAGCGTGTGGGGACACGGACCCGTTTCCCGCTCCACCGGGCCCTGTTTCGCCCGGCCCCGAAAAACCTCGACCTCGCCCGTCCCGCCGACGGTCAGTGCAGCTTGACCGAGTCCGCGTTCGTCAGCGTGATCGCGCCGCTCGACAGCGTTGCCGCCTGCACGTGGAGCGTGCTCGCGACGAGCGACGAGTCGTTGGGCAGCGACAGCCCGACGTAGTGCCGGCCGTCCGACCCCACGTTGAACGACGGCAGGACAATCTGAGACGGCACCCAAAAGTCGCCGAACACCGTCGGCACCGCAGCAGGCAATGCGGAGAAGCCGACCCAGCTGACGCCAGGATCCCCCGGATTCGCCGTCACGCCGACCGTCAGACTCGCACCGACCGCGACCCGACTCGTCGCGCCGATCGCGACCGCCGGGAACGGTGCGTTCGCGTGCACGACGCGTTCGATCCGGTCCGCGCCCCGGTTGGACCCCGTCGTCGTCAACGTCCACAGGTTGCCGTCCGGACCGTCGACCACGCCGAACAGCTCGCGGTCGTAGTCGAACACCGTCGTCTCGGACAGCACGCTCAGTCCAGCGGTGTCGAGCTCCAGCGCCGTGAGGTGTCCGCGATTCCAGTCGCCGAGGAACAGCGCGTTGCGGAACGCCGCGGGGTAGAGCGCGCCCGAGTAGAAGCACGCGCCGGTCGGCCCGATCGGCGGCGACCACGTGTGGATCGGATCTTCCGTCAGCGGATCCGGCACGACCTCCATGCCCTCGTGCGTGACCCAGCCGTAGTTGCCACCCGCGATCAGACGATTCACTTCGTCCGCGCCGGCCGCGCCGTTTTCGACTTCGTAGATCACGCCGCTCAGCGGATGCACCGCGAGCCCGAACGCATTGCGATGTCCGTAGGTCCACACGTAGCTCGCTGGACCGAACGGGTTGTCCGCCGGGATCGAGCCGTCCGGCGCGTTCATGCGAAACACCTTGCCGTGCGGCGAGTCCAGGTTCTGCCCGGTCGACGACGCGAGCGCGTCCCCCGTATGCACATAGAGCTTGCCGTCGACGCCAAACGTGAGCGGACCGATGTTGTGGATCACGCTGGCGAACATCGAGGGTCCGAGATCCGTCGGGTTGACGCCGACTCCGCCGACCTCCGTCAGCCGCACGACGGAGTTGTCGTCCGTGCCGATGCGATTCGAAGCCGAGACGTAGACGTGGCCGTTCCGCAGGAAGTCGGGATCGATCGCGATTCCGAGCAGACCCCGCGATTCGAACTCGGACGACGACACGGGCACGTGGCCCCACACACCGGTGACCGCACCGTGCTCGACGACCTTGATGTAGCCGGTCAGTCGCTCGACGACGAACAGCCGCCCATCCGGCGCGAACGCCATGGCGCTCACGAGATGGAGACCTTGGGCGACCACCTCGCTCTGGAATCCCGGAGCCTGGGCGAGTGACGACGGGGCGGGGCAGGTAGCGAGCAGCAGAGCAGTGAGGCGGCGCGACGGTGCGTTCATGGGTCTTCCCTGGTGACAATCGAGCCACCGACCGCGATCTTATCGAACGCGATGCGGTTTGGGAGCGGTAGGCTTGCTCCTCGATGCGAACGCTGCTGCTACTCCGACACGCCAAGTCCGATTGGGGTGACCCCGGACTCTCCGACCACGCGCGCCCTCTGAACGCGCGCGGACGACGCGACGCGCCACGCATGGGCCAAGTGCTCGTCGACGCGGGCGCGGTGCCGAATCGCATTCTGAGTTCGTCGGCGCAGCGCACGCGCGAAACCGTCGCGCTATTGACCGAAACGTGCGGCGAGATCGAGGCCGCGTTCTTCGACGACCTGTATCTCGCGAGCCCCGAGACGATGGCGGCCGTCGTGAGTCGACGCGGCGGCGACGCCGAGAGCATCATGGTCGTCGCGCACAACCCGGGCATCGGCGACTGGGTCAGCGCGCTCGCGGGGAGTTACGAACGGATGCCGACGGCCGCGCTCGCGCGTTTCGACTTGGAGATCGAAGACTGGGCGGAGCTCGGCCGAGGATTGCCGAAGGCGACACTCGTGTCGCTGTGGCGACCGAAGGAGTTGCCGTAGTCGACGAACTGCGGATTCGCTGCGGAACCGCACCGCGTCGTTCCCCTGACTATGATACCTACGTCATGGAACAAGCGATGCGACTCCGAGAACTCCGCGACCACGTCGACCGCCGCCCCTTCAGCCCGTTCCGCATCTACATGTCCGACGGATCGAAGCACGACGTCACGAACCCGAATTTCGTGTTCTTGATGCGCAGCACGATGATCCTCGGACTGGAAAGCGACAACGAAGACGAGTTACCCGACCGGTCGATGTACTGCGACTTCGTGCACATCACGCGGGTGGAAACGTTGAGTGACGCTGGGCGGTGACTTACAGACACCCGCACGTCGAACGCCCGCGAGAGCGGGGGTAGGGGATTTCACTAGAGCCTCCTTCGGATGCCACCACGTGAGCCGAGCACATCAAGCCGCTCGGAAGCCGGGTGGTCTCGAGCAGGCTCCCGAAGGGAGCGCCTCTGGCTACCACTCCCCACCCACAACCCATCGGTCGACCGACGAGTCACGGCGGGCAACGGAGCCCGGCAGGGTGACTCCCCCCCTACCGCTCTTCCCTCATCCACTCCCCGCGATTCCCCTCGACCACCCCCGCCAGAAGACCCTTCGGCTCGCAGTCGATGCGCCCGGTGTCGTTGAAGTTGTCGACGATGATGTCGTTACCACCGGGCACCCACTCACTGAGGATCACGTGCTCGTGGTTCGACATGCGCACCGAGAAGTCGTCGAGCACGTCGAGCTCGACCTCGAACGACTCGTTGTGCGAGGTGTTCGACAAATTCGCGATGACCTGCGCGCTGCCGCTCTCACGGAACGCGTGACCGATGCGCACGTCGCGCGCAGGCTCGACCTGGACCTTGATCGACATCGGTGAGGAGTCACCCGGACGGATCAGGATCTTGTTGAGCCGCAGACCCGTGCGGCTCTCGCGCACGGTGCCGATGTAGCGGTTGAAGATCGCCTCTTCGGGCAGCGCGGAGAAGCGGATGTGGTCGCCGAAGCGGAAGCGCTGCGCACCGAAGACGACGGCGAGCTTGTCGAGGTTTTGCTGGCCGTTGCGGCGCAGGCCGTCGGGCAGGATCTCGGCGAGCGTGCGCAGACGGTGCATCGGCAGCTTGAGCGCGCGGGCAGCGAGGTCCTTGAGGAAGCCGAGGCGCGTCGTGCGACCCGACAGGATTACCATGTGCGGCTCCCGCGCCTTCGCAGCGAGCGAACGGCGCAGCTCGCCGAGGTAGACGAAGATGTCCTGGAAGCCGGGCTCGCCGTTGGTCTCGAGCGACAAGGACTGCGTGTCCTTGGTCAGCCACTGGCGCAGCGCGCTCTCGGAGATCTCGAGGAACGGCCGCTGCGCGACCTTCTCCTTCCACGTGTCGCCGTCGAGCAGCGGCGACAGGCACGCGAGAAGTTCCTCCTCCTCGGCGGCTTCGAGACGCCACGACCTGTCGTCGCTCGCGATGCCGCGCTTCGCGGCCTCGGCGAGGCGCGAGATCATCGACACCGCGTTGCGCTTCTGCGTGAGCGTGAACGACGGCTCCGACGACTCGGCCAAGAAGTCGAGCGACTCCTCGATGCCGTACTTCTCCCGCAAGAACTCGCAGACCGCGGTCGCGAGAATGTGCGAGATGCGATCGCCCGCGCGGTTGAAGCGCATCGACTCGATCATCTGGAACGAAACGTCGACCGAGCCGTCCTCGTGCTTGACTGTCCAGCCGATGTCGACGCACGCGACGTCCGTCGAGCCGCCGCCGATGTCGAGCACGAGCAGGCGCAGCTCCGGCGTGCCCGCCGTGTTGCCGAGCGTCGACGCGGCGAGCGCGAGGTTCTCGGCTTCGAAGTGGAAGATCGTCTCCCACAGCACGTAGGCCGCAACGGCGACGGGCTCACTACAGATCAGCTCGACCTCGAACTGGTCGCGGCGAGCGTCCTCGTGCGCGAGCAACCGCTGCGACGTTTCGGTCACGAGCTCGCGGAACAGCTGCCGATCGACTTCACGCCAGGTCAGCGGATACGTCAGCATCACGCGCTGGATCTGCGGGTAGAAGTCCGGCGCATCCGACGTGAACTGCGGGTTCGTCAGCGACGCCAGCACGTGCTGGAACATCTGATCGAGCGTGCGCCGCACGAAGTGCAGCATCGGGTGCAGGCCGACGCGCTGGCCGGCCACGCCGCGGAACTTCATCGTCGGCTCGGGCGCGCGCAGGCGGTCCGGCCATTCGCGCACGTATTTCTTGGGCGCGTAGAGATAGCTCGTCAGCGGGTGCCGGCGGATCAACTCCTCGGCGCGCTCGCCGAGCACGAGCCACGGCGTCTCGTGCTCGTTGGGCGACACGCGCAGGACGATCATGTTCGAACGCAGCACGTTCGCCTCATGGCCACCACGCGAGCGGTAGTCCGGATCGAACGGATTGTTCGCCTCGACGATGCGCGCCTGCAGCGGGCCCGCGCCGTCACGCGAGAACACGAACGCACTACCGGTGTTGCCGAAATCGACGATCAGGCTGCCGATCTCGTTGCGCGCATTCTCGTGGTGCTCGACGTAGATCTCCGCGAGCGGATCGGGACGCTTCCACGACAGGCCGCGCCCGCCTTCGACGCGCAGCGGAATGCGGTTGCCGGCCTGTGCGCCCGCGCCGTTGAGCGTGTCGATCACGAGGTCGAGCTGCAGCTCGCCGCCCGCGCGCGTCAGCCGGTAGAAGACGAACTCGTTCGGGTCCGCCTGGATCCACGGCGTCGCTTCGAGATCGCGGTTGCACGCGATGTGCTCGTCGATCAGCCGCAGCACCTCGTTCTCGGTTTGCTTGCCGGCGAGCTTCGACGCCGACTCGAACAGCTTCTCCGCCTCCTGCACGAGGGCGGTCGCAATCGGGAAGTTGCGGCAGATCTGGATGCCGGTGTTCGGCAGCACGATCCAGTGGTAGCAGTGGCTGTCCACGGTGGTTCCGTTGCGCTTCATGCGTCGACTCCGTGCGTCGTGCAGGCGCGCTGGCCCGCGGTCTTGGCGGTCTCGAGCGAGCGCAGGATCGCGGCGATCTGTGCGCGGTCGTCTTCGTCCTGCGTCAGCGAAGTCCCGCCGTCGGACGACGACTCCCGCGTCAGCAGCTGGAACAGAATCTCACGGGTATGCACCTTGAGGCAGTGCACGACGAGGTCGCGCGTGCCGACCGCGCAATCCGGCGGTGGCGCGAGGTCGGTATCGTGATACCCCCAACGCCGCGCCCACTGCTCGCACTGCCGATCGAACACCCGACAGAACTCGGTCCAGATCGCCTGCGGGATCTTGCCGCCGCCCGCGTCGACTATTGCCTGTTTGACCAGCTCGCTCGTACGACCGAACGCCACCGGCACCCAGTCGTCTCCGGCGTCGTCGTCTTCGGCCGGGACGATGCCGTCGATGTACGGATCGAACTCGCTCTCGGCGAAGCGCTCGATCGTCGCGAGATCGTTCTTGTCGAGGAAGGACAGGCACTGCGCGAGCGCCTCGTTCGCGGCCGCCGTGTTGAGTCGCCCCTCGGTGTCGTAGAAGCGCGACAGCAACTCGTGCAGCGCCCCGATCTGCTTGAGGAGGCCGGTGCGCACGAGGTGCTTGCGAACGAGGATCGCTTCGCCTTCCTCCGCAACGAGGTCGAGAGTCTGGCGTATCAGATAGCCCTGCCCACGGTCCTCCGGATCCGACAGCGCATCGATGTTGTCGCGGAACGACTCGAGGCACCCAAGTCGCTGCAGCGTGTCGTGTCCGGGGCCGCCCGGCTCCGACCACGCCTCCATCGTCTTGCGATGCCTGCCGTAGAACTCGGCGTAGTCGCCGAACGCGTCGACGATGTTCTTCGAGTCGAGAAAACAGATCCGCGCTGGACGCATCTGCCCGCGCGGACTCATGCGCTGCAGGATGTTGTCCTCGAGGGTCGCCGCGAAGTGATCACCCTCGCGCTCGGTCGTCGCCGGGTCGGTGTACTTCGCGCGCACGTCCGGGTTCGTGAAGTAGATGTTCATGCCGTTGATCGCGAGGATCAACCGGCCAGCGATCCCCTCCATCTCGGCCCGGCCCCACTCTCGCTCGATCTCGGTCCACAGCGTGTCGAACTGCGACTTCTGCCCACACAGCACGAGGTGCAGCACGATGTCGAGCTCGTCGTTGCGCAGCAGCTCGAGCGCGATCTGGTTGCTCTTCTTGCCCAAGAAGTGACGCAGCGCTTCGTCCTTGACGACCGAGCCGACGCCGAGCCCCGGCGTGTCGACGAAGCTCAGCTTGCGGACCTGGTCCTCGTCGCCGTCGGCCCAGCCGAGAATGCGATCGTAGGAGTCCCGCAGCGCGACCTCACCGACGAGCGCGCGCAGCTGCAGCGCGTCGTACGGCCGCCCCATGTGCTCGAGGATCGGTCCGGTCTCCATGACCGCGGACTGCTCCTTGACCGTCAGCGAGCGGATGAAGCGCTGGTCGCGCGCCTTGTCGGACGGCACCTGGTAGGGCTGCGCGAACGGTTCGAGCTCGACGCGACGCGGATACCGCCACTCGGCGAGGTCCTTCGGGTCGAGCGTCGTGTTCGTGCCATCGACGATGACGGCGTTCTCGAGATACGTGACCTCGATCGCGTCCTTGTCGTTCTGCTCTCGGACGGTCTCGTGGTTCATGAGCTGCTTGAGCTGCTCGATGCTCCACGACGAGACGCTGACCTCGTCGGCGCGCGGGTCGCCGGGATCCGCCCAGCGCACGCGCAGCGCCTGCGACGTCGTGTCCGTGACGTCGGTCTCGAGCCAGCCGCGTTCGGAGAGATGCGGAAACATCTCGTCGAGGATCGTGGTCTTGCCGTGACCACTCGAGCCGATGATCGCGCAGGTCATCTCGCCGGTGCACGGCTTCTGCACGTTGGGCTTGCGCGCGGTCTCGCCGATGCGCGCGAAGTCGGCAGAGAGGTCCTGCGACGTCGACGTCAACGTCGCGAAGCTCGGCACGTCACGAATGCCGTCGAGCGCCGCGAGAAACGCCTCGCGCACGTCGTTGATCGACTGGATCGTCTCGTTGGGAATCATTTCGTCTCCTTCGCGGCACCGAAGCGTCCGCCGAGCATCTCCGCGAGCTCGGAGAACTTCTCTTCACTGCCGCCGTTCGGCACGGCCGCCTGCGTCTGCGGCCCGAACAAGCGAGGGGTCATCGCAATGCTGTGGATCTCGACGTCCGCAAAGCCCTTCAGCGTGGCCTCGCGGTCTTGCACCATGAACGGGATACTGCTGTCCTCGGCGTCGGTGAGGACGATGAGCGTCGTCGGCTTCTCGTGCCGGGCGATCTCGGCCGCCGCCATGTCGATCGCGTTCTTGAGCACGGTGCCCCCGCCGGGCGACAGACCGTGCAAGAACCGCTCGAGCTTCGGCCGCGTCGTCTCGTCGATCTCCTGGATCTCACCGAGGCAGGCCTCCGCGCTGCCGCAGTAGGAGATGATGTCCGCGCACGCGCCACCGTTCTTGCTGATCTCGTCGAGAAGACGGAACGCCTCAGCGCGCAGCGCGGCGAAGTGCTCCTGCATGCTGGAGCTGCGGTCGATCAACAGCACGAAGCTGCGGGTCTCGATCGACGCGCCGAAGAACTGCGGTTCGGATTCGCAGTTGGGGATCAGGAACAGCAGCGGCAGGAGCAGCAGCCACAGCCACCACTTGCGGCGCTTGCGGAGCCGCAGCTCGTCGACCCAGTCGCGGAGGCCGACGAGACCGGTCGACGGGTCGAACTTCTCCTTCGGGTCGACGACGAGGAAGCCGGCGCGCCGGATCGACTTACGGATCGCGGCATAGCTTCGCTTCGCACACGTCTCGTCCGACTCGAACTTCTCGTCCGCACCACGCGCGACCCCGAACTGCCGTCGCGGCACGTCACTGAAGAGCCGTGACGTCCGGAACGTCTCCGGAGACAGGCAGAGCCGGCCCCACCGCTCCTCGCGGCGCAGCTTGATCAGCGAGTCGACGAGCCGGTGGAAGTCGTTCTGGACGGCGCGCTCGGGCTCGAGGTTCTCACCCTTCGGATCCGCAGCGAGGTAGCGCACGCCGGTGATCCGGGTCTTCGCCTGCCCGCGCTCGCCCTTGACGATGCGGAACTTCGCCTTGTTCCAGTCGCCGTGCGACAGCGGCAGGAACAGCTCATCGGCGATGTCGGACTGCTGCATCCGCCGACGCCAGCGATCGTCGTCGAACTCCGCCCACCGCTCGTCGGCCTGCGCCGACCGAGCTGCTGCCTCGACCATGATGTGCCCTCCCGCGCGATCGCGCGGTTACCGCCTGTGGAGCGCGCTCGGCCTGACCGTGCCGGACGCGATGGACCGGAGTATACCGTGACGGTGATCACGGCGCGAGGCGTTGGTGAATCGGCGCGGTGTGGCATTTCGCAACATGGACGGGTGCGGCGGTGCGCGGAGATTCCGTGGAACACGTCTCAGTGGAACACCACGAGCACCACGGAATCACCACGAATACCACGCGAGTCAGGCGGGCCGGAGCAATCGGCGGCTGGACGGTCTGGGGCAGTGAGTGGCCCTCTGCACTTCTTGGGGGAGATCAGCCGGCGGTCTCGAGCAGTGCAACACGCCGGACCAAGCACGCGCCTTCGCCATTCTCTCGAGCGTGCCGGATCGGCCAGAGGGCGTGACTGCCGTGACGCTTAGTCCGCCTTGAAAGAGCCGAGAGGCGTGTGATGCTCCGAGGACCACTCGATCGGCGATAGCCTCGGCTGGCTGTCTCACGCGGTGCTCGTGGTGTTCCACTAAGACGCCCCCACACCCCCCCTACGGCCGGATCTCGTCCGACGCGACGTTCGTCAGCTTCAGATCCAACGTCCCGAAATCCACGACCACGGCGCGACCACGACGTTCAGATCGCCGTCGCCATTCATGTCGGCGGCGGCCCGCTGGCCGACCGGCGCCGGGAACGGCCACTGCACGAAGTTCAGTCCCCCGATGTTCTCCAGGTAGAGAGCGGGCGATCCGAGCTTCACGAAGTCCTGGTCGCCATCGCCGTCGAAGTCGTCGACGAGCGGGATCTCGCTGCCCAGCATCGTGATCACCGTCGGCGGCACCGCCATGGTCGTGAACACTCCGGCCCCGTCGTTCAGCGCGAGCGACAGGCCGGCCTGCTGAGAAGGCGTCGCCAAGTCCCGGTCCCCGTCGTCGTCGAAGTCCGCGACGAAGCGATTGATCACGGGGAGCGGCGCGACGGGCAGATCGATCGACCGGTCGATGAAGCGGCCCCGGCCGTCGTTGATCAGCAGGAAGTCCCTGCCGAACAGATCCGGCATGCCGTCGCCACTCGCGTCGAACACGATCCAATGGAACCCTGGCTCGAGCTTCTCCTCGCGCGTGAACTCGACACCTTGGGCGTTGAATGCGACACCGAGTCGCGCACCCTGCGTGATCAGGTCCGGATAGCCGTCGCCGTCGAGATCGGTCACGAGCTCCATGCCCAGGTCGGAGCCGGTCGGGTTCACACTCGGATCGAACGCGAAGTTCAAGTTGCCGTCGTTGCGGAGCAGCTTGTCCTCGACGACGAAGTCGAGGTCACCGTCGAGATCGAAGTCGAGCATCTCCGCGGGCGAAGCGAAGTTGAACGGCAGGAGGCCGCGCGGGCCGACGTTGAAGAACGTCCCCGTGCCATCGTTGCGCAGTACATCGACGATACTCACGCCTTCGCCGCGGATGAAGTCGAGGTCTCCGTCGCCGTCGAGATCGCCCATGCGCAGGCGCATCCCGGCATTCCCGCTCGGCGGAAGCGCGACGGGCGTGAAGACCGTTCCCCCGTCATTGCGCAGGTAGACGTCGGCCCGCTCCAACGCGACGTCGTCGTCACCATCCCCGTCCAAGTCACCCTGCAGCAGTCCGCGCGCGCTGTTCGTCGCGAGCGAGGATTCCTGGACGCCACCGACTCCGTCGTTCTCCAGCAGCTGAATCTGAAATCCGCCGCGCACGATGTCCGTGTCGCCGTCGCCGTCGACATCGAACGCGACGAGTAGGATCCGCTGATTGGAAGCGATGACTTGGGACGCGAAGAACGTCGGATCGAAGGCGAATCCACCGGAACCGTCGTTGAGGTACCGCTCGGTGTCGCCCGGACCAGAGTCCCCGCGTCGGCTGGCGACGAGATCGAGGTCTCCATCGCCATCGAAGTCGCCGAACGCTCCACCCGCGATCTTCTGATCGGGATCCAGCTGGAACTCGCTGCCGGGCTCGAACCGCACGGCGTCATCGTCGCGCAACCACACCGCCAAGAAGCCCACGCCGCCGACGGCCAGGTCGAGATCACCGTCACCGTCCACGTCCGCGAGTTCGTGCCAACTCGTCATCTCGGGATGGTCGTCGGGGAGAATCCCGCGACAGCCGCGCAGCGCGATCGACTGAGCGACGGCGGTCGTGCTCGCGAGGACAACGAGCAAAAGACACAGGAGAGCGGGGCGGCGACTCATCGTGAGTCAGTTTTCGACACGACCCCGAATGTCTACAAGACTCGCGCGGTGCGCATTGCGGCGCGCCGAGTCGCGTGCGCCCGTCGTCGAACCGCTACGGCCACAGCAGATGGATCACGATGTCGGCCGCGATCAATCCGATGATGATCCACTCGAGCCGTCGAGACGCACGCCCCTCCCACGTTCGACTCAAGGAGTGCAGGCCGGATTCGGCCACTGCCAGCGCCCGATCCGCGGCATCTCCCCCGCGGCCGCGCCGGGCCAGCTCGAGTCGCGCGGCGCCGACGCGACCGAGGAGCCGTTCGACGCGCCGCATCTGCACGGACCGCCCGTCGACGAATCGAGACTCCACGAGGCGATCGGCCTGGGTGCAGAGCCGATCGAATTCGTGGTGCCGCGGCCCGGCCGATCGCCCTCGTCGAGACACCAGCACGAGGCCGGGCGTCGATTCATCGGAAGAGAGCGAACGCTGCGAATGGGCGACGGGCTGCATGCCGGGACCCAGCGCAAAGAACGAGGACGCGACCCGAAAAACCCGCCGCCCGCCGCTCGATAATGTCGTGCACCGTGCTCCCCCTCGAAACTTCGCGCTGGTGGCGGCCCCTGATGCTGTGGGCCGGCCTGTCCTCGACCGCGACGTCCCAGGCCAACTACGACGAAGCCAAGGTGCCGGCCTTCGAGTTGCCCGAGCTCCTTCGGTTCGCTGACGGCACGGCCATCGAGGACGCCGACGACTGGCGCACGAAACGGCGCGGCGAAGTCCTGGCTCTCTTCGAAGAGCACGTCTACGGCCGTATGCCCGAGCCGCCGCCGTCACTGCGAATTCGAGAGATCGAGGCTGGCTCGGCCTTCGACGGCGCCGCGACTCGCAAGCAGGTGCACATTCGTTTCGCCCGAGACGAGGACGCGCCGTCGATGGACATCTTGCTCTACCTACCGAAGGAACCCGGGGCGCACCCCGTGTTCCTCGCCCTCAACTTCTACGGCAACCCCTCGATCACTTCGGATCCTGCGGTCGTCGCCTCTCCCCAACTCACGCTCGACCGCCCGCGCTTCAAGAGGGCGCAACGCGAGCGCGGCTTCCGCGCGCATCGCTGGCCTATCGAGCGTATCCTCGCGCGGGGCTACGGCCTCGCGACGATCTACTGCGGCGACCTCGACCCGGACTTCGACGACGGATTCCAGAACGGCGTGCATCCTCTGTTCTACGAAGACGGGCAGACGAAGCCGAAGCCCGACGAATGGGGCACGATCGGCGCATGGGCCTGGGGCCTGAGTCGGGCGCTCGATTGGTTCGCGCTCGAGCCGACCGTCGACCACGAACGGGTGGCGGTGCTCGGCCACTCCCGCCTCGGCAAGACCGCGCTCTGGGCGGGCGCGTGCGACGAGCGCTTCGCGCTCACGATCTCGAACAACTCCGGCTGCGGCGGCGCCGCGCTGTCCCGTCGCGCCTTCGGCGAAACGGTCGCGCGGATCAACAAGGTCTTCCCGCACTGGTTCTGCGACAACTTCAACCGCTACAGCGGCGACGAAACTGCGCTCCCCGTCGACCAGCACATGCTGCTCGCCCTCGTCGCGCCCCGCCCGGTCTACGTCGCGAGCGCGACGAAGGACCGTTGGGCGGACCCGCGCGGTGAGTTCCTCGCGCTGAAGCATGCGAGTCCGGTGTACGAACTGCTCGGTGTCGAGGGGCTCACGGTGCAAGCCATGCCGAACGCCGACGAACCGGTGACGGGCGCGATGGGCTACCACCTGCGCACGGGCAAGCACGACCTGACGGATTGGGATTGGGAGCGCTACCTCGACTTCGCGGATCGACACCTGGTCGATTGAGTCACAAGACACGCGGAATCGGCCAGCTCTCCCCCGGCGGCAGCGCAGCGTCGTCCACCCCACGACGCTGCACCTCGACACGCTTCTCAAGACTGATCGAATCGTAGAACGCCGCGATCTCCCCCACCCACGTTCCCACGTCGATCCCGCTCTCGGCGGGATCGATCGCCCCCAGCTTCTCCCGCGCCTTCTGCCATTGGCTCGAAGCGCCTCTCGGATTGCCGCGGCGCAGGTGCTCGAAGGACACGGCGGCGTGGATCATGCCCTGCAGGAAGCGGCGCGTATCGCCGTTCGCGTCGAGCCACGCGGCCTCGAGCGCGTCGTGCGCCGCGTACCACTCCCGCGCCTGCAGGAGTCGCAGTCCCTCTCGCACCCGGGGGTCGTCGAGCAACATGCCCAGACGGTATCGCGCCGGGCCTTCGCATCGAAGGATCGCGGGAGGTGCCGGACACGGCCAGTTCCCGCTATCCTCACCGGCATGCGCACTCTCCTCCTGGCGTCGCTCGCCGCCGCTGCCAGCCCGCTGTCCGCCCAAGTCCGCGAGGTCTACTTGGCCTCGAGCCCGTCGACGGCCGCAACGGCGTGGCACTCGTCCACGGACGGACTCGTCGTGCGGGACTGGCGCGCGAACCCCGGCGGTGACCTCGTGCTCGGAAACGCCAGCGAGCCGCGCTTCGACGCGACCGGGCGCCTGTACTTCGTGCGTTCCGTCGACCATGAGCACGTCGAGGTCTCGCGCGCGACTTGGGTGCTCGACCCGGGCACGATCGTCCCGCGACCGGCGCAGCCGGGAGAACGCGTGCCCGCGATGGCACCCGCGACCGCGCAGGGCTCCGGCCCCGCGATCAAGCTGACGATCGATCCGGGCCACGGTGGTTCCGATCCGGGCGCGCTCGGCAACGGACTACAAGAAGACGACATCAACCTCGACGTCTCGCTGCGGCTCGAAGCGCTGCTGATCGCCGACACGGACGACACGAGTGGCGGCGGCAACTGGGACGTGCTGATGACGCGGTCGATCGACACGACGGTCAGCCTGTCCGCGCGTGTGAACGCCGCCAACGCATTTGGCGCGACGTCGTTCCTGTCGGTCCACATGAACGCGTTCAGCAACCCGTCCGCGAACGGCACGGAGACCTTCTGCCACCCGAGCGTCGCGACGTCGACGGCCGGCGCGCTGCGCAATCGCGTGCAGGCCGAGGCGCTCGCGGCCTGGAACCTCACCGACCGCGGCGTGAAGACCGCCAACTTCTTCGTGCTCGCGAACACCGCGATGCCGGCAGCCCTCCTCGAGGGCGGGTTCATTTCGAACGTCGGTGACGCCGCGGTCATGGCGGATCCGAACGAACGACAGACGATGGCGCGACACATGCTGTATGCGCTGCAGGCCCACCACGGCTTCACGCCGCACGACCCGGTCACGACCGGTCGCCTGCGCGGCATCGTATACGACTCGTCGATCGGCACGAGCGCACCGCTCCAGAACGCGACTGTCGGCCTCGGCGACGGCACGTTCACGACGACGAACTCGACCGGCTACTTCGAGTTCATCCTTTCGCCCGGGACCTACTCGTACTCGGTGACGGCGTCCGCGTTCAGCTTCGGCCAAGCGACGCGCACGGTGACCGGCGGCGCGGACATTTGGGGCAGCGTCGGCATCGCGCCGCGCGCCGCGCCGTTGCTGTCGGTGAGCTCGGACTCGGTGCAGCCGAACCAAAACGCGACGCTGACGATCATTGCCGATCCGAACTCGCCGGTCGGACTGTTCCTGAACCTCGCTCCGGCCGTCCCACTCGTCGACCTCAGCGTGATCGGATTCGAGTTCCTGTGGCCGGCGCTGCCGAACCTCGTGTCGGTGCCCCTGGGCAGCACGAACATCATCGGCACCGCGACCCTCGACCTCGCGTCGCCCGCAGGCGGGTTCGAGGTGCACACGCAGGTGCTGTCGGTGTGGCAAGGCCAATTCAAGCTGTCGAACGGCACGGCCTTCCGGATCGACTAGCAGGCCGAATCGAGTAGCCGCTCAGCGCTTCGCGCGTTCGATCAGCTCATCCGCGCGTAGGCGCACGCTGACGATGTAGGGCTTCTCGCCCTTCGTCCAGTGACCATAGGTCGTCGTGACGATCGTGCCGTCCGGCAGCACTTCGACGCCGGGATAGGCGCAGTCCCAGCGGTGCTTGTTGTCCATCAGCCGCACGCGGCAGATACCCTCGCGCCCTTCGACGATGTCCTCGTAGGTGCCGAGCCAGCCGACCCAATCCCCCTTCGTCGAGCTTTCCAGAGTCGTGTCGCGGAACGAGATGAAAAGTCGACCGTCGGGAACGTAGCGTGCGGTGTGCCGGTCGCCGGTCAAAGCACCGGGCAGCATGCGCGGTTTCGTCCACGTTGCGCCCTCGTCGTTCGAGAAGATCACGAAGCCGTTGAGCTTGCGCGAGTTCTCGCGCAGCAGCACGGCGATCTGCGTGCCATCCGGCGAGCGCACGGCACCGGGCTCGCACAGGTGCGCCTCGGGATGAGTCGCGATAACCTCGGGCGCGCCCCACGTCAGACCGCCGTCGTCGCTCTCGGTCTTGTAGACGTGGAAGACCGGCGGCTTTGCGCGCTTGCCACCCTTGCGCAGGAAGCGTCCGTCATCGTGAAACAGCGCCATCAGTCGACCGCCATTCAGCGGCACGACGTCCCCCATCGCGACGATTCCACCGAAGTCGCCGATCGGCTCGAGTTCGGTCCAGGACTCACCGTCGTCCTCGGAGCGCGCCATGCGAATCGGGTGCAGCCCCGAGAACATGATCAGCCGTCGCTCGTCATGCACGCCGGTGACCTTGTAGAGAGTCGGCACCTCGCGCGACGTCGCCCAGCTCGTCGGCGTCGGCAGCCGTTCGGACCAGGTCTTGCCGCCATCGACCGAACGCTTGTAGACGATGCCACCCTTGCCGTGTCCCTTCGGGTAGACGCACAGCACCGTCTTGCCGTCGTCGAGCAGCACGGTCGTCGGATGCCCGAGATACTGCCCGGGCTCGCGATCGACCACCACCTGGCGATCGGTCTCCTCCGACAAGTCGACGATCGGGATCGAGTAGCCGCGCGACACGGGCTTCGGCAGCGCCGCGAGAACGTCGCAGAGGAACCGACCGTCGCGGAAGGACTTCCAGTTCTTCGTGCACCCGAGTCGCACGATCACGGCCCGCCGTGACGGAATGACCGCGACCATCTGACCTTCGTAGCCACTCGCGTAGAACATGTCGCGCGGCAACGACGGATACGACCGATTCGACGGATCGGCGGCATCCCCCGCGTTGAGCCACCAGTGGCGACCGTAGCGACCGCGCGGCGCCCCTTTCGTCGGAGTCGTGCTCGCGCGGACCCACCCCTCGGGCAGCACGCGCTCGCCGTCCCACACACCGTCGTTCAGGTAGAGCATCCCGAAGCGCGCCCAGTCGCGCGCCGACGCATACACCATCGACGAACCGATGAACGTCCCGGACGGGTCGGTCTCGAACACGGCGTTGCGCATGCCGATCCGGTCGAACAGCGCCTTGCGCGGGAAAGCGTGGTACGCGGAGTCGGACTCGAAGCTCTCGCGCAGCACGCGGCAGACCACGTTCGACGTGCCGCTCGAGTACTCCCACACGGAGCCCGGCGTACTCTCCGGCTTGCGCGCCGCGGCGAACGCGGCCGCATCGGCCTCGCCGAACAGCATGCGTGCGGGATCCGCGAGCAAGTCGCTGTAGTTCTCGTCCCAGACGAGCCCCGCACTCATGCGAAGCATGTGGTCGAGCGTGAGGAGTGAGCGCGAGTCCCCGGCATCGAGCCACTGCTGCAAGTTGGTCGGCTGGCCGAGCTTCAGCCGGCCCTGCCCGACGCGGATCCCGATCAGCGCGTCGACGACACTCTTGCTCATCGACCAGCCGTGGAGAGGAGTTTCGGCGGAGTAGCCATCGGCGTAGCGCTCGGCGACGATCCTGCCGTCGTAGACGACGACGACGCCGCGCGTCCGCGGATTCGCCGGCGGCGCGTGACCGGTGAACGCCTCGTCGACCGCGCGCGCGAGCGCCTCGCGATCGAGGTCATCGAGCGAATCGGCGACCGCGTCCCGATCCCCGGTCGGCCACGCCGCGTCCGCATGAACCCGCGACTTCTGCGCATCGTCCGCGAGGTCGTTCTCGGGAAGCACGCCATCGATCACGAGAGTCGCACCGAGACCGTCTCGGTAGACCGCGGTCCGGGACGCACCCAACAGCGACGCGGTGACCGAGCGGTTGTCCCGATCGACGGCGATCTTCAGCAGCGGCCGCATCAACGCCCCGAGCTGATCCTCAGGCGCGAACTCGTTGTCGAGCACGGACTCAGCAGTGCGCCCCTGAAGGAACACCGCGGAGGCGGCGATCTTGGCGGCGGCTCCAGCGCCGATCTCGAGGACCTGCTTCGGAACTTCCTGCGCTCGGGAAGCAAAGCAGAAAACGAGGAGGATCGCGATGCAGCGCATGCAAGCGAGGTGACGCATGGTGCGGATGATACGATACCGCGCCGGATGCCCGACCCCGTCGACACCGACGAACGGCTCTACGACGCCTATCTCGACGCCGCACTGCGAGGCGAGTTGGAGGATCCGGACGAGTTCTGCGCTCGGCACGGCCGACAGAACTCTCCGCTGCGCTCGTGGCTCGCTGGCGTGCGCGACCTCGTCGGCATCGATTGCGCCACCGCGGACCTTCCGTTCGAGACGCTGGGCGAGTACCGGCTGCTGCAACGGCTCGGCGAGGGCGGAATGGGCATCGTCTACGTCGCCGAGCACGTCGGACTCGGACGACACGCCGCTGTCAAGGTCCTCCGCCCCGAGTTCGCGACATCGCCGAGTGCCATCGAACGGCTCGGACGAGAGGCACGCGCGATCGCCAAGCTCCGGCATCCGAACATCGTGACCATCTACGAATTCGGCGAGCAGGACGGGGTCCACTTCCTCGCGATGGAGCTTGTCCCGGGCGAAAGCCTGGACGCCAAGATCGCCGCGGCCAAAGAGAGCGGGCTAAGGCTTCCAGTTCGCGATGTGCTCGCCTGGATCGCAGAGCTCGCGGACGCCCTCGCGACTGCTCACGATCAAGGCGTGCTCCATCGCGACGTCAAGCCGTCGAACGTCCGCATCAATCCACGGGGCCGCGCGATCTTGCTCGACTTCGGACTCGCACGGGACATCGAGAGCACGGCCCCCACGCTGACGAGCTCGTTCGCCGGGTCACCGGCGTATTGTTCGCCGGAGCAGCTCTCGGGCGAACGAGATCGAGTCTCCCCAGCGAGCGACCAGTACTCATTGGCGGTCACGGCCTACGAGAGCTTGACCAACGCAACGCCTCACGATGCGAGGTCCGTCGAGCAACTCCTCCACCAGATCATGGCCGGTGCCGTTCGGCCGCTGCGCCAGCTCGAGGGATCCCTGCCTCGCGACCTCGAAACCGTCGTGATGAAGGCCCTCGAACGCACACCTTCCCGTCGCTACGACGACATCGCGGACTTCGGTGCGGACATCCAGGCGGTCTCGGAACTTCGCCCGATTCGAGCGCGTCCACCGGGCGCTCCTGCACGTCTCGCGAAGTGGGCGCGGCGCAACAGGCTCGCGGCGACATCTCTGATCGGCTCGCTCGCTATCATCGCGGCAGTGACGATCACGCTTGCGTGGAATCATGCGAGCAACCTCGCGGAAGCCCGTTCGACCGCGAGCGAACTCGTCGCCGAAGCGCACGAGCGAATCAACGCGATGATCGCCCGGCGGTTCGCCGCGAGCCGAACGGTCGAACGACTCGACGCGTTGCAGCACGCGTCTCGTCGCCGCTGGCTCGACGACGATGAGAATCGCGATCTGCTCCGATGCCAGACGGAGTTGGAGCGACACTTCGGCGAGCACGAGGCGGCCCTGGCATCGATCGTCGAACTCATGGCTCGCGCCCGGCGCTTCGATCCGGACTCCGCCGCGATCGACGAGGTATGGGCGCGCTTCTACTACGAACGCTGGTTCTCGCATCACGCGAGCAAGGACAACACGAAGACCGCGCAGCTGTTTCGACAGACGGTCACCCGGTTCGACCGAACCGGGGAGTGGACCGATCACGTGCACGGCAACACACCGCTCACCATCGAATCCGACCCGCCGGGAGCACGCGTCTACCTCTGGAGATTGCGACGGCTCGCGGACGTGCGCGACGACTCCTATTCACGGCGCCTCGTACCCGCACCGATCGAAGGCCCGCCTCGACTGTGCGGACGGCTCGCCCTGCGCGTGCGCCAGAGTTCCGGCACGCTCGAACGTGGCGACCTCGTCTTTCGCATCGCGGGTCGCGACGTCGACGCTCTTCCGGAGCACACGCCCCCTCCACCCGACACACCCGTCACGTTGTTACGAGGAACCGACGTGCTCGAAGTGTCGATCTCGGAACCTCCGGATTGGCGAGCGACCGCCGCCCCACACGACCTGCGGGAAGCGCTCGACCTCGGCACGGCACCGATCGCACCACGACCGATCGCCAGCGGCGACTACGTGGCGATGCTTAGACTCGACGGCTACGCGGACCTCATCACTCCCATCCACATTCACCACTACACCGGCGACGAGCCGAGCCTCGCGGCGCTGCGACTGCGGCTGGTCCCTGTCGCGTCGGATCCACCGGGATTCGCGCGCATCACACATCCCAACAGCGGGCGCGATTTCTTCATGTTCGAACGGGAAGTGACCTGCGGCGAGTACCTCGAGTTCCTCAACGATCCGAACACGCTCGCAGAGGTCGATGCCGCGACATCTCTGATCCGTGTGCCACGTCAGCTTCAGTCGCTTTCCCGAGGTGGAGACTGGCCCCGACAGTCGGACGGTCGCTACGCGATGCCGGACGGCACCCCCTCCCACGAACCTGTGCTCGGCGTCTCGTGGAACGACGCGCGGGCGTACACCCTGTGGCTGCGGCGCACGCGCGGGGACTGGAAGATCGACGAACGGCCCTACAAGTACGGCTTCCCGACCCCCGAAGAGTGGCGCGCCGCCGGCTCGGGTTACGGCATGGGCCGCGCCAGAAGACGCTATTCATTCGGCGACCACTGGCACGCACGAGACGCTAAGTCGCGATTCGCGTCCCTCCGATCCGCCGCCGAGCCCGTTCTCAGCTACCCTGTCGACGAGTCCCCGTACGGCGTGTTCGACATGGCGGGCAGCGCCGCGGAGTGGTGCGAGTTGTTCATCGACGCTGGAAAGCAGCAGCGCGGGTTGGCCGGTGGCTCGTGGCTCGAGTCCGATCCCAGCGCGTTCTTGCTGACACGTTTTCGACCGGCAGATCCCACGGCCGTCTCGCGCGAGTACGGATTCCGTATCGTGTTGCGACCACGCCGCAGATCCCGTTGATGCCCCCTGCCGACGACAATCGCCTGACCCGACTCCTGACCGAACATCACCCGGAGCTGGTCGCGTTCGCACGCCGCGAAGCGTCCGGCCTGCTCCGCTTCGAGACTGCCGACGATCTCGTCCAGGGGATGCACGCGCGCGTTCTCGGCGAATCGCAGGAGTTCGAGTTCCTCGGTGAGAAGGAGTTCTTCGCATGGGTTCACACCGTGCTCCGACGTCACATCGCGGACCGCCACGAGTATTGGAGTGCACTCAAGCGCGGCGCAGGACGCATCGTGCGCTACACGCTCGGCAACGCGAGCGGCACCGGAACCGGAGTCCTGCTGCCGGCCCATACCAAACCCGGTCCGCGCACGTTCGCGGAACAGCGCGAGCTCGTGGCGCTCGCGACGCGTGCCCTGGGTGCGCTGCCGCCACGGGATCGCGACCTCGTGAGGTGGGAATCCGAGGGCGTGGACCTCGGCGAACGAGCGGCGCGCCTGGGGATCAGCTACGCCGCAGCCCAGCGCGCGAGCCTGCGCGCTGCGGAGCGGCTGCGCAAGGCGTTCGAGCTTCTGTCTCGCTGAGCGCTCACGAGCTGCTCACGGTCCATCCCAGGGCGTTGCTCATCCAACTCGACGTCCCACACAGTCCGAGCCACTGCGAGCACACCGGCAATCCGCACATCCCGAGGTCCAGAGGAATCGGCAGCAGCACGCCTTCGGCACCACAGCCGCCCGGGAATCCGGAGACCGGGAACGGACCGACTGTGATCGGGGGCGACGAGAGCGGGACGTGCAACGCCCCACAGAACACCGGCACGGGAAGACCCGACGTGCAGTCGCCGAAGTTCAGCATCATGTAGGCCGCGGAACCCGACGGTGCACCATCGACGTAGACCGCGAAGTCCGGATTCCCGAGGGTCGGATCCCCGAACGTAAGGTGCATTGGTGTCGGGCACGTGGCACACGTCCCCGTCGCACATGGCGTACCGAAGACGGTCGCGCGACTTGGCTTGAAGCACAGACCCCCGAACTCCTCGGCACCGAGCCCAAGAGAGCAGCAGTGAGTGAGCGTGGGCGAGCACGGCATTCCCGTCGCGGGCAGCAACAGACCGATCGTCGTAGTGCCGTCGGTCACCCAAAGGTGCGACGTGCACGCATCGAAGCCGAGGCCGGTGATCTGACCCAGTGACGTCGGGCCACACGAAGGGATCGAGAACGAGCAGAACGGGCTGCAGTAGTCCCCGAGCGTCGACACCCAGATCGTGTTGAGTGGGGGCATGCCCGGGAACGTCGTGAAGTCCGAGGTGCTGTAGAACAATCGTCGCCGTACGTCGTCGACGGCGAGCCCACCGATCAGATGGCCGACCGGCACCGCCGCCAGGCAACCCCCGGTGACCGCCGGCGGACACGCCGCGTCCAGCGTGTAGATCCGGTTCATTTCGTCGGACAGATAGAGCGTGCCAGATCGTTCGTCGGTGGCCAGACCTGTAACGTGTCCCCACGCCGCCCCGGCGGGAACAGTCGGCGGACACAGCGTCGCACACGTGTCGGGATCGTACTGCGCGATCTCCGGACCGCTGGTCGCGACCCAGACGCCGCCGGCACTCGCGTCGTAGGCCGTGCCGCCTTCGTACGGGAGCAGACGCGGCGACAGTCCCGTCGGCGAGCACGTCGAAGTCGCGCAGGTGCCGGGGTCCTGTTCCACCACGAGCGGTGCGGTCGAGGTGACCCCGATCACGCCAGGCGTCGTCTGAGCCCCCGCGACGGCGGCGGTGAACAACGCGAGAGAGAGGGTGAGAGTGTTCATTTCGGGCTCCATGAGCAGGTGATTCGGATTCGACTCAAGGTGCCGATCGGGAGTCGCCGCCGGAGCAGACAGACATTTTCTCGAAACGCGCGCTTCGGTTTTCGAGCTTCCCGGCCCTGTTCCGGATGCGAGCAACACGAGCGCTTCTCCTCTCAGGGAGACGCCTCTTGCCCCTCGCCCCGCCCGCCGGCGGGAGAGCGCATGGCCGGATCGTTGCTCCGGTCGGGAACGTCGGCGGGACGCGAGGGAGTTGTGGGAAAGATGAGGAGTCGAGTGCCGGTCGCCCTTCGGGGCGGCCGGCATTTTTTTGTGCCGACCACCGCGACGCGGCTACGGTGCGCGCATGGAGTTCGGCAAGCTCAGCTCGGTCGACAACGTGAAGTTCAACCTGCCCGCGGATCACCCCGACACGCAAGCCGTGCTGGATTCGTTGCCGGCGACGACGCCGACGCTCCGCATCGGCCTGCCCCGCTGGGCCGACAAGGCGCTGCTCGGCGAGCTCTACGCGAAGGGAACCAAACAAGCGGAGTTCCTCCGCGAGTACTCCCGACACTTCGAGACCGTGGAACTCAACTCCACCTACTACGGAGTCCAGCGCAACTCGATCGAGAAGTGGGCCACGCTGACGCCACCGACGTTCCGGTTCTGCCCGAAGTTCCCCGGCGCGATCACCCACGAGCGCACGCTCGTAAACGCCGAGGCGGAGACCGAGTCGTTCTTCGAGGCCCTCGACTTGTTCGGCGACCGCTGCGGCCCGGCCTGGATGCTCCTACCGAACACGTTCGGCCCCCGCGACCTCCCGGTCCTCGACCGCTACCTCACGCGCTTCGCCTCTCGCCGCCCGCTCGCCGTCGAGCTCCGCCACGAAGGATGGTTCCGCGACCCCGAAGCCGGCCGCGCCGCGTTCGACCTCCTCGAGTCCCACACCGTGATCGCCATGCTCACCGACGTCGCCGGCCGCCGCGACGTCCTGCACCAGCGCCTCACGACCGACACGCTGATGCTCCGCTTCGTCGGCAACCGCCATCACCCGACCGACTTCACCCGCATCGACGCCTGGATCGACCGCCTCACCACCTGGTTCACCCAAGGCCTCCACACCACCTACATCTTCCTCCACCAACCGGAGGAACACCTCAACGTCCGCATCGCCACTCATCTGACCGAGCGCCTTCCCAAGGAACTCCCCGCACTCGCTCCGTCCCCGCCGCAGAAGGTCGAGCAGCGCTCCCTGTTCTAGCCCTTCAACCCAGGGGGTCTGGGGGACAGCGTCCCCCAGTTAGCGAGCGCCAGCGAGCGTAGCCAACGCCGGCCCCAAACCGCAGGTCTGCCAAGCCGATCACTGGCCGAGACCATCCGCAGTCGATGTCGCCCCATCTCAGGAAACCGCCGGGGGGTCCTGGGGGGCAGTCGCCCCCCGCCACGTCTGCCGCCGGCACGCTGAGAGGATCCGAACACCGATCGCCGTTGTTCGCCGACCGGCGTTCGAATCTCTAGTGGCAGCGAGGAACTCGCTCGTGAGGCGCGAAAGCGCCGTACAGAATCAGTTCACATCCACGCCGAAGTCCATGCCGTTCGACGTCACGACGCCGAGGGCGTTCTGTCCAGGACTGATCGTCGCGCCCGTCGCGTAGAGGTGCAGGCCGATGATGCCCGCATCGTTGGCGACCTGGAAGTTCACGCTCGCGGACGATCCACCCGTAGCGAAGTTCAGCGTCAGATCCCCAGGCGAGTAGAGGAAGCAACCCGGCATGTCGATGACCGTGAGGTCGATGCCCGGGTTGAACTGCGTGAAGCCCATCATGACCGCGCCGCCGAGCGAACCCGCCGGGATGTCGTCGATCGTGATGTTCAGGGTCGCGCCGAGCTGCGGCGTGTTGGTCGAACCGAGCGTCAGCGGCGTCGCGTCCGGGCCGTTCGTGGTCAGCAGACCGAGCGCACTCAGGTCGACTGGATCGCGAAGGCGCGCGCCGTTGCCGGACGAGAAGCCGACATAGGTCTCACGGTCGACGCGCGTGTTCTGCACCGTCAGATAGCGGAACTCGATCGTGCCGTTCGACTGGATCACGCACTGGAAGCTGCTCGAGTTCGCGACGCCGAACTCGGGGATCGCGTTCCACGTGATATACGCCGCACCACCGAGTACCTGGTAGTGCACCGAGCCACCCGAAGACGGGTCGTAGTCCGTCCAAACCGGGCACAGACGTGCCGGCTCGTTCGCAAACTCGGCGATCGACGGGTTCCAATCGGCGGTCGACGTCGTGCCGTTCAGCCAGATGTAGCCGTTCGAGCAGATCCCGATCTGGTTCGTCGAACCGCCCGGGTAGCTGAGCGTGAACGGCAGCGTCTGCGTCGAAACGGCGTCATCCGCGAGACCGAGGTCCGGCGACGACGGCGGCTGCCACAAGAACGACGGGTGCGTGACGTCGTAGCCACCCTGACCATTGAGCGCGAGCTGCAGGCGCTGCACGCCCAGGTCGATCGTGTTCGGAGCCGGGTCCTCGTAGAACGAACGCGCCCGATCGTTGCAACCCGTGCCGTACGGCGTCGCGGTCGCGGTGCCACCGACCGGCGTGCAGGAGATCGACACGTCGAAGTTGCCGGTCGCGCCCTGCCACCCGCCGACGCGGATGAAGTAGTTCGCGCCCTGCGTCGTGTTGATCGTGACCTGCGAGCCCGCGGCGAAGCCACAGGTATCGTCGTCACACGCGAGCAGGTTGAGCGAGCCGCAGCTACCGCCGAAGACCTCGATCACGGAGTCGTAGTCGAGCGTCGCCGAGCAGACGTCGATCTGCGCGGTACCGGAGCAGCTCGCGTTGTAGACGAACCAGACGTCCGAACCGGGGTTGGAACAGCTCCAAGCCGGCGCCGAGTCGGTCGCGGTCGCACTCGAGAACGGACCGTTGACGCCGTCGCCGACGCTGATCGCGCCCGAGCACTCGTCGTTGGCCAGGCCCGTCGTGCCGGAGCAGCTGACCGACAAGTTGAAGGAGCCGGAAGCCCCTTGGTAGCCGCCGACGCGCACGTAGTAGGTCGAACCCTGCGTCGTGTTGATCGTGACCTGAGACTGCAGGTTGCACGTGTCGTCGTTGCACCCGAGCAGGTTCAGCGAGCCGCAGCTACCGCTGAAGGCCTCGATCGCCGTGTCGTAGGTCGAGCCTGTGCAAGTGTTGAACGTAGCCGTGCCCGTGCAGGTCGCGGTGTACGCGAACCAGACGTCATTGCCACCGCCGCCGGCACACGTCCACGCGGGCGACGAGTTCGTCGCCCCGACGCTCGAGTAGGATCCGTTCGTGCCGTTCGTCACGGCGATCGCCGCGGAGCATTCGTCGTTGGCCGGGCCGGTCGGGCCACCACCGCCGGGACCGATCGTGTCGACCGTGATCGCGCCGGTGCCCAGCGGATCGAGCCAGTTGGACAGTCGCGAGCCATTGGAACCACCACCGGTCCAAGACGAGGAAATACGACCGTAGTCGTCGTACTGATTGTTGCCGCACGCCGCGAGGCCGCCGAACAGCTGCCCCACGATCCGGTGGTTCGGGTCGAAGAGCGGCGAACCCGACGAGCCGGGCTCGGTTGTGCCGACGTCCCAGTCATTGACGCGGATGTAGTTGCCGTTCAAAGACGTCGGGTTGTTCTCGAACGAGATCTTCTTGGAGTCTCCGCTCGGATGGTGAATGCACACCGCCGAGCTCGTCGCCGAACTCGCACGGTTCCATCCGGCGTAGTGCACGTCCCACGACGCGCTGGGCGTGCTGTTCAACTCGACGAGCGTGAAGTCGGACGCCCCGTTGCCGGCACGGAAGGTCGCACCGGACGTCGTCTGGTTGCCCAGGCCGACGCCGTTGCCACCACACGTCGGCTCCTCGTAATTCCAGTAGACGACCATCGAGGAGGCATTGCCGCTCGTGACGCCGCAGTGGTCCGCGGTCAGGAAGAGGTTCCTGTTGTCCTGCGCGGTGTTGTTGATCATCGCACCCGTGCACGCGATGAACCCGTTGAGCGAGTAGACCGCGACCGAAGCGATCTCGTCCTCCCAACCGGCTCCCTGCGGGCAGACGACGTTGACGTTGCACGAGCCGCTTCCTTCCGGCAGCACCGCGCTTGGGCCGGCCCCGAAGAAGCGGTAGCCCGAGTTGACCTGGGTCAGGTTGAGCTGCAGCTTGCCGAGCTCCGCAGTCGGCACGCGCACCTCGATGACGATCTCGTCACCGTTCACGACCGGCGTCCAGAACTGCCCGTCCGGGTTGTGATCGGACCCGGTGTACGGGCGTAGAACGTGAGAGTAGTCCGACGCGTAGACCATGAGGCGCGCGCCTGGCGTCAGCTTGAAGCGTTGGAAGCCCAGGTTCACGTGACTGGAACCGGGCGCTTCGATGCGGAGCCGCCACAACGACGTGCGGGCATCGAGGTCTTCCCAAGTGCCAGCCGTCCACGGGTTGACGTCGACGGCATTCGCGATTGCGAAGCGCGGCGGAACGCCGACTTGCGCGTCGCTGATCTGGTCCTGCGCGGCGATCAACATGCGGTTGAGCGCCGGCAACCGTTCGAATGCGAGCCGATTGACTCGCAGCACGTTCGGGTTGTTCTGACCTGCGGGGCGAGCGTGTTGAGCGAAAAGGGAGGGGAGCGGCAACGCGAGAGACGCGATCGCCGTCCATGTGGCGAAAGAAAGTTTGGTCATCCTGAATCGGATAGGAGGAGGTGTGAGTGGAGAGAGAGAAGCGAGGCCGCGAGCGTGGGCCTCACCGCGGGATCCTATCAGAGTCCCGGCGTAGACCCGCACCGGATCAGGGCGAGTTTCGAGGGGGCGTACGTCGCCCGGCGGCACCGCGCTACTCGATGGATCGCGCGAAGCGCACGCCGAGGTTCTGATACGCCGCCGTCGACAGGTGCCCCTTGCGAGACGCGCACCGCGAGTCGCGCGCGATGTTCGAGAAGCTCCCGCCACGCAGCGGACGCCGCGGATCACGCCGGGCGTAGTTACCACTGCACCACTCCCAGACGTTGCCGAGCATGTCGTGCAGCCCGAACGTGTTGGGAGCGAGCTCGCCGACCGGCGCGTGTCCCGGGAAACCGTCCGAGAACGATTCGTAGCTCTGCGCGGTCAAGCCGGCGCGCTCCGCGGAGGCATCGGCCACGTTCGCCCACCGCGCGATCTCCTCCGGCGCGTCGAGGCGCCACCAGACGCGTGAGGTGCGACAGGCCCACTCCCACTCGTGCTCGGTCGGGAGTCGCAGCGCACTCTGCCGGGCCAGCCGGTCGCAAGCGTCCCAGCTGACCATCTCGACAGGATCTCGGCGCGTGACGAACTTCTTGTCGTGGAACGAGAAGCGACTCGGGTTCTGCTCGTCGGGCAATCGCGACAAGCGCAGCCACTGGGTCTGCGTCAGCTCGAACTTCGACAGGAAGAACGCATCCAGATCCGCATTCCCGATCCGCTCGTTGCGTCGGGCGAGCGCGTCGTAGTTCGGACCGCCCGGATCCCGGCTCTGAGCACCGACGGTGCAGCTGCCACCGGGGATGAGCACCAAGACGATCCCCGATGCGTCCCCCAACACGATGCTGGATGCGGCGTCCGACCTCCACGCGACGTCCCCCGACGTGAGTTCGGCGAACTCTTCGAGACCCGAACGGGGATCCGGGCCGAGCGGGACCAATCCGACCTGCGGCGCCAACGCCAGTCTCTCGTACGCGGGGTTCGCGCGCACGCGCTCGGCGGCAGCCTCCCAGAGGTCGCGATGCTTCACGACGGACCGCTCGCGGATCGTCTTCGCGACGTCGATACGACCGCGCATGCTCGCGATCTCGCCGAACTCACCGTCGAGCTCCTCGAGCTCGTCGATCAGGTCTCGGGTCGATCGGTGGAGGAACTCGTCCGCGGCACTCGCGAACACGAGCTTCCCGTCGAGGTCGCGTCGCGCGTTCGTCGTCTCGAAGCCCTTCACGAATTCGCGGTGCTCCTCGAGCCGGCCGAGAGTCTCCTCCGCGTCCTGAACCCAGAGTTCCATCGCCGACACGAACTCCGCGCGTGCCGGCCACGTATCGCGAGCGCGCAGCTGGTCGACGCGCACGAGCCCTGCGAGCCGATCGTAGTTCGCTTTCGCGAGCCGCGCCGCGTCGCGCGACTCGATCGCCGCGGACTCGCTCTCCTGCGCCGCGGTCGCGCTCCTCTTCGCCGCGGCCTCGCTCTCCCGCGCGTCCGCCCAGGCGACGAGCGCCATTCCGAGGCCCACGATCAACGACACGAGCGCGACCGAAGCCGCCCCCACCGCGATCTTGTGTCGACTGACGTACTTCTTGATCCGATACAGCCCGCTCGGCGGTCCCGCATCGACCGGCTCGTTGCGCAGGAAGCGCCGCACGTCGTCGGCGAACGCGTCAACCGACTGGTAGCGCCGGTCGCGCTCCTTCTCGAGCGCCTTCATGACAACCCAGTCGAGGTCGCCGCGCACCGACTTGATCCACGACTTCGGATCGGCACGGCGATTGCGCGCGCCCGTCTTCGAACGATCGCCGAGCGTGCTGACGCGCGTGCTCGGACGTTGCGGTATCTCCTCGCGGATCAGTCGGAGCATCTCGCCGAAGTCCACGCCGGCGAGACGACCCAACGCAAACGGCAGCTCGCCGGAGAGCAACTCATAGAGCACGACTCCGAGCGCGTATACGTCACTACGCGTGTCGATATCCGAGCCGCTCGGACTCGCCTGCTCCGGGCTCATGTACTCCGGCGTGCCGATGATCGCGCCGACCTGCGTGTAGAGCGAGTGGTCGGTCAGCGGCTGGTGCAGCGCCTTCGCGACACCGAAGTCGATGATCTTCGCGGCGGCTTTGCCATCTTCGAGCGTGACGAGGATGTTCGCAGGCTTCAGGTCGCGGTGCAGCAAGCCCTTCTGGTGTGCGTGCTGCACTCCGGCGCAGACCTCCAAGAACAGCTCGAGTCGCTGCTCCGTCGACAGTCGCTCCTGATCGCAGAACTCGATGATCGGTGCACCCTTGACGTACTCCATGACGAAGTACGGCAGCCCGCGCTCGGTGACCCCGGCGTCGATCACCCGCGCGACGTTGCGGTGGTTCATCAACGCCAACGCCTGGCGCTCGGCCTCGAAGCGGGTCAGGACTTCGCGCGAGTCCATGCCCGGCTTGATCAGCTTCAGCGCGACGCGTCGCTTGACCGGCTCGCGCTGCTCGGCGATGTAGACGACTCCCATGCCGCCGTCGCCCAGCTCTTGGAGGATCTTGTAGGGCCCGATCTGCTCCGGCGCGACGAACGGATCGGCCTGTGCGGCCGAGCCACCGACGGTGCCGCCGCCGTCGTCATCGAGCAATTCGTCGATGCGCGCACTGAACTCGTCGAAGAAGTCTTCGCGACGCGTGGGCTCGGGCGTATCCGTCACGGGCTCTCCAGATCAGAGCGTGCCGACGACGTATTCCGCGGCGTTCGACGTCACGAGCCCGAACGGGTTCGCTCCCGGCCATGCGACGAACGCCTGCTGGGTGAAGTACTCGCCGACGATCATCACGTGCGTTGGCATCTGCACGATCGCCAGCCCAACGGGACTGATTGGCACCTGCAGCCAGACTTCCGTCTCGAGGAAGCAGTTCGTCATACCGATGATCGAAAGGTCGAAGGGCAACGGCAGCGCGTCGTAGAAGTCGCGCGACGCCCCGAAGCCCATGATGCCGAACGCGTTGAGCGGATACGGATCGACCTTCGTGACGAACGTGCTGCCCTGCCGTGGCGGGGTGATCATCGAGAGCATCGGCACACCTTCGGGACCGCCACACGCGGTGCCGTAGGTGTTCCAGCTCCACGAAACCTCCGGCGCGTAGAGTCGAATCACGTCCGAACCGGCAACGCCGAACATCTGGTTGTTCAGCTCGTCGAAGAACAGGGCGGAGTCGTCTCCGCCGCCGACCCCTTCGATCGAACGGTGCAGCCACGTCGCGTTCGCGAGCTCGTGCGTGCCGGTGTCATTCGACAACACGAGGCGACCACGCACGCTGTCATAGGCGACCGGCCCGGGACCGGGGAAACCGTTCGTCGGCTCGGGCGACCACTCGAATCCGTCCCACGACCAGACTCCCTGGTCGTCGACCGCGACGACCTTGGCCCAACCATCGTGATAGGCGAGACGGAAACGTGACCGGCCGAAGTCGAACGAGGGATAGTTGGTCGGCTCGACGACGGTCCACTGCGTTCCCCCCGCCGGAAGCTCCCAGACATCGTCCGACTCGATCGCGGCGAAGCCGAGCTGGTATCGCCCGCCGACCACGACGGAGACTTGACGCGCGTGGTCGAACACCATCGAGCCGTCGACGAGGGACGACGGATCACCGAACAAGTAGGGCGCGATCTCGACGCCCGGAGACGTCAGCGTGATGTTCGACCACGTCGACCCGTCCCACTGCATCGCGAAGAAGGTGCCACCACCCGGATAGTCTTCCGGCTCCCCGCCGAGGAGGATCGTCCGGTCGGCGACCGGGTCGTATCCCATCACGGGTCCGATCGGCCCCGTGAACCCCGGCCACGAGTGCTGCGTCCACTCCACGCCGTCAAACGTGTACGTGTCGCGCAGAGACCGCGAGGTGAACCCACCGCCGGTGAACACGAGCTGGCTGCGCGCTTCGTCGAACGCCATTCCCGGAAGTTGGCGCGACACCGGGGAGCCGAGGTCGAACAGCGTCCACGCGGACCCGGTCCACTCCCAGACGTCGGTGATCTCGGTCAGGGTTCCCGGCCCCCAGTCCCGCAGCGACCCGCCGTGCAGGAAGAGCCGCCCGCCCGCGAAGTCGAACGTCAGCTTCGGGTCGGCACGGTTGACGAAGTCTTCTTGGTCGGTGCCGGCCGCGACCTGCGCGAATCCGGATCCCGTCCACGTTCGCAGGGTCCAACTCTCACCGCCACCTTCGCTTCCACCTTGGAGCAATAGCAGCCCGCCGTTCGGATCCGTCGCGAGATCGAAGTCGTCCTGCGTGACCGAGGAGAACGTCACTCCCGAATCGACCCACTGCGTCCCGTCGTATTCCCAAACGTCGTAGCAATTGCCCGACGCGTCGGTGCCCGCATACAGCACGATCTTGCCGGTCGACGAGTCGAAGCCCATGCGGTGATTCTGCCGAGGGCTCGGCAGGCTCGGTGACGACAGCACGATGTTCCAGTTCACGCCATCCCACTCCCAGGTGTCCTGGAGCAGAAGCGGCGGATCCGCGTCCGCGTTGGAGCCACCGAACATCACGACGACGTCGCGCACCGGATCGTACGCCATGTCGTGGCCGACGCGTCCGGGAGGAATCGAAGCCGGGTCCTGCGTGTCCCAGCAGTTGCCGTCGAACGTCCAGGTGTCCGCCTGCGTTTCGCCAGCGCTCTCCCCACCGAACAAGACAGACGTGCCCCCGCCCGGCATCGACGAATCGGGCACGAAGGCCATCGCGTGGCCAGTGCGCGCGGACGGCTCCTGCTGGGCCTGAGCCACCGGCGCCCAGAGCCCCGCGCTCAGGCTCCACGTATCCCCCGTCTGCTGTGCACCGGCCGCGCCACCGTGCACGACGAGGTCGATACCGTTCGCGCTGGCGGAGATCGCTTGCAACGAACGACCTTCCATGACGAGCGGCGTCCAGTCCTGCGCGTTTGAAGCGCCAGCGGACGAGATGAGAGCGAGCAGGACCCGCGGGGCGTGCGTTCGATCCATGCCGAGGATCGTAGCGCTCCCGGCATCGGAATGGGTCGCCTGCGTCTCTCAGAACGCGCCGTCGGCGTTGATGCGTGCCACGACCAAGTCGGCCGCAGGAGCCGAGACGGTGACAGCCGGAGGTGCGACTTCGGCCGCGCCGCCGCCGCCGCCACAACTCATGGACAGCGCGAGAGGGACGCCCACAGAGAATGCAGTCCTGAACATGCCGGGGCATGCGGAATCCGGGGGAGCAAGCCGGGCGCATGATTCGAGATTTCTCGTCGGTGCGTCAGAACCCCGCGAACGCGGTCGGCAGCACCCCCACCGAAATCGGTCCCGCCCCCGCAGGCTGGCTCCACGCCGCTCCGATCCATCGGGACCAGAACACCGCTCCCCCGAGATCGCTGGCGACGAAGTCGACGCCGTCCGCGTGCGGCGACGCCTGCACCGACACGGTGCCGGCTTTGCCCGTCGCCGCGACCCCGGCCTCGATCACCCAACCCGTCGCGGGCAGCCAGCGCAGCCAGGCGAGGTTGGCCTGCGCGTCGTTGACGTGCATGCAGTGCAGCTCGCCGCCGAACCACCCCATCGCCGCGGGAATCGCGCCGGGCGTGCGGGTCGCGTGGATGTTGCGCTCGTACTGCTCGAGCCAGGTGCCCGTTTGCCAGAAGCCGGTCGCGAATCGCGTCGCCGGGGCAACTCCGTATTCGACGGCACCGTACGCGATGCGGTCGGTGCCGGGCTCGCACGCGAGCTCGACGAAGTGCGGCGCGAGGTTGAACAACACGGGACCCGCCGTCCACCGGTTCTGCCGCAGACATGCCGAAGACATGCCGCCGCTCCGGCGTCCCCATACGACGACCATGTCGCCCGACTGCTCGCCGAACGCGAGGTCGAACGCGCGCTGGCACGCGACGCCTTCGTTCGGATCGACCTGCAGATCGAAGTCCAGCAGCGCTGCCGTCGACGTCTCCCACTCGTCGCCGTTCCAGCGCAGCGCGACGACATTGCCGACCGCGTCGCCATAGACGAGCCCGATCGTGTCACTACTCGCATGCGCCTCGAGCTCGATCCAGAGCGCGCGCCCGCCGTTCAGGTCGGGGTTCGGACCCTCGAGGCCGTCGTTCAGCGGCAGGTACGCCGCGTCGGTCCAACTCGCGCCATCGAAGACACGGAACATCGGCGTGCGGAAACCGTCGCTGTACACCGCAAGCGCATCCCCGGAACGCGTCTCGTATGCGAGGTCGAAACCCCGCTTGGTCGAGTCACCGAACTCGATCAGGTCGCTCGTCCAGTCGACCGACCAGCCGCGCCCGTTGTAGCGACGGGCGCGCAGTTCGGTGCCGACCGCCGTCGCCGCAAGAGTCAGCGCGACGCGCTCGAACGGCCGTGTCGACGGTGCGGCCTGCACGACGAAGCGTGGGATCTCTTCGAACGTCCCGAGCGAACGCGGCGCCGAGACCGCACCGCCGGCGAAGTCGACCGACTGGAACGCGCCGAGCCGACTCGTCAAGAATCGACGATCCCCGAACGCCAGCCCGTCACCGAGAAACTCGACGGGAAGAGCCGTGTCGATCGGTCCGTGCGTCGTCGTGATGCGGGCGGTCACCGTCTCGACGCCCGGCGCGTTCGAACGCAGCGTGCCCGACACGACGCCGTCGAGATCGGTCATCGTGACGTCCTGCGTCAGCGCACCGCCCGTCGTCGTGAGGGCGACCTCGACGTTCGGAACCGGGTTTCCGAAGTGGTCGCGCACGACGACTTCGATCGGTGCCGGCACTGCGCCGGTCGCGAGCAGCGGAGAACCATCGCTCAAACGAAGCGTGCTGTCGGTCGGCGAGATCGTCTGGGCGTTCCCGATGAAGCGCACGGTCACGTCCTCTTCGAACTCGTAGCGCGGGAGGCCGTAGCCGGGCGCGACCGCGGCGCGAATCCGCTTCGCGCCGGACGCGGTCGACCTCAGGACCGTGCGCCACTGGCCGGCCGCGTCCGTCGTGCCGCTCACCGAGTCGAGCGCGTTCCGCTCCCCGTCGACCGTGATCTCGACCGGCCACGAGTTCAGCGGTCGACCGCCTGCGTCCGCGACGGTGAGAGTCACCGTGACGCCGTCTTCCCCGTCCGCGACGACGTGGCCTTCGCGGTCGATCGTGATCTTCGACTGCGCGACGTCCGGCGTCGGATTTTCGTCGATCGCGGTCACTTCGACGGTGCGGACACCCCCGCTGTTGCACGCGCCGAGCGCCAAGCAGGCGACGAGACACGAAGCGGCGCTGGCATGAGCGCGTCGAATGTCGATGTGCAATGCGATCGGATTTCCCCCCGGAGAGGATATCCCACGATTCGAAGTCCGGTCGGCGAAAAGCCCGTAGCGCCGATGCCAACGCGCCGAACGCTCCGGTGTATCGTCTCGACGTGGCCTCCAGCGAATACGATCGCAAGCGCGACTTCGGACGCACGCCCGAGCCGCAGGCGCGCCGAGACAAGGACCGGGGCGGTCCACCGGTGTTCGTCATCCACCGCCACGAGGCCCGCCGACTGCACTACGACCTGCGGCTCGAAGTCGACGGCGCGCTCGCGTCGTGGGCGGTGCCACGGGGCTTTTCGTTCGACCCGAGCGACAAACGGCTCGCGGTGCGCACCGAGGACCACCCGCTCGAATACGAGCACTTCGAAGGGGTCATCCCGGCCGGAGAGTACGGCGCCGGCACGATGCAGATCTGGGATCGCGGCACGTTCCGGTGCATCGACGCCAAACAGCAGCCCACGGATCCACGACAGTCGATCGCCGGCGGTGAGCTGAAGGTCATCCTCGACGGCCGCCGCGTCCGCGGCGAGTGGCATCTCGTCAAGACCAAGCAGGACGAGAACTCCTGGCTGATGTTCAAGAGCAAGGATCGCTACGCCGCGCGTGACGACGCGCGCGCCGTCGACATGGACCTGCGTGGCGCCCGCGCCAAGGCGCGCCCCGCCCGGCTCGCCGCGATCCGCTACGAGGAAGAGCGCGAACCCTTTTCGGATCCTGGCTACCTGTTCGAGATGGAGTTCGCGGGAGTGCGCGCGTTCGCGATCATCGACGACGGCGAGGTCGAATGGCGTGGACTCGGGAGGCGCACGATCCCGGAACTCGACGAGGCGCTGGCGCAGGTGCGCGCGCAGTCGGCGATCCTCGACGGCGCCGTCGTCGCGCTCGACGACACCGGCCGTCCCTCGCGGGCCGCTCTCGACGCGCGTCTACGCGGAGATACCGACACGCCGCTGCAGTTCTACACGTTCGACGTGCTGCACTTCGAAGGCCTCGACCTGCGCGATCTGCCGCTGATCGAGCGCAAGGCGACGCTGACGCGGATCGTCCCGCCGTCGGCGACGATCCTCTACGTCGATCACGTCGCCGGGGACGGCGAGCGACTCTGCACGACCGTCGCGGCGACGGGGCTCGAGGCGGTCATCGCGAAGCCCGCGGACGGCCGCTACCGCAAGGGTCACGGCTGGGTGCGCATTCCGGTCGACTCCGCCGGCCACGCCGACACGCTCGACGCGGCGCTGGCCGAGCGCGACGCGAAGCTCAGCTCCCGCCGCGCGCCCGCGATCTCCAACCCCGGCAAGATCTACTGGCCCGACGAGGGCTACACCAAGAGCGACCTCTGCAGCTACTACGCGCAGGTCGCGGACGTCCTGCTCCCCCACCTCGTCAACCGCGCCGTGCACCTCCACCGGTTCCCAGACGGCATCGAGGGCGAGTCCTTCTACCAACACAAGCCCGGCGAAGGCGCACCCGACTGGCTGCACGTCGTCGAGATCGACGGCAGCCCACAGATCGTGTGCGACGACCTGCGGCACCTGATCTATCTCGGCAACCTCGGCAGCATCGATCTGCACCCGTGGATGTCGACTCTCGATCACCTCGACAATCCGGACTGGGTCGTGATCGACCTCGACCCCAAAGAGGCCCCGTTCCAAGACGTCGTCAAAATGGCACGCGCGGCGGGCCGCCTCCTGCGCGGGATCGGCCTGCGCCCTCTGCTCAAGACTTCGGGCAAGTCCGGATTGCACGTCTACGTCCCACTTCTGCCCCACTACACCTACGACCAGGCACGCATGTTCTGCGAAGGCGTCGCCCGCGTGCTGGCCCGCGAGAACTCCGACATCGCGACCGTCGAGCGCAACATCCAGCAGCGCGGCCGGCGGGTTTACGTCGACTTCGGTCAGAACCGGAAGGGGCAGACCGTCGTCGCGCCGTACGTCGCGCGGCCGGTGCCGGGCGCGACGGTCTCGACGCCCCTGCAGTGGGACGAGCTCGACGGCGACCTTGATCTGCGCGCGTTCACGATCAAGTCGGTGCCAACACGCGTGGCCGAAGTCGGCGACCTGTTCCGAGCGGTACTCACCGATCCGCAAGATCTCGTGCCGGCGATCGCGAAACTCGAGGAGTATCTGGCGTCGTAGCGGCGCATCGCGCCGCGCGCGGTCGATGCACTGGTACTCCTCGTCTGAAATCCGTAGTAGAAGTAGCCGTGGCGGTCGATTCGCGCGCAAGGCGCTGCGACGACACGGCTTGTCAGTGGACAAGTTGAGGAGCAGCAACGAAGCGAGCGGGTCGAATGGCCGGTTACTTCTGATGCGGACTTCGGACGCGGAGCACTAGCGCGACTTGCGCACGACAACGGCCTCGGCGACGCCGAACTCCGCTTCGAGCCGCGTTGCGATCGCTTCGGCGAGACCCATGCCGGCCTCGTCGAACACTTCGACTTCGCCATTCGTCGTCGCGAAGCTCTCGACGCGGACCAACAGCTTGCGCTGCGGATGCCGGCCATCTCCGTCGTACACGTCGTAGGTCTTCCGCGTCCAACCCGTCAGATCGAGATGGAGGCCGTGTTCCGCGACGAGCTCGTGGACGAGCGCATCGAGTCGGTCGTACTCGGACTGTGGACCCTGGATCTTGACCATCCCCGACGACTATAGCCGAGGCGAAGAAGCACGCCCAAGCTGGTTGGTCCAAGCCACGCCGTGTACGGTGCTGGTATGAAGGACGAAGAGCCGAGCGATCTGCTCGACACGCCCACCTCACTCGGCGCGACGCAGCTCGAGTTCCTCCGCGTCGAGTACGAGCAGCTCCTCGCATCACTCGAGTCGAACGAGAAGGTCGGCGAGCGAGGCACGAACCTCCTCCTCGGCGCCACTGGTGCCGTCTCCGCCGGCATCGGCTTTGCGGGTGAAGCGCTTGCGTCGATGGTCTACGGCGTGGCGGCCTTTGCGGCCGCGTCCTTGTTGGGGCTCGGCTTGCTCGCGCTGCGACGCACGATGCAACGCAATCTCGTCACGACGGAGTACCTGAACGGTCTGCGCCGCATCCGAGCAGTGTACGCCACTCAGGCTCCAGCGCTCGTCGCCGCGCTACCCTTCCCGCCCAGCCCCAAACCGATCCCGCGTACGCACACGTCGTACGGCATTCAGAGCGGCGGCTATCTCGAGACTATCGCGTTCACGAACTGCATCTTCGTCGCTGTGTTCGTTGGCGCCGTGACGGTCACGCTCAAATGGGGGTGGATTCTGAGCGGCGGCGTGGCAATCGCAGTAGCCGCGGCCGCGTGGTTCGCGCAGATTCGATGGACACGACGCATCTACGCCAGCAAGACCAAGGACCATCGCGAACGGCGCCAGAAGACCCTGGCCTGGTGGCACCGACAGGATCCCGGCGAGACCTTTCGCTGCGGAGTCGGCCTGATCGTAGAGCGTGCGGACGGCCAAGTTCTCGCGTTCGAACGCAAGGAGCCGCGGGGCTCGTGGCAGCTTCCCCAGGGTGGGCTCCAGCTCGGGGAGAGCTGGGCCGATGCCGCGTGGAGGGAGCTCCGCGAGGAGACCGGCCTCGACTCCGAGCACGTCGAATTGATCGACGAGACGTCCCCGTACGTCGGCTATGAACTGCCCGAAGCGATGCGCCGCGCCAAGACCGGACGCGGCCAGGTCCACCGCTGGTTCCTGTTCCGACTCCGGCCGGATACGAAGCTCCCGCCGCTCCCCAGCGCCGAGTTCGCCGACCGAGCTTGGCTGACATGGTCGACCCTGATCCAACGATCGGTCGACTTCCGCAAGCCGGTCTACGAACACCTTCCGAGCCTGCTCGGCGACCAGCTTCGCTGAATCTCAGGGCCGGAGACGAGTCCCGACCACCGCCAGGCGCTCCCGGACGAAGTCCGCGTCCTTGCTGTTCGGATCCTGGCGGAGATACGCGAGCCAGTGTTCGCACGCGTCCTCGAACCGGTCCATGCCCTCGAGCGTCGCTGCGATGTTGAAGTGCGCATCCGCGTAGGACGGCTCGAGTTCGAGCGCGCGTTCGTAGGCGATCAGCGCGCGTTCGCCGCGACCGAGCTCGGCCAGCGTGTTGCCGAAGTTGTTCCAGGCTTCGACGTACTCGGGCTCGATCTCGACAGCCTGCATGAAGCGCTGGGCAGCCTCGCCCTTGCGCCGCAGACTGTGCAGGACGTTGCCGAGGTTGAAGCAGATCTCCGGCCGTGCCGCGCCGACGAGAAGCGCCTGGTGGTACGCGTCGGCGGCGCGCTCGAGCTCACCCGACTCCTCGCAACGCACGCCCTCGACGAACCAATCGTGCTGGCTGCGCCGCGCGATGCACGGCAGCGCATCATCCGCGGACTCGCCTTCGCCGGGACCGAGATCGTCCTTGCCGTACTCGAAGTCGAGGCGAAGCTGCCCGCTCGGCTCCGCGAGTTCGCCGTTGGCGAGCCGCACGAACAGCTCCCCGTCCGACTCTTCGAGGTTGCGCAGCGGAGCGCTCGCTCCCGGGAACCAGGACTCGAGCTGTTCGACGCTGCGGCGAATCGCCGCGGGCTTTGCGCCTTCGCGCAGAAGCCGCACGAGCGTGCGCGCGTTGGAAACTTCGCGGAAACCGAACAGAGCGAGCCGCCGCTGCACCTTGGTCGGCGTGATCAGCCCTCGCCGCATCCACGAACGGATCTGCGCTGGCTCCACCTCGAGGATCCGACCGAGCTGCGCAATCGAATACAGCCGCTGCGACGCGTCCTCGGCATCCGGATCGAGCATCTCGAGGAACGTCTCCTCCGCGATGACTTCGACGCGGATGCCGTCAGCCTGCAATCGGCCCGCTTCGCGCAGGGCGTGCGTCAGGTGGCCGTCATCGCCGAGCGGCCAGCCGTCGCGCCCGACGACGAGGTAGTCCGTCGACTCACGCGGCGCCGCGACGTAGCGAGCGCCCGCAGCCTCGACCCGCGCCACCGCTTCCTCACGCTTCATCGAAGCGAGTCTTCCGGTGATCGCGACCTCTGCGTCGCGCAGCAGACACTCGGACGGCGATCCTTGGACCGCCTTCACAGGAGCGCACCTGTCAGAATCACCGCCTCACTCACGTCGACCAACCGTCCCCGGAGTATACGGAGACCCCAGGGGCGCAGTCGACGGTCAAGTTCGTGAAGACAGTGGCGGATCCGCGGCCACCGACGCGGAATTTCTTGCCGCCAGGCGGCGGAACGGCCCCGCTATCTTGCTCTCCCTCCCGTGAACACCCCCGATCCGCACCCCACCGCACACCTGCTGTCACGCGCACGCAACGGCGACGACGGCGCCACCAGCGCCCTGTTCGCGACCGGCGTGGCCCGGCTCGAGGCCTACGCGCACGCCCGGCTCGGCCCCACCCTGCGATCGCGCGTCGAGGTCGACGACGTCGTCCAGGACACGATGGTTCGCGCGCTCGACTCCCTGGGAGACTTCGAGTCCCGTGCTTCCGGCTCGTTCGGCGCGTGGCTGTGCCGCATCGCCGAGAACGTGATTCGCAACCTGGCCGCGCATCACGGTGCGGCGCGACGCAATGCCGACGCCGAAGTCGATCGCGCGAGCCGCGTTCTCGCAGGCGCACGCACGACCGCCGCCGGCCCGATGACGCGGGCCGCCGACCACGACGAATTCCGCGCGCTGGGCGCGGCGCTCGACGGCCTGGACGACGAACTCCGCGAAGTCGTCCTGCTGCGCCACTTCCAGGAGTGCACGATCGACGAGATCGCGGAGCACACGAGGCGGAGCCCGACCGCCGTCCGCAGAGCACTCGGCCGCGCGATGCGCACGCTCGGGGACACCCTCGGAGGGCCGCAGTCATGAGCGACTCCCGGGACGAAGTCTTGTTCGAAGTGCAGGAGCGAATCGCCGAACTGCGACGCGCGGGCCGCACGATCGACGTCGCCGGCCTGGCGGCGGAGTTCGCGATCGACGAAGCCGAGGTCGAGGCGTGCCTGCGCGCGGCGCAGTGGCTCGGCGACGTGCTGGACACCACGCCGAAGCCGCCGGACCTTCCTGAGGAATTCGAGCTCGTCGGCGAGCTCGGCCGCGGCGGCATGGGCGTGGTCTACCGCGTCCATCAGAAGCCGCTGGGACGCGACCTCGCGCTCAAGGTGCTGCGCACCGCGGAGCTCGACGACGCGCGTTCGCTCGCCCGCTTCGAACGCGAGGCCCGCGCGCTCGCGCGGCTGCGACACCCGAACATCGTGGGCGTACACTCCGTTGGCCGCTCCGGCAACGCCGTCTACTACACGATGGACCTCATCGAAGGCCGCGACCTCGCGGAGACGCTGCGCAAAGGCCCGATGAAGATCGATCGCGCCGTGCACCTCGCACGGCAGGTCGCGGACGCTGTCGCCCACGCGCATCGCCAGAACATCCTGCACCGCGACCTCAAGCCCGGGAACGTCCTCATGGACAGCGACGGCAACGCCCACGTCGTCGACTTCGGGCTCGCGCGCGACCTGTCGACGGACCGCTCGCGCCAAACCGCGACCGGGCAGCTGCTCGGCACGCCGGGATCGATGAGCCCCGAGCAGGCCCGTGGTGACCTCGAAGCCCTCGGACCCGCAACAGACGTGCACGGCCTGGGCGCGCTCCTCTACGAGATGCTCGTCGGGCACCCCCCGTTCCGGGCAGACTCCTTGCACGAGCTGCTCCGCGCCGTCGTCGAGACCGATCCGCCGCGCGCGGACGCGGTGCGGCGCAAGGTGCCCCGGGACCTCGCGACGATCTGCGAGCACGCGATGGCGCGCGACATCGACGCGCGCTACCCGTCGGCCGAAGCGTTCGGTGACGACCTGAGGCGATTCGCGGAGGGCGAGCCCATTGCCGCCCAGCCTCTCGGGCTCGCGTCCCGCGCCGGCCGTCGACTGCTCCGCGAACGGCGCCTCGTCGTGATCGCGCTCTTCGCAGTGGCGCTGATCGCGACCGCGTTCTTCGTCGGCTCGCGCCTCGATCGCGGCGACCACACTCGCGAACTCGTCGCGGCACTCCGCGCTCGCGGAGAAGCCGTCGCGGCGCTGACCCTTCTCGAGGGAGCCGGTGCGGAGACCGGGAGCGTCACCGAGCAACGCCGACTGACGCACGCACTGCTCGACGCCGCGGAGCAGAACATTCGCGACCCGAAAGCAGGCGAATGGCTCTCCCGTGCGGCAAAGCTCATCGAGCCGAATTACCGGATCACGCGTTTCGGTGGCGGCACCGGGGGAGGGGGCCGCGGCTACTTCCAGCGGCTCGCCCCCTATCGTGACGAGGATTTCGAGGAAATCCGCGAGGACAACCGAGACGCGCCGCCGTGGTCGGTGCTCGCGATGCGACACGCGTTCCTCGACGGCGATCTCGAGCGCGTCGCGATCCAATTCAACCAACTGGGCCTCGTCGGACCGGACTCCGACGAGGTGCTCGACTGGTTCGCCGCGGCGCGGGAGGATGAGAACGACCTCGGCCACGCTTCCGCACTCGGCGTCTGCCTGGTGCTCTGCATGCCGCACCCGCACGAGTCCGATCTGCCATGGCAGTTCGATGAGTCGGATGCGCCGCGCCACCTCTGGGCAGATCTCGTACAGGTGCGCGACCGACTCCCGACCAGCGTCACCAAGGCGCTCGACGCCGGTGTGCGCAGCATCGAGGCACACTGGAACTCGCCGCTGTCGCCGAGTGAAATCCTCGCGATCCCGCTCGCAATCGCCGCGAATTCCCCTACCGCGACGAGCGAGAAGGGCGGCAACCTGGCCGCGCTCGTCGCAGCGGCGATGGGCTGCCCCCCACTGATCGGCCCGGGCCAACAACCGATCGCCGTACAGCGCACGCTCCAACACTGGAACACGTGGAAGGCGGCCGACGCAGCGCGCCGAGTCCAGCTGCGCGGCGACCTCGCGGCGCTGTTGTGGGGCCGCATGCCGACCGACTTCGAGGAAGAAAAGCGGACGGCGGAGTGGTTCCAGCTCGCGACAGGCTGCCCCCACGCAACACGAGCCGAAGCGCTCGAATGGTGGCAGGAGCACCGAGAAGACGATCCGCGCAAGCTCCTCACGATCGAAGGCGCAGCAGGGCCAAACGATCTGCTCGACCTGCTCGGCAGCACCACAGGCGCGAAGATCCGACGGCTGCACGACCTGCTGACGCTCTACGCGGGCGATCGCGCCGTGCCTTGGCCAGGTGGCGGACCGGCCGCGCGCGGCACGGTCGGCGACCCGCGCCGGGCCGGACTGATCAACGCGTGGTCGCGAGCATTCGACCGCGCGCCATCGAGCGAGCTTCGCTTGCGATTCGCGATCCTCTCGTTCCAGGACGGCGCGACGCGCCCCAGCGTCGTCGCGCGCCACCAGATCACCGGCCGCGTCGGCGACGAGATCGAGATCCGGCGCGAACTCGAAAACGTCCTACACGAGCCTGGCACGCACGCCTACGTGCGAGGCGCACGCGCCGGCGTCTTCGGCATCGCCCGTTCCGACATTCGCTTCGCGCTCGTATCCGACGTGACGTTCCTGCCGGACCCGCGAGGCGCCGTCGCGCTGATCGAAGACGAATCTTGGACGCGCACCGGCGAGTCGCACTGGGGCACGACGAATCGCTCGGACCGCATTCCGGTTCGCATCGCGACCGGCGAAGTCGGCGCGGTGATGACGCTCGCCACCGGCTGGCGCATCACGTCCGAACGCACGAACGAACTCGTGCTGATGGCGACCCTCGAAGACGCCTCGGCGCCCGATTCTCCCTGGAGCGCACACACCTGGAGCACCGGCGTCGAGCGGACCCTGCTCGCGACCGCGCCCGATCAAGCCCCTCCGCGCCACGCCGTGCGCGCGGCTACGCACCTGCCCTTGCCCGCCACTCGAGACGTCCTCGCTCGCGCGAAGCCGATCGAGCTCCCGGACGAAGAAGACTCCGACTTCGAGGGCGATCAGTGGCAGGCACGACTTCTCGCCGGCGTCGAGGACCTACCGATCGACGAGCGACGTGTGCGGGGAATCGGCGATCGGTGGCACGGCGCGGCCACCTGGGGAAGACTGCTGCGCACAACTCCCTCGGACGCGATCCGCGCGCAGGCGCGCGAACTCCTCGCGAGAATCGAGAAGCCGGGTGGCGCGATCTCCCGCACGCTCCTCACGACCTTGCCCGAGAACGAGATCGATGCGGATCTGCGCCAGCGACTCGAGGCGAGTCTCGAGTCATCCTGGATGTCGATCGTGCGCTCGACCGCCTTCGTGCTTTTGCACCTTGGCTGGCTGTTCCTGGCCTGGCGGTTCTTGCGCACCGAAGCGCGCTCCGAGGTACGCGAACAAGCGCGCAACGCGATGCTGATGCTCATGGGACTCGTGCTCATGAACAGCGTCGTCATCGGCTCGGTGCTCTGGCCGATTCCGTGGCTCTGGTTCGCCATCCACGCCTGGCTCTACCGACTCGGTCAGAGCGAACGCGAGCAGAAGTCCAAGGTCGTGGCGTTCGTGGGACGAGTGCTGATCTTCTTGGCAGTCGTCATGTTCGCCGACAGCAGCGGCCTCTGGAGGCTATCCGAGATGGCCGTGGCACTGATCCCACCGTCCACGATGTTCCTCGCCGCGGTCGGGATGATCTGGATGGCCTCGGTGCAGAAGCGCGACGATCCGCCATGGCGACGACGCCAAGCTTGATCTTCGCTCAGCCTCCGTCGTCGACCAGTCCTTCGAAAACCGGCGCCCGCATCGTGCCGCCGCGCGTGAACTCGAGGAAGCTGACCTTGCAGAACAACGTCGGCTCGACCCAGACCGCAGCCTCGGTGCTCGGCACGATCGGCGCGTCCAGCGTCTGCGCGCGGAGCTCGTGATTGAGCCTCGCGCGCGTATCGGTTCGGATCCCCGAACCCACGCGGCCGACGACTCGCAACGCGCCATCGTCACCCTGCGCGCCGACGACCAGACTCTTGAAGTCGTTCGGATCGTCTTCGGACGGCAGGTAGCCGAGGATGACGCAGTGCAGTAGCTGGGTGCGCTTGCACTTCGTCCACGCATCGGTGCGCCGCCCCGGCAGGTAGCGACTGTCGAGCCGCTTCGCGACGACGCCCTCGAGCCCGCGCTCGCACGCGCTGTCGAAGTAAGCCCTCCCGCCTCCGACGATGCCGTCCGACATGAGGATGCGCGAGTCCTCGATGCTGTCACACAACTGTTCGAGCAGGTCCCGCCGTGTACGCAGCGGCTCGTCGCAGACCGACTCGTAGTGGACGTACATGACGTCGAAGACGATGTAGGTGATCGGCACGGAGCGCACGAGCCCCGCGATGCGTTCAGGATCCCGCGCCTGCTCGCGTCGTAGCACGGTCTCGAAGTCGGGCCGCCCGTCCAAGAGCGCGACGAGCTCACCGTCGAGAACGACTCCCGGAGGCAGAGCGCGCAGACACTCGAGCTCGGGATAGCGAGCCGTCAGCTCGTTCCGGTTCCGTGTAAACCCGCGCAGACCCGACTCGTCCAGAAGCGTAATCGCGCGGATGCCGTCCCACTTGATCTCGAAGACGTGGTCGTCGGAGTCGAACGCTGGCCCGCGCTTGGCGAGCATCGGCGCGACGAACTCCGGCAGCTCCGGCATCTACGGCTAGCCGCTCTTCTTGCGGCGCGCGGTCTTCGGCTTCGCGCTCGGCGCCATCTTCTTCTTCGCGGCGCTCTTCTTGGCGGTCTTCTTGGCCGCCGTCTTCTTCACGGGCGTGTCCTCGACGAGCTCGGCCTGCGCACGCGCGACCGACTCCTTGAGGGCGTCCATGATGTTGATGATCTTCGGCTCTTCGGGATCGGCGACCTGCACGATCTCCTGGCCGTCGACCTTCGCCTGGATGACCTCGGTCAACTTCTCGACGTAGTTGTCCTTGTACGACGCGTAGTCGAAGTCTTCGATCTTGGACGCGTCGATCAACGTGTTCGTGAGCTTCTTCTCTTCCTTGGTGAGCTCGGTCTCCACGATCTCGTCGCGGAAGCCGTCGATGCCTTTGACCTTCGCGTCCTGGTGCAGGACCGTCATGACGATCAACTCGTCGTTCGGCCGCAGCATCACGAGCTGCTCCTTGCCCGACAGGACGACCTGCGCGAGCGCGTGCACGCCGCGGTCGACCATACCCTCGCGCAGCAGCGCGTACGGCTTCTGCCCGACCGGCCCGTCCGGGATCAGGTAGTAGTTCTTGCCCGCGTGATACATCGGGTCGACTTCCTCCGGTGGAATGAACCCGTGCACCTGGATCGACTGATCCCCCTTCGGCCGCAGCTTCGCGACCTCGGCCGGATCGATGACGACGTACTGACCCTTCGCATACTCGTAGCCGCTGACGATCTGGTCGCTCGACAGCTCGCCGTGCTCGGGGCACGTCTTCTTGTACTGCACGCGGTTGTTGCAGTCGGCGTGGAGCTGGTTGAGCCGAATCTCGGCACCGGTCGAGTTGGCGGTGAACGCCTTGACCGGAACGGAGACGAGGCTGAGCCGGATGAAACCCTTCCAACTGGAGCGTGGGGGCATGGAGTCCTCCCCGGCGCGAGCCGGGCATATCGCTGGGGATGCCGGTATTGTCGGCAAGTTCGCCACGACGCGGCCAGCCATTTTGCGGCCGAGAGTGTGGGGAGAATCGTTCAACGAAACCCCAAACCCTCCCCAACCCCAACATGCCGGTGTCCGTCCCCACTCACCCCCCAATTCCTGCCGATCAAAAGATCGACAGAATCTGGAAGACCTCCCACTTTTCCACACGCCGCCCCACCACCTGCAGCCACCCCAATCCCGTGCTGCGCGTGCGCATGCGCCTGCGCCTGCGCGATGGTGACCCGTGTCCTTGCCCGTGCCCCTGCCCCCGCGCCCCCTACAGCTCCGTCACCTCGAACCCCTCGACGTGCCCAAACCGCAGCACCACCGCCCCCGGCCGCCCACACCGCGCGAGCAGATCCGCATGCAGATCCGCCTGTTCCGGCCAGTGGTAGTCATAGATCACGTCGAAGTCCCGGAGCTGCATCCCGAGTTCCTCGTATGCATCCGCGCCCTCCGTCTCGGCCAAGAAGTCCGCCGGCATGTGCTCGACTTCTTCCCGGAGCCACACCGGCACGAAACTCCCGGCGACGAACTGCGCGTCCGACTCGAGACTGTCGGCCAGCGCCGTCGACTGACCGACGAGCCAGTCGTCGATCTCGATTCCGTACGCATCGAACCCCAGTAGATCTGCGAGGATCGTGATGACGCCCGCCCCCGAACCGAGCTCGACGAAGCTCTCACCGCGATCGCGCACGTCGAGCAGCGCCTCGTACGCCGCCTCGTAGTCCGCCGGGATGAACGACGAGAACCGACCGCCGAGCCGTTCACGATGTTCGCGCCAGATGCGCTCGCCGCCGTCGAACAAGCGTTCGCGCACGTCGCTCGCGACCTCGATCAAACCATCCCTCCGGGCAAACGGCTTCGCGGGAAGGCGAGGAACCTCAGGATGGACTCGTAGCGGGAGCGCGACACGATGATACTGTACACGGCGTCAGGACCGATGAGCCACCTCGAAACACCTCAGACACGGGCGCGCGACTGTCGGTGGATGCTGCGACTCGGCCTAGGCCTGGACATTCTCGTGGCCATGCTCGTGATCATCGGTGTGTCATGCGCACTCGATGCGGTGGTCGTGCCCGCCCTGCTCGACTCCCTCGTCACGATGGTCCTGGGAACGTTCACGATCGCGCTGGGAACCACGGGTCGACATCGCGCGCTGGGCGCGATCGTCGCGGGAGCTCCACCGCTTCTTCTCACTGGTTGCTTGTTCGCACTGGGCTCCCATTAGTGACCCGAGAACATCGATGTCCTACATCCCCGCGCTCCGCTGGCACGTACTGACACCGATCTACGATCTGGTGATGCGGACCGTGATGCCCGAAGCGAAGTTCCGGGCGCGTCTGCTGTCGGCATTGGATCTGCGCGACGGGCAGCGCGTGCTCGACGTCGGCTGCGGCACCGGGTCGTTCTGCGCACTGCTCGAACAGCACGAGGGGGTCGAAGTCCACGGTGCCGACATCGATCCAAGAGTGCTCGAACGCGCGCAGCGCAAGTCGCAACGGAGCCGCTTCGCGGCGGCGCCCGCTCATGCGCTGCCCTTCGACGACGGCTCGTTCGACCGCGTGACGTCGACCCTGTTGCTCCACCACCTGACGAGCACTGAGAAGCGCGCGGCGCTCCTGGAGTGGCGCCGCGTGTTGCGGCCCGGCGGCCAGATGTGCGTCCTCGATTGGGACCGACCGCGCGGCTGGTTCGCGAAGCTCTCGTTCACGTCGGTGCGACTCGTCGACGGGTTCGCGCGCACGCGCGACCACGCGGAAGGCAAGGTCGGCCGACTCCTGACCGACGCCGGCCTGTCGGTTCGCGATGTCGAACAGCAGCGCACGCCGTTCGGCACCCTCGCGGTTTGGACCGCGTCCTGAATCGCAGTTCGGAATCGGAGCGAGCCGTTCCCCTGACGGGGAACCATGTACAATCGCCAAGGATCTACGCGTGTCTTCCTCGATGCCACGACTCCGAGCCCAGTTTCCCGATCCGCCGATCCTGGCGAGTGGCGACCACCTGACGCGAGACGAGTTCGAACGCCGCTATGCGGCGATGCACGAATCGTTCCACGCCGAGTTGATCGAGGGAGTCGTGCACGTGGCGTCGCCGGTTCGCTCTGATCATCACGGACAGCCGCACGCCGCCATTGTCACGGCGCTCGGCGTCTTCGCGGCGAGCAGCACGGCCATACGACTGTCCGACGACGCGACTGTCCGACTGGACATGGACAATGAGCCCCAACCCGATGCGACGCTGTTCGTCGATCCGACGCGTAGCGGCCAAACATCCCTATCGGAGGACGGCTACATCGAGGGCGCGCCGGAGCTCGTCGTCGAGATCGCCGCCAGCTCCGTGAGCATCGACCTGCACGAGAAGTTCCGGGCGTACCGCCGCAACGGAGTACCGGAGTACGTCGTGTGGCGAGTGCTCGACGGCGCGCTCGACTGGTTCGTGCTCGAACGCGGCTCCTACGTCGCGATAAGCCGAGACGCGGACGGACTGATCCGCAGCCGCGGCTTCCCCGGACTCTGGCTCGACGTCGACGCCCTGCTCGACGATCGCATCGCAACGGTCATCGAACAGATTCGGGCGGGCATCGCTTCTCCTGCCCACGCGGATTTCGTGCGCACGCTCGAGAGCGCGAGTGACTGAGCGAGTCCTCTGGCGCGGGCTAGCAACCCGAGCACGCGATCACCGCGGCGCCGCATGCGTCGGGCTCGTGCTGACGCAGCTCGTGATCTTCGGCGCGTACGCCGTCACGAACGAGATCGCGCTGGCGCGAGGCGTCACCGCGTTCGATCCGGCGGTCTTGCTCACGATCGGCGACCTGTCCTTGGACCGCTGCGTGCCGTACTTGCCCTGGACCGTGCTGTTCTACTTCTTCGTGTATCAGGCGGCGTTTTGGCTGCCGGTGCTCACGTATCCGAAGACCCCGGAGGGCGCCCGCGACCTGTTTCGGCTCTACACGGGCATGGCAGTGACGACGGGGGTCGCTTGCGTCGTCTTCGTCGCCGCCCCCGCGGAGATGACGCTGCGTGCCGAGATCGAGGGAGCGGGCATGCCGCACGACCTGAACACATGGCTGCACCGGGCCGACCCGCCGTTCAACACGTGGCCGAGTCTGCACGTCGTGCAGTCGGCACTGATCGCGCTCGCGGTTTCACGCTGGCGGCCACACTGGCTCGCCTGGATCTGGCTGACCTGGACCGCGCTCACGATCACGACGCTGACGACCAAGCAGCACTTCGTATGGGACGCGCTGACCGGATGGCTCCTCGCCTACGGCTATTGGCGCTGGAAGTTGCGGCGGGACTTCGGCTCCAAGTAGAACTCGGAACCCATGAAGCTCACGGCGCCGCTGCTGCTCTCTTGCGTCCTCGCCGCTGCATCCTGCGCCTCGCACGAAGCGCCCGCCGAGCCGCCGAACATCGTCTTCATCATGATCGACGACCTGGGATGGATGGACATCCGGCCCCAGGGCAACGACGCGTTCGTCACGCCCAACCTCGACCGCTTTGCCGAACAGGGCACGCGCTTCACGGACTTCTACGCCGCGGCGCCGGTGTGCTCGCCGACGCGAGCGGCGTGCATCACGGGACGCGCGCCCGCGCGGCTGCAGGTGACCAACCACATCCCCGACCGATGGAGCTTCTACGACCGTCGCGGCCCGCGTGACGCCGAGCGACGGGGACGCGAGTGGGGTCCCGGCAAGTCGAGCCACGTCCTCGACAAGAGCGTTCCGACGATCGCGCAGAAGCTGCGCAGCGCCGGCTACCAAACCGCGTTCATCGGCAAGTGGCATCTGGCCGGAGCCGACTGGCGCACGAAGGATACGTCGCTGTTTCCGGAGAGCTACGGATTCGACGTCAACATCGCCGGGAACGCGATGGGCGGACCCGGCACGTTCTTCGCGCCGATCCGCATGCCGAACTACGAGAACGGCAAAGAGGGCGAGTACTTGACCGACCTCCTCGCGCAGGACGCCGTCGACTACATGACGAACGCGCACGACGACGGCCGCCCGTTCTTCCTCTGCTACTGGACCTACACGGTGCACTACCCGATCGAGGCGCCGGCGGATCTCTACGCGAAGTACTCCGACGAAACGGAACCCGACATGGCGACGCGATACCGCGCGATGGTCGAGGGTATGGATCGCGCGGTCGGTCGCGTGCTCGACACGCTCGACGAACTCGGGATCGCCGACGACACGCTCGTCGTGTTCACCTCGGACAACGGGCAGATGCCGGGGTCGTCGGTCGCGGATCCGCTACGCGCCGCGAAGGGATACCTCTACGAGGGCGGGATCCGCGTGCCGATGATGATGCGCTGGCCGGGTCGCGTGCGCGCCGGCGCCGTGGATGCGACACCCGGCATCTCGATGGACTTCGCGCCGACGTTCCTCGACGCCGCCGGCATCGAATACGCAAACGAAGACTTCGACGGCGAGAGCCTGCTCGGCGTCGCGTCCGGCGACGACGCGCCCGAGCGCGACGCGATCTACTGGCACTACCCCCACTACTGCTACCACGGCAAGAACGACATGGGATCGATCGTGCGCCGCGGGAACTACAAGTACATCCACCACCACGACAACGACGACCACGAGCTGTTCGACCTGAGCTCGGACATCGGCGAGTCGGTGAATCTCTACAAGAAGGAGCCGGCCCGAGCCGCGGAGCTGCAGAAAATGCTGATGGAATGGCTGAGCCGAACGGGGGCGCAATTGCCGCGACCGTATGGGGAGATCCCCGCCGACGAGTTGCCCGGGAAGAAGCGGCAAGGGTGAAGACCGGACGCGCATCGTCCGAAGAAACCCAACGCGCCGCGACGCGATTGTCGCATGATGCGGTGTCCCCGGAATTCAACTACGGAGAGGTCATGCCATGGGTGTCGTGAGCGGAACCATCAAGAAGAGTGAGAACGGCCGCCCGGAGGTCGTGTTCAAGTACCAAGAGCAGCAGCTCGCCAAGGGCGGTGCGGGTCCGCGCGGGATCCAGATCGGCGTCAACGGCAGCAAGAAGGGCGTACAGAAGTACAAGTTCGACCCGAACCCGCACGAGAACCCGAAGTACAACAAGGGCCAGTCGAAGTTCTACAAGGCGGCCGCCGAGCACCTGGCCAAGCTCTGGCTCGACGCCCGCAAGAAGGAGAAGGCTCCCGACGCGGAAGGTAAGTTCCCGCGCTTCGGGAAGGCCAAGGTGAAGCTGCTCGGCATCACCTACACGTTCGCGAAGGTCTGATCACAGGCCTGCGCGATCAGCGCAGCTTCTCGAACTCGTCGCCCTTCGTCCACGTCGGTGCCGCGTCGGCATTCGCCGCCTCCAGTAGGCACTCCATGATCAGACGCGAGTCGGCGACCGCACCGCTGAGATCCCAACGCTCGTCGAACTCGTCGTTCGGCTGGTGGTAGCGCACCGCGGTGTAGGAACGCTTCACGCGGCGCTTGCCCTCGCGATTCTTGATGAAGTCGCTGCCGGCCTTGAAGTAAGCAGCCGGCACGCCGATGCGCGCAAACGAAAAGTGGTCCGAGCGATAGAACAGCCCGAGCTCCACCTGCGGGTTCGGCTTCAGATCGCGTCCGAGACGGCTGCAGATCTTGCCTGCGAGATCCGTGAGCGAGTTCTTGCCGTGACCGATCATCGAGATGTCGATCGTTTCACCCCAGATGTTGATGCCGTCGATGTTGAAGTTCGCGACCAGCTGCTTCGCGGCGTACGTCGGATTGCGCGCGTAGAACTTCGAACCGAGCAGACCCGACTCCTCCGCGGTGACGGCGAGGAACAGAAGCGTGCGCCGCGGCGCGGTCGGTAGCTGCGAGCACGCGCGCGCGATGTTCAACATCGCGGCCGCGCCCGACGCGTTGTCGAAGCCGCCGTTGTAGATGTCGTCTCCGCGCTTCGGCCGTCCCCGGCCGAGGTGATCGAAGTGCGCGGTGATCACGACCACTTCGTCACGCAGCTTCGGATCGCTGCCGGGCAATACACCGAGCACGTTCGCGTCCTCGATTTCCTTCACCGTGTTGTCGGTTTCGAGATCGGCGAGAACGCCGAGATCGACCGGCTGAAAGTCCCGCTTCTTGGCCGCGAGACGCAACGCGTCGAGATCACGGCCACCGAGATCGCAAATGCGGCGCGCCGCGTCTTCCGAACACCACGAACGGATCTCCAGCTTCGGCTGGTTCGCGTCGAACGGCAGCCAGAACTGTTCGCGACCCTGTCCCGCTTGGATCACTTGGAACGGGTAGCCCGCCGACGGCGTCGTGTGGATCACGATCGCGCCGACCGCGCCACGACGCGCGGCCTCTTCGAACTTGTAGCTCCAGCGCCCGTAGTAGAGCCGCGTCCTGCCCGCGAACAGATCGGGATCCCAGTCGGGATCGTTGTTCATCACGAGCGCGACCTTGCCCTTCAGGTCGAAGCCCTTGAAGTCGTCCCAGTTCTGCTCGGGCGCGTGAATCCCGAACCCGACGAACGCGATCGGTGCGGAACGCCAGCTGGTCGATTGCGCCGGCTGCGCGGCGGACGCCGTGTAGTCTTCCGGAGCCGTGAACCGCACTTCGCTACCGGCCGCGCGCACGGTGAGCGGCGTCTTGACCTTCGCCGTGAGTCCGATGATGGGCACCGGCTGCTCCCAGGATCCGTCGTGCCCGCCCGGCTGCAAACCGTACTTCTCGAACTCGGTCGCGATGTAGAGCCGCGCGAGGGCACCACCGCGACTCCCGACACCGCGCCCCTCGCAGAGGTCGTGCGCAAGGAATCGAATGTTCGCCGCGAGGGTGTTCTCCGTGATCGAGGAGGACTGGGCGGATGCCGTCACGGCGAGCGCCAAGGCGGCCAGGGGTACGGTACGCATGCCCGAGTCGTACCCAGTCCCCGCGCAGGGTGCTACTGAATGTGGCACGAACTACCCGGTCGCCGTCGCCCCCGCGGCTCGCTACGATCCGCGCCCCCATGGCCATTCCCGAACACGTCGAAGCCGTCGAAGGCGGCACCGAAGCCCTCGCCGCTTGGCAGGCCGAGCATCCCGACACGCCGGTCGACATCAGCGGCGCCAACGTGATTCTCGCCGAGCTGACGGGCGCGAACCTGCGCGGCGCGAACCTGAAGGGCACGGACCTGAACACCGCGGTGCTCATCGATGCTGACCTGTCGGGCGCCGTGCTCGTCGAGTGCGACCTGACCGGCGCGGACCTGACAAACGCGAACCTGTCGGGAGCCGACCTGCGCGGTGCGTACATGCGCGGCGCGGTGATGACCGGCGCCAACTTGGACGGCGCGCAGCTCGAAGGCGCGGACCGGGACTAGTTCGGCGCTACCCGAGCAGCTGCAGCGTCGTGCTCTCGGCGATGCGCGAGTGCGCCTGCAGGCCGAGCTGCGCCTGCAGCAAGATCTCGTTCTTCGTCCGCGATGACGTGGCTTCGGCGATGTCCGTGTCCTCTATGCGCGAACGGGCGGCCGCGGCTGCTTCTTGCGCCACCAGCTCGTTGCGCACCTGGGACCCGAGCCGGTTGATCGTCGCGCCGACGTCGCCACGCGTGCTCGACACGCGCGACAACGCATCGTCGATCGCCTGCAGGGAGTTCGGGTCCGAAACGTCGAGCCCCTCGACTCCGAGCGAAGCCGCGGACTGGTCGGGCACGTCGAGCATCACGGGCTCGCCGCCTTCGCTGCCCCCTTTGAACTCGACCGCCTCGGCACCGGACGCATCCCCGTTCAGGAGCGAGCGACCGTTGAACTCGGTCGACTCGGAAACCTGCGTGATCTGCGCCGCGATCTGATCGAATTCTTCCTGGATCACCTGCCGGTCGGCGTCGTTGAGCGTGCCGTTGCTCGCCTGAACGGTCAGCTCGCGCATGCGCTGCAGTCCTTCCGAGACCTGCGTGAGCCCACCCTCCGCGACCTGCGCGACGCTGATGCCGTCGTTGAGATTGCGGACGCCCTGGTTCAGCGCGGTCTCGAGCGCGGTCAAGCGCTGCGCCACCGCAAGCCCCGCGGCCGCGGGCTGGGACGAAACGAGACGGTTGCCGGACGACAGTTTCTGGAAGTCCGCCAGCAGGGACTGCTGGGTTCTGTTGACTTGGCCGAGCGAGAAGCGGTCCGCACCGCCTCCCCCGAGTTCGATCGCCATGATTGTTGAATCTCCGAACAGCCGTCCCGATCCCGTGTCGGGATTTCGGACGGTTCGGATCCAGGCTTGAGAACGATTTTCTCGGTGCGCCATCGTCGGGCCGACACCACGGGGATGTTGGCATTTTGGCGCCGTGCCGTGTGTACTTGCGGCGATGTCCGATCCGGCCACGTTCGACGCCGACTACTACGAGCGGTTCTACGAGAACCCGCGCACGCGCGTGACCGATCGCGCCACGACCGGCCGGCTCGCGGCGTTCGTGTGCGCCTACGTCGACGTGCTCCAGCTCGACGTGCGCCGCGTGCTCGACATCGGCTGCGGGCTCGGCTGGTGGCGCGACGCGCTCGCGGAGCTGCGACCGCGCTGGCGCTACACGGGCGTCGAGTTCAGCGAGTACCTCGTCGACGAGCACGGCTGGGAGCACGGGTCGGTCATCGACTACCGCGCGAAACGCCCGTTCGACCTCGTCGTCTGCCAGGGCGTCCTGCAGTACCTGCCGAACGCCGCGGCCCGCGAGGCGCTGGACAACCTCGCCACGCTGACGACGGCAGCGCTCTATCTCGAGGCCCTGACGAGCGAAGACTGGGACAAGAACTGCGACACCGATCGCACCGACGGCGACGTGCACCTCCGCAAGGGCGACTGGTATCGCCGGCGTCTGGGTCGCACGTTCGTGAACTGCGGCGGCGGTGTGTTCGTGCGCCGGGATGCGGACGTCGCGATGTTCGATCTCGAGGGGCTCGGCTGACAGTCCCAGCGACGACAATCGACGCCGCTCGGAACCCCCGACGCCATCGGCCGATCCCGACGGCCACAGGCTCGCGCGCGGATCCGGACGATCCACGACGTGGATGGATACTTTCGACCGCCGCCGAGAAGCGCTTCGCCTGGCCCAGCTGGCGTTCTGCCTGAGCGGGGCCGCTCTCCTCGCGTGGTCTCTCGGACTCGCCGCGCTGATCGCGGCAGGACTGCACGCCGCGGACTACGTCGCACCCGGGCGCAGCGCGTGGAACTCCGATCTCGCCGCGATCGTCGCGGGCTCGGTCTACGCAGTCGCGCTGCTGATGCTCTGGACGCGCGCACGTGCACTCCGCAGAGGCGGCGGCACGGCCGAGGCCGAGCGGTTCGGCGCGCTGCCGATGGATCGGCGCGCGCGCGCCTACCTGATCCTCGAAGAGCTGACCGCCGCGACCGGTGTTCCGATGCCGGAGCTGTGGGTCCACGACAGCACCGCAGTCAACGCGTTCACCGTCGGCATCGACCCGACGGACGCCGTCATCGTGCTGACGCGCGCGTGCTGCGACGAGCTCGACGACGCCGAGCTGCGCGGCGTCGTCGCTCACGAGCTGGCCCGTATCCCCGACGGGGACGCCCTGCTCAACACGCGGATCTCCTGCTACACGCAGCTTCTCCTTGCCCCGACGGTGCTCACGCGCTGGTTACGCGTGCGCCGTCGAACGACGCGACTCTGGATCCTCCGGCCGTACTGGTGGCTCTGGACCGCAGCCTGCAAGCCGATCGCGGCCCCGTCGTACGTGTTCGCGCGCGCCATCAAGGCGCTGCTCACGCGCCTGCGCTGCGTCACCGCGGACACGACCGCGATCCTGATCGCCGGTGACCCACACGGGCTCAACTCCGTCCTGCGCCGAACGGCCGACGACGACGGCATCTGCGCCGCAGACCTCACCAGTCCGCGCGCAGCGGAGTACGACCACGCGTTCTTGGCTCCGCAACTCGGCATCGCACTGGGCCGCAGTCCCATGTGGCGACTGCGACCGGCCGCCGCGGTCCGCATGCAGCGGATCGGTCTCGCGCAGGGCCAGATCACCCGGGACCGCTCGTTCGCGGAAGCGAACCTGAAACAGATCGCTGTGCCTGCGGATGAAGTCCGAGACCGCCTGGGCGAAATCGAGTTCGAACAGGTTCTCCGCGCAGCCACGCTCGCCCCGTTGATCTCCGACGATCTCCGGGAGTCGCTGCGCGACCCGGTTCGATGTCACGCAGTCGCGTGCTCGCTATTGACCCGGGGCGACGCTGAACGGCATTCCCGCCAGCGGCGACGCTTCGAAGAGCACGGCTGTCCGCACGCGGTGCTCGCGACGCGAGACGTCCACGATGCGGTGCGCACGATCGACCCGGCGGTCGGACTCACGCTCGCGGACCTCGCGATGCCCACTCTTCGCCGCATGTCGACGGAGCAGCGTGCGCGCTTTCGCGACGATCTCGTGCTCCTCGCGAACGGGAGCGTCGAGCCTCTCGAGTTCTTCACGGCGCTCGTCTGGCTGCACCACGTCCGACGCGCAGACGAGCCGCGCGGACTGTTCCGGCGATCGACCCGACTCGACAAGGACCGCTGGCGCCACGTCGTGACCTTCCTGCTCGCGACGGCACGGGTGCACAATCCGGATCAGAAGGAAGCGCGCCGCGCGTTCGGTGACGGTGCGCGGGAGGCCGGCGTGCCGGCCGGCAAGCGCCTCTTCTCCGATCCCGACAACCGCGTGATCGCAGGGATCCGTACCGCGATCGAAGTGTTCGCCGATTGCGGCCCGCGCGACCAAAAACAGCTCCTCGAGGGGTGTGTGCTCGCGACTTCCGCCGACGCCGCGATCGAGCCGATCCAGCTGGAGACCCTGCGCGCCATCCGCAAGGCGATGGGCTGTGCCGCGAGCCCCGAACTCGACCCGCAGCGCGATGATGCCGTGACCGAGACGGCGGAAAGCTTCGTTCCGGACCGGATCATGTCCGGCCTGTGGCAGGACGAGCTCACCGCGGCGATCGCCGTTTCGACCTGATCGCCCGGTCTCAGTACGAGACTCCGGAATCAAGCAGTCGACGAACTCCGTCGATAGGGCCGGTGCGACACCTCAAGCGCACCGACTCAGTGACCATCTCATTCCGCCAAAGTCTCGCGGCCTGTACTCTCTCGCTCCTCACTTCGGCGGCGACGTGTGTGACGTTCGTCGACGGATTCGAGTGGGTAGGCCTCGCGACCGGGCTCGCGCTCGCGGCGGCGGTCTTGTGGTACGCGTCGTTCGGTAGACCACTCGACGAACTCGCCACCTCACTCGCCAAGGGCAGCCGTCCGGCACCGACACTGAAGCGCCTCCTCTACCACACGGAGCTCGTGCTTCGGGAGGAGCAGTCGGCGCGCGCCCGCGTCGACCGCCTCACTCGAGACGCCGTGGAGGAGCGTCGCCTCCAACGCGACGTCATGGACAACACGGTGCACGAGCTGCGCACGCCACTGACGACGGTGATCTCGACCATCGAGATGATCCGCACGGGGTTCCTCGACGACCCGGTCGACACCGAAGAGCTGGTCGAGCACGCCTACTCCGCGTGCCACCACATGATGTTCGTCATCAACGACCTGCTAGACGCATCGGCCGTGCGCACCGGCAAGCTCCGGCTCGACACCCGGCCGTTCCCGGCCGCGTCGCTGATGCACAACGCGAAGCGCATCCTCGAGCCGATCGCGCAAGTGCGGGACATCGGCCTGCACATCCACGAACCGGCGGACTCGATCCAGGTGCTGGCGGACGAGATGCGCACCCTGCAGGTGCTGTTCAATTTGGTCGGCAACGCGCTCAAGTACTCGGAGGGCAACTCGTCGGTCGACGTGACCGTCCACGTCGACGGCGACGACGTCGTCTTCGAAGTGCGAGATCGCGGCGTCGGAGTCCCCGAGGGGATGCGCAACGCGCTCTTCGAGCGCTTCGTCCGCGTCCACGAGGCAAGCGAGTCGACGGCGAGCGGTACGGGGATCGGTTTGAATTTCAGCAAGTTGATGATCGAGCGCATGGACGGATCGATCGGCTACCGACCACGCGGTGACGGCGCCGGGTCGACGTTCTGGTTCGCTCTGCCGGTCGCGGATCCGGTGTCCGAGCCGCTGACCACCTGAGGAATTGCCGACTGCTTGGTGGTACCCTACGGCGGACCATGTCAGGTCTGTCGATCGCGGCTTCGTGCCTCTGGATCAGCATGTTGATCGGTCCCCAGGACCCATCGCCGCAGGATCCCCAACCCGAGTCCCAGCCCACCTCGAGGCGCATCGTCGAGTCTCTGTTCTCGATCGAGCTGCCGAACTCGTGGCGTGCGATGACGCCCGACGAGATGTTCTCGCTCGAGGACCAGCTTCCTCTGCTCCTGCGAGAGGTGCAGCCCGGGCACTACTATGCGATCGGCGACGTCGACAAGTGGCTCGCAACCGGCTTCGACGGCCGCGCGATTCTCGTGAGTCGACAGTTCGGCGAAATCCCGATCGAGGAAGAGTCGATCGAGACGATCCGTCAGAGTTGGGAGGACAATGCCACCCCCGAGGCGCGCCGAGAGATGCTCGAGGGCAAGATCTCGACGATCGGCCAAGACGACCACCCGGCGATCCGATGCCTCATTCGCACCGCGGCTTCCGGGTCGATTCCGGCCATGGACGCGACCGAATTCTACGTGCCGACCAGTCAGCACCTGTTGATTCTCAGCTTTCTCTCGTGGCAAGATGACTCGGACGCGGTAGTGGACCTTTACCGGTCCTTTGCCAAGTCCACGACCTTCCCGCGCCCACCCCAAGGAGCGGAAGAGCTTTCAGACAGACTTTGGAACGCTGTGTTCATCGGCGCCCTCGTGGGTCTCGCACTGATCGCCTTGCGCATGATGAAGCGCAGGTGAGGGCCGCATGACGTCTACAGATACTGGACCGAACTCGTCCACACTTCGAATAGACAAGCGCCTGTTCGAAGCGGGCAACCAGTGCGCCAAGCGCCTCTACCTGGAGGCGCACCGTGAGAACGGCGACGCGCGCAATCTGCGAAAAGAGCTGCCGGAGGTCGCGCAGACCATCGTGGAGTGCGCGCGGCAGGGCTTCCCGACCGGAACGAAGATCGGAGAGAGCGGCCTCGAAGAAGCGAGCCGGGCGACCGCGGACAAGCTCGCCGCCGGGCCCGCGATCCTGTTCGACGCCGCGTTCCAGAGCGACCACTGCGTCGTCGAGACCGACATCGTGATCTCGGACGGCGAAGCGATCGATCTGTTCGAGATCAAAGCCGGAACGACGATCAAGCAACGCCACCTGTTCGACGTCGCCCTGCAGATCAGCACGATCGAATCCGCCGGCCACACGGTCCGGCACGCGACGATCTTGCACCTCGACCCGAAGTACGAGCACGGTGAGGGGACGAACTACCCGGTCCACAAGCTGTTCCGCAACGTCGACGTCACCGACCGCGCGCGACGACTGATCGAGCGCGTCGACCAACGGGTCGAAAAGCTGATCGGCGAGATCGACAACGAAGAATCCCTGGATCTACCAACGGGCACGTGGTGTCGCCACCCGCTGCCGTGCGCGTTCTTCGAGGAGTGCCGCGCCGATTCGCCGGACAACCCTCTGATCGACCTGCCGGGCCTCACGCACGCACAGGAGTGCCGCCTGCACGAGGACGCGATCGAGGACCTCGACCAGCTCGCGGACGACGACGAGCGACTCACGGACACCCAGCGGCGCGCCATGCGCTGCCTGAAGTCCGGAGAACGCGAAGTCGACGATTTCGTGCGTCGAGAACTGACGAGCGTCGACTTCCCGCTGCAGTTCATTCACGTCCAGTGGCACATGGAAGTGCTGCCGATATTCCTGCGGCAGCGTCCGTGGCAGAAGCTGCCGTTCCAGTGGTCCGCGCGCATCGTCCAGGAGGACGGCTCGGTCTCGCAGGAGTCGTTCGTCGCAACGGACGCGACGGACCCCCGCCAGGCCTGCGTGGAGAGCCTCGCGGCGCTGACCGAGCGAGCCGGCACCGTCGTGACCTACCAACCCGAGTTCGACGCGCGACTCCGCGCGTTGCTCGACTCGAACGCGGATCTCAAGCCACACGTCCGCACGCTGCTGCACGTCCCGCTGCTCGACCTGGCCGAACTCGTCTCGGGCGGAGTCTATGCGCCGGAGTTCCGCGGCCGATTCGACCTGCCGACGGTCTACGAGGCGTGGATCGGCCAGCGCTTCGCGAAGGGCCTCGAAGTGGGCTCCCGCGACGAAGCCAGCGACGCGTATCGCCGCATCCTCAACTCGCGGACCCGCGCCGCGACGCGCAAGAAGCTCGGCGCGGCGCTCACGGCCTACGGCGACCAGGCGGTCGAGGCGATCACCGCGCTCTACGAGAGCCTGCGCGGCGAGTGACGCGCGTCACACCCGCGCGCCAAGGCGGCCCACCGCCTCGCGCGCCATCGGGTGCTCGTCCTCGATGACGATGACCGAATAGGGATAGTCGGCGTACTGATTCTCGCGCTCCTCGACTTTGATGATCCCGCGGGCGCGCAACTCGTTGATCAACGCGCGGCGCTCGGGATGCACGAGGTTGTTGAAGTGCTGGCTCATCGGCCCCTTCAAGAACGGCGACAGCCAGATGTCGCGCGATCCGTGCCGCTGCCGCGCACGGATCAGCAGCTCGAGGCACTGCTCGAGCGCGCCCTCCTCGCTCGTTCCGCCGGTCTGCCAGGTGACCGGGATGTGACCGACGACCTGACAGCCGGGGCCGTCGTCACCGGGATCCGCGTCGGCAACCTCGACCGGAATCGGTGACGCGGCATCCTGCGTCGGCTCCGGCGCCGGAATGATCTCGATCGGCTCCGGTGCGGGCTTGGCCGTCGACGTGGGCTTCGGTTTGGGTTCGACCGCGGGCGGCGGGTTCGGCAACAGGTCGAGCGCGTTCCAGAACCGCTCGCCGCCCACGCGCGCGCGCAAGTCACCGCTCGTCGTGTCCGGAATCGCCACCACGCGCAGCTCGCGGTTCTCCTCGAGCACCTGCCGCGCGAGCGGGATGAAGTCCCGGTCGCCGGAGACGATCACGACCTGCTCGATCTCAGGTCGCTTGAACACGACCCGCGCGACGTCCAGCGCGAGCTGCACGTCCGCCGAGTTCTTGCCGGTGTGGCTGATCAGCACGTATTGCGGCTCCATACCCATCAACGCGAGATCGTGTGCGACCTCGACGCCGGGGTAGGTATCGAACGCCGCATACGACCGGCCGAGAACCATCGGCGTGCCGTTCTCGCGCAAGCGCGTCATCAGACCCTCGAGGATCTGGATCGCCAGCTCGCGTGTTCGCAAACCGGTGGCTTCGCTGCGATGTTTGAGTGAGAGGTAGAGATTCTCGAAATCGACGAATACTGCAGAGTTCATTGGCCGCACATTCCGCACCGAGCATCCTAGAGGAAGCCGCGCGCGGCGTCACGACCCGGTTGCGTCGATGGCCGTTTCGTTCGGTGCCGGCGGTGCCGGCCGCGACGCTCGGCGCGCCGGACCCGCGAGGTAGGTGTAGCCCGACAGGCTCTCGTCGTAGCGACGCAGCAGGCGCGTCGAGTCCTCGAGATCGAGCGTTCCACGGCGCACGGCGGCCTCTGCGCTGCGCCGCACGCGGTGCATGAGTTCGCGGCGGTCGTAGCGCACCGCGTCGAGCACGTCGCTGACGACGTTGCCCTCGACCACTCGTTTGATCTCGTAGCCGTGGGCGGCGTCCAGCGCGACATGTACCGCGTGCGTATCACCGAACAGGTTGTGCAGATCGCCGAGCGTCTCCTGGTATGCCCCCACGAGGAACACACCGAGGTAGTACGGCTTGCCCGGCTCCGGATCGTGCACCTCGAGGCAGTGCTTCACGTCGTGCAGATCGATGAACTCGTCGATCCGCCCGTCGCTGTCACACGTGAGGTCGGCGAGCACCGCACGCCGCCGCGGCCGCTCGCGCAGCCGGTGGATCGGCATGATCGGGAACAGCTGCTTCACCGCCCAGTGATCGGGCGTCGACTGGAACACGGAGAAGTTGCAGTAACTCGTGTCCGCCAGCGCGCGATCGAGCTTCTCGAGATCCTCGGGAACGAAGTCGAGATCCCGCAGCACGGTGGAGATCCGCTGGCACGTCGCCCAGAACAACCGCTCGGCGATCGCCCGGTCTTCGAGCGTCAGGATCCCGTGATCGAACATCGTCAACGCCTCGTCCTTCAGCAGGACGGCGTCGTGGTAGCTCTCGAGCACGTTCTTGCGGGACACCCGCGTGTAGGCCTCGTGCAGCGCGCGAATCGCCGGCGACTCGTGAGTTGCCGCGGACTCCGGCGGCGGTCCGTCCGGCGGTGCGCTGCGCCCGAGCACGTCGAACACGAGCACGGAGTGGTGCGCGACGAGCGCGCGCCCGGACTCGCTGATGATGCCGGGGTGCGGCACCTCGGCTTCGTCGCAGACCGATCGGATCGTCCACACGACGTCGTTCGCGTATTCCTGCAGCGTGTAGTTCGCCGACGAGTGGAAGCTCGACTTCGAACCGTCGTAGTCGACCGCCAGTCCCCCACCAACGTCGATGAACTGCATCGGCACGCCGAGACGTCGGATCTCGACGTAGATCCGGGCCGCTTCTCGCAGCGCGACCTTGATCGCGCGAATCGCGGTGATCTGGCTGCCGATGTGGAAGTGCATCAGCTGCAGACAGTCGGCCATGCCTTCCGCTTGGAGCAGACGGACGAGCCGCACGACCTCATCCGCGGACAAGCCGAACTTCGAACGCGCGCCGGTCGACTCGTTCCACTTGCCGGAGCCGCGCGCGTTGAGCCGCACGCGCACGCCGAGGTTGGGACGACAGCCGAGCCGGCGGCTCGTGTTGAGGATCGTCTCGATCTCCTCGAAGCGATCGATCACGAGGATCGGTCGGCGCCCGAGCCCCTGGCCGAGGAGCGCGGTCTCGACGTACGCCTCGTCCTTGTAGCCGTTGCAGATGATCAGCCGATCCGCGTCCTCGATGTAGGCGAGCGCGATCAGCAGTTCGGGCTTGCTGCCAGCCTCGAGTCCGAGCCGGGAGTCCGCGCCGAACTCGATCAGCTCCTCGACGACGTCCCGCTGCTGGTTGACCTTGATCGGGAACACCGGCTGGTACGAGCCCCGGTAGCTCTCTTCCCGAATCGAGTTCGCGAACGCCCCGCTGATCTCGCGCACGCGCCGATCGAGGATGTCGTTGAACCGGATCAAGATCGGCGGCTGCATCCCGCGTTTGCGCAGGTCGTCCACGAGAGCCGGAATGTCGATCGTCGCGGCATCCTCACCACCCGGCTGGGCGATCACGTTGCCACGTTCATCGATCGAGAAGTAGCCGCGCCCCCAGTTGTGAATCTGGTAGGTGTCGGCGCTGTCGTCGATCGTCCAGGAGCGCAGATTGTCGGGTTTGCTCGGCACGGCGGGAGATCCTCGAAAACGGGCGGCGGATTTCACCACAGGGCGGGGCCCGGGCGCCAGGGGGAGGGAAGGGAGCAGGATGAAAAGGGGGACGGCCGCGCCCGCCTCACCTCCCCTACGACCCCACGTCCTCTCGCACCACCCGCGCGACCCCAAGCCCGAGGACCAGCCCCATCGCCAGGAGCGGCCACGACAGCAGGAACTCGAGGAAGGCCTGCGTCGGCACCTCCGCGACTTCGCACCACGTCTCGTACCACTGCGTCTTCGTCGGAAACGTCGGTATCCACACGATCTGGCTGCTCCACTTCCAGCTGTCCGACGTGTGGCCGAACGATCGCGTCGACACGTTCGCAAACGTGACGACCCCGTAGACGAGGAACGCGCCGAGAAGCGGCATCAGCACTCGGCGCGCCGCGGTCGGCCCGAGCCGCACGCCTGTCGCGAACGACTCTCCGAACGACGACTCGTCGGCGAGCACGCCGAGCGGCAGCGCGATCAGGTAGTAGTTCAGGAAGAACGTGAACACGGCTGCGAGCGCGAGCGTCGCCGGCCCGAGCTTCAATGCCGCGATGAGAAGGGCGAGACAGGCAAAGCTCAGCGCGACCCCGATCGCCAACGCGATCACCGTCGGCACGAAGCGACGCAGCGTCCGGTCGAACGCGCGGAGCAGACCATCTCGATGCCCACCCGCGATCTCGAGCAGCACCGCCATCGTCCAGATGATCTGGAGCGCGGTGATCGTCACGAACAGCGCGACCCAGAACGACACCGCGAGCTTGAGTCCAAAGACGTCGATCTGGGTGCCGTCCACGAGGACGCTCGGAAAGAACGACAGGAGCCACTGGGACGACTGGATCGCCAGCATCGCCAGCCCCGTCGGCACGAGGACGTCCGGACAGCGGAACAGCGCGACGCACTCCGCGCGGAGGCCGACGAACGCGACGACGAGACCGGCGCCCGCGGCCAAGAAGGCCACGGTGCCGGCACGCACTTGCGGCGGCGGGAGACCGTCCCACCCTTGCAGAGCTGCGGCAGCGGCGAGCACGGCTCCGAGGACGGCGAGGGTGCGCAGGACCACGATCATTGCCGCGACGTTACGGTTCGGCGGCGCCCGTGTCGCGGCCGTCGGCGCGTGGCATAGCCCTCGGACGTCTGCTATACCTACCGCCCCGTGACCGACCGAACCGAAGCCCTCCAGTCCCGCCTCGCGCAGCAAGACCCCGCACTCGCCGGCCTCCTCGATCGCGAGGTCGAGCGACAGGAGACCTCGCTGACGCTGATCGCCTCCGAGAATCACTGTTCGCAGGCGGTCCGAGCCGCGTGCGCCTCGGTGCTCACCGACAAGTACGCGGAGGGCTACCCGGGCGCTCGCTACTACGGCGGCTGCGCGGTCGCGGACGAAGTCGAGAACCTCGCCAAGGAACGCGCGGTCCAGCTCTTCCAGGGCATGGACCACGCGAACGTCCAGCCGCACTCCGGCACGACGGCCAACCTCACGGTGCTGACCGCACTCGCCGGCAAGGACGGCAAGATCCTCGGCATGTCGCTGCAGGACGGCGGCCACCTCAGCCACGGCCACAAGGTCTCCCACACCGGCAAGGTCTTCGAAGTGCAGCAGTACGGCGTCAACCACGACACCGGCCTGCTCGACTACGACGCGATCCGCGAGCAGGCGAAGAGCTACAAGCCGGACGTCGTGATCGCCGGCGCGAGCAGCTACCCGCGCGAGCTCGACTACGAGGCCTTCGCGTCGATCGCGAAGGAAGTCGGCGCCTACCTGCTCGCCGACATCGCGCACCCGGCGGGCCTGATCGCCGGTGGCGTGATCCCGTCGCCCGTCGGCCACGCGGACGTGCTGACGATGACGACGCACAAGACGATGCGTGGCCCGCGCGGCGGACTGATCCTCTGCACGGAGGAGATCCGCAAGAAGATCGACTCGTCGGTGTTCCCCGGCGGTCAAGGCGGCCCGCTGATGCACCAGATCGCGGGCAAGGCCGTCGCGTTCGGCGAGGCGCTGACGCCCGAGTTCAAGACGTATCAACAGCAGGTCGTCGACAACGCGCGTCTGTTCGCCGAGATGCTCAGCGACCGAGGCATGCGCACCGTGACGGGCGGCACCGACACGCACATGGTCGTCGTCGACCTCCGCGACACGGACGCGACCGGCGCCGACGTCGAGGAGCGCTGCTTCGACGCGGGCATCTCGCTCAACAAGAACATGGTGCCGAACGATCCGCGCTCGCCGAAGGTCACGAGTGGCATCCGCGTCGGCACCGCCGCCGCGACGACGCGCGGAATGGGCAAGGACGAGTTCGCTCGACTCGCCACGATCATCGCGGACATCGTCGAAGGCGGTGATCCCAAGACGAAGCGCAACGAAGTGCACGAGATCTGCAGCGCGTTCCCGCTGCCGTAGCCACCCACGCCCCAGGACGACTGCGATGAAGCAGACCGCGATCCCCGGCCTGTGCTACTGGAGCGTCTACCAGCCGGACCGGCGCATCGACTTCAACGGCTTCTACTGGCAGAGCCCGGCCGGCGGCGTGCTGATCGACCCGATGCCGATCGAAGACCACGGGCTCGAGCACGTGGAGAGCGTCGCGTGGATCGTCGTGACGAACGCGGACCACCTGCGCGACGCCGTCACGCTGCGCGAGCGCTTCGGCGCGAAGCTGCTGGCGCCCGAGTGCGATCGCGAGGCGCTGGCCGGCGCTCCCGTGGACGCGTGGTTCGGTGAGGAGGCGCCACTCCCGTCCGATCTCACCGAACACATCGAGGTCGCCTGGCTGCACGGCGGCAAGACTCCCGCAGAGGCCGCGCTCTATTTGAAGCCGATCCGCGCCATCGTGTTCAGCGACGCGGTCCGCTCGCACGAATCGGGGGTGCTCCGACTGCTGCCCGACCCGAAGGTGCAGGACCGCGCGACGCTCGTAGGCGACGTATCCGCGCTGGCGAAGTGGAACTTCGAGGCGCTACTGCTCGGCGACGGCGACTGTCTGTTCCGCGGGGCGAAGGGCGCGTTCTTGGAGTTCGTGCGCGAGCTGGGGTAACCCTACTCGATCAGCGCCTTCACGCGCGCGATCCGGGCCGCCTCGCCCTTCAGCTGCTCTTCGGAGTACTCCCGCTTGTCGATCGTGAACACGTCCAGCATCGCGCCGTCGATGCCCACCGCCTCGAGCCGCAGCACCGGCCCGTCGATCTCCACCTTGCAGTAGTGATACGCCTTCTGCGCCACCGCCAGACCCTCCGGGCGGTGCTTGACGTCGTAGAGGCTCTTGCCGCCACCGCCGCTGACGATCTCGATCAGCTCGCCCGGCTGCCCGAACCGCTGGTAGTTGTGGTCGTGGCCGGACAGGATCAGATCGACGCCGTGCTTCTTGCACAGCGGCAGGTACACGTTGAGCAGGTCCTCGCGCGGCGCCTCGCGGTAGACACTGTGCACCGGGAAGTGGCTCACGACGATGATCCACGGCTCGGTCACGCGCTCGAGTTGATACTGCAGGTAGCGGTAGGACGGATGGTCGGACGTAACGGTGCTGTTGAAGTCGACGCCGATCACCCGGAGCGGACCATCCCGAAACGTGAAGTGGTGGTCGCTCTCGCCGGGCAACACGAAGTTTTCCGTGAACGCCGCGCCAGCGTCGGCTCGGACATCGTGGTTGCCGAGCACGGGGTAGCACGCGCCGCTTCGAAGCGCCTCGGCAAACGGCTCGAAGAACCCGGTGCGGTAGTGCTTCTGCTCCCCCTTGGGGTAGACGAGGTCGCCGACGTGGATCCACCACTCGGGCTTCGATTCGGCGAGCGCCGCGCCAATCGCAGCGGGCTTGAGCGCGGTGGGCATCCAGCGGTGCGCACCGAGCATGCGGAACAGCGGCGACTCCAGCGCGAAGATCCACCAGGGTTGCCCGCCGGAATCGCCGACGAACGAAAAGCGAACGGGCGACGAGTCCTCCTCCGCGTGCGTGACGAACGATCCCTCGTCGACGCGAACGCCCTCCGCGTCCTTCACCGCGAACTTGTAGCGCATGTCCGGCCGCAGCTCGTAGAGGCGCCATTCGAAACGCCTGCCGGAGCCATCGACGACTCGCTCGATGTCGCCCGCGCCCTGGAACTCGAGACTCAGGTCCCCAGCCGCATCGAGGACCTGAATGATGACCGCCTCCCGGCTCGTCACCGCCTGCACGTAGGCCCCGGTCGAGAGCGGCGGCGCATCGCACAGGGGCGACAGTAGAACCGCGAGGACCGCGACGATGCTCAGCCCGAGGACGAGTCGCTTTTTGCGTGACTTGCTCACGGCTCCTCGCCGTGCGTGCAGGTCACGTTCGTGTGGATCCCGCCACGCACGAAGAACTCGGCGCGCACCTCGAAGAAGCGTGGCTCGGTGAGCTCGACGAGATCGTTGAGAATCTTGTTGGTCACGGCTTCGTGAAACGCACCGACGTCGCGATAGCTCCACAGGTAGAGCTTGAGCGACTTGAGCTCGACGCACTTCTGGTCCGGCACGTAGCGCATGTGGATCGTCGCGAAGTCGGGCTGGCCGGTCTTCGGGCACACGCAGGTGAACTCCGGACACTCGAACTCGATCGTGTACGGGCGGTCGGGCTGCGGATTGGGAAAAGTCTCGAGCATGAGGCGCGAACCATACGCCAAAGCGCGGGCGAGGTTCTACGTCGACTCGCCGGTCGTGAAGTCCATGCAGATCGGCCCGTCATCGTGCGCGCACGTGCGAGATCGACACGGCACGCAGTCCGGACCGTCGGCGCGCAGGTACACTTCGGCCGCGCGCGGCGCGGTGCGGCGCGGATCCTGCGGCCCGAACATCGCGCGGCACGGCGCGCCGCTGGCCGCGAGCACGTGCGTCGCACCCTGATCGGGCCCGACGACGTACCCCCCGGCCTTCGCGACGAGGGCACCGAGCGCGACCAAGCGGTCGATCGAACCGACGGGATGCCGCATCTCCGCGGCACCGTCGGGACAGCGCACGTCGATCTCGGCCGGCCCACACAACCACACGGCCGGCGAGTGCTCGGACGCCCACTCGCGCTCGATGGCGGACACCGGCCAGGTGCGCGGATCGTCCGGGACTCCGATCACGAAGACGCGGAACGGTCGGTCCGGATCCACCCCGAGTTCGCGCAGGCAATCCGCCTCTTTGGCAACCCTCGTCGTCGTCGCGATCAAGCGGGGCGGCGACACGTGTACGACCTCGACGGCGCGCACGACCAGCTCGGCCGCGCCGGCCGCATGCACGCCGATCTCCCCGGACACCCACTCGGTCAACAGACGCGCACTCGAGGGCTCACGCCGCTGCGACTTGCCGAGGCCGATCCGTCGCTTGGCCCGAGACATCCACGCCAGCCCGGCCGACTTCCAGTTGCCCTGCAGATCGAGTGCGATCGACGGCTGCCAGCGCCGCAGCTCCCGGCCCGTGCGCCACACGCCGCGAACGCCTGCACCGCGATCGTGCGCGAAGATTCGAATCGGGAGCTCGAGTCGCTCGATCAGCGGCACGTTCTCCCGTTGCGTGACGAATCCGAACTCGTCGCGCGGACGCGCCTCGCAGAGCGCGCGCACCGCGCCGAGCGACTCGGTGACGTCTCCCATCGCCGACAGCCGCACGAACAGGATCCGCATCAGTCGTCCCGTTCCATCAGGACGACCGTGCGTCGCCGCGCGCGGAGACGCACGCGATCGACGTAACCCTCCGGCCGCGGCAGCAGTTCGCCGCGATGCTCGACGAGCAGCCAGCGCGTCGTCGGAGTGCGGACCATGCGCTCGTCACCGGGGATCAACGTGTCCCAACCGAATACGTGCGAGTAGGTGAAGTGCCCGAAGGTCGAGACGTCCTCGATGCCGCGGGCATCGATCTCCTCGCGAAGCAGCACGCGGATGTCCTCGCTCGATCGCGTGCCGTGCTCGTACATCCCCGAACGATCCGCGAGAGCCGTCCACGCGGCGAGCACCGGCACCGCCAGCGCGTATCCCACCACGCGCAGCCGCGTCGTGACGAAGAACGGCGCGACTGCGAGCAATCCGGCGAGCGCCACCGATCGCCCGGGCATCGGATACGGCAAGAACGGCAGCACGCAGAGCACGAGTGCCGCGAGCCAGCCGACGCCCCGCACGATCGCTCGAGGCGTCGGACCGAGCTCTGCCGGAAACCTCAAGAAGCCGCACACGCCCGGCGCGACGCCCGCGTTGAACAAGATCACCGCCGGCAGCAGATAGCGAACCGCGCGCCCGGGGAACAGCGTCAGCAGCAGCACGGCGCCGAGCGCCGCGCCGGTGCAGAAGCGCTGCTGGAGCTCGGCGCGTGCAAGGTGCGCTTCGTGCGTGCCTCGGAACTCCGCGAACATCCAGAACGCGAATGGCAGCATGATCGCGATCCCGCGCACGAAGTGCATCGGGATGTCGAGGACGTGACTCCATTCATACGTGAAGAGACGATCGACGGTCTCTTCCTGAGCGACGCTTGCGAGCGCAGCCGCCGCAGGGTGCGCGTCGAGCACCCAGTAGTACGCGACGGTAGGGACGATCAGTGGCACCAGGAACCACGCGACCCCGCGGCACCGCTGTCGACGAATCCAGACGAGCAGCGGACCCGCGAGGAACATGAAGTACGGCGGCCCCTTCGTCAGCATCGCCCCCGCGCCGAGGATGCCAGCCCCGAGAAGCGCCGCACGACTGCCGAATCCGACGCCGTGACCGAGCACGAGAATCGATGCTGCGGTCCAAGCCGCGAACATCGGGTCGATCTCGGCGAAGCCGCCGTGGTGCAGCATGACCGGCGAACACAGGATGCCGAGCGCGCCGATCCAGCCGACGAGCTCGTCGTGACTGCGCCGCAACACCGCGAACACGAGCAGCGCGCACAGCCAAAGCGTGAGCACCGACGGCGCGCGCATCGACCACTGGCTGAAGCCGAACAGGTGCTCGAACGCCGTCAACGTCCAGTAGAACACTGGCGGCTTCGCGAGCGTCGGCTCGAGCCCGAGCGTCGGCACGACCAGGTCTCCGGACGCCGACATCTCCCGAACGATCTCGACGCGCCGCCCTTCGGTGCCGCCCCATCCGTCGACCGACACCGCGGGGAGGTAGGCCACCCAGGCGACCAAGAGAAGCGCGGCAGCTGCGAGCAGCGTGCGCATCACGTCGATTCGGACGCCTTCGGATTCTTCAACAGCGACAGGTTGCGCGCGTACACCAACGTCCCTGTCGACTGCCCGAGGATGAACACCGGGTCGCCGAGGAAGCACGCATACGCGAGCAGCAGCAACCCACCGACGATGCTCATCCACCAGAACGCCAGCGGCATGACGCTGCGTCCGGCGCGTTCACTCGCGAGCCATTGCACGAGAAAGCGAGTTCCGAACACGGCCTGACCGCCGAACCCGATCGCCCACCAATACCAAGGCGTCGACGGGTTCGCCGCTTCTTCCACGATCGTCGCGAGCATCACGCTTCCTCTTCGACCTTGTAGTCCAGCATGCGGCTGCGCAGCCAGCGCAGCGCGAAACAGTCCTTGAGTCCCCGCCACGCGCGGTTGCCGACGCCGTACTTGGCTTCGCCGGCGACGCGCGGCCGATGATTGACTTCGATCTCGCGAACCTCAGCTCCGCGATACCGCGCGAGCGTGGCCATGAATCGGTGCATCCCGTTGAAGCGAGGCACCGTGAGGAACACTTCACGGCGGAAGCCCTTGATGCCACACCCCGAGTCCGCGACCTGATCGCCGGTCAGCTTGTTGCGGACCCAGTTCGCGATCTTCGACGACGCTCGACGCACGAACGAGTCACGCCGCTTCGCGCGGATGCCCGTGACGCCGGCGCATTCTCCGGTCTCCAGCATCTCGACGATCTTGACGAGATCCCGCGGGTCGTTCTGCATGTCCCCGTCCATCGTGACGACGATGGGTCCGCGCGCGCGCTCCGCACCGGCGAGCACGGCCGCGCTCTGGCCGGCGTTCTTCTCGAGCCGCACGAGCCGCAGCCAGTCGGCACTGTGGTCGTCACGCCACTTCAGAATGCGCTCGACGCTCTCGTCCTTGCTCGCGTCATCAACGAGCAAGGTTTCGAACGGACCGTGTGGCCCCAGAACCTCGGACACCTCGTCGAGCAGCGGCCCGACGTTGTCCTCTTCGTCGAAGACAGGCACGACGAGCGAGAAGCGCGGCGCAGGTGACGAGTCGGCGACGAGTTCTGGCTGGCTGGTCATTCGGAGAGTCGAACGCGGGCATCGACCGCCACCGAAGGCTGGCCGGGAGCGGCGAGGATGAACGGATTGATTTCGGCCTCGGCGATCCGAGGATGGTCGTCGACGAGCTGCTGCAGGCGCAACAAGACTTCGCTGGCTGCCGCCAGATCTGCCGCAGGATCCCCGCGGAACGCCTGGAGCAAGGCCGCGCCCTGCAGGGATTCGAACATCTCGGCGGGAGAGCGGTCGTCGATCGGGCCCACGCGCACCGCGAAGTCGCGCAGCACCTCGACCTGCACGCCACCGAGACCCGCGACGAACAGAGGCCCGTAGCGCGGGTCGCGCTTCATGCCGAGCAGGACCTCGCGGTGGCCTGGAGCTCGTTGCTGCACCTGCAGAGTGACGTCCGGGAATCGACGCCGCAGACGCTTGAGCAGCTCCTTGGCCGCGGCGAATACCTCGTCGCCGGTGTGCAACCCGGTCACGACCGCGTGGAGGTCGCTCTTGTGCAGTAGGTCCGACGCCTCGGCCTTGAGCACGACCGGAAAACCGATCTCGTGCGCGGCCGTCGCGGCGTCGCCGGGCTCCTTGACCCGGATCGACTTGGCGAAGGGGATGCCGTAGGCCGCGAGCAGCGCCTCGGCGCGACGCGAATCGAGCCAGCCGGCCTTCGCACCGCGCAACGCCGTGCGCGGGCCCTGCGCACGAACGTTGAAGCGTGGTCGCTTGCCGGGCTTGCGGCGCAGCATGCGACCGCGCTCGACGAGCATGTGCATCGTCGCGGCCGCGTCTTCGGGATAGCGATAGACGACGATCCCGGCGCGCCGCAGGATCTCGAGCGCCTCGTCTCCGCGGCTGCGCCCCATGACGACCGCGAGTACCGGCTTGCCCGTGCCTTGCACCTCGTCGACGATCGCCTGGGCGACCGCCGCTGCGTCGATCATGATCGGCGATACGAACAGCACGATGAGAGCGTCGACGCCCTTGTCGCGAATGACGGGACCGACGGACGCGCGGTAGCGATCCGCGTCCGCGGACGCGATCAGGTCGACCGGATTCTGCACCGACGCCTCCGCCGGCAGCGCCTTCACGAGAGCGGCGGTCGTCGCCTCCGCGAACTCCGCCATCTCGAGGCCGCAACCCGAAAGCGCGTCCGTCGCGAGGATCCCGGGTCCACCCGCGTTCGTGACGACCGCGATGCGGGCCCCCTTCGGCACGGGCTGATGCAGGAGCGCGGCGGCCAGGGCGAACATCTTGCGGAGGGACTCGACGCGCAGCACGCCGCACTGCGCGAGCATCGTGTCCGCCGCAATGTCCGCGCCCGCGATGCTGCCGGTGTGGGAACTCGCGGCGGCCGCACCGGCTTCGCTGCGCCCGGCCTTCACGGCGATGATCGCCTTGTGGCGCGTGACGCGACGCGCGACTTCGACGAAGTGCGCGGGGTCGCCGAAGCTCTCGATGTAGAGCAGGATGACCTTCACGTGGTCGTCGTGCTCCCAGTATTCGATGAGGTCCGCCGCCGTCACGTCCACGCGGTTGCCGACCGAAGCGAACATCGACACGCCGATCCCCGAAGCCGTGGCATCCGCGAGGATCGCCTCCCCCAAAGCCCCCGACTGGGAAACCATCGCGACCGCGCCGGGCGACGGATACGTCGCCGAGAACGACGCGCTGAGCGAGAACGCCGGATCGGTGTTGATGACCCCCATGCAGTTCGGACCGATGACGCGCATGCCGTAACGACGCGCGATGGCGAGCAGGCGCTTCTCGCGCGTGACGCCTTCTCCACCGATCTCCCGGAACCCGGCCGTGATCACGACGAGACCTTTGACGCCCTTCCGGCCGCAGGCCTCGGCGACACGCAGCACGTCGACGGCCGGCACGACCAGGACGGCCAGGTCGACCGGACCGGGAATCCGACCGATCGAGGCGTAGGTCGGCATCGAATGCACGACCTTCGTCTTCGGGTTCACCGCGTAGACCGGCCCCTCGAACCCGGCTTCGACCAGGTTCGCGACGACCTGCCGCCCGATCGCGCCCTGGCGCCGGCTCGCGCCGACGACAGCCACGGACCGAGGGCGAAAAAGACCATCCAGAGACTTGCTGCGACCCGCCATACCGCTGGCCCGACGCCGACCGGCCCGGGCATGTAGGCAACCCTACGGAACCGCGCCGGTCCGGTCGATGAGTAAGAACGCAGCCGGAAAAGTCCCGGCTTCCGACCCTCCCTCCGCGCCATAATCCCGCCCGATGCCCTTCGCCCTCATCGAAGCCATGCGCCCCCACCAGTGGGTCAAGAACGCGCTGGTTCTGGCGCCCTTGGTCTTCGCGCACATGCTCGAGGACGGCGAGGCCATCACGAGGGCGATCGCGGCGGTGGCAGTATTCTGCGCGCTGTCGAGCAGCATCTACCTGTTCAACGACATCGCGGATCGCGCGGCGGACCGGCAGCACCCCGTGAAGCGCGATCGGCCGATCCCGTCGGGTCGCCTGTCGGTCGGCATGGCCAGCACCGCGTGCGCCGGGCTCGCGATCGCGGCCGCGGCGGGCAGCACCTGGCTGTCGCTCGAGATCCCCTCGCCGATGCACGGCATGCAGTTCTGGGTGTGGCCCCTCGCCTACACCGTCATGAACATCGCGTACTCGACGACCCTGAAGCATCGCGTGATCGTCGACTGCCTGTGCATCGCGCTCGGGTTCCAGTTCCGGGTCCAGGCCGGCGGCGCGGCGATCGACGTCGAGACGTCGAAGTGGATCCTGCTCTGCACCTTCTTCTTCGCGCTGTTCCTCGCGTTCTGCAAGAGGCGGGAGGAGCTGGTCCGCTCCGGAAGCGAGGCGACGCGTGCGACGATGCGCTACTACACGGTGCCATTCCTCGACCAGATCATCGCGCCGCTCGCGGCGCTGAGCATCCTGACCTACGCGCTCTACACCGTCGACGCGCGCACGATCGCCGAGCACAAGACGCAGAACTTGATGTTCACCGTGCCGATCGTCGTATTCGGAGTGTTCCGCTACCTGTTCCTGATCCACTTCCGTGGCGGCGGCGAAGACCCGTCGAAGCTGCTGTTCCGCGACAAGCAGATCGTGCTCAGCGGTGTGCTCTGGGTGATCGCGGTGATGGTGATCCTGCGCTGACGCTACTTGCCGCGCACGCGCTGGATCGCCTGCTTGGCGAGCTTCGCAAGGTGCTCGTCCTTGCCGCGCGCGATCCGGTCGAGCACCAGGTACGCCGGCCCGGCCTTCGGCCCCAGCGACGCGAGCGCGGCGATGCACTCGGCCTGAACGCGCGGATCGGCGAACATGGCGCCGCGACTGAGCGCGTCGATCACCTTCTTCTCGCCGGAGCCGAGGTGACCCAGCGCGAGCGCGGCCGTGATGCGTTCGCGATGCACGGGATGCGCGAGGCGGATCAAATGGCCGTCCGCTGCGTCGGGATCCTCGGGCGCGATGCGACTGATCGCGACGGCTGCCGCCGAGCGCACGATCGCGTCGCCGTCGACCTGCACGATCAGCTTGCCCGCATACACGCGTGAGGGATGCGAGAGCAGCAGCATCTCGCGCAGCTCGTCGAGCGCAGCGCGATCCTTGCGCTCGCCGAGCAGAATCGCCGCCGCCTCCCGATGGAACGGATCGTCGTGGCGCAGCATGCCGATCAACGCGCGGGTCGACGCCCGCGGATCGACGCGCAATCGCGCCTGCGCGCGGAGCCCCGTCGCAAGGCGGTTGTTCGTCGTGTCGACGAGCCACTCCGGGGCGTTCGACACGAACAGCCGCTCCACGTGTTGATCGAGTGTCGAACGCGCAGCGCCGAGCTCGTCCGGCGCATACGGGCCGAGCTCCTGCAGCACGAGAGCGTGCGCCTGGAGCAGGTACGGGTCCTTCGCCTTCGGGATCGCGTCGACGATATCGGCCACGACCCGCGGCGCCACGCCTCGCATCTGACGCACGACCGCGAGCACGCGCTCGCGGCGGCGCAGATGTCCTGCTTCACCCCGCGTCTTCTCGGCGAGGTCTCGGATCAGCAGCGGCACCGCCTTCTCTCCGAGCTGAACGAGCTCGCGCTCGGCGGCCCCCGCGGTCTTGCTCTTCGCCAGCCGGTCGACGAGCGCGCTGACGTGGATGCGACGACCCGGGTCCTGCACTTGGCAGGTCACGACCAACGAGAGGGCGGCGGCGAGTACGATCATCGGAGCGGAGGGTATCGCAAATCGCTCACGGGCACTCGAACTTCAGCCCGCTGGTCGACAGCACGTTGAACGTCCCCCAGGCGAAGCCCTGGAAATAGAACGTTCCGGTCTGTGGCAGCGGAAACGCGAACTCGGCGAAGTTGCCGATCGCGTCGCCCGGCGCCAGCGACATGCCGAGCGGCACGAATACGAACGGATCCACGAGCAGGCGACATGTCCCGAGGGCCGGCGGCAGCGGCAAGGAAAGCGGCGCGTCACCGATCGCCAGCACCGCGAACGGCAGCTCGCCGAAGCTCGCGACGCGAATCCGCTGCACGCTCGGACTCGCCCAGTCGATGAACGGATGGATGAGGACCGCACCGCAGTTCTGGTCGTAGGGCTCCATGCACGATGCCGGCACGACGGTCACCACGACCCGGAAGCTCTGCACCGAATTGCCGAAGGGCGAGCCGGTCCCCGTCGAAAGGACCATGGACCAATCCACGGCCAGCCCATTCGCGTCGAGCGGGACGTTCTCGAGCTTCGTCGTGCACGGCGCGCAATCTCCCGAGACCTGGCCGTGCCCGAGGACGTCGAGCGTCACGGACGAAGACGCACCGCCGAGCGACGCGGGCTCCTCCATCGTGATGCTGAGATCGACGAGTCGCGGCGCGGAAGACGAGAACGCCATCTGCATCGAGTGGGTCAGCACCTTCGGCTGGGTGCTGCTCGAGAACATGTAGAGAACCGCGGTCAGGGAAGAGTCCGCGCGGAACGCCTGCAGCTCGACGCGCTCCGCCGGCGACGGCGACAGCGCCCCCAGTTCGAAGCCGTTGGAGACGTCCGTGCCCGGCGCGAGCAGAGTCGAACCCGAGACGTCGAGACCGACTCCGGTCATCGTCATCGTGAAGTCCGGATCCTGTGCCGAGAGCGGAAGGGCCAGGATCGATCCGAGGGCTACGAATCTCCCGATGTTCATATCGTGTCTCCAGAGGTGGCGGTTGCCCCCAGCATAGCCGTTCATGGCGCGGCCCGTGGAGAACGGCCCGTCGCGATGACGGCGAGACACGTCGAAACCGCGACGTAGCCGATCCAGATCACGGCGATCGCACTCACCGTGACCCCCGCGTCGAACGCGAACCCCATCAGCGCCGGCGTCAAAGCCGTCGAGAACACCATCAGCGCCGAGATCAGGGCACGGATCGCGCCCGTGTGCAGCACGCCATAGAGCTCCGCCCACAGCGCGCCGGTCACCGTCGATGCCGCTCCCGCGGTCACGCCCATGGCGACCAAGTACGCCGTGCACACCCACGCCCCGTCGAACGCGGCGACGAACGCGAGGCCGGCCGCCATCGGCAGCAGGGCGAACGGAAAGACCCTCGCGGCCCCGCGCCGATCCGTCACGGGGCCGCACGCCAGCGCCGTCACGAACTGCACAACCGCGAACCCGATGAAGCTGTTGCCGTAGAGCGCCATCGACCACTCGCGCAGCTCGGCGATCCGCACCTGATGGAAGAACATCCCCGTCACGATCATCGGCGGCGCGAGCGCGGCCGGGACGAGCAGGTAGAACCGCGGATCTCGCACGACCTCCGCGCGCGTCCACTGCCGACGCACAGCCGACTTCGTCGCTGCTCCGGCCGCGTCGATGGCCGCGACGTGTTCGCGGTGCCGTTCTGCGTGACCGCGGAGCAACCACAGCATCAGCGGCACGAGCACGCAGCCCGCGATGACGGCGATCGTGCCCCACACTTCCCGCCAATCGAACGTCTCGAGCGCTGCAATCGCCGCGCGAGGCCAAGACGCCTCACCTACCGCGAACCCGATCGACGCGAGGCTGATCGCCTTCGCCCGGTTCGCGTCGAAGTACCGCGTCATACTCGTGAGCGCGACGTGACTCATGAGTCCCTGACCACTCAGTCGGAGAGTGAACAGCGCCGCGAACAGCACCCACGCGCTCGGCGCGAGGGCGATGCCGGAACACGCGACGACCAGACCGCAGCACACTGCGATCGTGTATTTGCGCAGGTCGTGCCGATCGACACCCCGGCCGAGCACCAGCAGCGACATCCCACTCAGCAGCGTAGCGAACGAGTACAGGGACCCGAACTCGCCATTCGTGAGGCCGAACTCTCGCCGCAGTGCACCGCCGAAGACCCCGACGAAGAACGTCTGCCCGAAGCTCGAGAAGTAGCAGAGGAAGAACCCGACCGCGAGCAGGCGACGATTCTCGAGCAGGAAGGCGCGGTAGCTCATCGACCGCGCCTACTGTTCCGTCAGCGTAACGAAAATACCATTGCCGACTCGCCGCCGACCGTCACGAGCCGAACGTGAGGTGCAGGCCGTTGGTGGTCTCGACGCCACTCGGGTTGGACGGCGCTTCGAACCACGCCTGCGCGGCGATCGTGATGCCCTGCAGCACCGGGAGGTTCGGCAGCGGTAGTGAATATTGCCAGGAGTCCGTCACCGGCGAGAAGAACTGCAGAACCGAGAGCGAGCCCGAATCGAGCTGGCTGATGCACGTGCCACCGAGCCGCGTCGGCGGATCCGGCAGAAGGCTGATCAGAAGCGCGCCGACCGCACCGACCGGCAGATCGTCGCCGTAGAGATCGAGGGCTCCGCCGAGTCGCGGCACGTCGGCTTCCAGGCTCGGCAGGCGCGCGCCAACTCCGCATCCATCACCCGCACGCACCGCCGACGGCGCGATGTCGAGCACCCACGGCTCACGCCCGGTCGCCGGGAGGTCGCGGAAGAACCACGCCTTGCCCGCGTGCACGTGACCCTGCGGATACAGCGTCACGTCGCTGGCGAAGAGGGCCGTGCCCGTCGCGGTGCCGTCCGTCTCGAGCACGTCCTTGTCGGTGGAGCCAACGCGAGACGTCTGAATCAGCGCTCGATCCCGACCGAGCGACATGACCGGCTGCAGGAACGTGTACGTCGAATCGAAAGCCCGCACGAGCAACGTTCCCGCAGCGGTTCCATCCGTCGCGAACAACCCCACATCCACCCCGTCGCTGGCACGAAACAGCAGGCGCCCACCGACGACGATGTCCGTCAGCACCGGGGACGAGCTGTCGCTGCCTGCGGCGAGATCGACGACCATCCCCGTGCCGAGTAAGGTGCCGTCCGAGAAGTGCAGTTCGCTGCCGAAGCCGAGGGTCTCGAGATCGAACAGCACGCCGTCCCCGAACGCCTTCAGCGTCTCGAGTGTCGTCGTGTGCACGGACGAACTCGAGATCAAGACCGTCGCAACCCCGGTCGCGGGATCGAACACGTAGACTTGGACACCCCACAGCGTGTACTGGGTCGCGAAGAACAACTTCCCCCCCGCGACGGCGCTCGCGCGCAGGAACCCGGAACCGGGAACCCCGATGACCGAGGTCTCGAACTGCGCCTGGACGCCGTCGGTCTTCCAGATCTCGAGGAATCCACTCCCCAGCGTAAAGAAGAAGACCTCGTCCCCGATGCGATGGAACCGACCGGGAAACGAGGATCCAGGACCGGGCTCCATGTCCGCGATCAGATTCGTGCCGGCCACGGTGCCGTCGGTCGACCACAGCTCGAAACCGTTCACGCCGTCGTCCGCCGCAAACACGATGCGATTGCCGAGCCGACTCGACTCTCCGACACCCGCGACGAACGTGAAGCTTCCCAGCACGGTCGACACGCCTGTCAGAGAGTCGATCGCGATCAGATCCGCGGCTGGCCCGGGCTGCGGCCCCAGTCCGACCGCGAGCGCGCGGTCCCCGAACGGCAGCATCGTGTCGTAGAGCTGATTCGGCGTGCTGCTGGCCAGCGACGTGCCGGCCGCCGTACCGTTCGAGCGCCAGATCGACTGGATGGACGTCGTCGGATCCAGCGTTTGGAGCAGCGCCGTGCCACCGACGCGCGCGAAGCGGAATGCGTCGCTGTCGGCGGGACCGGGGCTGAGGTCGCCGAGCGCCTCCTCGCCTTGCGCGGCGAGGAGTGCCGAAACGGTGACGGCGGCGATTGGAAGGAATCGGTTCATGGCACGTGGCTCCCGAGTGTCGCAAACGCGGAGGCGATTGCGTCCACGGGTTCAGGAGCAAAGACCGTACCAAGCCGCGGGTCAGAGCACCGTGTGGGCGTATCCCTGATTGAGCACGACGCCGAGCGGATTGGCCGTCGGGTGGAGGAACGCCCACTGCGTGTAGACCGTGCCGAGGAAGACCGGGCTGTCCGGCAGAGAGAACTGCACGTACGGCGCGCCGCCGAGAACTTCGAAGAACGCCGGGATCGCGACGCCGCCTGCAGCCGGGTCGACCTTGAGGGCGCACCACGTCATCCCGATCGGAGTCAGGTTGACCGTCGTGGTCGCAGGGCCGACGAAGAGCGCCGACGTCGTGAAGATCCGCGAAGTCAAACGGGACTTGAAGACCTGCCGCCCCGCCATCGACGGCGTGTCCACGACCGTCTCGATGTCCGGCGAGCAGCCACCGCCGATGCCGACCGGCGAGTAGACCGCGGGGTCGTAACGGAGAATGTCCCCGTAGGCGCCTTCGAGCGAGTCGCCGTGCGCGTAGACGATCCCGAAGCGATCCTCGTCGGTGCGGTGCCGGGCGAACGAAACCGCGCCAGGATACGGATCGAACGTGCTCGCACCGGGACCGTTCCACGTCGCGACGACCCCGCCGGTGTAGCCGAGCCGCTTGACGACGAACTGGCGCTGGAGGCCGAGCTGAGAGTTGTACGCGGCAGCCCAGTGCGAGTTCGACCGGTAGTCGTACGCCACGCTTCGGTTGGTGTAGGTCTGACCGCCCTGCACGAGGCGCTGGTGCAGGATGTTCGGCAGCTCGTTCGGTTCCCAGTCGAAGCGCGTCGCCCGAATCGAACTGAAGCCGACCCCGACTGGATTCCGGCCGTACGTCATCAGGAAGCGATCGAAGCTACCGGCGACTCTCGCGCGGTTGAACGTGTAGGCACTGGACGAAACCAGCGTCGCGATCGTGTTGTCGACGACACCACTCCGCTTCACCTGCCGGCCACGCACGTAGTTGGTGCTCAGACTGTTGTTGCTCCAAACGACGACCCAGTCGTCAGAGCCATGCATACGCTGCGTGACATCGGGCTGGACTTCTTCGGTCGTCGTCGCGATCGGCGTCGTGAATACGATGTTGGCCGGAATCGATGTCTCCCATCGCACCGCCCGCACGCTGCGCACGTTCTGCTGCTTGTGGTCATAGACGATCAGTGCGAACGAGTCCTCGTTGTTCGTGCCGACACGCGGGTTGCGATACTCCTCTCCGACCTGCGCGGTGATGACGTTCGTCGTACCCTGGTTCAGACCGAGCTGATAGGCGTAGTGTCCGCGCATCCACAGGTGCGTCCCCAAGCCCTGCCGCTGCTCGGCGATGATCACGAAGCGATCCACTTGGTCCTGCGCACCGACGGCAATCTTCTGGTTGCTGTAGCTGGAACTCAGGTCGGTCGCGACGAGCGCCGGCTGGTCGAAGTCGTCGAACGACATCATGCCGATGAGATCGTGGTCGGACGCCGAGAACACGCGCGTCAGCGCGGTCATGATCAGGCGACGGCCGGCGAATGCGAGATCGTGCAGCATCGCGACCGCCATCTCGCCGACCTGCTGGCTCGGGCTCGTGCTCAGGATGACGGGGTCGATGACGATCGGAAAGCGCACCGCCTCGAGTACGGACTCGGGCAGCCGAAGTTCGATCGTGGAGCCGTCGAACGAACTCGGCATCGGGAAGCGATGCCCATCCGCATCGATCACGGTCGCAGCGCCATACTCGAGGATCGACGCGCCGTCCTCGGCGAAGAACGTCAGCGGTGCGTGCTCGGCTTCACGCACGGGCGCGAACAGCGGCGTGTCGATGCGCCCGGACACCACGAGCGACCCGACGCCGGCAGGGCGCTCGCTGAGATGAAACGTTTGCTCCACCGACTCGCGATCGAGCTCGTACACCTCGACGACGCCGCCCCGGGCGTACTCGTAACGCGCCTCGTTCGCGACCCGCTCCGTCGGACGCCCGTACAGCAGTTCGTCGTTCCCGACGCGAATCGACTCGGTGTGCCAGGCCCACGGCAGGTTCTGGGGTCGCGCGCTACCGAGGGCCGGGAAGAACTCGAAGCGGCCGTCGAGGCGGACCTTGTACGTCGCCCCCGCGGCCCAGACCTCACCCGAAACGCCTACCGCGGAATGGATCGGAATCTGCCGAAACGCGTCGAGCGACCGGGCGGACTCGGTTTGGGCAGCGACCGCAGTCGCAAGGAAGAGAGGCGCGACGAGAAGGGGAGCGAGGGCTGCTGAGACAAAGCGCATACCTGCCGATGTCCACGCGCCGGCGAACTGGACAAGAAATTCCCGAGCGGCCGCCGCGCCCTGCTACGGGAATACGACCGCGCACCCGTTCGACAGGCCGAAGTCTCCGTCGAACGTCACCGTCTGAACCATCGCCTGTAGCCCGACGGGCAATCCCGTCGTCGTGAGCGCCAGGACTTCGACGCGCTGCGCGAGTACGCCCGAGTGCAGGATCAGGTGCGCATCCGGATTCACCCAGAGGTCCCCCCACGGCAGCGGCAGCAGCGGCGAGGGGAAGCTCAGGAGCGTGACGAAGATCGCGCCGGTGCGCGACTGAAGATCGAGATTGAGGCTGTTCGTCTGCGCGCGGACGACGAGCGTCGTCAGCTCCTCGTTCAGAACGGTCGGACCACCGTCGATCGGTGGCGCGGTGCCTGCGGAACTGACCGTCGCGGTCGGATCGAGCACGATCGTCGCGTCCGAAGACGCGAAGATCGCCGGCGCATCGACGAAGGTCGAGATCGCCGCGACCGAGGTCCGCGCGAGCCGTACGGTGCCGCCCGTGACGGACATCGGTTGCCCGAGGATGAAGGGCGAACCCTGTCCGGCGGTGATCGTGCACCGATCGAAGAACACGTCCGAGTTCTCCAGACCGACGGGTCCGGTGATCTCGCCTTCGAGCGCACAGAACGTGACCGACCCTCGACTGTTCGTGAAGGAGACCGACCCGTTTCGCACGAAACAGTCGTGCACGTGGCCGCGATCACAGTTGTCGAACGCGACGCCGATCGCTTCTGGGATCCCCAGCGAACCGAGCACGCCGGTCGCACTCTGCACGCTGACCGCGCCCGCGCAGTCGACACCGCGAATCAACGGGAAGAAGAACGAACCGTCGAAGTCGATCCCGCGGATCAAGAACGCCTCGTCGGCCGACAGGTCGCGGATCGTCATGCCGTCGCTTTGGAGGCCGCTCTGCGGCGACAGCGTCATGTTGACGTTGCCCTGCCCGACGATCGACAAGCCCTTCGAAGTTTCGATGTAGGGCTCGCCGTAGGTGCCGGCGCGCACGAGAATCGTGTCCCCGGAGTTCGCGGCAGCGACAGCGGGGGCCAGCGAGGTGAAGTCGTGATCCGGCCCGGCGGCCGCATCGACGATCAGCGTCTGCTGTGCCGCTGCAGTGCCCGCGAGAAGGAGAAGAGAACCGATCGTGAGGCGAGTCATGGACGTGTGCTTGCAAGCTCCGTTCCGGCCGCCCGGCCGAACCGACTCGACGCACGCTACCTCATCGTGGGCCAGGGGTTGCGGCAAGACCGAATCGTCCACGGACCCCGCCACGCCGTCGGCTCCCCGACGCCGCGACGGTAGAGCGTCAGCGCACCTGATGGAACCGCGCTCGGTGCGTCACGACCCCGAGCGGGTTGTCCGGCCGCACGAGCAGCCACTGCGTGTAGAAGTCGCCGAAGAACACCGGGTCGTCCGGCAGCGAGAAACGCACGTTCTGGTCGCCGTTACTGTCGATGAACGCCGTCGGAATCGTCACCGCGCTCGACGGCTCGACGAGGAGCCAACAGCCCGGCGCACCGACCGGCGCGAGCGGGATCGTCGCGGGCACCGGGCTCAACAACAGCGCGCTCGGCGGGTTGCCCTCGTGATTGTGCAGCGTGCCGGTGAACCGCTCGATCCCCGCGATCGAGGGCGACCACGTCTCGCTCTCGGTCGGATCGCACCCGATGCCGATCTCGGCGTGCACGTAGCAGGCCGAGTCGTACGGGAACACCTCGCCATAGTAGCCGTGGAGGCTGTCGGTGTTCGCCCAGTTGACGGAGAAGCTGTCCTCGCCGGAGGGATGGTCGGCGAACGACACCGACGCCGGGTAGTTGACCAGCGACGTCAGCGTCGGCGTCGTGATCTCGTGCACGACCTCGCCGCTACGCGCGACCCGCTGCACGAACAGGTCCTGGTGCAGCACGCCGTTGCGCGCGTTGTAACAACACACCCAGTGCGACCGGCCGCGGTAGTCGAACGCGATGTCGCGGTTCGTGTAGAGCAGACCACCGTGCAGCGTCGACTCCTCGATGTCGTTCGGCGAAGTGCCCGGCCATTCGACGCGCATCGTCTTCAGCGCGTTGACGCCGATCCCTGTCGGCGACGTGACGTAGCTCAGCATGTAGCGATTGTCACGACCGTCGATCTGGAGCTGGTGATAGATCTGCGTCGCGCTCGTCGCGAGTGTCATGATCGAACCGGGGAAGAGTCCGGCGATGTTGATCTTGCGCGCGTAGATCCTGCTCAAGATACCTGCGTCGTCCGGCCACGCGACGACCCAGTCCGCGTTGCTGCGGTGCTGACAGATGGTCGGTTCGACCTCGCCCGGAGTCGCGTTCGAGACCGGATGCAAGAGATGCTGCGGCGCCGAGAGGCTCGAGTGCCACCGGACGCCACGGACTTCGTGCGTCGCCCCACTCGAGTAGTCGAACACGATCATCAGCGTGCCACCCGCGGGAGAGCCGCCCGCATCCGGGTTGCGATAGTGCACACCGTTCGATGCCGAGACGAGTTCGGACTGCCCCGTTCCGTAGCTGCTGTCGAACGCGTCGTGCACGTAGATCTCGAGGTCCGTCCGATTCGAGTGGCGCTGCTCGGACACGAACGCGAACGAGTTCTCCGAGTGCAGACCGGCGACCGCGACCTTCTCCGTGCTGTAGTCGAACGACAGGTCCGAGTTCACGAGGCGCGGCGCACCGAACCCCGTTTCGGTCAGCCATGCGGCGTTGTCGTGGTCCGTCGCCGAGAAGATCCGCGTGTAGAACGACGCGACCGGGCGCAGGCCCGTCGCCCCGGTGTCGCGGATCATCGCCGTCGAGCTCTCGCCGATCTCGGTCGTCGGGTTGTTCGCGATCAGCGTCGGATCCACGACGATCGGAAACGCGAGGCGTGCGACGTCCTCAGCTGACAGACGCAATTCGATCGTGACGCCGTCGAACGATGTCTGCATCGGGAACGCCAGCCCGTCCGCGTCGATCACCGTCGCGGCCCCGTATTCGAGGATCCGGGCCCCGTCGTCCGCGACGAAAGAGATCGAGCGGTGCTCGCGTTCGATCGGCTCCGCGTGCAACGGTGTCGTGACCACGCCACGCACGACGAGCGGACCGGCCGCGCCGCTCGACCGCGGGATCGAAAACGTCTGCTCGACGCTCTGAGGCGCGAGATCGTAAGCCTCGATGACCGATCCGTGCGCATACTCGTAGCGCCATTCCGACGCTTTGCGCTCGACGACGCGAGGTCCGAGCAACGAGATACCGCCGAGCGTCAGCGCCTCGGTCTCCCACTCGAACGGGAGGTTGTGCGGCCGCGACGAGCCGAGCGCCGGCGCGAACCGGAACCGACCGTCGAGCCGCACCTTGTAGGTGCGCCCCGCGGCGTAGACGCCGTGGCCGTCGCGCGCGGTGTGGATCGGAATGGGCGCCCAAGCATCCAGCGGGACGGGGTCCGGGGCCTGCGCAGACAGAGACGAGAACAGGGCGAGAGCCGAGACGGTCGAGACGAGTCGCATGCCCTCTCGAGGTCCGGCGCGGCGCGCGCTGGACAAATCGCCGGGCTACGCGCGGCGCATGCCTCGCGCGGTCGCCGCCAAGAGCAGCACCGTCCCCCACGTCACGGCACCGCACGCGAGCAGGAATTCGCCGACGTTCCGCCCGAGCACGCCCTTGGTCGTCAGCGTGCCGACGACGAAAGCCGCGATCAGGAGCCCTTTGAGCACCGCATCTCGATCCTGTCGCCAACGCGCGAGGCAGTAGGCCGCGGGCAGCACGAGCACACAGAAGTGCGACTTGCTGCTCATCGGCGACAGCAGCACCATCCCGCACGCGACGAGGCTCGCGAGGCCGAGGCAGTGCAGCGGACGCCGCTCGTCCGACTCGACGCGCCGCCACGACGCGATCGCGATCCAGGCGACGATGCCGAGCTGCCCCGCCCCGATCACGACCTTGCGCGCGCCCTCGCCGAGGTGGATCGGCGCGATGTCCAGCACGCGCAAGCTCGGTTCGAACGACGTCGTCAGTCGCGCGAGCGTCCCGGACAGCGACTGATTGAGAAAGCTGCCGGGATGCCACACGCCTTCTCGCGCCGCGGCGTCCCCGACGCCGATTCCCGCGACCATGATCTCGTACCAAGCCTGGCCCCAGAGGCGGCCGTCGAGGCGCGGAAACAGTAGGTCGGGGAGAAGAGTCAGCAGAAGGACGGATACTCCGATACCGACCAGCGGCCCGACGCGCCGCTGCATGACGAACGGGAGTCCGAACAGGAGCGGCGTCGCCTTGCACGCGGCGCCGAGCCCCGCCCACGCCCCAGCGCGCGTGCCGAGACCTCGTCCCCACGCGACGGCCGCGAGCACCGCGGCGAAACAGATCAGTAGGTCGTGGCTCTGATTCTGAAAGACCGCGGCCACGTGGCGTGCAGTCAGCGCGAGGAACGCGACCCAAAACCAGATCGCCTCCCGGCGCGACGAGAGCGCGGGTCGCGCGATCCGCCACAGGAGCACGAAGACGCCGACGAGCGCTGCCACGTTGAGCACGTACCACGCCGCGCGTTGCACGTTCTGGTCGGACGGCAGCAGCGTGAACGGCACGAATGGCACCGCGAAGAACGGCGGATACGTGAAGGCCTTGGGCTCATCACGCCGGTAGACCTCTTCCTGCGCCAGCATTCGTTCTGCGCCGGTCGTGTAGACCGGCAGCTCGCTCGTCCCCTTCCGCAGAAACGGCACCATCCCGGCGCCGATTGCGATCACCGCCAACAGAATCCACCCGGACCGACGCATTCGCCTCATCAGAACCCACAGGAATCGAGGATCAAACAGGTTCGAGCGATTCCCAGGCGGGCGACGATCCGCTAGGTTTCTCGCCCCCCCACGGCCTGTCCCGCCACCCCAAGACCCCTCGACGACGTGCCATCTCAAGCCAAACCCGCTCCCGGCAAGCTCGGAGTCTGGATCTTCGGCGCCCGCGGCGGACTCGCGACCACCCTGATCGTCGGCGCCAAGTCGATCGCGCGCGGCCTGTCGGACCCTCAGGGCCTCCTGACCGAGACCGAGCTCTGCGACGGCGTGCCGCTCGCGCCGATGGACAAGCTCGTCTTCGGCGGGCACGAGGTGCGCAAGGGCACCCTCGCGGAGTCGGCCGAGGAGATCTACGAGCAGACGGGCACGATCCCGTATCCCCTGCTCGAGAAGATCCGCGCGTCGCTGAAGTCGGTCGACGCCGAGATCGAGCAGGGCTGCATGGTCAACGCGGGTCGCACGATCCAGAAGCTCGTTCCGAAGTCGAAGGCGGCGTCGACCAAGCCGCTGCGGGCCGAAGTGGACCGCATTCGCCGCGACATCCAGAGCTTCATGAAGCGCAAGAAGCTCAGCCGCTGCGTGTGCGTCAACCTGACGTCGACCGAGCCGCAGCTGAAGCTCAACGGCAACCACGGCACGATCGAGAAGCTGCGCAAGACGATCGATGCCGATCGACGCACGGCGGTGCGTCCGTCGACGGTGTATGCGCTCGCAGCCGCGGAACTCGGACTACCGTTCATCCACTTCACGCCGTCGAACGCCGCGCTGATCCCCGCGATCACGACCCTGTTCGAGGAGAACGGCGCGCCGTTCATGGGCTCCGACGGCAAGACCGGCGAGACGCTCGTGAAGTCGGCGCTCGCGCCGATGTTCAAGTACCGCAACCTGCAGGTGCTGTCGTGGCAAGGCTACAACATCCTCGGTGATCGCGACGGCGTCGTGCTCGCCGACGCGGAGAACAAGCGCACGAAGGTCGAGAGCAAGGACGCGCTGCTGACCAAGATCCTCGGCTACCCGCTGCACACGCACGTCGGCATCGACTACGTGCCGTCGCTGAACGACCTGAAGACCGCTTGGGACTTCGTCCACTTCAAAGGCTTCCTCGACTACAAGATGTCGATGCAGTTCACGTGGCAAGGCTGCGACGCGATCCTCGCGGCGCCGATCGTGATCGACATGGTGCGGTTGGCGGATTTGGCGGCGCGACGGGGGGAGAGTGGTCCGCTGCGGCATCTGAGCTGCTTCTTCAAGAAGCCGCTGGATGTCGACGCGCATGATCTGCATCTGCAGTGGCATCTGCTGACGGATTACATGCGGCGGGCGCGGGGGTAGCGGGCGGGCTCGGGAACGGGCTCGGGCGCGGACAACCTCGGATCGGGATCTGAAGCCGGCGAGGCGAGAGCCCGGTGGCGGCTGGGTGCGTACCGGGGAGTTGGGATTGGCGACTTGATTGGGGGAATGAAACTCGGCAGCTGCGACAACGAATAGTCACTTGACTACCATTGAGCAGGGCGCTACAATTCGTCCCTATTCGTAATGAATCGAGGGCAAGGAATGGCGACGGAGCCGAGCATGCAGCAGGGACTCCTGCAGTTCCTTTTTGAGTGGGGCGGAAGGCGCGAGGGGGCCGGACGCAAGCCGGGCTCAGGCAGACGCAGAGTCGCACACAGGAAGAAGGACGAGCTGAAGAAGGACTGCCCCCTTCACATCACGGTCCGACTTCGCCAGCCAAGGCGGCATGAGTCGACTCCGCCCCAGCCGTCGCCGGGGGCGCGTCTCGCCGGCCTTTGATTCTGATCCGAGGTTGTCCAGGCCCGTTCCCGAGCCCCCCTGTACCCTCCCCCCATGCTCCACGCCCCCGGCTGGATCGACCTCTACACCCTCCTCGAACAAGACCGCTCCCCCTCGCCCGAACTCGTCCACCTCTGCAAGTCCGGCCGCACCGAAGCCACCCACGAAACGATGCTCCACTGGTACGCCATCGAAGGCGAACCCCACATCGTCCAGCGCCTCATCGATCTCGGCTTCGACATCGACGAACCCGACGCCGGCGGCACGAGTCCGATTCACTCCGCCGCCACGCTCGAGCGATGGGACATGATCCGCGTTCTCCGTGACGCCGGCGCGAAGATCTCCGGCGTGAACAGCTGTGGCGAGAGCTACCGCGCGGCGCTCGCCAGGGTCGAACCGGACGTGCCGGAAGACCTCCGAGCCGACCTCTACGCGCTCGAGGACCTGCTGCTGCCCGAGGGTCCCGAGGGCGTCCGCGTGAGTGCGCTCCACCTCACGCGCGCCGGGATTCCCGACGACGCTCCCGGTGAACGGCTCGACCTCGGTACATGGCAGGCCTACGCCGAACGCGACCCCGACCTCGGACGCGACGAGGACGACCCCGAAGACACCTACACCGTCATGACCGGCGAAGGCACCGAGGAGGTCGAGTGCGCCGGCTTCTTCAACTTCTGCGACGACGGAATCTGGTCACCGACGCCGTACGTCTCCGTCATCGTCCCTTCGCTTCGCGGCCGTCGCTGCGCCTACCGCATCGCGCAGCACTTCGGCGCCCGCATCCTGTGGGACTTCGAGTGCCAGGACCCGGGCTGACCGCTACGGCAGCAGCTCGTCCACCGTGAAGCTCGTGAGCCGAAACTCGGCGCCGGTCGCCTTCGGGACCAGCGCGAGCGCCTGGAAGAACACGTCGAGCCCCGCGATCGCCGGGTTGTTCGGTACCGCGAGATCCAGCGCGACGTCGGCATCGATCGCGTCCGCGACGCCGGAGCCCGCTGCCACGATCACCTGTGGATCGAGCGCGAGCGATCCGAAAGGCGTCGGAGCCGGCGTCGGCGCAAGGCCGAAGCCGAGCAAGAACGCGAAGGTCGTCCCGCCGTTCTGCCCGGGGAAGCCGAGGCTGTTCGAGCTCGCGACGAGGCGCAGCTCGCCGCCGACGCGGGGCACGAACGGCGACCTCAGATGCACCGTGCGGTTGATCCCGACGCTCGCGGCCGAACTCTCGCGCAAGATCAGCAGGTCGTTGTCACCGTCGCGATCGAGATCCTCCGCGCTACGCACGAGGCTCGAGCCTTCGGGAAGCCCGAGCTGTGCAGTCGTGAACACGAAAAAGCCCGACGGACGATTGCGGAGGATCGCGCCGTCGGCCACGAGATCGAGAAGGCCATCGCCATCGAAGTCGGTCGCCCACTTCGGCGGGAAGCCGAGCGGGATCGCGATCTGCGTGAAGACTCCCCCACCCTCGTTGCGGTACAGCCACGGCGACTGCAGCTGGAACTGCTCCGAGACGACCCAGTCCACGTCGCCATCGTTGTCGAAGTCGGCCGGGATGACGTGAGAACCGCCGGGGTACGGCGTCGGGTCGGCCGCGAAGTTGCCGACGCCGTCGCCATAGTAGATCTCAGTCAGCGACGCGCTCGTACGCAGCACATCCGTGTCGCCGTCACCATCCAGGTCCGCGGTCGCGAACACGGCCGATCCCGTGCGCAACGGAGTCAGCGCGCCCACGGCCTCCGTGAACTGGCCCGTGCCGTCGTTCACGAAGATCGCGTCGGTGCTGCTGCGCGCCGTGATGATGTCGGGGTCCCCGTCGTCGTCGAGGTCCGCGACGAGGAATCGACCGACGTTGACCGCGCCCGCCGGCAGACTGCTGGAGGAATCCGAGAAGACGCCCCCGACGTTCTTGCTGAGGCGAATGACCGGCGCGAGCGGCTCGCGACCGAACAGGTCGAGCTCCCCGTCCCCGTCCGCATCCGCGAACTGACCGTTGGTGTACACCGGGGCGTTGAACGCGAGCTCGAAGGTCGCGTTGCCGAGATTGCGCCGGATGGCGCCCGTGTAGACGTCGAGATCGCCGTCCCCGTCGATATCGGCGATGGCGGGCGTCGTAATGCCGCCGATGAGGCGCACGCCGTAGTCGTGGAACACGCCGCGCGCGAAGCCACCGAGGCCATCGCTCAGAAGAACGTCGTTACGATGCGGTGCGACATTGACGGCGAAGATCGTCCCGATGTTGACGCCGACCCTGCCGAACACGATGTCCGGAGCTCCGTTGCCGTCAACATCGCCCGTCGTGATCGCGACCACGTTGCCATCGACGATGACGACTTCGTCCTGTCGCACGAAGACCCCACCCGTATTCCAGAGGACGGTCAACGAGGGGGACGTCGGCGGACGAAACGCAATGTCGACATTTCCATCCATGTCGAAGTCCGCGACCGCGTACTGCGACGTGCTCGAGAACACGCCCGGCAGCTGCGTGGCCGTGAAGAAGCCGCCACCGACGTTGAACAGGATCCGGTTGCCGTCACCGCTGAAGATGTCGAGATCCCCATCGCCGTCGAAGTCTTCGAGGGCGAGGACGCCCGGGTCTTGCCCGATCGGCATGCGCGGCGCCGTGTCTTCGGTGAACGTACCACTCCCGTCGTTGATCGAGATCGTGAACGCCGTCACGAGGTCGAGATCTCCGTCGCCGTCGATGTCGCCGAACTTCGGCCGTGCTCCACTTCCATCGATCAGCTGTGTCGCCGAGACGTTCTGGAACGAGCCGAGCCCGTTGTTGCGGAACAGCGCGGTCGGGAAGATCAGGTCGACGTCGCCGTCTCCATCGATGTCGCCCGCGTCCACGCCGCCCACGCCGTCGAAATCGCCTCCGAGGCGCAGAGGGCCCTGGTTGACGAGGCCGGCAGCCCCGTTGTTGACGTAGATGTCGGTGTCGGTCGTCGGCACGATCACGTCGACATCGCCATCTCCGTCGATGTCGGCGAACACAGGGTCATCCGGATCGTCGTCGCTGGTCGGCGCCAGCACCGGCACGGGCCCCAGAGCGAACCGCCCGAACCCGTCGTTGAGGTGCACGGCCACGACATGCTGACTTCCGTCCCCTCTGCCGAACGAGAACAGATCGAGACTCCCGTCCCCGTCGAGGTCCGCCAAGCCGACGCTTTGGCTCGTGTATTCGATCTCGGGCATGTGCGCCTTCACGAGGTGCGGCGCCAGCTCCTGCGCAGGCAGAACGGCGGCGAGTGACAGAACGGCGAGGGATCTCATGGTGGTCGTGAGCGTCGGGAACGGGGCGGAAAGTCTACGGAATCGCGAACACGTCGATCGAAGACGGTCGCGTTCGCGTCATGCGCGAGAGCACGCGAAACGATCGAATGCGACGGGGTAGGCAAACATTCCCTTCACTCGTAGTCCCGCACCCACCGACGGAAACCGTGTTGCTGCTCTTGACCCCGTCGGTCATTCCGAGTATCTCCTGTCCCCAACCGACATGCAGTTCGTCAACAAAGCCAAAGCCGTCAAAGCCAAAGGACCTCCGGGTTCGGGCTAACGGACTGCTGTAGGCAAGGACTACCAGCCGGCCGCCGAACCCAAGAGGGTCTCGGCGGCCGGTTTCTTTTTGTCATCACTCAAACCACGAATCTCATGATCACCACGACCGCTACCTGTCCTGAATGCGGCGCCGAAGTCGCCATCGAAGCCGACGTCACCGCCAACGAGATCGTCCCGTGCGGCGATTGCGGTGCGGAACTCGAAGTCACGTCGCTCAACCCGCTCACGCTCGAACTCGCCCCCGAGGTCGAGGAAGACTGGGGCGAATGATGCGCATCGGCGTCCTTCACGCGCGCATTCGGCTCGAGGAGAAGCTGCTGTTCGCGGAACTCGAGAAGCGCGGACTCGGCATCGAGCGGATCCACGTCGAGAACCTCCGCATGCCGCTCGAACCGGGCGGCAGGCCGAGCGAATGGGACTTCGACGTCCTGCTCGAGCGGTGCATCAGCCACAGCAGGGCGTCCACGATGCTGCGCGTGCTCGAGTCCTGGGGCGTGCCCTGCGTGAACCCGAGCCGCCTCGCGGAGGTCTGCGGCGACAAGGTCGCGACCAACCTCGCGCTGCTCGAACACGGGCTGCCCGTGCCACGCGCACGCGTCGCGTTCACTCCAGAGGCCGCACTCGAGGCCATCGAGGAGATCGGCTACCCGGCCGTTCTGAAGCCCGCGGTCGGCTCGTGGGGCCGCCTGCTCGCCCGGGTCAACGACCGCGACTCGGCCGAGGCGATCCTCGAGCACAAGGCGACGCTCGGCACCTACCACCACTCGATCTTCTACGTGCAGGAGTACATCGAGAAGCCCGGCCGCGACCTGCGCGCGTTCGTCGCCGGCGACCGTTGCATCTGCGCGATCGCACGCACGTCCGAGCACTGGATCACGAACACCGCGCGGGGCGCCGAGACGTCGAACTTCGTCGTCACGCCGGAGTTCGAACGGGTGTCCGTGGCGGCTGCCAACGCAGTCGGCGGCGGCATCCTCGCGGTCGACCTTCTCGAGACTCAGGACGGCGAGCTGCTGATCAACGAGGTGAACTACACGATGGAGTTCAAGAACTCGATCGCGCCGACCGGCGTCGACATCCCTGCGGCGATCGTCGACTACCTGATCGCGGTCGGCCGCGGCGAACAGACGGTCGCGAGCGGCCTGACGGGAGCGGCGCATGGCTGACCAGTTCCGCGCCAGCATCGTCGGTGGATCGGGATACACCGGCGGCGAGCTGCTCCGCCTGCTCGTCGACCACCCGCAGATCGACGTCACGCAGATCACGTCCCGCGCGAAGGCCGGCAAGTTCGTGCACTCGGCGCACCCGAACCTGCGTGGACGAACGACTCTGAAGTTCACGACGCCCGACATGGTCGAGCCGTGCGACGTGCTGTTCCTCGCGCAGCCGCATGGCGTCGCCGCGGAGTCGATCGAGGAGTGGCGCGGCAAGGCCGAACACATCGTCGACCTCTCGGCGGACTTCCGGCTCCGCTCGGCCGACGCCTACCGCAGCTGGTACGGCGGCGACCACGCGAACGCGAGCTGGCTCGAGCGGTTCACGTACGGGTTGCCGGAGCTGCACCGCGACGAACTCCGCGAAGCCACGCTCGCGAGCGGCGTCGGTTGCAACGCGACGGCGACGATCCTCGCGCTCATGCCCCTGGCGAAGAGCGGTCTGATCGAGCGCGCGGTGTGCGACCTCAAGGTCGGGTCGTCCGAAGGCGGCGCCGCGGCGTCCGCGTCGAGCCACCATCCCGAGCGCGCAGGCGCGGTGCGCTCGTTCGCGCCGGTTGGTCACCGACACCAGGCCGAAGTCCTGCAGGAGCTCGGCGAGTTCGAGCTGCACTTCTCGGTGACAGCGATCGAGCTCGTGCGCGGCGTGCTGTGCACCGCGCACGTCACGCTCACCGAGGACATGGAAGAGAAGGACGTCTGGCGCCTCTACCGCGAGTTCTATGGCAGCGAGCCGTTCGTCCGCCTCGTCAAGGAGCGGCAGGGCCTGCACCGCTTCCCCGACCCGAAGCTGCTCGCGGGCAGCAACTGGTGCGACGTCGGCTTCGCGCGAGACGAGCGAACCGGCCGCCTCGTCGTGATCAGCGCGATCGACAACCTCGTCAAGGGCGCCGCCGGATCGGCCGTGCAGGCCGCCAACCTGATGCTCGGCATCGATGAGCAAACCGGCCTCGGCTTCCCGGGCCTGCATCCCATCTGAGAAGGAGAGTCTCTCATGATCGTCTGCAAGATCGGCGGCGCCGAAGGCATCGACATCGACAGCGTGTGCGACGACATCGCCGCGCTCGTCCAATCCGGCACTCGCCTCGTGCTCGTGCACGGCGGCTCGAGCAAGACCAACCGAGTCGCCGAAGCGCTCGGCGTGCCGCAGCGCTTCGTCACTTCGCCCTCGGGCTTCACGAGCCGACACACGGACCGCGCGACGCTCGAGGTGTTCGAGATGGTCTACTGCGGTTCGCAGAACAAGGGCATCGTCGAGCGGCTGCAGCAGCGCGGCGTCGACGCCGTCGGCCTGTCCGGCATGGACGGCCGAATCTGGTCGGGCTCGCGCAAGAAGGCGATCCGCAGCGTCGAGGGCGGCAAGACCAAGATCCTCCGCGACGGCTACACCGGCGTCGTGGAGAACGTGAACACCGACCTCCTGCACATGCTGCTCGAGCGTGGTTCGCTCCCCGTGCTCACGCCCCCGGCGATCAGCCACGAGGGCGAGGCGATCAACGTCGACGGCGACCGCGCAGCCGCTGCGACGGCGGCCGCGCTCAGCGCGGAGCAGCTGCTCCTGCTCTCGAACGTGCCGGGCTTCCTCGGCGACTTCCCCGACGAGTCGTCGCTCGTGCCGCGCCTGCACGCGCACGACTTCGAGGTCGCGATCGAGCACGCGCAGGGCCGCATGAAGATCAAGCTGCTCGGCGCGAAGGAAGCGCTCGACGGCGGCGTCGAGCGCGTGATCATCGGCTCGGCGACGACGGCCGGCTGTGTGCGCGCCGCCCTCGAAGGGCGAGGGACGATCATCGAATGAGCCACGTCGCAACAGAACTCGAGCACGGCAGCGGGCTGTGGCCGCAGCGTGACGTGGCGTTCGTGCGGGGCGAGGGCGCCGCGCTGTTCACCGAGGACGGCACGCGCTTCGTCGACTGCGCGAGCGGGCACGGCGTCGCGAACGTCGGGCACGCGCACCCGCGTGTCGCCTCGGCCATCGCCGAGCAAGCAGCGCGCCTCACCACCTGCCCGGCCACGTTCGTCAACGACCAGCGGGCAACGCTCCTCGCGCGCCTCGCCGCGATCACACCGGAAGGCATCGACCGCTTCTTCCTGTGCAACTCCGGCACCGAGGCAGCGGAGGCCGCGCTCAAGTTCGCGCGGATCACGACCGGGCGCACCGGCTTCGTCGCGATGCGCCGGGGCTTTCACGGCCGCACGCTCGGAGCCCTGTCGGCGACCGCGGACCGCAAGTATCGCGAGCCGTTCGCGCCGCTCGTACCCGAGTTCGCGCATGTCGCATACGACAACCTCGAAGCATTGACCGCAACCGTGGGCGGCGACACCGCGGGCGTGATGCTCGAGATCGTGCAGGGCGAAGGCGGCGTGCACCCGGCGAGCCGCGAGTTCCTGCGCGGCGTGCGCGAACTTTGCGACCGCACCGGCTCGCTGATGATCGTCGACGAGGTGCAGACCGGCTTCGGCCGCACCGGCCGGATGTTCGCCTGCGAGCACGACGACGTGCGCCCCGATCTGCTGTGCCTCGGCAAGGCGATCGCCGGCGGCGTGCCGATGGGCGCAGTCGGTATCGGCGCGCGGGTCGGCGAGCTGCCGCGCGGCAGCCACGGCTCGACGTTCGGCGGCAACCCGCTCGCGTGCGCGGCGTCGCTCGCGACGCTCGACGTGATCGAGAGCGAAGGACTGGTCCGACGTTCGGAAGAACTCGGCGCGTGGCTGCTCGACCGCCTGCAGTCGCTCGACTCGCCGCACGTGCGCAGCGTGCGCGGTCGCGGCCTGATGGTCGGCATCGAGTGCAAGCAGCGCGTCGCGCCGATCCTGCGCGGCCTCTTCGCCCGCGGCGTGCTCGCGCTCGCGGCCGGCCCGACCGTTCTCCGGCTGCTGCCACCCCTGATGATTCCCCGAGAAGAACTCGAACAGGCCGTCGATGCCATCGACGCCGAACTCGGAGCCCTCGCATGATCGACGCCAAGACTTTGCTGTGGGAGCTCGTGTCGATCGACAGCGTCTCCCGTCACGAGCACGAGCTCGCCGAGCACCTGACGGCGCGCATGAACGAACTCGGCTTCGACGCGCACGTCGACGAAGCCGGCAACGCGGTCGGCGTTCGCGGCGGCGGTGACGGCCGGCGCATCGTGCTGCTGGGCCACATGGACACGGTCCCCGGCGACGTGCCGAAGCGCATCGAGGGCGACCTGCTCTACGGTCGCGGGTCGGTCGACGCGAAGGGTCCGCTCGCGACATTCGTGCTCGCGGCGGCGCAGGCCGAAATCCCTGACGACGCGACGCTCGTCGTGATCGGCGCCGTCGAAGAGGAGATCCACACGTCGAAGGGCGCCCGGCACGCGGCGCACCTGCCGGCACCCGACGCGTGCATCATCGGCGAGCCAAGTGGATGGGACGCGGTGACGCTGGGATACAAGGGCTGCCTGCGACTCGACTACGAACTGGTGCAAGACTGCGGTCACGGGGCCGGCCCGCACCGCGCCGTCGCCGAGCACGCGGCCGAGTTCTGGCAGCACGTCGAGCGCATCGCGACCGAACACAACGACGGCCGCGAGCGACTGTTCGATCAGCTCATGCCGTCGCTCCAGTCGATCCGCACGTCGAGTGACGGACTGCAGGATCGCGTGGAGGCCGTGCTGGGTTTCCGCCTGCCGCTCGACTTCGACGCCGACGCGTTCCTCGGAACGCTGCGAGAGCTGGCGGGCGCGGCGACGCTGCGCGATTACGGCCACGAGCCGGCGTGGCGCATCGCGCGCACCGACCCGCTGGCGCGCGAGTTCGGCCGCGCCTTCACGCGTCGCAATCTCAAGCCGCGCTTCAAGAACAAGACCGGGACGTCGGACATGAACATCCTCGGCCCGGCGTGGGGTTGCCCGATCGTGGCCTACGGTCCCGGCGACAGCCTGCTCGACCACACGCCGAACGAGCACGTGTCGATCTCGGAGGTGGAGCGGGCGGTCTTGGTGCTGCGGGAGGTGCTCGAGGCGCGTTTGACCACGAGCTGAGAGCGGAATACCCTTGGGCGTCATGCGTGCAACGACCGCAGGAAAGAGTCGGATTCGACTCGCCGCGCTGGCCGGAGCCGTCGGGGTCGTGCTCGTCGTCACCCTCGCCTGGAACAACGGCGCCGACGCGGTGCCGTTCGGTGACGCCGATGATTCGCGATCGTCGAGACACGAAGTCGCATCCGGCGACAATCCGATCGTCGAGCCGGAGGCGGCAAGCCGAAGGGCCCCACCCGCGGACTCACAACTCCAAGACGCAGTGGATCCGGAGTCGCTCGGACCGCTCGAAGGCGACGATCTCGAACGACTGAAGTCGATCGCGGAGCGCAGCGCGCAGAATTGGGAGAAATGGCTCAGACGATTGCAGGAAGACATCGATCGCTCGGACCCCACACAGGCGCTCGAGGAGGCGGACCATCTCTTGCAACGCGAGCTGGCGCTCGAAACCGTCGCCGCGATCCAACGTGGTGACTACACGGTCGTAACCCAGGCGAATGCGAACCGCATGGCAACTCCGGCCGATCATGCGAAGACGACGGTGCCCTGCTCGAAGGCCGGGGAGCCCGCAATCGCCGTAGTCCTGCTGTCCTACGAAACGAACCAAGTTCTACGTGACGCGGCCGATCACCGCCGAAAGGTCGAAGACTGGCAGCGAGACGAGTTCGTCCGCGGGTTCAATCGGCGAGACTACTCGTCGCGTCGGCGTTGGGTCGACCGATATCTCACCGCGCTGAAGTCGAATCCTCGGAGCCCCGAGGACCGCAAGTTCACGAAACAGGTTCCGAGTGGCGTTACGATCAGCGAGCAAGACGCGAGGATGCAGAGGAATCCGGGTCGGTGATCGACGTCGGCATGAACGCGGCCCGCGCCTGAGGCGATTCAGCGCACAGCACGATTGAGTGGCAACTGCACGACGAACTCGGCCCCGACGCCGGCTTCGCCCTCGACCGCAACCGTGCCCCCGTGCGCCTCGACGATCCATCGCACGATCGCCAAGCCCAGTCCCGTCCCACCACGCGACCGCGCCGGATCGACGCGGAAGAAGCGCTCGAATACGCGCTCTCGATGCTCCTCGGGGACGCCGCCCCCCGTGTCCGCAACGCGCAACACGGCCTCCGCCCCCTCGCGATCCAGCGTGACCATGACTCGTCCGCCGTCTTCGAGATACCGGATCGCGTTGTCCAGCAGGTTGCTGACGACCTCACGCAGTCGGCCGGCATCGCCGCGCATCGCGACCGGGGAGACGCGGCACTCGAGCTCAACGCCGACGCGATCCGCCAGCGGCTGCATCGCGTCGATCTCAGCCTCGACCAGCGCGTGCAGCTCCAGTTCCTTCGACTCGAACGGCACCTGACCGGAATCGGCGCGCGCCAGAGTCAGCAGGCCCGCGACCATGCCCGACATCCGCTGCACGGCGTCTCGGCAGACCCGGAGCCTCTCCCGGTGTTGCCCTGCGTCCTGCTCGATCGTCGCCGCGAGCTCGAGATGCGTGCTCAGGATCGCCAGCGGCGTGCGCAGTTCGTGCGAAGCGTCCGCGGTGAACGCCGTCTGCGCCTCGAACGCTTCGTCGAGTCGACGGAACGACTCGTTGAGCGCAGCGGCGACGTCCCGCAGTTCGGTCGGCACGCGCTCGAGTGGGATGCGCTCGCTGAGATTGTGCGCGGAGATCCGCCGCGCCGTGCGCCCGATCTCGGCTGCCGGCGCAAGCACCCGGGACAGCAGCAGGTAGCCGCCCCCGAGCGCGACCACGATCACGACGGCTCCGGTCGCAAGCAGCGTGATCAGGAACTGGCGAATGCCGTGGTTCTCTTCGCGCACGCTGCGTCCGACGACGAGCCAGCCGGCGTCCGACCCGAGCGGCTCGGCGCGCCACCGATGATGGTCCCGCGTCACCACGGTCGACTCTGTCGGCAGCGTACCCGGCTCGAACCCAATCGACGCCACGCGCACGCGGCCGCTCGCATCGAACACCGCAAACCGTACGCCATCGGGCAACGCCGCCCGCGCGTCGGCCTCGAGCGTCGACGAATCGCGCGTGACGACGTCTCGCAGCGCATCCGTCCAGTCCGCGATCTGCGCGTCGGCCTCGTGATACAGCACCGAGCGCATCTGCCGGTGCAGCGTCGTGCCAAGGACCGCCATCGATCCGACCAGGATCAGCGCATACCAGAACAGCAGCGTCACGCGGAGCGAGCGGAACCTCACGGGATGATGTACCCCTCGCCGCGACGCGTCGTGATCAGCTCGCGCCCCAGCTTCTGGCGGAGGTTCGCGATGTAGACGTCCACGACGTTCGACATCGTCTCCGCGTCGTCGTTCCACAGATGCTCGTAGATCGCCGTGCGCGACACGACGGCCCCGCGCCGCAACGCGAGGAGCTCGAGCAACGCGAACTCCATCGGCGTCAGGTCGACTCGTTCGCCGCCGCGATGCACCTGCCGGGCCGCGGTGTCGATGCGCAACTCGCCAACCGAGACGACCGGATCGGGACGCCCGGCGCCGCGCCGGATCATCGCGCGCACGCGCGCCTGGAGTTCGGCTATCGCAAACGGCTTGGTCAGGTAGTCGTCGGCTCCGGCATCGAGGCACGCGACCTTGTCCGCGACGGCATCGCGCGCAGTCAGCACCAACACCGGCGTCGTCTTCGCGGCGCGTAGCCGTTCCAAGATCGTCGTCCCGGGAATCCCCGGCAGCATCAGATCGAGCACGATCGCGTCGTAGTCGACGTGCAGCGCCTGGTGCAGGCCCGCCTCGCCGTCGGCAGCCTCGTCGACCGCATACCCCGCGGCGCAGAGCCCTTCACGGACAGCGCGCAGCAGCTGCGGTTCATCTTCGACGATCAACACTCTCATCACGAGCCACGCTTCGCACGCGCGCGACGCTGTTCTACCACGACTTCGACGATCCCGGAGCAGAACGGGTTGGTTCGGACAGCGGAAAGAACGGGCCTCGTTCGACGCCGCCGCAGCTCACGAAGTAGGCACCGCTGCGTGCGCAACACTGGAGCGACGTGTTCATGCCATCGCGCTTGCCACCCTGGAATCGCGAGTCCTCGACCATCCGACGCTGACACAACGGACACACCGCGAACCCTCGATCCTCCATGGCTTCGAATCCCCGCGCCAAGCACCACACGCGCTCGGAACCATCGACTTCCCGCTCGAGCACGCTGCGCGCGTGGGACCGGCACGCGGCGATCCATGCGACACCTTCACGGCGACTCTCCGCTGGCGGCTCCGGCAGCGGGTCGACTGCCTCCAGCGTTCCTCGGCGCTCCCCGAGACCGTAGGTCGTCGTCCGCCAAGCACCCGTCACGCCGTAGTAGTAGCAGCGTTTCTTCGCTCCGAATCGCTTGCGCGTCGCGCGCACCCGCACCGCCATGCCGGCCTTCTGGAATCGCTCGGACAACAGTCCGATATTCACCATCTCCCCGTCGACGGTCCGCACGATGTAGCCGTCCTCGCACTCGAACGAGTCCTTCTCGACGACCCCGAGCGTGTCGATGCGATCGACCAAGCCCGGCTCGACCTGCTCCAGCGCGCCGAACAGAGCACTCGCCAACACGTGCGGGTGCCCGACCGCGCGGTAGCGCACGTGCACGCGTTTCGATTCGGCGCCGAACGTGTCGTGCACGGCCACCGCCGACTCTCCGGGCAAGAACTTCCGCATCGTCTGCTCGGCCGCGCGGGCTTCGTCCCGCTCGACCGGAACGGTGCCACGCAGGACGAAGCCCTCCTCTTCGCGCCGAAACTCGACCCACGCGGGCGGCGTCGCATCCCCCCACGCCCGACTGGGCATCAGCCGGACGTAGCGATCATCCTTCGCCGTCCCCGAGCCGCCGATCCAGCCCGCGACAGCCCTCCAACTAACCGGGCGGTCTTGGGCCTCGCAGGAAGCGCTCGACGCGAGGCCGAGCGCAAACGTCCACAGAGTGAGTCGCCATTCCATGCGGCACAGCTTCGCGAACCGCACCTTAAGCCCAGATGAATGCCGACCCGCTCGCCGTCGATTACTTCGCCGTGACCATCGGCCAGTCGTCGGTCCGGAACGGCGACGCCGGCAGTCCCGCCGCGTTCTTCAGGGCCGGTTCGTCCGTCGCCCCCCAGCCGAACCGAACAGCGACAGGCGCCGCGACCGCATCACAGGACACGACGACGCACGTCCCCTCGATTTTCGCCGTCGCCGGATGGAACGCTCGATCGCTGCCCGCGACCGTGAAGCAGGTCGGACCGTCGGGCCCGGCGTGCAGGCCATCCGCGTCGCGGAAGTGCAGGCTCACCGCCGCGCCATCGACCGTCATCTTGTGCAGACTCGGACCGCGACACGCCACGCCGGCGTCCCTGTAGGTCTCAGCGATCGCCCACGCCGCGAGCCGTTCGCCGACCGTCTTCTTGTCCTTCGGGTGGATGTCGCGCGGGTTGCCGACGTCGGTGGTGACGACCATGCCGGTGTTGCGCACGTCGCGCATCGTCCGCAGCTGCGCTTCTTTGAGCTCCGCCGCCTGGCCCGTGTCGTTGCTGTAGCCGTACGGGGCAATCTGCACGAAGTAGAACGGGAAGTCGCCGCGGCCCCACTTCGCGCGCCAGTCCCGGATCATCGCGGGGAACAGGTCGCGATACTGCGCGGCCCGCGTGCGGTTGGATTCGCCCTGATACCAGATCACACCGCGCATCGTGAACGGGACGATCGGCGCGATCATGCCGTTGAAGAGCGAAGTCGGCGCGTGCGCCGTCGTCCCGGGCTTACGCGGCGGTGCCGGCAGCTCCTTGTTGTCGGCACCGACGTGGACTCGCCACTCGCCGGCGAGAGAGATCGTCGCGCCATTGTCGATGCGACGGACCACCATCTGCTCCGACTGACCGTGGAACCCGCCACCGCCACCGGTGTCGTGCACGCGCACGGCCAGCGACACCTCACCGGTCGGCGCCGAGCTGCCGCGAACGAAGTACCGGCGCGGCTTGTTCCACGCATTGGTCGCACCGATCTCGACGCCGTTCAGCCAGGTCACATCGTTGTCGTCGACCGGACCGAGCTCGATCGTCAGGCTACGCCCCTTCCACTCGGGCGGAATGCTCACGGTTCGCCGGTACCACACGGTGCCGTCGATGCGACCGAGTTCCGTGTCTTCCCAGTTGCCAGGCAGCGTGGCCGTCTTCCAACCCGCGTCGTCGAAATCGGCCTTGTGCCACGCCGCCTTCGAACCCGGCTCGGCCTTCGCGAACGCTTCGCGCCACGAATCGAGCCGACTCTGGAACGCGGCCTCCGCGGCATCGGGGTTCGCCGCGAGCTCGGCCAACTTGTCGAGCCGTTCATCGAAGTCGCCGAGCGGACGCAAGCCGGCATCACTCGTCCACGACTCGGCCGGCGTGCCGCCCCAGTCGGATTGGATCATGCCGACGGGCACGTCGTACTGCGCGATCAGCTTGCGCGCGAAGTGGTAGCCGACGGCGCTGAGACCGGACGTCGTCTCCGGCGTGCTGACGACCCACTCGGCCTCGCAGTCTTCCTGCGGCGCGACCGCGGTGACGTTCGGCACGACGCAGAACCGGAGACGACTCTCCGTGGCGCCCTGCGCGGTCTTCTCGGGATCGGCCGACCGGCGCACGGACCACTCCATGTTGGACTGACCGCTGCAGACCCAGACCTCGCCGACGAGCACGTCCTCGAACGTCCGCGTATCGTTGCCGACCTTGACGCGCAATTGGTGTGGCCCACTCGCGCCCGGCGTGCGCAGCGCCACGCGGAACGTTCCGTCGACGGCTACGGTGCCTGTGGCAGCTTCTCCACCCCAAGACCCCGCCACTTCCACGGCGTCGCCGCTGATCCCGCGCCCCCACACCGCGACGCTCTCGTTGCGCTGCAGGACCATGTGGTCGCCGAATACGCGCGGCAGCCACAGGTTCTGCGCGATGGTCGACGAGGCGAAGAGGACGACACAGGCGGCGAATCGAGCGATCATCACGCGGCATCGGAGATGGATGGGTCGCGGAAGTCAAGGCGGGCACGCTTCCACGACGCGCCCGGGCGTATCCCGCGACGTCGCGCTGCCACCGACGCACGGCAACGCGTATAAATCCCGGCATGCGCGTCTCCACGATTTGCGTCGCCCTCGCCGCCTTCGTCTTCCCTCTCGCCGCCCAAACCAGCAAGCCGTCACCCTGGGTTGTCTACGAACCCGCCGGTGAAGGCCCCGGCAACGGAAAGCACATCGTCTTCGTGACCGGAGACGAAGAGTATCGCTCCGAAGAAGGCATGCCGGCCCTCGGCAAGATTCTCGCGAAGCACCACGGCTTCCAGTGCACGGTGCTGTTCTCGATCCACAAGAAGAGCGGCGCGATCGACCCGACGACGCTCGACAACATTCCCGGCCTCGAGGCGCTCGAGAGCGCGGACCTGATGGTGATCTTCACGCGGTTCCGCGACCTGCCGGACGACCAGATGAAGCGGGTCATCGACTACGTCGAGTCGGGCCGACCGGTGATCGGACTGCGCACCGCGACCCACGCGTTCCGCTTCAAGAAGAACAAGACGTACGCGAAGTACGGCTGGGGCAAGGCGGAGAAGTCGAAGGGCGGCTTCGGTCGCCAGGTGCTCGGCGAGCGCTGGGTCGCCCACCACGGTCACCACGGCCGCGAAAGCGCACGCGGGATCCCCGCGCCGGGACAAGAGAAGCACCCGATCCTGACCGGCATCGCGCCGAAGACGATCTGGGACCCGGCGGATGTCTACACCGTGCGCCTGCCGATGCTCGACGGCATCGAGCCGATCGTCATGGGCCAGGTGCTCGCGGGCATGGAGCCGGACAGCCCGGTGCTGCAGCCGAAGGAAGGCAAGAAGGACAAGAACGACCCGATGATGCCGCTCGCGTGGATCCGCGAATGGCCGGCGAAGAACGGCACGAGCCGCGTGTTCGCATCGACGATGGGCTCGGCCCCCGCGTTCACGCAGGAAGGATCACGACGACTGCTCGTGAATGCGGTGTATTGGTGCCTCGAGATGGAGAAGCACATCGACGCGAAGTCGTGCGTGGACCTGGTCGGGGACTTCGAGCCGACGATGTTCGGGTTCAATCGGGAGAAAAAGGGGGTGATGCCGGCTTCGCATCGGATGGGGAAGACGGGCGGGCGAGAGAAGAAGTAGTTCGGGCGCGGGCGCGGGCGTACGGCGCGGGCGCGATGCGGGCACGCGCGTGGGTTCGGGATCGCGCGCGTTCCGAGCGCGGGCCTGGACCGCGTATGCGGGCGTGCGTAGCGGGCCCGAACCTGCGCAAGTGCCCGCGCCATCGCCCGATCCCAAAGCCGAGTGCGCGTGCGAGCCCGCGTGCGACCATGATCCTCGCGCGCGATCCGGGCCCGTTTCCGCCCGCACCCGTCGAGATCCGAGCCCACCGTTCCCGCCGCGCCCGCGCCCCTTACTGCACCGCCAAATACAACCCCTGGCTCGAACTCAACACCCCATCGTCCGTACACCCCACCGGGTTCGCCCAGATGTACTGCGCCACGACCGCCGTCCCCGAAAACGAACCCGGAAACGGAATCTCGATCTCCGTGTACCCACTCTCGTCCGAGCCGAGCGGCATCAAGATGTAGGAACCCTGCGCGAACCCGACGTAGAGCTCTGCCCCCAACACGGGCACGCCGAACGGCAGCAGCTGGGAACCGAGCACGAGCACGCCCGGCGAATCCGCGGGCGCGTGGAAACAACGCATGACGAGTGGGACGCCGCCTTCGGCGGTGTCGGTCGTCACGATGCCGGCCGGCGGTGAGCAGGACGTGCCGGTGGCCTCACCGATGCGCAGCACTCCCGACGGCGGTGGCAGCGCGTAGTCGCGGAGCGCGGCGAACACGCGACGCCCCTTCTCGATGTGGTCGCGGATCTCCGTCTCGGAGCAGCCGACGATCGACGCGAGCGTTCCCGTGATGGCCGCTCGATCGATCTGGTAGCGGAAGTAGTCGCAGAAGATCGTCCAGTACTCCGCTTCCGCGCAGTTCGCGATCGGTCGCCCGTCGACGATCGTGTAGACCGCACCGGTGTGGGACAACAGGTCGCTCGATCGAGCGCAGAACCAGCCGCTCTTGGCGACCGGCACGTCGAAGGTGACTTCGAACGGGCTCCCCGTGCCCGGCGGTACCGCGACCGTCGTCAGCACCTGACCGTCGAGCAGGACCTCAACCGCAGCGGACGGGCTGGATCCCGCGAAGTGCAAGCGCGCCGTGACGGGCACGACCGGCAGGCCGAACTGGGAAGAGACACGCACCTCGGATCCTGCCGACTGCCCGCCGACTTCGATCTCCAGCATCTGCGCCGGATCCCCGGAGAGCGACACCCGACCATCCGCGAGTCCACGCGTCCAGCTGTCGAACGTGAACGGCTCGCCGTCTTGGAGGCGCACCCACGTGCGCGGCCGTGGCAGCGTCGGGATGCAGTCCGCGTCCGAGCCGGCCGCGATGCTGACCCGCGCACCCGCGTTCATCAGCTTGTAGTACATCCCGAGCCAGCGCGACTCGTAGTCGTAGCCGAGCGCCGGCATCTCGAGCGACGGCGCTTCGATGTAGTCGATCCTGCCGGTCACGATATCGATCGGCGCCATCTGCGGGATCAGCGGGTCCTCGGTCATGGGCGGGAACGCGAAGTCGAGCTCGAACGAACAGCGGGCATCGCGACCGACGTACGCCGGCAGCGACGGGTCTTCCCAGTCGAAGCCGCCGCCGGGGTCGTACATCGGCATCGGCCACACGACGTGGACGTAGCCGGTGACCGCGTTGGGAGCGGTGCGGAACAGGTCGAGCAGCGGCGCGGCGTAGTTGCCCGAGCCATCGGGCGCGCCGAGACAGCCGAGGCCGAGATCGTAGAACGCGGTCTGCGCGGGCCCGATGCCGAGACCGATGATGTGACCGAACCGATCCGCCTCGAACTCGGACACCTCGACGCAGAACTGCATGATCTGCTCGAGCCCGGTCGTCAGCGGATGTTCGAATCCGGTGACGTCCTGCATCAGGAAGTCGAACGCTCCCTGCGAGTCGATCCCCCGGCCCCAGATCGACACCGCCGCCAGGTCGAGGTCCTGGATGACCTGCTGACCGAGCACCTGGATCGGCGCGATGACCGGCCCGGAACAGAGCTGGATGTGCTCGTGCGTGTCACCCGAGAACCAGCGCGCCGGAGGCTGGACGAACGACTGCGCGGAGGCGGGGGCTACGAGGGCAGCCGCCAGGATCGGGGCGAGGGGTCGCAATGGCAGGGGGGCTTGTTGTAGTTGCGAGGTGCGGGGCCGGAGCCGCGCGCGATTCTAGCAGCGAATCCTGGAGTCGGGGCAGCGGCGATGAGATCGGCGATTCCGCGACGAATCCGGGCCCGCCCCGGGTTCGACTCAGGGCGTGCAGAGATTGAGCACGAAGCGCGCGACGCCGCGATGCCCGACGCGCAGCTGGCGGTAGAGCGCCAGAGAGCAATAGACGTAACTCCCTGTCCCGAACGGGGCCGACAGCAAACCGGCCTCGAGCGGCTTCTCGCCCTCGTCGTGCATTCGCAGGAGCCTCTCCCATTCCGGGTCCCACTTGTCGGGGAAGTTGAGGCCACGCTCCTGCACCCAGCCGTCGAAATCCGCGAGGGTGATGCGGTGCGGCTTCGTCAGCAGCGCGTGTTCGGGCCGGATCAACTCCACCGCCGCATCCTCCTCGCTGACGCGCTGCCGACCGACGTGCAGCCCGAACGGCGCGAGCAGCGGCTTGCCCTTGCGCTCGTTCCACTCGCCGGGCTTGTGGTAGCACGTCAACACGCGGCCCCCACCGCGACAGAACTCGAGGATCCGCTCCCGGTGGTTCGCGAGATCCGGCCGATGGTGATACGCGCGAATGTCGAGAAAGAGCGTCGTGTAGTCGGCTAGCTCGGCGACGGCGAGCGCCGACTCGTCGAGCACCGCGTAGGTGATCCCCAGATCGTCCAAGAAGCGCTCCACCGTGTCGTCCGGTCCTCGCACGAGTGCGACCCGCAAATCCTGCGCAGCTTCGACGTCGATCGGCTGCACGTCGAGCAGCGCGGGCACCGCATCCCCCACCGTCGCGCGCAGGACGAATCGCTGCGCGGTCGAGCCGTCCCCGCGCATGCGCACGAACACGCGCGCGCGCGGCTCGTCGCGGGTCAGCTCGATCCGCGCCGGGATCGACTCGACGGCGACGCCTTCGGGCGCGCGAAACCGAATCTCTTGGGACGCCGCGTCCGCGCCGAAGCTCTCGACTTCGAGGGAGACGACGCGCTCCCAAGTGCGCCCGGCCGGCACGAACACCGCATCTCGTGGCCAGCTCGCCCGCAAGCCGGGACCGAGCCGCACTTCGACCGACCGCTCGACGGCAAACGGCAGACCGTCGAGCTCGAACTCCGCGCGCACCGGCACGCGCACCGTCTCGGTCAGTCGCGCGGCGGGATCGCCCGTCGGCAATTCCCGCGGGACCTCGAACGCACACTCGGCAACACCGCGCTTGGTCGTCGCCGCCGCACCGCCGTTGCAGCGCACCGTCGCGACGTCCGCACCCTGCAGCGTCGCGAGCACCTTGGCGGCATCGCCACGAGACACGTTGCGATCCTGCAGGCGCGCTTCGAACGTGATGCCGGCACCGATGACGACGACGCGTTCGAGCGCCTCGATGCGGCGGGCGAGCCGAGTCTTGGCCGAGTCGTCCGCGAGCTCCGCGTGAATCGCCCGGAGTTCGGGTAGCAGCACCCGCGCCGCGCGGATGTGATCCGAGCGCGAACGATCGTCCGCGAACGCGGCCAGCTCCAAGCGAAGCTCGTAGGGATCGCGCTTGCGCTTCGCGAGCTCTGCCAAGAATGCGGGACTGTCGAACACCGACGGGAACCGATCGACCACGGTCGCGCCGAGCCGCTTGCTCGCAGCGTTGACGGCGGCCCACCGGTCGGGTCGCACTCTGGTCGGGTCGTGCGCGGACCACGGCCCCTGGGTGCGGTGTTCGCGCCAGCCGTCGTGCGCCTGCTTGGCGTAGGTCGAGCCACGGATCGGATCGACAACCTTCGGGTCGAACGCGATCCGAGCGTCCCCGGCGAACACGCGTTCGAACAACGGCAGGCCGCGCTCCTTGCACGCTTCTCGAATCGCCCACGCCGACGCGCGGTGGTGTCCGTGGCCGCGCGCGAGGCCATGGTTCGTGAACACGATGTCCGGCTGGACACGATCCACCGCCGCATCCATGCGGCCCCGCAGCTCCTTCTCGCCGCCCCAGAACTCGACGGTCTCGGCCCGCGTCTTGGAGTAGCCGAAGTCGGCGAAGCCGAGCCACTGCACGCTCGTGCCGCTGTGTCGCGCCGCAGCCAGCGTCTCGCGGATCCGAATCGACGCGAGGCGTGAGCCGATCTCTCGACCGACAGCGTTCTGCCCGCCGCCACCGCACGTCGTGTAGAGCGTCACGGTCCGGGCGCCGTAGGCATGCCGCATCATTACCATCGTGCGCGCGGCCTCATCGTCCGGGTGCGCGGCGACGTTGAGCACGACGGCATCGCACGTGGCGTCGAGACACGCCTGGCCGAATGCCACCGCGCCACTGTCGGGGTTGCCTTGGGGCGCGATCAGAACGGAGGTGAGGAGTGCCGTCAGCAGCATGGTCGGTAGACTACCGCCGATGCAGCTCGCACTGATAGCCCTCGCGATCGCCCAGCAGCCGTTCGTCCCGGAGATCAAGCCGGCGTCCGATGCCGCACAACAGGCGATCCGGAGATTCGAACTCGCACCCGGCCTGCA
>JANQJF010000110.1 GCA_028281765.1 Planctomycetota bacterium | reverse complement strand
TCAACTTGTCCACTGACAAGCCGTGTCGTCGCAGCGCCTTCCGAGCGAATCGACTGACACGGCTACTTTCGCTACGGACTTCAGACGAGGGACACTAGCGAGCGTAGGCATCGTTCGCCGGCAACGGTCGCGGTCCGACTGCGTGCGTTGCCCTATGCGGCCGACAACCGGTTGTCCCGTCTTTAAGAAGAGCGCGCGGGGGGTGCGGGGGGCAAAGCCCCCCGCCCATGAGTCGCGAAGCGACTCATAGAAAAAGCCACCAGGGGAACGCCACTCGGGAAAAGGGGAAGAAGGAGAAGGAGAGTCACGCTTGGCGTTTTACGCGAGCACACCATCGCAACCCCGGCGACGTTGGTGATTGTAGCCCGGCGTTCCACCCTGAGTAGAGGTGGAATGTGAATTTAGGAGGAAGGTGAAATCCGCAATCAGAGTGTGCGCAGCCAGTCGGTGATGAAGGTGGCGCACTGGTGTGCCGCAGCTCCGGTAAACACATGATCCGCGTCTTCGAGGGCGACGAGACGCGCGTGTGGGGCGTGCTCCGCGATCGTTTCCGAATCACGAATCGGGACCACGTCGTCTGCCGTTCCGTGCACGAGGAGCCAAGGGATCGTGATCTCCGCGCCGCGGGGCGCCGTAGTGCCGATACCGTGGAGATCGTCGATGAATGCTTGCGAGAGAGGGCATTCGGGCTTGTCCCACATGAACTCGCCCGGATTCAGTGCGCCGAATTTGCGCTGGCAGAAGTCGGCCGTGTCGACCATGCCACCGAGGCTTACGAGCTTGCGGATGCGTGGGTCGCGGCTCGCACGCAGGACGCCGACGGCGGCGCCCATACTGTGTCCGACATAGCAGACTTCATTGTTGCCAGCGTTCTCGAGTGCGTCGAACACGCTGCCGAGGTCGGCCACTTCCTTGGAGATGGTCGAGTCCTCGAACTTGCCCTCCGATCCGCCGTTGCCCGAGAAGCTCAGCCGCAGCGTCGCGTGTCCTGCGGTCTCGAGGGCTTCCGCGATCGTGAGCGCCCACGGGCGGTCCTTGTTCGCGGTGACGCCGTGACCGATGACGACGAGCTGTCTCTCCCCGGGGCGGAAGGTGAAGTCGAGGCGTTCGCCGTGTTCGTTGCGGATCTCGTCGAGCATGCGACGGAGTTGAGCGGTCCAGCGCGCGCGCGTCGAGGGTCACTGGGGAAGTCGAACGCGAACGGCGTTGGTCACCGTGCCGATCGGTCCGCGGGCGGATTGCTCCTCGCGCGTGGTCGTCATCAAGAGAAACCCCTGAACGAACAGTTCCTCGACGTCGCTGGGCCACGGAATCGTCGTCGTCCACGTGCCCTTGGAGTCCGTGGCTCCGTGTGCAGCGAGCGGCGGAAAGCGGTAGGGGAATCGGTCGTAACCATCCGGGCGCGTCGGGGCTTCGGACGCCAGTTCGAAGCGGCCATGGACGGTCCAGTCGGGCTGTTCGAGCCGGCTCGTGGACAGGTAGATGCCGGTTTGGCGGTTGGCTGTGCCGCGCGTCGTGATCGTGATCGTACGTCGATCACCCTGGCGGCCCGCCGTCGCTTCGAGCGTCGGCGGGCGCACGTCGAGGGCGGCGTCGATGCGGACGGGGCCGCGCCGCGTCAGCAGCGTCACGGGATGTGGTCCGGGTCGCACGCTGTCGGGCAGAGTCGCGACGAGTTGTCGGTCGTCGACGATCCGGTGTGGAGCCCAGAGTTCACCGATGCGAACGCGGGAAACTGCGCTTGGGTCGGGCCCGACGATCCTGATCTCGGAACTGTGGAGTGCGTTCGCCCCGCCTTCGATCTCGTAGTCGTCACCGGTTCCGGGTTTCGGTGGGGTGGAATCGAACAAGGCGAGGAGCTTCTCGTCCGCGTGGATTCGGACTTGCGCGAGCAGCGCCTCTGCCAGGAGCCAGTGTCCGAACGGCGAAGGATGCGCGCCGTCGACGAAGAGCGGCGAGCCATCGTTCGGTTGTTCGGTCCATTCCGGGCCGACCGCACTCTCGCACGCCGCGAAGATCTCCGGGCCGTCGACGAACGGCAGTCCCTTTCGCTTCGCGATGGCGCGCACCGCCGCTTGATACTCGAGGCAGATCGGATGGGCTCGCACGGTGTCCGCTCGGACCGGCGGCACGATCAAGACGATGGCGCTGTCGATCTCCTTGGCGCGATCGATCATCGCAACCAGGTTTGTCCGGAAGTCCTCGAGGGGGACACGCTGGTCCTCGAACGAGAGCCGGGACAGCACGCGTGCGGTGCGCGGCAGCGGTTCGCCCTCGTCGAGCCGCTGCGCGAGTTGCCGATCGGTCGCGCCCTCCATCTTCGGTTGGTAATCGTTCCACGCGCCGAGGTAGAGCACGGTCAGGTCCGGCTCCAATGGCACGAGATCTCGCTCGTACAGCCTGCGCGTCTGGTGCGACGAGAACGCCGGCGTCGCACAAAGCACCGCTTCGACCAGGCCGCCCTGTACCTCGGCCTGCAGCGTGCGCTCGAGGTGTTGGCCGTAGGTCTGCTCGTAGGTCACACCGATCCCGAACGTGCACGAATCGCCGCAGCAGGCGATGCGATACGTCTCTGAGGTGTTCTCCGCCGTCGGCACGAAGCCACGGAGTCCCGAAGCGTCGACGGACCAGTACGGGTTGTCGGGCGCGAGTCGCCAGAACACGTCGCGGTCCTCGACGACTCCGAGGTCGCGAATCTGCGCGCCTGAGAAGCCGGGCACGCCTTGCGCCGCCGGTATGCCGAGGATCCACAGGAGTCCCTCGCACAGCACGATCGCGATGGTCGTCGCGATCGTGACCACCAGCAGCCTCGACTTCATGCGAACTCGATCACCGAGCGGATGCCGTCTTGGGCCTCCATGAGCTCGAAGCCCTTGTTTACGTCGTCGAGCGTGATGCGATGGGAGACGAAGCCGCTGAGATCGAGCTCACCGCGGACGCTCATGTCGACGAGTTCCTGCACGTGCGTGCGTCCGCGCGCGCCGCCAAAGCTCCCGCCTTGCACCTTGCGCCCGGTGATGAGAAAGCGCGGGATGATCTCGAGCTTCTCGCCCTTGCCGGCGACGCCGAGGACGGTGCAGAGGCCCCAGCCCATGCGCGCGGCTTCGACCGCCTGGCCCATGACCGAGACGATCCCGGTCGCTTCGAACGTGTAGTCGGCGCCGAAGCCACCGGTCATGTCGAGCACCTGCTGCACGGCGTCGTCGCCTCCGGGCAGGGCGTCGGTCGCGCCGAACTGCATCGCGAGCTCACGACGTTGTTCCGACGGGTCGATGATCATGATGCGCTCCGCACCGCGCAGCTTGGCACCGACGACGGCGCCGAGGCCGACCATGCCGGCGCCGAACACCGCGACGGTCGAGCCCTGCTCGACTTCGGCCTTCCAGATCGCGGCCGCGAGTCCGGTCGTCGCGCCGCACGCGAGCAGGCAGGCCTGATCGAGCGGCGCGCTCTTGTCGATGTTGGCGAGGGCGATCTCGGGCATCACGGTGTACTCCGCGAACGTGCTCGTGCCCATGAAGTGGCGCATCGGCTCGCCATCGCGCGACAGTCGCGGCGTGCCGTCGGGCAGGTAACCCTGTCCCTGCTGCTCGCGAATCGCGAGGCAGATGTTGGTCTTGCCGCTGCGGCAGTGGATGCACTCTCCGCACTCGGGCGAGAAGAGCGTCACGACGTGGTCGCCCGGCTTCACGAGGGTGACGCCTTCGCCGACTTCCTGCACGACGCCGGCACCCTCGTGACCGAGCACGCACGGGCAGTAGCCACTCGGGTCGGCGCCCGATGCGGTGTAGAGGTCCGTGTGGCACACGCCGCAGGCGTGCACTTTGACGAGCACTTCGCCGGCCTTCGGTTTGGCGATGTCGATGTCCTGGACGACGAGTGGTTGACCGAACTTCTCGAGAACGGCGGCGCGCATCTTCATGGGGGATCTCCGGATCGAGGCGTGAGACCGAGACGATACGGCCGACTCAGGGGTGTCGCTACCGCTCGATGCGTCCGACTCGTAGGTGAATCGGCCAGACGACGTCGCGAGTCCCGCCGCCCCACGCGGCGCGCAAGTCGTCGTGCACGAGCGCGACCGGGTCGTCGCCGGTCGCGCGCAGGTATCGTTGGGTCGCCGACCACGTGCGGAAGTACGCGCACAGCTGATCGAGGTCCCAATGGCAGCGCATCGCGAACGGCGGTGCGTCGAGTTCGTCGAACGGCATCGGGAGCTCGCGGTACTCCGTTTCGACGTGGTGGCGTCGGTCGGGCCAGAACTCGCCGACGACCGGGCCGTAGAGGTGATCGATGACCGCATCGACCTCCGTGCTGACGTTGCACATGACGTAGCACCAGATCGCGCAGATCGCGCCGGGCTTCCCGACGCGCGACACTTCCGCGAAGTAGCGATCGAGCTCGAACCAGTGCGCGGCTTGGGCGACGGTGCAGAGGTCGACCGTCGCACCTGCCAGGGGTGCCACCTCGGCAACGGCTTGGGCGTAGCGGATGTTGGGGCGTTGCTCCCTGTGTTCGAGCTGGTCGCCGCTCCCGTCGGTGGCGATCACCGCATCGAAACGCGAGGCGAGCTCGACCGCGGCCTGGCCGTTGCCGGTCGCGCAGTCCCAGGCGAGCGCGCGCGACGGCGCGCAATCTGCGAGCCAGTCGAACATCTCGGTCGGGTACGTCGGTCGGGACTTCGCGTAGTCCGCGGCGTGTCCCGAGAAGTGGTCGGCGAAACCCTCAGCCATGCGTGGATCATACGCGCGGCATCGTGCGGCAGCGCAGCCACAGCCACAGGAGCTGCATCGCGCCCGCGATCGTGAGTACGATCAATCCCGCGTAGATTCCGGCGGCGGTCCAGACCTCGGCCATGATGGCGAAGCCGAGACATGCGGCGCCGAGGTAGACCGCGACGGCCTCGGTGATCCCGCGCGTCGCGTGGCGCGCGACGAGGATCCCCTGGAAGTAGTGTTGCGAGACGGTGATCGCCGGCATCAGGGCCCCGAAGATCAGCGCGGTGATCGCGAGTTCTGCGAGGTGTGGGGGTAGATCGAGAATCGACCGGAACCAGAACGTCGAGGCGGGCGTGAGCGCGACGAGCACGAACACCGCCACACAGGCTGCGCCGAGCTTGAGCGCGAAGCGGCGGAGTTCTGCCAGCCGTGCGTCCGCGAGCGACACGACGACCTCCTGGAACGCGAACCCGAGCGCGCGGAACAAGAAGATGAATCCGTACATCGCGCCCCAGGACGCGCTCGACCGGTAGTCCTCGGGCATGCGCCAGATCGCGGCCGCCGTGATCGGATGCATCGCCAGCGTGATCAGCGGCGTCAGCGCGAGCGGCGTGTAGAACCTCACGAACCGTCCTGTGGTCAGGGGCTCAATGGATCGTTCTCCGTTGGCGAGTTCGTGTCTCACGACCGTACGCGCGCGCAGCGCGGCATAGATCGCCTCCGCGATGACTCCGGAGCTGATCGCCGACGCGCCGACAACGACGCCGGAGATTCCGCCGTGGAGTACGCCTCCGTAGAGCACGCTGGCCATGGTGACCAGACGGATACCGGTGCCGACCACGACGGCGCGCGAGTGTCCGTTGCGGATCAGCACGCCCTGCTGAAATCGGCGGTACGCGATCGCGGCGCTCCAGGGCAGCATGAGGCGGAGCCCTGTGCGGCCGGGTTCGAGCGCTTCGTCGGCGAGATGGATCAGCTCGAGCGCGATGAAGTCGTAGATCGGCGTGAACGCGATCAGCGCGTGCACGAGCGTGACGGCGATCGCCGCGACGATCGTGAACTTGCGAAGCGCGCGGTAGCTCTGCATGTCGCGCACGAGCGCGGTCGATGCGGCGAGCAGCATCACGATCGGGCCTTCCACGACCATGGAGATCGGGTAGACGACCGAATTGAACGCGGCGAGGTTGGGTTCGACGTTCGGCAGGCGAGACGCTGCCGCGACGAACGCGGGCATCTCCAGCCCCATCAAGAGCCAGCTGCCGGCCAAGGGCCACCACACCGAGAAGACGGTGCGTGTCGGTGTGGTGGGGGAGCCGGTGGTCACGCGGGTGTCTGTAACCGGTCCAGGTTGCCGGCGCCAGGCCGACGCGTTGCTCGATCAGTATCCGATCCGCGCGCGCAAGCCGTTGGTCAGATCGACACCGGCGAGCAGCGGGACGTTCGGGAGTTGAATGGTCAGGGTCCAGTCCCCGAGAGTCGTCTGGTGAATCCCCACCCAGGCGGTGGGATCAAACACGGTCGCGCACGAGCCGAAGCCGAGCTGAACCGGTAGCGAGGCTGCCGCACCGATCCCGAGTACGCCCGTCACGCCGCTGACGCCGTCGCGGCAAACGATGTCCACCGACTGGCCGAGGACCCAATGCGTCGTACCGAGTTCCGGCAAGAACGGTCCACCGCCGCATGCTCCTCCGATATCGGTGGTGTCCGCGACCGGTTTGCCCGATAGCAGACAATCGCCGGATCGTCTTCGTCTCCGTTGGTCACGCAGAAGTCGTCGAGACCGTCGAGGTCCAGATCCCCGGCGTTCCTGACGAGGTTGCCGACCTCGCCGCCATTCGGGAGCACGAAATGGGAGAGAAACTGCTGCGCGGTGCCGATTGTGGGGAGAAGCAGAGCGACGAAGGCGGCGCGGGGTTGCATCGCCCCAGTTATAGCGGCATCGCCGGCTCGTGTTGTCGAGCGCACCAACAGGCCATCGCTTCCCTGCCCGGATGTGATCGCAATCCCGCCGGTGTCCGTAACCCGTCCGGAGGACGCGCGCCAGGGCTCGCGCTAAGCTTCGACGCGATGAAGTCGTTCGCGATCGCCCTCCTCGGCCTCTTCTTGGTCAACACGTCGGTCGTCCGCCCGAGGGCGCAGGCCGAGATCGAGTCGTCCGAAGAGTCGGCGCCTCGGGTGCTCTACGTGACGAGCCTGCCCGGCACGTATCACGACTACGTCGTTCAGCGAGACATCTTTCGCGAGATCGCCGAGAAGGCGGGCTGGGACGTGACGGTGATCACCGGCTCGTATCGGACTCTGCGACCCGACGGCACCGAGGTCGCGTCGAAAGGCAAGAAGGTCCCCAAGGGTGACACTCCGGAATCGCGGGCGCGCTACGAGCGGATCATGGCCGAGATTGCGGCGCAGCCGCTGCTGATGGATGCCCTCGGCGAGAAGGACTACGCGAAGGGCTTCGACGCGATCGTCTACAACTTCTGTCTGGCGCACGTGACCGACCTCGAGGTCACGCGAAACATCATGCTGCAGACGCGCGCGCATGGCGTGCCCGCGTTCTTGATCCACTGCACGATGCATTCGTTCTGGTCGACGTTCAAATACAAGAACCAGAAGCAGCGACTGCAGGGCGAGTGGATCGCGAAGCACCCCGACACGCCGTTCCCGGTGTGGGGCGACTTCACCGGTATCGCGTCGACCGGCCATGGACCGAACGTGCCGATTCGCACGACTCGGCTCGTCGATCATCCCGTGACCGCCGGCGTGGCCAGCGGCTACACGACGCCGCCGACCGAACTCTACAACAACGCGTACGTCGTTCCGGGTACGGTCGAGCTGCTGAAGGGCGAGCAGACGATCCGTCGGGAGCGCAAGGACGGCACCGTCAAGACTCGCGAAGCGTCGTCGACGATCATGTGGATGACGCCGCAGGGGCGGTCGAAGGTCATCGGGCTGACGATTGGCCACGGCGACGCGGACCTTCGCTCGGACGGCTTCCAGTCGCTGCTGATCGACAGCGTGAACTGGATGATCGCCAATCCCCGTGGCGCGGCCGAGCGGCCGAGCTGGGTCTGGCTCGGCGAACCCGGGGACGATCAGACCGTCGTGTTTCGCAAGTCGTTCGAAGTCGTCGAGGGTGACGAGAAGGCGACGCTGCGTGGCACTTGCGACAACGCGCTCGTCGTGTTCTTGAACGGTGAGCGCGTGCTCGATCACGAAGCGTGGTGGGAAGTCGCGACTCGCGACGTGTCGGATGCGCTGCGGATCGGCGCGAACGAACTGCGCGTCGAGGCTCGCAACGACGGGGGGCCGGCCGCGCTCGCCGTGCGACTCGACATCGACGATGTGCCCGTTCTCAGCACCGATGCGACCTGGAAGGCCGCGACCGTCGAGGATGCCCGCGCCGGCAAGTGGTCGCCCGTGGACGTGCTGGGACCCGTCGGGCACCCGGACCTCGTGTGGAGCGGCCAACTCACCGCGTCCGCCTTCGGCGCGGACGAAGTGGTCGTCGAGCACCTGCCGGCCGAACCCCAGGCACCCGAGCCCGAGGACGGCCTGCATCTTCCGAACGGCTTCCGCGCGGAGCTCGTCTACTCGGTGCCCAAGAAGAGTCAGGGCTCGTGGGTGTCGTTGACGAAGGACGATCGCGGGCGTCTCTACGCGAGCGACCAGGGACGCCAAGGGATCTATCGCATCACGCCGGCGAAGCTCGGCGATCCGGCCTCTGTCACGACGGTCCAACGGGTCGACGTGAAGGTCAGCGGCGCGCAGGGGCTGTGCTGGGCCCACGGATCGCTCTACGCGAACGTCAGCGGCAAGGGCGTGTGGCGGATCACCGACACCGACGGCGACGACCGGCTCGACCGTGCGGAGAACATCGTGCCGCTCCGTGGTGGTGGCGAACACGGACCGCACACCGTGATCGAAACGGAGGACGGCAAGGGCATCTACTTCTCCGGCGGCAACCACACGGATCCACCGGAGTTCGAGAGCTCTCGCGCTCCGGACAACTGGGGTGAAGATCTGCTGCTGCCTCGGCAGTGGGATGCCCGTGGACACGCCCGCGGCAAGCTCGCTCCGGGAGGCTGGATCGCGCGGTGCGACCCGGACGGCAAGCACATCGAGATCGTGAGCAGCGGGTATCGAAACCAGTACGACCTCGCGCTCGATCGTCACGGCGAGATGTTCACCTACGACGCCGACATGGAGTGGGATCTCGGCACGCCTTGGTACCGCCCGACGCGCGTCTGCCACGCGGTGAGCGGCAGTGAGTTCGGCTGGAGGAGCGGAACGGGCAAGTGGCCGTCCTACTACGAGGACTCGCTGCCGCCGGTGATCGACATTGGTCCGGGATCCCCGACGGGTGTCGTATTCGGCACCGACGCCGCGTTCCCGGCTCGCTATCGGGAGGCGCTGTTCATCCTCGACTGGACGTTCGGCACGATCTACGCGATCCACCTCGAGCCGGCGGGTGCGAGTTTCCGCGCGACCAAGGAGCAATTCCTCTGGAAGAAGCCGCTCCCGGTCACCGACGTCATCATCGGTGGCGACGGTGCGATGTACTTCACGGTCGGCGGGCGCGGCGCGAAGTCGGCGCTCTATCGCGTCGTCTACGAAGGCGGAGACTCGGCGGAGTCGCCGAGCCGTCGAGTCACGGACGCTGCGCAACAGCGGCGGGCTCTCGAACGGTTCCACGGTCGCGTCGATGCGCGCGCCGTCGACGCCGCGTGGCCCCACCTCTCTAGTGACGATCGGTTCTTGCGGTTCGCGGCGCGCATCGCGATCGAGTCGCAGCCGGTCGGGACTTGGCGCGCGCGCGCGCTGCGCGAGACCGATCCGCGCGCGGCGCCGCTGGCGCTCATGGCGCTCGTGCGCCAGGGTGCGTCGACGGACCTTGGCGAGCTGATGGCCGCGCTCGAGCGAATCGAGCTGGCCGACGCGACGCGTTCGCAGACCCTCGCGGTGCTCCGGACGTGTGCGCTGGCGTTCGCGCGCCTGGGCGCGCCCGATGACGCGATGCGCGGCCGCTTGATCGAGCGGTTCGACGCTCTCTATCCTGCGTCATCCGACGCGGTGAACACGGAGCTCGCGCGCCTTCTCACGTATCTGCAGTCGCCGACCGTGGTGTCCAAGACCCTCGCGTTGATGAAGCGCACGAAGCCGGGGGCGTTGCCCGAGTGGGCCGAGCTGATCCAGCGCAACAGTCGTTACGGCGGTCCGATCCAGAAGATGCTGGCCGACATACCGCCGCTGCAGAACCTCGCGTACGCGTTCATCCTTCGCAACGCGACGAACGGGTGGACGATGCCCGAGCGTGAAGACTACTTCCGCTTCTTCGTCGCAGCCGCTGCGCATCCCGGCGGGAACAGCTACGCGGGGTTCTTGAAGAACATCCGTCGCGAGGCGGAGGAGAAGCTGTCGGTGACGGCGAAGCACCGCCTGGCGCCGATCCTCGGTCAGCCGCTGCTGGCGTCGATCCCTGCCGACATCACTCCGCCGGAGGGGCCGGGTCGTGCTTGGACTCTCGAAGCGGCGGTCGAGACCGTCGGACCGAAGCTCCGAGGTCGGGACTTCGAGCGTGGGCTCGAGCTGTTCCACGCGACCGCCTGCAGCGCGTGCCACCGCGTCGACGGAGCGGGGGGCGCGATCGGGCCGGACCTGACGACGCTCGCGAACAAGTTCTCCGTTCGCGAAGTGCTCGAATCGATCGTCGACCCGAGCGCGGTGATCTCGGATCAGTACGGCTCGAAAGTCGTGACCGCGACCGGCGATCGCGTCGCGGTCGGACTCGTCGTCGAAGGGGACGCCGAAGTGAAGGTCTACCAGGCCGATTCGTCGACGCCGCCGGCGGTCTTCGCGCGCGGGGACGTCCAGTCGATCGAGGACTCGCCGATCTCGCAGATGCCGTCCGGGTTGATCAACGCGCTCAACCCGGAGGAGCTGCGCGACCTGGTCGCCTACCTGATGTCGGGGGGCGACAAGCGCGCGAAGGAGTTCAAGGACTAGCTTTCGCGCTGCTGCCTAGTTCCCGAACGTGATCGCGATCCCGCCGGTGTGCGAGAACGAGTACGGCGCGGCCGGGTCGAGGATCCACACCTGCTTGTAGAGGGTCCAGCCCGCGAAGCCGGCGGGCACGAGGTATGGCAGGGTCAACGAGCCGGTGCCGGTCTCCCCCGCATTCCCGTCGAGCGTGACCGGGACGGAGGCGAGCACCGGCCAGGCGTAGTAGGTGTGGCCGGGGAACGGGACGTTGACCAATTCGCTCTGCACGAGTCCGAAGTTGTAGGCGGCGAGTGCGCCGCCGAGTCCGCCGACGACTTTCGAGACGGGCGTCGCGCCGACGTGGAACGGACCGATTTCGCCGATCGTCGGCGCGACGCCGTCCTGTCCGGCGACGGAATTGCCGTACTGCACGCGGGTGCCGTGGCTGAACGGTGTGTTCAACGCCGATCGATCCAGGCGAGTGCCGATCGAGTCCAGGTCGTCGTCGCCGTCGAGGTCCGCGAAGGCGTGCGGTTCGATCATCTGGTGAGACACATCGAAGTCGCCGGCGGCGTCTTGCAGGAGGAGCAGCGAGCCACCGCTTTCGCCCGGATACGCGACGATGTCGATGCGTCCGTCGGCGTTGACGTCGAGCGCGAAGTGCCGCGACACGAACGTATCGAGAACGTTCTCCGTGCCGATCGGTGCGGTCTGCACGAACGTGGCGTCGCCGTTGTTGAGGAGGAGTAGCGGCCACCTGTCGTTGGCTCCCACGAGGTCGACGTCGCCGTCCGCATCGACGTCTTCGATCGCCCAGACGGCGTCGAAGTGGGAGTCGACACTGAACGGGAGAGCGATCCAGCCGCCGTTGCCGTCGCTGTCCAGGATGCGGCGTTGTCCCGCGGCCGTGGATGCGAAGAGTTCCATCTGCCCGTCGCCGTCGAAGTCAGCCGCGTCGATGACGACGTAGTCCTGAATCAGGGAACCACCCGAGAACGTCGCAGTGCCGTCGTTGGTCCAGACCTGGGAGCGGACCGAGCCTTGCACCGTATTGAGATAGACCGACGCGATGTCGGTATCGCCGTCGCCGTCGAAGTCGCGGATCGCCGCATGCCCCTGGCCGCCGGTGATCGCGAATTCGCCCCCGACTGCGGGATGGAACGCGACTCCGGCTGGGCCAGCGTGTCCGCCGTATTCGAACGATCCGCCGCCCTGGTTCCGCAAGAGCGCCATCGCGACGAAACCCGACGGGTCGGAGAGCCCCGTGACGACGTCGATGTCCCCGTCCCCGTCGAAGTCACCCGGGTAGCCGGGTGGGGCGAACCAGTGATTCGGGGGTGCGGACGCGAGCCACAGCGATTCTCGATTCGTGGTGCCGTCGCCGTGATTCCGCGCGATGTCGAACCACGCGAGATCGAGATCCGGATCGCCGTCGCTGTCGATGTCGCCGATCCTCATCCAGCGGCTCGGGGTGATGTTCAGGTAGCTGGCGGGTTGGCGCTCGAAGCTGCCGCGATTGAAGAACACGCCGCGACCCGCGACCAGGTCGCAGTCCCCGTCGCCATCGATGTCCGCGGCGCCGGCCAGCTGCCGCGCACCGATGTTCTTCAGCGGCCAGGCGTGAGCGAACGCGCCGGTGCCGTCATTGATCGAGACCTCGAACATGGAGCCACCGTCGTTCGAACTCGGCGAGACGCCGCCGCCGCAGCAGACGCCGTCGAGGTCGCCATCGCCGTCGACATCCGCGAGACCCGTCGCCGGCCCACCGAACGAGTACGGCTCGACCGTGAACGAACTCGGGCCGTCGCGCCGGATCACGTTGTAGTTGTTTCCGCCGGAGTTGGCGAACACGACGATGTCTTCGTCACCGTCCCCGTCGATGTCCCCCGTGGTCGTGAGTGTGTGCCACGAAGCGAGCGTGTAGCTCGCGAGGAGTGTGAGTTGGCCTGACTGCAGGTCCACGCACTCGAGCGTGCCTGCGTGCTGGACCAAAAGCTCATCGTTCGCGTCGCCATCGGCCTCGATCGCAGCGAGGTTCACCGCGGCCCCGTTCCACGTGCCGACGTACGAGAAACCGGATCCGGTCGACAGCAGCAGGTTGACCTGGCCCGTGCCGAAGCGGATCGCGATGTCCTCGAGGCCGTCACCGTTGGCATCGAGTGGCACGATTTGTCTCGTCGGCATGAACGCAGACTGCCGACTCAACTCGGTCGGCGTTGCGCCGGGACTGGTCTGGAACAGGATTACTTCGTCATGGTGACCCACGACGAAGTCGTCGTGACCGTCGCCCGTGAAGTCACCGACCGCGAAGTGCGTGCTCCACTGGTTCGTGTTCTCGATCCCGATCAGCCAGGTGTCCGACGCAAAGTCGCCGTGACCGTCGTTGATGTACGCTTCGATGTGGAACGTCGAAGCCGAGGACTCGATGATCCAGCCACCGAGCGCGTCGAGATCCCCATCGTGGTCGATGTCGATCAAGTGGTCCATTCTCGACCAGGCGTCGAGCTGGATTTGGGTCGCGTCGAACGGCGCGCGATCGTTCTGTCCGAGCACGGCAGAACTCGAGACGACCACGGCGGAAAAGATCGTGGATGAGCGCATAGGGAACCTTTTCCTCTTGGAACCACCGCAATGGAGTGGCTCTCGCACGCCCCATTCTGGCGGGCGAGCGCCCTCCGGGGTTCAGCGAAGCGGAGAAATCCGCTCCGATGAGCCTCAGTTGCCGTAGGTGATCGCGATTCCGTTCGTCTGCGACAGTGCGGCCGGCGCCGCGAAGTCGAGCGCGAACACCTGCTTGTAGAGGGTCAGGCCCGCGAAGGCCGCCGGCACGACGTACTGGACGTCGAGCCATCCGGCGCCCGTCGCGTTCGGGCTGCCGCCGAGGGTGACCGGCACCGCCGCGATCGGAGGCCACGCGTACATCGTGAGCCCCGGGAACGGGATGTCGGTCAGCTCGGCTTCGGTCGATCCGTAGATGTAGACCGCGGGTGCGCCGCCGAGGGCGCCGCGGACGTTGGAGATCGAATCGGCGCCGACGTGGTACGGACCCGTTTCGCCCATCGTCGGCGCGACGCCGTCCTGACCCGCGACGCGTTCCCCGAACTGCACCCGCGTGCCGCCCGACTCGAGGTTGCGCAGCATCGACCGCCCGACGCGGTTGCCGATCGAGTCGACGTCACCGTCCCCGTCGAGATCCGCGAACGCGTACGGCTGGATCGCCTGCTCCGCGTGGATCGCGAAGTTGCCGTTGCTGTCCTGCAGGATGATCAGCGCCGAGTTCGCGCGGCCGTGCTCGGCCGGGTAGGCGACGATGTCGGTGATCCCGTCGTGGTTGACGTCGACCGCGAAGTTGCGCGTCTGGCCGCCACCCCATTCGATGAAGTCGCCGGCACCGATCGGCGACTCCTCGACGAACGTGCCGTTGCCCTGGTTGCGCCACAGGATCGGGCGGTCGCTGTTGTCGCTGATCAGGTCGACGTCGCCGTCGTCATCGATGTCGTTCAGGTCCCAGCGCACGGTCCACTCCGCGCCGTCTTGGAACGGCATCGTCGGGGAGTAGGCCCAGTTGCTGTTGCCGTCGTTCTTGAAGATGCGCCAGAAGCCGAACTCCAGCGTTGCGAAGAGGTCGGTGTGGCCGTCGCCGTCGAAGTCCGCGGCGTCGGCGACCATGTAGTCGACGATGAGCTGTCCGGCTGTAAAGACCCCGGTGCCGTCGTTGTGCCAGATCCGGCTGCGCGCGTCGCTGTTGAAGTTCCAGACGAAGTTGGCGGCGATGTCGAGGTCGCCGTCGTCGTCGAAGTCACGCATGACCGCGAAGCCTTGGCCGCCCCACAGCGGGTCGAATCCCCAGTTCGCCGGGTGGAACGCTTGGCCCGGAGGTCCGGCGTGGCCGGCGTACTCGAACGAGCCGCCGCCCTGGTTGCGGAGCAGGCCCATCGCTTCGAATGAGCCGGCGGCAAACACGGCGACCACGAAGTCGACGTCCCCGTCCCCGTCGAAGTCGCCGGGATAGCCCGGACCGCCAAAGCTGTGTCCCGCAGGCGGGGCGGCGAGCGTCGACACGTCCACGCGCTCGTTGCCGTCCCCTTCGTTGCGGCCGAAGTCGTTCCACTCGATGTCGAAGTCGGGGTCGCCGTCTTCGTCGAGATCGTGGACACGCATCCAACGACCTTGCTTGGCGCGCAACGGCGGCATCGGCTCGCGCACGAAGTTGTCGCGGTTGAAGTAGACCCCGCGCCCCGCGATCAAGTCGACGTCGCCGTCGCCGTCTGCGTCCACGGCGCCCGCGATGTGGCGCGCGCCTATGTTGCGGATCTTCCAGGCGTCCGCGAAGTTGCCGCTGCCGTCGTTGAGCGAGATCTCGAAGTCGGGCGCGATGTCGTTCGATGGCAAGACGGACGGCCCGCCGCCGCCGCAGCACACGCCGTCGAGGTCGCCGTCGCCGTCGACGTCGGCCAGACCGGTCGCCGGTCCGCCCTGGTCGATCGGCTCGAGCGCGAACGTGTTCGGCCCGGTGCGACGCAGCACCGTGTAGCCGTCCGTTCCGAACACGACGATGTCGACATCGCCGTCGCCGTCGATGTCGCCGCAGGTCGGCATCGTTTGCTCGGTCGAGATCGGGAAGGTTCCGGCTGTCACGAACGACGCGCCGTCCCAGTGCACGCACTCGAGCGTCCCCGTGGCCGGCAGTGCGAGCTCTTCGATCGAATCCCCGTCCATCTCGACCGCGGCCATCTTCGGGTAGGTGCCGGGCCAGCTGCCCGCGTGGGAGAACGTCGCGCCGTTCGACAAGAACAGCTCGACCGACGTGTTCGTGCGCACTGCGATATCGACGAACGCGTCGCCGTTCGCGCGGATCGGAATGATCTCTCGCGGCGTGATCGAGAGCGTCGTCTGGCGGTCGATCTCGGTCGGCTGTGCGCCGTTGTTCGACTGCCACGCGATCAGGGTGTCGATGCCGACCGCGACGATGTCGTCGTGACCGTCACCGGTGAAGTCGCCGGTGGTGACCACGAATTCGTTCCAGCCGTGCCAGCCGACGGATTCGGCGGCGAGCACCCAGCTGCCGGATGTGAAGTCGCCGCTGCCGTCGTTGAGGTGCACTTCGATTTCGGCGACGTAGGTGCCGGTCTGTTGCACCCAGACGCCGACGCCGTCGATGTCGCCGTCGTGGTCGACGTCGAGGAGCGCGTCCATGCGTGACCACGGGTCCAGCTGGATCTGGGTCGCGTCGAACAGAGCCTTCGACTCTTGTGCGGGGAGGGCGCAGACGGGCGCGAGAGCGAGGATGAGAACTGCCGCGTGTCGGGTCATGAGGATCCCAGTCGAGTAGGTGTCACGAACGGCGGAAAGAACGCGTCGACTATAGGCGGACGGTGGCGAGCCGTGGGCTGCCGCCGGGCGATTTTCCTCCCGTCACGGCCCGTGAATGGTCGATGACAAGGACGATGTGTGGGATTGTCGGCTACCAGCGCACGCACGCGCCCGAGACGGACGCGGCGCGGATCCTCGCGCTGTCGCGTCGAATCGCGCACCGCGGTCCCGACGACGAGGGCGTCGCGCTCATCCGTCGTGAGTCCGGTGACGTTCGAGCCCTACGGACCGACGCGTCCGCGGACGGAGTCGCGCTCCCGGAGGTGGGTGCCGGCGAATGCGAGCACGACGTCGCCTTCGCGCACCGTCGCTTCTCGATCGTCGACACGAGCCCGGCCGGACATCAGCCGTTCGTGTCCCACGACCGTGTGGTGACGCTGACCTTCAACGGCGAGATCTACAACTACGTCGAACTCCGCGACGAGCTCAGCGCGCTCGGTCACGAGTTCCGAACGCGGTCGGATACCGAGGTGTTGTGTGCGGCCTACCGCGCGTGGGGCGTCGCCTGCTTCGAGCGCGTCGTCGGATTCTTCGCGCTCGCGCTCTACGACGCGTCGCGGCGTCAGGTGCTGCTCGCGCGGGACCGACTCGGCAAGGCGCCGCTCTACGTCACGCGTCGCGACGGCGAAGTGCTGTGGTGTTCGGAGATCGCCGGACTGGTCGGTGACCAGGGTGCGGGCGCGTTCTCGATCCGTGAGCAGGCCGTCTCCGACTTCGTCTTCTTCGGGCTGCGCGACGTGCACGACGTCACGTTCTACGACGGCGTCACGACGTTCCCTGCAGCCTCGTACGCCTGGATCGAGCCGGACGGATCGTTCACTCCGGAGTGCTACTGGGAGCTACCGCGAGGCCGCCGTACTGCGCGCGAGCTGTCCGCTGACGATGCGGCGAGCGGGCTGCGCGAGATCCTCGACGAGGCCCTGCGGATGCGCATGCGCGCCGACGTCCCCGTCGCGTTCGAACTCAGCGGCGGGATGGACTCGTCGAGCCTGTGTGCCATGGCGGCGGCGAAGGGGCACCCGCTCACCGCCTACAACGTGACATTCCCCGGCACTGACGCCGACGAAGAGCCGTTCGCGCGGCTCGTCGCGGACCGCTATCCGGACCAGATCGACTACAAGGTGCTCGAGTGCTCGAGCGCGGACTTCCTCGACCACTGCGATGAGTACGTCGCGTCGATGGGGGAGCCGTTCCACTCGCCGAACATGCGCAGCAACCAGGACACATGGCGACGTCTGCGCGAGGACGGCATCCGCGTCAGCATCAACGGCGCTGGTGGCGACGAGCTGCTCGCTGGCTACGGCGACTACATGGCGCCGTACGTCGGGGAGCTTCTCGCGAGCGGCCGGGTGTTGCGCGCGTGGCGCGAGGTGTGCGCGTCGACGGACAAGCCGGCGAAGCGGTTCTCGCTCCGCGCCGCGTATCGACTCGCATGCGGGGCTCGGAACGAACTCGGCCGGCGCTTCCCGTCGTTCGTCGAGGCGCGCCGCACGCGTGCGGCCGAACGATTCCTCGGCAAGCCCGGCATCCGTGTCGAGAACGTGCCCGCCGTCCGAAGGCCCGGCAGCGCGGACGACGTGCTGCGCGAGAACGTCGGGCCGTGGCTGATGAACTACTGGCTGCGCTCGGGCCACCAATCGTTCATGGGTGTGCCGATCGAGGTGCGGACGCCGTTCCTCGACCACCGCGTCGTCGAGTACGCGTTCTCGCTGCCGCTCGAGTACCTGATCCGCGACGGCTGGAAGAAGTGGATTCTGCGGCGCGCCGTCGACGACGTGCTGCCGCCCGGTGTCACGTGGCGGCGGCGCAAGATGGGTTTCCCGTTCCCGTACGCGCAGTGGTTCGAGACGCAGCGGCCGCGACTGACCGCGATCCTGCACGGCCTCGACTGTCCGTTCCTCGACGTGCCCGCGATCGAGCGGGAGTACGACGCGCTCGCGGCGACCGAGCCGCTCTACCTCTGGCGGCTGATCTCGGTCGCGCTGTGGTTCAAGCGCTGCGTCCTCGGCGAATCGCTGCAACCGCCCATGAATCCGCGGGATCGGACGAATCGCGACCAGCTGGCGGCCGCGGATTGCCGATGAAGTCGACAGTGGGGCGCTCTCGCTCCACGGCGACATGAGCACACTGACGCGAGGTTCTCGGATCGTGGCTTCCCGCCGCGCGACCGGCGACGAATGGGACGCCGCGTGGGCGGGGTGTACGCACGCGACCTTCTTCGAGAGTCGGGCGTGGGCCGAGTGCTGGGAACGGGCGTCGGCGCGAGCCATCCGACCGGCTCCGACCGTCGTGGAATTCGACAGTGGCCGCACGGCGGTCTTGCCGTGCTCGACGACGACGAGCTTTCGGTTCGTGACGCGCGCGCTGTGCGCACCGGCGGGCACGTACGGTGGCTGGCTCACCGATCGCGATCTCGACGCTGACGAGGTGCGTTCGATCCGAGAGTGGCTGCTCGGTGCGCACGGTGCGATCGAATGGCGCGCGAACCCGTACGCTGTCGGCGTCGATGCGGTCGCGGACGAGACCGAGGTCTTCCGTGCCGACACGACGCACGCAGTCGATCTCCGGGGCGCGTTCGAAGACGTCGTTCGTCGCTGGTCGAGGAGTCATCGCGAGGCCGTCCGCAAAGCGGCACGACGCGGCGTCACGGTGCGCGTCGCGGAATCGGCGGGGGACTGGGCTCGGTACGACCAGGTGTATCGGGCGACGCTCGAGCGGTGGGGTGGATCGGCGTCGTCGAATCATCCGGCCGCGCTCTTCGACGCGCTCCGCGAACGCGAAGACGAGCGCGTGACGCTCTGGCTGGCCGAACGCGACGGCGAGGTCGTCGCGGGTGTGTTGTGCTGCTCCGCGCACGACCACGTGTCCTATTGGCACGGCGCGTCGCTCGAAGAGCATCTCGACGCGAAGCCGATGCAGCTGCTGCTGCACGACGCGATGCGCGACGCCTCGGAGCGCGGCATCCGCTGGTTCGATCTCAACCCGAGTGGGGGCCACGAAGGCACGCGGACGTTCAAGGAGCGCTTCGGTGCCGTCGAACTGCCGGCGCCAGTCGTCGACCGGCGCGTCAGCTTCGAGACGACGCTCTCGCGTCTCGCGTCGCTCATGGGGTTCGGCGGGTGAGCGGCGACACGGCACTCCAACGGGATGCCGCCAAGAGCGTGCGCTGGACCGGGATCGCGCACGCGGCGCGGCAGGGTCTCCAGCTCGGCACGAGCCTGCTGCTGACGCGGCTCCTGTTTGCCGAAGACTTCGGGCTCGCGGCGTTCGTGATGATCGTCGTGGCTTTCGTCGATCTCGTGCAGGACTTCGGCCTGTCGTCCGCACTCGTGCAGCGACGCGAGGTGTCGCAGCGACTGATCTCCACGGTGTTCTGGTTCAACGGCGGCGTCGGTGCGGTTGCCGGGCTCGCCGTGTGGTTCGGTGCGTCGTGGATCGCCGCGTTCGCGGGCGATGTTCGCGTCGTGCCGCTCATGGGAGCCGCCGCGCTGCTGTTCTTGCTGCGCGGGGTCGCTTTCTTGCCACGTGCGGAGCTGACGCGGCGGCTCGACTTCGAGACGCTGAGCATGGCCGAGCTGACCGCGGCGTTGCTCGGTGCGACGGTCGCGATCACGGCCGCATTCCTCGGCGCGGGGGTCTGGAGTCTGATCCTGCAGCCGCTCGTCGCGAGCGCGCTCCTGGCCGTGTGGCTGTGGCGCAGCACGGCGTGGCGCCCGGGCTGGGAGTTTTCGCTGGCCGAGCTCGCGAGCGTGCGGCGCTTCAGCGCGTGGCTCGCGGCCCACAACGTGCTCGACTTCTTCCACCTCTACGGTGCGCACCTGCTGATCGCGCACTACTTCGAAGAAGAGCGGCTCGGCCTCTACTACCTCGCGTTTCGCGTGACGACGTTCCCGGCCGGCGCCGTCGCCGACTCGATCAGCCGCGTGCTGTTCCCGTATCTCGCGCGTGTGATCGACGACGAAGAGCACGCGCGGAAGTCGTATCTCAGCATCGTGTGCGCGATCGGACTGTGCGTGTTCCCGGCGGTCGTCGGGTTCACCGCGGTCGCGGACTTGTTCTTCGTCGTAGTGAGCGGCGACGCGTGGCGGGACTGCGGGCTCGTCGCGATCCTGCTGATGCCGATCGGACTCTCCCGCTCGATCTCGGCGACGACCGGCTCGCTGTATCAGGCGAAGGAGCGCACGGACCTGATGTTCCGGTGGGGCACCTACTACGTGGTCATCGTGCTCGTCGCGTTCGCGATCGGCGTGCACTGGGACATCTTCGGCGTCGCGGCGGCCTACTCGGCGACGCTGCTGTTCGCGTATCCGCTCTACAAGGTGCCGGCGGGCCTGATCGGCGTGCGTGTGCGCGACATCGCGAGCGCGCTCGTCAAGCCGGTCGCGCTGTGCACCGTGATGGCCGCCACGGTCGTCGGCATGCGGGCACTGGTCGAGCCGATCGTGTCGCCGGGCGTCGCGCTGTCGCTCGCGATCGTCACCGGCGTCGCGGTCTACGCTTCGCTCGTGACGGTGTTCGCCGGCGGTGAGATCCGCAGCGTGCTCGCGCGGTTGACGTCGCGCTGACACGTGCCGATCGACTCGGCGAGCTCCAGGATGTGCGCGAGAGCGCCGGTCGCCGGGGTCGTCGGTTGCAGCGTCGCGGGCGTGCCGGTCAGGTGCGCGTTCTCGAAGCACGAGGAGACGCGATCGGCACCTCGCGCGAGGCGATCGAAGTAGCCCTGCGGAAACGCCGGTACGGCGCGTGGGATCACGATGGCGCGCGATTCCGTCACGACATCGGGGGATTCGATCGTGCCCGCCTCCACGAGTTCGTTCACGACGGTCTTGACGAGATCGCCGTGGTCCTCGCGGAGTGCGAGTGCCTGGTCGACGTCGTGGTAGGTCTCGCACGCGATGACGTTCGTGTCGCCCGGTTGCAGCGCCTGGAAGCGCTGGGGATAGAACGTGCGCAGGATCGCCCCGCCGTCGTAGTGCACCTCCCAGAGGCAGTCCGGCACGGGCTGTCGCACCAGCAGATTGATCTGCGCGAGGCCGCGCATCGGCGGCGGTGGGCACTCCGCTTCTGCGGCCGCGAACAGCAGCGGGAAGCCGGCGGTGAACACGAAGTCGTGGGCCGTGTACCACTGGCCGCCGGCGCGGATCCGCTGGATTCGTCCGTTGCCGTGCTGGATGTCCTCGAACGGAGATTCGAGCTCGATCGTCGCGTTCGGCTCGTTCGTCAGCGAATCCGCGAGCGCCGCGAGGAAGGCCGAGTAGGTGCCGCGCGCGGGGTAGAGGCCGAAGAAGCCCTCGGCGGCGACCCGGTGGGGGTCCGTCGACGGCGCGGGCCATTCGTGCGGCGAGCCGAGCGTCGGCGTCGCGCGCTTGCGCCCGCCGAACAGGAGGTCGATCGCGGCGCGTGAGAGGTCGCGCGAGCCGTGCTGGGGCGCCGACAGGTCCATGCCGAGCGCCATGTGGTTGAGCACGTCGAGCTCGTCGCAGTCGTCGCCGAGCAGAGATGCGTAGTAGTTGCGGTGGATGCCTTCCCATGCAGTGCGGGAGAAGGTGTTGACCCCGATCTGGCCGAGCGTCTGCGGCGTGATCGGCTCGGGGTTGGCGAGCCGGTCCAGGAGCACCCCCGCGCGTTGGTTGATCGGCAGCAGGCGCTGCAGCGACCGCTCGGTCAAGTCGACGCGTTTGCCGAGGCGCGGCCGGTAGCAGATCGGCAGGTAGCGGTGCGCGCCGTCGGTCGCCTGGATCCACGCGTTGCTGACCAGCGGATTCGTGTTCGGCTGCATACGGACGCCGATGTCCACTTCGAACCCGCCGATGTCGTGGCCGCGACCCAGTCCACCGAGCTGGCCGGAGCCTTCGAGGAGCGTGACATGACGGCCGGTGCGTGCGAGTCGCCACGCGGCGAAGATCCCGAGGATGCCGCCGCCCACGACGATGACGTCGCGTTCGTTCATTCCGATGCCTCCAGCTCGAACAGCCAGTCGACGTAGGGTTGGTCCTGCAGCTCGTCGATCGTGAGCCGCGAGTTGTGATCCAAGATCCACGGGGTGGTCAGGCCGCGGAGCAGCGGGCCGGTCCAGCGGTGCATGGTCGTGAGCCGTTCGAACAGGCGCGGCGCGCCGAGACGCACGGCGCATTCGTTGCGCAGCCGCAGCGGCGCGTCACCGAACGCGAGGTAGTCGCTTCGCGTCGCCGCGTCGCCGACGGAATCCGACGCCGTCGTGCCCGTCGGGCTGATCTGTTCGATCAGCAGGCACCGACCGCCGGGGCGTAGCATGCGTGAGAACTCGCGCAGGACCGCCTGGTAGGTCTCGCGATCCTTGACGCAGTACTGCAGCACGCACACCGACAGCACGAGATCGACCGAGCCGTCCGGGAGCGGCACGTGCAGCCCGTCGGTGTCGTGATATTCGACATTGTCCGGGCCCGGCGTCGCGCGCGCTTCGGCGAGCATCTCCGGGGTCACGTCGACGCCGTGCACGCGCCGGACCGAAGGCGCGAGCGCCCGCGTCATGCGCCCGGTGCCGCAGCCCCAATCGACGACGACCGCGTCCTCGGTCAGATGCGCGAAGCGCTCGAGCGCGAGCCGCTGGATCCGGTCGATCGCGGCGTTCCGACGGCCTGTGGCGTCATTCGGATCGATGACCGCGCGCAGACCGCCCTGCTGTGCGAACTCGGCCCAGCTCGAATCGACCGGCTGGAAAACGGATTCGTCGACGGAAGTCGCCATACGACGTTCCTATCGGCGATTTCGGCGGCTTCGCGCGAGCAGAATGCCCGACTCGGCGCGAGCGAGATGCCGCTTCTCCTCGCGTCTCGGTGGGTCGCGCACGGGTCGCAGGAGCGGGCGCGGTGGTGACCCGTAGCCCGCCCGTGCCCGTGTCCCGCTCCCCTGCCCAACTCAGAAACCCGGATGGGTCATGCAACAACGACTGAGTTTCCTCCGGTCGCGCGCAAGCGCCAGACCTGCCCTCGCGCGAGCGAAATGGAGGGGACCGCGTCGTGCGCCGGGAGCCCCCACCCCCCGCGCTCGCGATTCCCCTCCCCCCCAAATTCACTCAACATGCACAGGCGTGACTGCTCGTTGCGGGTCTGCCCGCGTCAGCGACTCGCGGCGACGACCTCGCGAGGGATCGTCGGGGCGCAGTCCTTTACTCGTCAGCTCACGCCTGGAGATTCGTTCGCCCCTCGCATGTGCGAGAGGCGCGCCGGTGGCCCGGCGGTCCGTCCTCGAGCATGGGTTACCTCGCTAAAGGCGAAAACGGGCGTCCTCGTCAGACCCGAACGGGCCTCTCGGCGAGGACCTTGCCATGTTAACTCAGCGACAGGATTCGTCAACGGAAGGCAATCGTTTCGCACTGCGTGTTCCTTCGAAATCGACGGAGTCTCGCGCTCGCGTTACGATTCGTCCGCTCAGGGCACGAGTACTCGCCAACGACACCACACACGGACCGCACGACCGGGAGGGGTTCCGATCGCCACCATCCAAGACGCAGAGCGTCTGCTCGCAGAACGCTTCGGCCACACGCAGTTCCGAGAAGGGCAACGCCGCGCGATCGAGGCGTGTCTCTCGGGCGGGGACGTCGTCGTCGTCATGCCGACCGGCGCGGGCAAGTCGCTGTGCTACCAGCTGCCCGCCGTGCTCGAGCCCGGCTACGCGCTCGTCGTCAGTCCGTTGATCGCGCTGATGAAGGACCAGGTCGACGCGCTCGTCGCTCGTGGCGTCTCTGCGGCGACGATTCACTCGGGTCTGACGCCCGACGAGAAGTGGGACGTCGCGGGTCGACTGCAGTCCGGGGAGCTCGACGTGTTGCTCGTCGCTCCCGAGCGCTTCCGCAGCGAACGCTTCGTGACGTTCTTACAGCAGCACCCCCCCGCGCGTTTCGTCGTCGACGAGGCGCACTGCATCAGCCAGTGGGGGCACGACTTCCGGCCTGACTATCGGCGGCTCGCCGAGGCGGTCGAGGGGCTCGGCCGCCCGCCGGTCACCGCACTGACGGCGACGGCGACGCCCGAGGTGCGCGCGGACATCTGCCGTGCACTCGGGATGCCCGAGCCGAGCGAGGTGCTGACGGGCTTCGATCGCCCGAACCTCTCGTTCGAGGTGCTGCCGGCGCCGCGGCGGGACGACAAGCTCGCGGTCGCCGAGCAATGCGTGCGCGACACGGCCGGCGTCAAGCTCATCTACGCGGCCAGCCGTCGCTCGACCGAGGAGGTCTGCGGGCACTTCCGCGCGCAGGGTCACGACGTCGCGGTCTACCACGCCGGCCTCGCCGATGGGGACCGGACCGAGATTCAGGATCGCTTCATGGCGGGCGAGATCGAGCTGCTCGTCGCGACGAACGCCTTCGGCATGGGCGTCGACAAGTCGGACATCCGGCTCGTCTTGCACTTCGACATGCCGGGGTCGCTCGAGGCCTACTACCAGGAGGCCGGTCGCGCGGGTCGCGACGGGGAGCCGTCGCGCTGCGTGCTGCTCCAGCACGGCGGCGACTACCGGCTGCAGAAGTTCTTCCTCGACCAGGCGAATCCAGAGCCGCGCTTGTTCCAGCGGCTCTGGAGCACTCTGACGTCGTTGGCCGGCAGCGGCGTGTCGACGTGCCGATTCGACGAGCTGCGAGACCAGCTCGACCAGAAGAACGACGGCGCGCTGCAGACCGCGCTGCGCACGCTGCAGCTCGGTGGCCACGTGTTTCTCCAGGGGGACACGGTCACGCTGCAGGGACAGCTGCCCGACTTCCTGCCGATCGACTTGCAGGAGCAGCAGCAGAAGCGCGCGCGCGACGACCGGCGGCTCGGCCGCATGCTCGAATACACGCGTGCGCGGACCGGGTGCCGCTTCGATCGCGTACGTTCGTACTTCCTCGGCGAGCCCGGCGCGGACTGCGGCAGGTGCGACCTCTGCACCGGTGGTGGCGAGGACGTGCGCGCGACGAGCGAGGCGGAGTCCACGGCGGTGTTCCACGTGTTGCGTACCGTCGGCGAGATCGACTTCCGGTTCGGGATGATGCGTTCGATCCAGGTGCTCGCCGGCAGCGAAGCGCGCGAGGTGTTGGATCGTGGGCTGGAACGGCTCGTCACCTATGGCGTGTTCCACGGCGCGACCGAGAAGTCGATCCGCGAGCTCGTGCAGTTTCTCGAAGACGTCGAGCTCCTCGCGCGCAAACCGTTCACGCGGCGCGACGGCACCGAGGGTGGCCTCGTGCTCGGCCTGTCGCCGATGGGCCGGCGGGCGCTCGAGATGCAGGCGTTGCCCGAGCTACCGCCGGTGCCGATCCCGGGTCGTCGCGCGCCGAAGGCGTCGCGCGCGAGCGCGGCCCCCGCGGTCGATCTCGACTCTTGCGACCCGGCGCTCGTGGAACGCTTGCGCTCGTTTCGCTCACGCTTCGCCGATGGCAAGCCGCTCTACACGGTGTTCTCGAACGACACGCTCTCGCGCATCGCGGACGATCCGCCGACGAACGAACGTGAGTTCTTGGCGATCAAGGGGCTCGGCCCCAAGAGCTGGGAGCGGTTCGGATCGGAGCTGATCGACGAATTCGGCGGCGTCACGGCTGGCGAGTAGGGCTCGGCGGATTGCCGGATCGCGACGACTCGCGTACGGTGCTCGGGATCATGGCCGACGAAGAATCTCGACCGCCGGACGAGCCCTCCGTAGGGAATGACCTCGACTCGCTCGCGCGATGGCTCGAGGCACGGGATTGCAATCGCGATGGCACCGACAAGGCCTATGTCTTCCGTGCTCTCGAAGAAATGAGACGGTGGGCCGAGTTTGCGCGCAACGCGCAACGTGTTGAGCTTCATGAGTAAGTACGTCGATGCGTTGACGGCGATCAGCGAATCCGGCGTTCGGTTTTTGGTCGTCGGGGCGTTCGGTATGAACCTGCATGGCGAGCAGCTCGGTCCGACTCTCTTCACACGAGACTGCGATCTGATGTTGCCACCCGATCCGGTCGGGTTGGCGGGCGTGATCGGCATCCTGCGGGCGCAGGGATTCGCGATCGAAGTCGGAGGGGAGCCGTTGCCGGACGAGGATGACGTCGTGCTCGGCGGGATCGTTCGTCACCGAGCGTGTGTTCGTGCGATCAAAGAGGACGTAGCGTTCGACCTGCCGCTTCAAATCGCGGGCGGGGAGTTCGAGGAATTGTGGTCAAGGCGTCGACGCTTCCGTCTCGGCGAGGTGGATCTGCCGACGGCCGCCCTCGAAGACCTCATCCGATCCAAGCAACTCGCGGATCGCCCCAAGGACCGCCTGTTTCTCGAGACCTTCCGTTCCGAGATCGAAGACTTGCGCCGCCGCGACGCGAAACGCAATCCATGACCGCGGCACGAAGTTTGCCCCTTACCCGAACGCCCGGATCACCGCGGAACGTTGGGTTCCTCCGTTACTCTACCGGGTGTGCCCACATAGGGTTCGATTGATCGGTCCCCCTACACCCTGAGAAAGCTCGTCGATGCGCCTGTCCGTTTTTGCCGCCGTGCTCTCCGTCAGCCCGTCCCTGCTCGCGCTCGATCTCGCGCCGCAGTGACCCGGCATGCTTCCTCCCAGTTGGGGGGAGACGCAGCCCGGCTCGTCCGGTGGTGGCCCCTCGGCTGGTGGCCCGGGTAGTCCCGGCGCGCCGGGTCCGGGTGGTGGACCTTCGACGGGAAGCCCGGGAATGCCGGGGGGCGGACCGACGACCGGCGCGCCCGGCGGGGGCCAGCCCGGCGGTCCGGCGACCGGCGGCGGTGCTGGCCCGGCGACCGCACCCGCGGGTGGCGGCGGTGGACCGACGACCGGTGGGGGGATGCCGCTGGTCGAAGACTTCGGCCGCTGGGTGTACTGGTGGGAGTTCAACAAGGACCGCTTCCTGCGACTGAAGCAGACCGTGCAGGCGGCGCGAGACGCGACGACGGCATCCGACGACTTCTTCATGGGCGCGGGGCAGATCCCGGTGAACCGCACGGTTGCGCCGACCGCGGCGCAGATCCACGGCGAAGTGTTGCCGGCCCTGCTCGCGGTGCTCGAGGAGTCGCGCAACCGCGAGATCACGATGGCCTGCATGATGGCGATCGCAAAGATCGCGCGCGACTACGGCAAGATCGACGCGATCGACACGATCGAACCGTTCTTGCAGCGCGGCGACCGCGCGGTGCGCGCGACTGCCGCGCTCGCGCTCGGCGTCTCGGAGCATCCGGACTCTACTTTCAAGCTGATCGCGCTGCTCAACGACACGCCAGCGGGTCGGAAGCTCGTCGGCCGCGAGAGCGTCGACGACTGGACGCGCACGTTTGCGGCGTACGGTCTCGGCGTCATCGCGAACGGCGCGCGCGACGTCGCGACGCAGCGCGTCGTATTCGAGCGCCTGCGTGACGTGCTGCAGGATGTCGGGGCCCCGAACCGCAACGTCAAGGTCGCCGTGATCCACGCGATGGGTGCGATTCAGCCTGACTGGCGCACGGCGCGCGGCGAGCTGCTGGCCGAGAAGGGGCTGCGAGCTCTGTCCGAGTACTACAAGGCCGACCATGGTGCCGGCGAGCGACTGATGCAGGCTCACGCCGCGCAGGCTATCGCCAAGCTGTTGGTGCAGCGACCCGACGTCGCGTCGATCGACTACTACAAGACCGTCTTCGTGCGCGAGCTCGACCGTTCGAAGTCGCGCGGGATGCACATTCGCCGCTCGGCCGTCCTCGCGCTCGGCGTGCTCGGCGACGCGGTCGAAGACAACTCGTCGAAGGACTACGCGATCGCCGAGGCGCTGTGGTATTCACACAAGCATGCATCCGACCGCCAGGAAGCCCACCTCGCGCTTCTCGCGATGGGGCAGGTCGGCGGAAACCTGAACCGCACGCGCCTTCTCAGCGTGTTGCGGCGGGGATCGAAGGCGATGGATCGACCGTGGGCCGCGCTCGCGCTCGGACTGCTCGCGCGCGAGACTCCGGACGACAAGCTCGTCGCGAAGAAGCTGCGCGAGTCGCTGACTGCGACCAAGCATCCGGATGCGATCGCCGCGTCCGCGATCGCGCTCGGACTCGGGCGTTGTGAAGAAGCGGTGCTCGACCTGCGGGAGACACTTGCGAAGTTTCGGAAGCGTGACCTGATCGCAGGCTGCGTGTGCACGAGCCTCGCGATGCTCGGCGACAAGGAATCGATCCCCGCGATCCAGCGGATCCTCGACCGCTCGACGCAGCGCCCTGACCTCCTGCGCCGGTCGTCGGTCGCGCTCGGTCTGCTGCGCGACAAGACCGCGACCGATCGCCTCGTGACGCTTCTGCAGGACGACGCCAGCTACACCGGCATCGCGTCCCTCTCGGTCGCGCTGTCGCTGATCGGCGACCGCACGACGGTCGAACCACTCGTGGAATTGCTCGATGACCCCGAGCGCAGCAAGTTCGCACGGAGCATGGCGGCGGCGGCCCTGGGGGGGATCGCCGACCAATCGCCGATGCCGTGGAGCGAGAGGTACACGTCGAACGTGAATTACCTCGCCAGCGTGTCGTCGTTCGTAAGCGGCGGCTACGGCGTCTTCGAGATCTTGTAAGTAGCGAAGGGGCAGCGCATCGTGGAGCCGATGCGCTGCCTCACGCTCATGGTCTCCTTCGTTGCCGCGCTCTCGGCGCGAGCCCAGGAGTGGCCTCGGTTCCGCGGCCCCAACGGCGCCGGACATGCGGTCGGTGACGCGGATTTGCCCGTCGAGTTCGGCGTCTCCAAGCACGTCGTCTGGAAGGCGACGCTCGATGCGGGCGGTCACTCGTCGCCGGTCATTGTCGGGCGCCACGTGTTCTTGACCGGCGCGACCGAGAATGCGCTGCACACGATTTGCCTCGATCGCGCGACAGGCGCTGAGCGTTGGCGACGCTCGCTCGAGGTCGAAGACTTCGAGAAGGTGCACCGCGTCAACAGCGCGGCGTCGCCGACGCCGGCCGTCGATGGCGAACGCGTGTTCGCCTACTTCGGCTCGTTCGGGGTGATCGGCTACGACTTCGCGGGCGAGGAAGTCTGGCGGCGTGAGCTGCCGCGGCAGCGCAACACGTTCGGCACGGGCGCATCCCCGATCGTGGTCGGCGATCGCGTCATCCTCTGTCGCGACACCAATGACGAATCGTGGGTGGAGGCGATGGCGTGTGCGACCGGAGAGACGGTCTGGAAGACGGATCGCACCGGCTTCCCGTCGGGCTGGTCGACCCCGATCGTCTGGCGGCGCGGCGACGTCGAAGAGCTGTTGATCTACGGCGCGTTCAAGCTCACCGCGTACGATCTCGCGACCGGCGAAGAGCGCTGGTCGGTGCCCGGGCTCGCGGACGAACCGTGCATCACGCCGGTCAAGGGAGACGGCATGGTCTTCGTGACCTCGTACAACATGCGCACCAATCCCGAGGTCATCGGCGTGCCGCAGTTCTCGAAGCTGCTCGAGGACCATGATGCGGACGGCAGTGGCACATTGAGCCGGGAGGAGGCCAAGGCGAACAAGAGCATCCTGTCGCGCTTCGACGCCGACGGCGAGGGAGACCATCCGCTGTCGCTCTTCTTCCGCTTCTTGGATCGCGATCGCGACGGGCAGCTCACGGGTGAGGAGTGGCAGAAGATGTTCTCGTGGCTCGAGACCTTCAAGCACGCGAATGCGCTGCTCGCGATCCGCCCGCCGAAAGACGACACCGGCCAGCCGGAGATCGTCTGGCAGCACCCGCGTGGCGTGCCCGAGTGCCCGTCCCCGCTCTACCACGATGGCCGCGTGTACCTCGTCAAGAACGGCGGCATCGCGACGTGCGTCGACGCGAAGACGGGGAAGGCGCTCTTCTCCGGTCGGCTCGGGGCGCGTGGTCCACGTTACGCGTCGCCGGTGTACGGAGACGGCAAGATCTTCGCGGCGTCAGCGCGTGGCGTCGTGACGGTGCTCGAGGCAGGGGACGAGCTGAAGGTGCTCGCCCAGAACGATCTCGGGGAACGGGTCATGGCTACGCCCGCGATCGTGGGGGGGCGGATCTACGTGCGAACCGAGGAGCACCTGTGGGTGTTCGGGCGCGAGTGAGTGGTCGGGCGCGGGGCGCGGGAACGCGCATGCGCAAGCGCACGCGCAGCACGGGTGATCGTGGCCGCCGGGGGGCTAGGTCGTGGACTTCCAGGCCGCTTCGAACGCGAGCCAGTCCTTCGCGTCGATGACGCCGCTGCCATCGATGTCGGTGTTCGTCGCGCCGGCTTGCCACGCGGCTTCGAACGCGTGCCAGTCCGCCTTGTCGACGGTGCCGTCGAGCGTGAAGTCGGCGGCTTCGAAGATCCGCAGCTCGAACTCGACGTTGCTCGACGCGCTGATCGACGTGTTGTTGTCGCCCCAGGCCATCGCCTCGCACTCGGCGTCGACGCTGTAGTCGCCGCGCTGCAGCCAGCTGCTCTGCGGTGGGACCACGTCGTTGCCACCGAAGTCGGCATCGACGGCGACGATTGTCGTGGAGTCATTCGTTCGGCGCAGGCGGGCGTTCGCGAGGTTGTAGCCGACGTTTGCCGTCGCCGTCGCGCTGACCACGTAGCGCACGCGATGCGGCACGGTGAAGTCCACGTCGAATGTCGACGTCCCCGACGAGTCGGAATGCGGGTGGTTGCCCGCGGTATCGGCGGTCGCGTCCATCGTCAGCGTCACGAGGTCCGGGTCGATCTGGGACTCCTGGTAGATCGTGCTCGATGCGACGGGAATGAAGTACCAGTCGAGGAGGTCGACACTCTGGCTTTGGACCCAGCCGCCGGTCGCGTTCGTCGAGTCGGAGACTTCCACGCCGTCGTCGAACTCCCAGTCGAAGCCGTAGGCTTGCGCGTAGGTCGTGCGGGTCGCGGTGCCGATCTGGATCGACGGAGTCGGAACGGGGACGGGCGTCGCCGCGACGAGGCAGGCGATCGCGGCGAGTCCTGACAGCGGAGCGTTGCGTAGCATGGAGGCGGACGTTCCTTTCACGGGGTTGGCCACTGCGGATTGTCGCACAACCGGACTCTGACCGCGCCGGTGTTGCCCGACGAGCGGTGCATTGACGAGATGCACAGAAGGCGTCATCGTCCCTTCTCGCGTGACTGTCACCATCCACTGCAAAGGCGTCTCGGCGAGCTTCGGCGCTCGCGAGCTGTTCTCCGGGCTCGATCTGGTGGTTGTCCCCGGTGACGTCGTCGGACTGATCGGTCCCAACGGGACCGGCAAGTCGACGCTGCTGCGAATCCTCGCGGGAGAGCGCCCGCCCGATGGTGGCACGGTGCGCCTCGCGCCCGTGGACGCGACCGTCGGGTACCTCGCACAGGAGCCGGACCGGGTCCCCGGCGAGAGCGTGCGTGGCCTGCTCGGGAGACGCACTGGCGTGGACGCCGCGGAGGCCGAGATGAATGCGGCGGCGGAAGCGATGTCCGATGACGTACCCGGCGCGGCGGAGCGATACACCGAGGCACTCGAGCGGTGGATGGCACTCGGCGGCACGGACTTCGAAGAACGAATCGCCGTCGTGATCGCGGACCTCGGCCTCGACGTCGATCTCGAGCACGCGATGACCGGGTTGTCGGGTGGCCAGGCGGCGCGCGCCGGACTCGCGGCATTGCTGTTGTCTCGTTACGACGCCTTCTTGCTCGACGAGCCGACCAACGATCTCGACATCGACGGCTTGCACCATCTCGAGGATTTCGTGCAGTCGATCGCCGCGCCGACCGTGTTGGTCAGCCACGACCGCGAGTTCCTGTCGCGAGTGGTGACCAAGGTCGTCGAGATCGACAGGAGCCTGCAGCGTATCGCGGTCTACGGTGGCAGCTACGAGTCGTACCTCGAGGAGCGCGCCACCGCGCGTAGGCATGCGGCCGAGGCCTACTCGGAGTACGCCGAGAAGCGTGGCGACCTCGAGGCGCGCGCGCGCCGGCAGCGCGCCTGGATGGCGAAGGGCGTCAAGAATGCGCGCCGCAAAGTGCCCGACAACGACAAGTTCGGTCGCGCGTTCCGCGTGGAGACGAGCGAGAAGCAGGCCGCCAAAGTGCGCCAAACCGAGCGCATGATCGAGCGGCTCGAGGAAGTCGAAGCGCCGCGCAAGGAGTGGAAGCTGCAGTTCACGATCGCCGCGGCGTCGCGGTCCGGGGATGTCGTCGCCGTAGCGCGCGGTGCCGTCGTCGAGCGCGGCGCGTTCCGACTCGGCCCGATCGACGTGCAGCTCGACATCCGCGATCGGGTCGCGATCACCGGTCCCAACGGCAGCGGCAAGAGCACGCTGCTGCAACTGCTCCTGGGCCAGCTACCTCCGACCGAAGGCACCGTCATGCTAGGTTCGGGAGTCGTCATCGGTGAGGTCGACCAAGCCCGCGGCGCGTTCGTCGCGGATGAGCCGATGGTCGACGTGTTCGCGCGCTGCGTGCCGGATCAGGGGCCCGCGGAAGTGCGCGCGTTGCTCGCAAAGTTCGGTGTCGGCAAGGGCTTCTTCGAGCGTTCCGCCGCATCGATGTCTCCGGGCGAACGCACGCGGGTTTCGCTGGCGCTGCTGCAGGCACGTGGCGTCAATCTGCTGGTGCTCGACGAGCCGACCAACCACCTCGACCTGGAGGCGATCGAGCAGCTGGAGCAGGCGTTGGAGACGTTCGACGGCACGGTGCTGCTGGTGACGCACGATCGGCGGATGCTCGATACAGTGCGGCTCACGCGGCGCTGGCACGTGGACGAGGGTCGCATCGTGGAGATCGCGGCGGAACTCGATTGAGTCACGGCCGCTGCAGGCCGCCTTTGGATAAGCTCCCGGATCGATGGCCCCCTCCGATCCACCGCCCGCTTCCCGTGCAGACGCGTCGTTCGACGTCGTCATCATCGGCGGCGGCGCGTCCGGAATGGTCGCTGCCATTTCGGCGGCGCGGCTCGGTCGGCGTGTGCTCCTCTGCGAGAAGTCCCGTTCCCTCGGTCGAAAGCTCCTCGCCTCCGGCGGCGAGCGCTGCAACCTCAGCAACACGCTCTCGAAGGAGGAGTTCATGGAGCGGATGGGGCGCGAAGGTCGTTTTCTCGGTCCGGCGCTCGATCAGCTCGGCGGCATGAAGCTGCGCGAGTTCTTCCACGGAATCGGAGTGAAGACGGTCGTGCACGACGGCTTCCGCGTCTGGCCGGAGACGCGCAAGTCGACGTCGGTCTTGGCAGGGCTCGTCGCCGAGCTCGAGCGGCTCGGAGTCTCGATCGAGCTCAACTGCACGGTCGAGTCGACGGAGTTTCGCGACGGACGGTTCGTCGTCGAGGCCGAGGGCGCGACCTACTCGGGGGAAGAGTTGATCGTCGCGACCGGCGGACTCGCGCTGCCGAAGTCGGGCGCGAGCGGCGGCGGCTACAAGTTTGCCGAGAGCTTCGGCCATCGCGTGACGCCGCGATATCCCGCTGGGGTTCCCCTCACCTCGGCCGAGAAATGGACCGGTCGGTGCAAGGCGCACACGATCGGCAAGGCTCACGTGCAGGTCGCGATCAAGAAGTTCGCGCGCGTCCGCGGTGTAGGCGACCTGATCTTTACCGACACCGGCATTCGCGGTCCGATCGTGCTCGACCTGTCGCGCGAGATCTCGGCGATTCTCGAGAAGGTCGACGAAGTGCGGATCACGATGAACCTCTGCCGCGGCAAGAACCAGGAAGACTGGCAACGGATCTTCAAGGGATGGGCGCGCGGCGACGCGGCTCCCGTCACCGAGCGGCTCACCGAGCATCTCCCGCTCGAGATCGCCGAAGTCATGTGCGAACTCGCGAACGTCGACGTCGCGACCGGCATCCATGAGCTGAAGGGCGCGGACCGCGAAGCGCTGATTCGCGTCCTCGTGCAGACCCCACTCACGATCACCGGCACGACCGGCTACGACCGTGCGTTCGTGACACGTGGTGGCGTGCGACTCAAGGAAGTGCATCCGGACACGTTCGAGAGCAGGTTGCAGCCGGGTCTCTACCTGTGTGGTGAGGTACTCGACATCGACGGTCCGTGCGGGGGCTTCAACCTGCAGTGCGCGTTCGCGGGGGGATATGTGGCTGGGCAGGGGTTGGGCGCACGGACCGCTGCGGCTCACTACTCGACGACATCGACCGCGAGCCCGGCCAAGCGGATCGACGGCGTCGGACCGGACAGATCCGCCACCGCCCCCTGAGTGAACAGCGTGAACCCGACGAGTGCCGGATCATCCGGAACCGACAGCAGCAGGTCCGCCTGCCCGGTCGACGCCGGAATCGTCACCGGACCGACGGTCAGCAAGCCCAGCGGCGCGACGAGCAGGTCGCCGAACGGCGTAGGAATCGGTCCCGCGGACGGGAAGAAGTTGAGCAGGGCGGCACCCGTCGTGTCGCCGGTTGCGTAGCCGGGCTTCGAGCGGAAGCGCAGCGGCAGCGGGCGCGCGCGCACGGCGCGATAGGGTGACCGGAACTGCAGGTGTCGGTTGATGAAGAGGCGCGAGCGGAAGATGCTCCCAGTCACCAGGTCCAAGTCGCCGTCGCGATCGATGTCCGCGGCATCGAGATCGTAGATGCCGTCCGTTCGGCGCGCGTCGATGCGGTCGCTGATGTCGCGCGTGAACGCGCCGTTCCCTTGGTTGACGAACAGCTGGAGACCCAACGAGGGTGCGCTGAAACTGGCCGCGAAGAAATCGATGTCGCCGTCGGCGTCGAAGTCCCCAGTTTGGAATCGGTCGACGCGCTGCGGAGAGCCGGGCCAGACTCCGGTAGCTAGAGTGAAGTGGCCTGTGCCATCGTTCTCGAGCACTTGGCCCTGGATCGTCAGTGCGCTGTTGCTCGGGCTCAGCAGGATGTCGATGTCTCCGTCGGCGTCGTAGTCGAGGGGTTCGAATCCCCAGGCGCTCGTGACGGCTGCCGGGATGCGAGCGAGTCCTTCGTCCGTGAACAGGCCGGTGCCGTCGTTGACGAAGACGCGCAGGATCGGCGTGATGAAGTTGTTCGATCCGATCAACAGATCGACGTCACCGTCTCCATCGACGTCGGCCGAACGGATCAGCCGCAGCAGGAACGGAATCGACCCTAGGCGCGTCGCGGCTTCATCGACCAGCGCGCCCGACGCGTTCTGGATCAGCACGACCCGGCTCGAACTGACGACGTCCCAGATGATCGCGTCGTCGTCACCGTCGCCATCGAGGTCGTCGACGAGGACGTAGTTCGGCGACACGACTGGCGGGATCGTCGCCGAGATGTCCGTGAAGCGCCCGGTGCCGTCGTTCTCCCAGAGCATGTTCAAGAACAGGAGATCGAGATCGCCGTCCTGACCCAGGTCGATCGGACGAGCCTGTGCGTCCGCGAACGACGGAGTGGAGGGGGCGCGGAGCGCGGTCTCGTCGATGAAAGTTCCGTTCCCGTCGTTCGTCAGCAGTCGCGGCGCGGCGGACGGGGAGAGCTGGACGAGATCGGGATCGCCGTCGCCGTCGTAGTCGACGAAGAGTCCGTTCGATCCGCCAAGCACGTCGAGGCGTTCCGTCGTCGCGAGCTGGAGCTGGCCGGTGCCGTCGTTGTCGTAGAGCAGCGCTCGGTTGAACGGGCCGCTGGACACGAGAAGCTCCGCGGCGCCGTCGCCGTCGAGGTCGCCGAGTTCGAGGTCGGGCGCGAACTCGGGCACCGTGTCGAACGGGGCGTTGCCGAGATTCGTGAACACGCCGGAGCCCGAGTTGACGAGTACGGTCCAGTTGTCGCCGCCGCCGTGTGACACGACGTCGATATCCGAGTCCCCGTCGAGGTCGATAGCGCGTGAGGTGCCGGGCACGGTGAGCTGACCGGACGAGAGACTCGCGCCTGCGTTGAAGCTCCCCGTGCCGTCGTTGATCCAGAACTGCCGCGACCCGGCGAGGCTCGTCATCAAGTCGACGTCGCCATCCCCGTCGGCGTCGAGCGCGAGTGGGCGCAGTCCCATCGTCGCGGCCGGCAACGAGCCGGAAGTCGTGTTCGTGAACACTCCCGATCCGTCGTTGCTGAGGATCTCGAGCGCGTTCGATGGGCCGGAGTTGAACGCGATGTCGACGTCACCATCGCCGTCGAAGTCCCCGACCGCGTTCGCGAAGATGTCGGACGCCGGCGGAATGGCGGTCGCGGTCACGTCCGTAAACGTCGCGCCATCGTTGCGCAGCACGAACGGACTCAGGATGGACCCGATCAGGATGTCGAGATCGCCGTCCCCGTCGAGGTCGGCCACGCTGATGTGCGATGTCCCGGCACTCGGCGTCGCGGGGATTGCCCCGGGCAACGCGGTGAACGTGCCCGTGCCGTCGTTCTGGTAGTAGGCGGTGGGGGCACCCCGCGTGAACAGGTCGAGGTCGCCGTCCCCGTCGAGATCCTCGAACGACGCCGCACCCGGTGCTGTGGCCGACGACAGCCCGTGGCCATCCGGCGCCGGCACGAAGTTGCCGAACCCGTCCCCGAGCAGCAGCACGGCGACATCGTTGTCCGCGAGAAAGTAGTCGAGGTCGCCGTCCCCATCGACGTCCCCGAGCGCGCTCGCGGCACTGATCGTGAACGGGACGGGCAAACGCTCATCGAGGCGCTCGTCACGAAACTGTTGGGCAGGCGAGAGATTCGCGAGAGCGGAAACAACGCAGAACAACGGCAGTTGGACGTTCATGGAGTAGCCGCTGGGCGAGATGGCCCGGACTTCGGCGGCACGGGGTAGGGTTCCGGCCCCCCTCGGCTATCCCACGAAATCCGCGCGAGCCCGCGTTTTCCTTCCCCGAGTCCCTCCGGCCCACGGTGAACGTGCCCGTGCCCGCCCGGCTCGCGTGAACGTGCGCCTGCGCCTGCCCGGCGTGGCGCTCCGCGCCACGCCTCACATGTTCCGCCGGTACTGCCCGCCGACCCGATACAGCCGCTCGCTGATCTGGCCGAGTGAGCACACCTTCGCGGCTTCCATCAGCGCCGCGAACAGGTTCTTGCCGTCGAGCGCGGTCGACTCGAGTTCGCCGAGCCACTGCTGTGCTCCGTCGGCATGCGCGGTCTGGAACGCGCGGAGGCTCTCGATCTGGTCGTTCTTCTCGTCGTCAGAAGAGCGCATGACGTCCTTGGCCTGCTGGATCGGCGAGCCGTCCGTGCCGAGGAACGTGTTCACGCCGATGATCGGCAACTCGCCGGAGGACTTCAGGCTCTCGTAGTAGAGCGACTCCTCCTGGATCTTGCCGCGCTGATACATCGTCTCCATCGCGCCGAGCACGCCGCCCCGGTCGGCGATGCGCTCGAACTCGACGTAGACCGCTTCTTCGACGAGGTCGGTCAGCTCTTCGATCAGGAACGCGCCCTGCAGCGGGTTCTCGTTCTTCGTCTGGCCGAGCTCGCGGTTGATGATCAGCTGGATCGCGAGCGCCCGTCGCACCGACTCTTCGGTCGGCGTCGTGATCGCTTCGTCGTACGCGTTTGTGTGCAGGCTCTGGCAGTTGTCGTAGATCGCGTAAAGCGCCTGCAGCGTCGTGCGGATGTCGTTGAACGAGATCTCTTGCGCGTGCAGCGAGCGGCCCGACGTCTGGATGTGGTACTTGAGCTTCTGGCTGCGCTCGTTGCCGCCGTAGCGGTGCTTGATCGCCTTGGCCCAGATGCGACGGGCGACGCGGCCGATGACCGCGTATTCGGGGTCGACGCCGTTGCTGAAGAAGAAGCTCAGGTTCGGCGCGAAGTCGTCGACCGCCAGGCCGCGCGCGAGGTAGTACTCGAGATACGTGAAGCCGTTCGCGAGGGTGAACGCGAGTTGGGTGATCGGATTCGCGCCGGCTTCGGCGATGTGGTAGCCGGAGATCGACACGGAGTAGAAGTTGCGCACCGACTGCTCGGTGAAGAACTCCTGGATGTCGCCCATCATCCGCAGCGCGAACTCGGTCGAGAAGATGCACGTGTTTTGCGCCTGATCCTCCTTGAGGATGTCGGCTTGGACCGTGCCGCGCACTTGCGACAGCGCGCGCTCGCGAATCTCCGCGTAGACGTCGGCGGGGAGCACACAGTCGCCGCTCACTCCGAGCAGCATCAGGCCGAGGCCGTTGTGGCCGTCGGGCAGCTCGCCGCGGTAGCTCGGGCGCGGCACGCCCTTGTCGGCGAAGAGCTTCTCGATCTTCGCGTCGACCTCCTTCTCGAGGCCGTTCTCACGGATGTAGACCTCGCACTCTTGGTCGACGGCCGCGTTCATGAAGAACGCGAGCAGCATCGGCGCCGGGCCGTTGATCGTCATCGACACCGAGGTCTTCGGGTCGGTGAGGCGGAACCCCGAGTAGAGCTTCTTCGCGTCGTCGAGTGTGCAGATCGACACGCCGGCGTTACCGACCTTGCCGTAGATGTCGGGGCGTTCGTGCGGGTCTTCGCCGTAGAGCGTCACCGAGTCGAACGCGGTCGACAGACGCTGCGCCGGCTGTCCGGACGCCACGTAGTGGAAGCGCCGGTTCGTGCGCTCGGGGCCGCCTTCACCCGCGAACATGCGCGTCGGATCCTCACCCGTGCGCTTGAACGGGAAGACGCCGGCCGCGAACGGGAACTTGCCGGGCACGTTCTCGCGGAGTAGCCACGACAGCCGCTCGCCCCACGCCTCGAACCGCGGCAGCGCGACCTTCGGGATGCGGAGGCCGGACAGCGACTCCGTGTGCTGACGCACGCGGACGTCCTTGTCGCGCACCGTGAAGACGTGCTCGTCCGACGCGTAGCTCGCGAGCAGGTCGTTCCAACCGTCGAGTGCCTTGCGGCAGTCGGGGTCGAGGCGATCGCGCGTCTCGTCGAGGGCTTTCTGCAGTTCCCGTTTGGTGTCCGCGTCGTCGATCGCGTCGACCGCGCCCTGCAGCTGGAATGCGCGCTGCGCGAGCGCGCTCTGCTCCTGGGCCCACTCGTCGTAGCGTCGGTTGTTGCCCGCGATGTCCGCGAGGTAGCGCGCGCGATCCGGAGGAATGATGTGCTGCTCGTCCGGCAGCCCCTCGCGGTGCGTGAACTCGGTGTCGAAGCGGCCGTCCGTGATCTTCGACAGCTGCTCGACGACGGCGCGGAAGAATCGATTCGTGCCCGGGTCGTCGAACTGCGAGGCCATCGTGCCGAATACCGGCATTTCCTCCGGCGGCACGTGGAAGAGGCTGCGGTTGCGCTGGTACTGCTTCTTGACGTCGCGCAACGCGTCTGTCGCGCCGCGACGGTCGAACTTGTTGAGCGCGACGAGATCCGCGAAGTCGAGCATGTCGATCTTCTCGAGCTGCGTCGCGGCGCCGTATTCGGGCGTCATCACGTAGATCGATGCGTCCGCGTGCTCGACGATCTCGCTGTCCGACTGACCAATGCCCGAGCTTTCGAGCAGGATCAGGTCGAAGCCGACTCGCCGCAGGATGTCGAGTGCGTCGCCGACGGCGTCCGACAGCGCGAGGTTGGCCTGGCGCGTCGCCATCGATCGCATGAACGCCCGTTCGCTCGAGACCGCGTTCATGCGGATGCGGTCGCCGAGGAGTGCGCCTCCGGTCTTGCGACGCGTCGGGTCGACCGACAGGATCGCGAGGCGGCCGTCGGGGAACTGGTTGAGGTATCGACGCGTGAGCTCGTCGATCAACGACGACTTGCCCGCGCCACCCGTGCCGGTGATGCCGAGCACTGGCGGACGGCGCTGCGGTTCGGCCAGCTTCCCGAGCATCTCGGCCACGGCGGCGCGATCGTTCTCGGCGATACTCAGCGCTCGCGCGATCTGCGCCGGGTTGCCGGCGGCCAGGGCTTCCGTATCGACGTCACTCGGCGGCGCGAAGTCCGCGCGCGCGAGCATGTCGTGGATCATCCCCTCGAGGCCGAGCTCGCGGCCGTCGTCGGGAGAGTAGATCCGCTCGATCCCGTAGGACTGCAGCGCGTCGATCTCCTCCGGCAGGATCACGCCGCCGCCGCCCCCGAACAGCTTCACGTGCCCGCAGCCACGCTCCGCGAGCAGGTCGTGCATGTAGCGGAAGAACTCGTTGTGGCCGCCCTGGTAGGACGTCACCGCGATCGCCTGGGCGTCCTCCTCGATCGCTGCGTCGACGATTTCCCGAGCCGAGCGGTTGTGGCCGAGGTGGATGACCTCCGCGCCTCGATCCTGCGCGATGCGCCGGAAGATGTTGATCGAGGCGTCGTGCCCGTCGAACAGCGAGGTCGCGGTGACGAGGCGGACCTTGTGCGAGGTGCGAAACGGAAGGTCGTCGGAGTCGCCGTCCGTGGTGACGGCGGTTTCGGCGTTGCTGGTCATGAGTGTCGTGGAATGCGGACTTCATCGTATACGACCCTCGCGCCGATTCTGTGCCCTTGTCGGGCGACGAAGTCCGAATCCGAGCGGTTCCCGCGTAGACTCGCGTCGCATGTCCCCTCGGCTCGTCCTCACCATGTTCCTCGCTGCTCTCAGTGCTCCGAGCGGGCGCGCGCAGGATCTCGGGCTGGAACGCGTCACCGTCCTCGACCCGGAAGCGGCTGGAATCAAGGCGATCGAGGACGGCGAGACCACGACGGCCCTGCAGTGCCGCGGGTTCGAGATCGTCTTCAGTCGACCCGTGTCGCGCTGGGAGGTCGGCGAGCTGCCTGGTGGCAAATGGGTGGTCTTGGCCGGCGGTGCGCAGCCGGGAGTCGACTTCTATCTCTTCGATCCGAGCAATGGCGAGGTCGGATTGCCGTTTCACGTGCGCGATGCCCTGCGGCTGCCGGGCGACTTCGGGCACGGCAATGGCTCTTGGCCGCTCGCGAGCCCGCCGCACCTCTTCCTGTTCGCCGTGGAGAAGAGTCGGCGCTGCGAGTTCTTCGCCGTGGACTTCACGAATCAGGTGCCGAGCGAGCTGACGTCCAAGTCGGTCGCGATCGAGGCCTCGGGGTTCGACGTCGGCTACGACCAGAACTCGCAGCAGATCGAGGTGAGTTTTCGTGGCGTCGAGGACCGGCTCACCTTCGTGCACCCGCTCGCGCCGAAGCTCGCGGTGGAGCCGCGCACTCTCGACTTCGGGTCCGTGCCGGTGGGCGCGACCGTGCTGCGAACGCTCACACTGCGCAATGCCGGGCGGCGGCCCGCGACGCTGCTGCTTAGCAGCGAGCACGAAGCGTTCTCGGTGCGGGGCGACGCGGCCGTCGACGTGCCCGCGGGGGGCGAGCGCAGGATCGACGTCGCGTTCGCCGGGGCCGATCCGGCGATCGTGTTGTCGGCGCTCAAGATCGACAGCGCGGTCGTCGGCGTATCGACGTCCGTGCCACTGCGCGGGGAGGTGCGCGCCGCGATGGTGGCGGAGCCCGAGACGCCGGAGGTCGTGACCCAGAGCGAACCGGGCGAACGCAGCGACACGAGCGTCCCCGCTCCGGCGCCTGCGACTCCGCTGCCCACTCTGTCGGTCGAGGATCTGGGCATGCTCACGGCGCGTCGCCTCGACGAGCATCGCATCCTGGTCCGGGGGTCGCTCGGGCTCGACGCCGCGGCGATGCCCGACCTGTTCGAGAAGGAGCGTGCGCTCGCGCTCGAATTCACGAACCCCGCGACGAAGGGAGCGTGGAGCATGGCCCTGGACGCGTCGCAGCAGGTGCGGGTGTGCGTCCGGGCGGGTGCCGGTGATCGTGTTGAAGTCGCGCTCCGCGATGCGACGGGTATGACCGACGCGATGAGCTGGCTCGACGTCCGGCCCGGACTGCGCGTCGTCGGCGATCGATGCGTGGTCGACGTCGCGCCCGATCGACCGTTCTTTCTGATGTCGGTCGAGCCGGATGCGAGCGGTGAGAAGCCTGTGCGTGTCCTGCGGGCGTGGCGCGGTCGCGCCGACGGTCGCGGGCGCGCGGTGGTGCCGCTGTCCGCGATTCCGCGCGGGCGAGAGCCGGTGTATCTCGCAATCGGCGAGCGTCGCCGAGACGGGACGACGCTCGCGCATTCGGAGTTGGTGCGGGTCGAAGGGGAGTAGCGTCAGGTCTAGAACCGGTCCCCGATCGAGAAGCGCGGCTTGCTCGGCTTGCGACCGGCGCTACGTCCACGCTTCCGCGACTTACCACTGCCGAACAGCCCGCCGCGCCGTCCCATACCCCGCCCGATCGCGCCCGACAGCGCGTCACCGACCGCGTTACCCATCGCGCGGAACAACACACGCGTCGCCGGGCTGCGCATGAGGTCACCGAGCCCTTCGGCGACGCCACCGAGCGTGTCCATCAACGACTCGTGACCGCGTTCGAACGCGTTCCATACATCGCCGGAATCGGCGCGTCCACGCTCGTAGTCGTCGAGTACGTCGCGCGGATCGCGACGCGGGAAGGCCGACTGCGCCGAGTGGTAGCCACTGCGGCGGAAGCGTGACATCAGGCTGTCGAGTTCGCGTGCCTGCCGCTCCGCACGCTTGTGGTCGCGTTCCGCGTCCTCGAGATTCTCGTCGACGTCGTCGAGGCGGCGATCGATGCTGCGGATCTCGCGGACGATCTCGTCGTCGGTCTCGTCTTCGGTGCGCTCGGCCTGGCGCGCGAGATGCTTCGTGCGTTGCTCGCTCAGGAAGTCGCGGAAGCGCGCGATCGCCTCGGCGTAGTAGCGGCCTTCGCTGTTCTCGATGGACTCGAGTTCGGTTTCGTATCCCTCCTCGCGCGTGCGGCTCTGGTCGAGCGCGGTCGTGAACCCGTCGCGCTCGGCTTCGAGAGATTCGACTCTGTCGGCGACCGGTGGGAGACCGGCCTTCTCCGCGGCCGCGTCTCGGATCGATTCGACGCGGTCCATGAGCGCGTCGAAGTCTTCCTGCCTGCGTTCGAGCTCGGCAGCTACGAGCTCGGGAGTGACCTTGAGGAAGTCGTAGCTCGGCTTGTTGTCCTCGTAGTTGACGATTCTGGCGACCCATCGGTCGAGCCGCTTCGTCATACCGCTGACCGTGTAGTCGCTCGTGCCGAACTGCCGCCCCAGGAGATAGGTGAATAGCCGGTTGCTTTCGTACGCCGGGAGCTTCTTCTCGGCTTCGCGGCGGATTTCGGCGACGCGCTCTTCGTTGCGCTCGAGGTTGTCCTCGACGTGCGCGGCCTCCTTGGACAAGCGCTGGAACTCGGTCGACTGTTCTAGTTCCTCCGCGATCAGGGCCTCGAGGCGGTCTCGCTCGGCCGTCTCGGTTTCCAGTTGGGTGAGAACGTCTTCGAGTTCGTTTTCGATCCGGTCGCGCTGTGCGAGCAGCTCGTCGAGCGAATCGTGGATCTGGTCGATCCGGTTGTCACGACGGTCGAGAATGTCGCGCAGGTCGTCGCGGATTCCGCGGACGGTGTTGTCGATCGCGTCGTGGGTGATCTCCGGCAGCATCGCTCGTGCGAGGTCGGTGATCGCCTGTCCGCGGTCCGCGACGAGTTCTTGCGTCTCGATGCGCAGCTGGTGGAGCCGCAACTCCGTCTCGCGCGCGCGACTGCGGGCGTCGTTCACGCGGCGTCGTAGGTCCGAGTAGACGTTGTGGCCGGTCAGGGTCATCGGCCCTCCCACTCGAGCAGCTGGCGGCCGCGGGTCAGCGGTTGCTCGCCGACGCCGGGCATCACGATCTCGAGTTCGAGACTGCCGCTGTTCTTCTTCGCGAAGAGCGTCTCGTCGAGGATCCCGTCGTGGCGCTTGTCATTGACGAGACGCTCGTAGACTTCTCGCGGCACCTGCTCCGCCCAGCGGGAGACGTCGCGCTCGCTTCGGGAGATCGCGCCGCGAATGCGCTGGGTTACGGCGTCGCCGTTCGCTCCGCGCGCTTCGACGATCACGTACCAGCCGTTGACGCTGTCCTCGCCGTAGTCCATGCGGAAGCCGCTCTGGTCGGCGGTCGACGGGTGGGCGACATGGATCTCGAACGTCCTCTCGAGAAGTTCGCGGTCGCGCCGATCTCGTGCGATCGAGCCGAAGTTCGCTTCGACGAACCACCATACGAACGCGAAGATCGCGAGCAGCACCGTCACCGTGATCACGATCGGCTTGCGGCGCACGTAGAGGTGCGCGAGGAACGTGCCGAACCCGCGCTCGGGTGGCTCGAACGCGTGCAGCGACCTGTAGTACTGCGAGATCGCCGCGTGGATCTCCTCGGGCGTCACCCGTTCGCCAGTCGCCGCAGCGACCTCGAGGAGCTTCTCTCGCAGCATCGCCTCTGTCTGCTCCCGATCGAGCTCGACCTGCGCGCGCTCGCGTTCGCGCCGCAGCGTCGTCGCGACGTCCATGATGCGGAGCATCTCCTCGAGGGAATGCTCGGTCGTGGACGGCGCTGGGGATTCGGTCGGAGAGGTCACTTCGGTGTGCGTGGGGAGAGGCTAATGAATAGACTCCGCCGCAGAAACTACGAGGCCGCCATGTCAGACACGACCCCCGCCCCGACCGGGACGATGCAGAAGTATCTAGATCGAGCCGTGCAAGTCCTGGAGAAGTTCGGCGTGTTGCCGGACAAGGACGAGCCCAACGAGCTGACGAAGCTCCTGAACGAGGTGCGGCACGTCGACGAGGCGAAGGTGCTGGCGATCGCGAAGACGGTCCAATACATGGGTCGGTTCAACGCGATGGTTCGCGAGAACGTTGAGAACATTCAAGTTGGCAATCGCTACGTCGAGATCACGCAGCTGTTCGATTCGGTGCGCGACGACTCCAAGAAGCTCATCGGCCAGCTCGACGACGGCGTGATCAGCTTCGGCGAGAAGATGTCGAACCTCTGGATGAACCTGTGGCGCGGCTCGCCGAGCGACCGGTTCGAGAAGATCGCCGAGCTCTACAAGGACGTGTCGAAGGACACGCGCGAGCAGCTCGAGCGCGAGCAGACGATCATGAACGGCTACATCGACTTCCGCTTCGCGCTGAAGGAAGCCGAGGTCGTCGCGCGCGAGCTCGAGGCGCTGCAGACCGGCACGCTCGAGGAAGCGCGCGCCGGGTTGGCGTCGGCGCAAGAAGCGCTCAACGCGTTCACTGGGGATGACGAGACCGAGAGGTCCCGGCTCGAGCTAGGGCGCGACACCGCGAACCACGAGTTCCAGAAGCAGGACCGGATCTACCAGTTGCTCAAGGACATCGCCGAGAACCTGTCGATCGGCTACGACGTCGGCGAGACGCTGATCACGAAGCTCAAGCAGACGCACGACGTGAAGGATCAGGTCTATCGGCGCTCGGTGACGTTCTTCACGACGAACGAGCACGTGTTCACGATCCTCGGCGCGGTCTACACGTCGCAGCACGGCCTGCACGAGGCGACGCAGTCGCACGAGGCGCTCAAGGCCGGCGTCAACAAAGGGCTCGAAGACGTCGCTGAGCTCGGCCGCGAACTCGAACGCGAAGCGCTCAAGGCCGGCTACGGCTCGACGATCAGCCCCCAGTCGGTCGAGAAGCTCGTCACCGCGATCACCGACTACCAGGTCGAGTCGATGCGGATGATCGCCGACCTCCGCAAGGAGAGCGAGGCGAACGCGCGCGAGATCCGCCGCGTCGTCGAGAGTGGCAAGCGGAGGTATCAGGAGACGATCGCGAAGTTCGCGCTGGGCGGCGCGGACGCGGTCTGACGCGGCGATCGCCCGTTGGTCCGTCGCGTTGACGCCAGTCACCGCGCCGCAGAGTCGACGGATTCCCGTTACGGCAGTGCGTCAAAGGAATCGTCTGCATGGTAAGTTGAGGCTGCCCGAGTCCTGAGCGGCGCGGATTCGGGTGACTTCGAACACATGCGATTCGTCATTCTCCTCGTGGCCGTCACCGCGTTCTCGGGCGGCGGCTGTTCCAGCAAGAGTGGTTCCGCGGCGAGCAGCACGATCCTCGGCGCCGTGGTCTTCGAGACTCAGGTCGAACTCTTCGGCGGTGTCGGTGAGGTTTCGGGAGTCGCACTCGCGGATGTGACCGGCGATAGTGCGCTCGATGTCTCGGTCATCGATCGCATGGGTTCGGTCCAGGTGTCGGCGGGCCAGGCGGGTGGCGTGTTCGTCCCTGCCGCGACGGTCCCGGTGTCCGCGGACGGCGTCGACATTCGAGCCGCGGATATCGATCTCGACGGCGATCTCGATCTCTGCGTTGCCAGTTTCCGCAACGACGTCGTCAACGTCCTGAGGAACGACGGCGCCGGCGGCTTCGTCGCGATGCCGGACATCGCGACGTCGCCCGTTCCGACGTCGATGGTCGTGCAGGACTGCAACGACGACGAGATTCCGGATCTTCTACTGACGCACTTCTCGGAGTCGTTCGTCGCGGTGTTCTTGGGCAACGGCGACGGCAGCTTCGGTGCCGAGATCCCGCTGACGTCCGCGAATGCCGGCAACACGGCGGGTCTCACGGTCGCCGACGTGACGGGTGATGGCAATACGGACATCCTCGTATGCGACATGGAGCGCGATCAGGTCGTGATCTTCCCGGGCGATTCGCAGGGGCTGCACGACAGCACGGCGATCGTGCCCGTCGGCGACGGGCCGTTCGACGTCGCGGTCGGCGATCTGACCGGCGACGGCGTTCCGGAGATCGCCGTCACGAACTTCGACGGCCGCTCGGTGCAGGTGTTGTCGCGGGCCCCGGGCGTTGCGGACTTCGCCGTACTGCAGGAGCTCGCGGTCGACGGCGTGCCGGGCTACTGCGCCATCGGGGATGTGACCGGTGACGGCGCGAACGACGTCGTCGTCTCGATGGTCAGCTCACGTGCGATCCAGGTTTTCGAAGGCGACTCGAGTGCGGCGCCGGACGCTCCGCTCGGTGCCGAGACGAGATTGGGCACGACCGGGAGTCCGCATCGGCCGATCCTCGGGGACGTCGACGGAGACGGCCGCAACGACGTGCTCGTCGCGGGCGTGGGGACCGCCGCCATCAACTTGTTCCTGAGTCGGGCTGGCCGACTCGTGGGGGCGCGTCATCACCGCACGCCGCTGCGGAGTCCGGCGATCGTCGACGTCGCCGACTTCGATGGCGATGGCGTCGAGGAACTCGTGGCCGGAGGTCTTGGCGAGGCTTTGGTGGCGATCATGGAGCGTGCCGACGATACGGAGGTGCGGGAGCGGTTGACGGTTTCCGTTGCCGATGCGAGCCAGGTGGTCAACCGCACGGTCCACGACGTGCTGACTGCGGACATCGACAAGGATGGCAAGCCGGACGTGCTCGTTGCCGTGGACGGCGGCATCAAGTTGTGCCACAACGTCTCGCCGGAGGATGGTCCGATCGCGTTCGACGTCCGTCCCGCCGACAGCACGCTTGCACCCGGGGACGAGCCGCGCGTGCTCGCGACGGGCGACGTCACCGGAAACGGGGAAGTGGACCTCATCGTCGCGTTCGATTCGGATTCGCGGCTGGACATCGTGCCCGGTCTCGGCGGTGGCCTGTTCGGCCCACCCCTTCGGCATGCCGTCCCGAGCGGCCCGGGTGGGCTCGCGGTCGCGGACTTCGACGGGGACGAGCGCGACGAGGTCGCGGTGAGTCTGAGAAACAGGGCTCTCGTTCGGATCCTCGATGTCGATGCCGGTCGCATCACAGTCCTCACCGAACAGCCGGTCGGGGACTTGCCGACGCGCCTTGACGCGGCGGACTTCAACGGCGACGGCCGCAGCGACCTCGTCGTCAGCAACGGCGTGTCGGACTCGGTCACGATGTTGATCGCGACGGCGAACGGGGGCTTCACGGCGAATGAAGTGCCGGCGGGCGACGCCCCGACGGCGCTGCTGACCGGAGACCTGAACCGAGATGGGTTCGTCGACGTGCTCGTCGCGACGCTCAAGGGCTCGGACTTCCGCGTGTTGCTCGGAGATGGTCGGGGCGGGATCGGGCAGGGGCTCGTGTTCCCGGGCACGTTCACTGCGAACACGGCGGCCTTGATCGACTGGGACGGCACAGGGCTGAGCGACCTGGTGATCGGCGCGTTCGAGACGCAGCGGCTCGTCGTGTACGAGAACGTCAGTCGGTGAGGCTCGAGGTGATGGGTGCCAAACGAGCGAGTCGGAGAATCCGGGCTACGACACTGCTTTGAGCCCCGGATTCGCTGCGTCGTCGAGAACGGCTTGCGACGATCAGGTTCGTCGATAGTCCGAAGAAAGTCCGTTGCACGAGGCCGCTCCGGATCCCGCTCGAGTAGCCACGCCACATCGGGCGTGGATCCTCCTCGAGCACGATCAATGCACAGTTTCCTCTCGCCGGCCGCGGTGACCGCGGCCTCATTGGCCTTCTTTGTCCTCCCGGTCGAGTCTGCCACAGCGCAGACGTGTCCATTTATCGGTCCCGTCTCCAACTACACGGGCTGGGTCCCGCGTACGCCGCAAGTCCGAACGGCGCACGCGATGGCGCGGTTCGAAGATCCAGGCGGTGCCGATCGTGTGGTCATCTTCGGGGGCCGCACGGATGGGGGCGTAATCCTCGATGACACGTGGTCCTGGGACGGCGTGGAGTGGCGGCAGTTGTTCCCCACGAACAGGCCGTCGCCGCGCTCATTCGCACGCATGACAATGGACGCGAACGGGAGCATCGTGCTCTACGGTGGGCGGGATGCCTCCGCGAACCTGCTGTCGGACACCTGGACCTGGGACGGGAGCGACTGGACCCTCGAGTCGGCTTCGAGCGCTCCGGGTCCGATGGCGGGACACGGCATGGCGTTCGATCGTGCGAATGACTACACCGTGCTGCGTGGCGCGGTTGGTGTCGACCCGACGGGGGGCGGAATCCCACTCGACTCGGATACTTGGACCTGGGACGGCTTCGGCTGGACTTTCCAAGCAACGGATTCGCTTGGGCTCTACACATCGTTCGGCATGGCTTACGACGCGACACCTGGTGGTCAACGGGTGATCATGTCGGCCGGCGCGACGTTCGAATGGACCGGGACAGCGTGGACATCCTTGCCGTCGACGACTTCGCGCTCCGGAGCGGTCCTCGGAGGCTTGCCGCAAAGTGATGCGGGCGGCGGTGTGGTCTTGTTCGGCGGTCGTACGACCCAGGGACCGATCAGTCTGGTGCAGCAGACCGAGATCTTCAGCGGCGGATGGACGTCGATGCCGGCGACGCCGATTGCGCCATCCGGTGCAGTGGATGCTGGAATGGCCTACGACACGAACAGTCCGGGACTGATCTTGTTCGGGGGGGATGCGGGGGTCACTTCGTCCTCGTTGCGCGGTCAGACGTGGCGATGGAACAGTCCGGGCATCTGGACGCCACTGAGTCCGAGTCTGGGGCTGGTGCCGGGTGCGGCATATGACGCGGCGCGCGGCGTTGTCGTCGTCTTCGGAGGTTTCTCGTCTTGCCTACCCGGGACGGACGCTACTTGGGAGTACGACGGGACTACCTGGACTCGATTCGCCAACCCGATCTCCGGATGCCCGGGTATCACCTGGCCGCCCCCGCGTTCCTACACCTCGATGGTCTACGACTCAGCGCGAGAGCGCATCGTGCTCTTCGGTGGGATCGGACCGAGCGGAGTGCTCAACGACACTTGGGAGTGGGATGGTGCAACCTGGACGAGGATCAACACGCCGAACAGTCCTCCGCCAAACGGGACGGGGCATCCAACCCTGGCCTACGACTCTCTCCGCGAGAGGACGGTGCTCGTCAGCGATTTCATCGATTGGGCGACATGGGAATACGATGGGACTGACTGGGTGGAGAACACGTTGGCCAATACGCCGCGCCTGTTCGATTCGCGGATTGCGTACGACGCGCGCCAGGGCCAGATCGTCATGTTCGGCGGTCGACAGGGTTTGATTCAGCAGAACACTACCTACGTGTATGACGGTGTCACCTGGGCGCTGGTGAGCCCGGCGACCTCGCCGCCGGCGCGGGACTACCACGTGATGGCGTACGATTCGAACCGCGCGCGCATCGTCATTCATGGTGGCGAACTCAACCGAAAGGACACCTGGGAGTGGGATGGCGTCGACTGGACGCAACGAGTGCAGCCCGCGACCGGGTCCGTCGAACCGTTTGTTCGCTCGCGCCATGCCATGGCGTACGACTCTCGCCGCGGGCGAATGGTGATGGTCAGCAGATCTGAGGTTTGGGAGCTCGTGACCCCGGCTGCGTCGCTCGACGACGCGAGCGTGAATCGCGCGAAACTGTGCGCGCAGTCGGATCCGATCCTGGGGCAAACGTTCGACGTGACCGTGCCGGCGCCGACGGGGGCGAGCGGCGGGTGCTTTCTACTAGTGGACGCTCTGCCGCAAATCCCGCCCGTGCCCAGCCCGCTTCCCGGCGTTGTCGGTCAGCTCTCGTACACGAGCGCGGTTCCGCCGTTCGTCCTCAGTGCTCCGTGCAACATGCCGTTCACGTTGCCGCTACCGGCCGATCCCAACCTCATCGATCAGCCATTGACGATGCAGGGCTTGGTGTACACGTCGCTGGCGCCGCTGACCGGGCTGCTCACGGACGGGCTGGCGATCCGCCTGCTGGAGCGCTGATCGCGAGTCGGGCGCTTCCTGCGGGTACGCGATCTTCGGCACGCAGTACGCTCAAGACCCGTCGTCGCGGCGCAGCTGATCGAGCTTGATCGTCAGCGCGGCGCGCGCGCGGGACAGCAGCATGCGCGTCGCCTGCTCGGTTCGGCCGAGATCGTCGGCGACTTCGGCGACGTCGCGGCCGACGAACACGACTTGCTCGATGACCACGCGGTGGTCGTCGCGCATCTCGTTCAGGGCCTGGTGCACGAGCGCGACTTCTTCGGCTCGTTCGAGCTCGGACATCGGTGAGCTCGCCGTCCGAAGATATGCGGCGGCCAGGGCGTTGAGTTCGGTCGTCCGACTCGGGACCTTCCGCTTCTTGGCCGTCAGGTGGCGGTGCTGCTGGCGGGCGGAGTTCTCGATGATCCTCGTGACCCACGTGAAGAACTCGGCCTCGGTGGAGCCCTCGAACTGTCCGATGCGAGCGACGACTTCGACGTAGGCGTCCTGCAGGATGTCGGAGATGCGGGTGCGGCCGCGCAGGGCGTTGCCGACGCGGCGTTCTACGTCGGTCCGAAATCGGGATTCGAGCTCTCGAAGCAGCTGGTCGAGTGCGGCGCGGTCGCCCTTTCGCGCGTCCGTCAGGAGGGTCGCGAAGGATTCGGAGTCCGGAGGAGGGGTCATCGATCGAAGGGCCGCCTTGGGAGCCGCGTCGATCCTA
>JANQJF010000105.1 GCA_028281765.1 Planctomycetota bacterium | reverse complement strand
ACGGTTTCGAACACGAGCTCGGTCTCGCGCTGCATCGCGCGCCGCAGTTTCGCACTCATCGGAAAGCGCGCGGGGTCCGGCTCGGCGGTCTCGAGGTTGCGCAGCTCGAGCCATTGCGCGGCGAAGGTCGTCGCGAGCGCGCTCGCACGCGGATCCCGGAGCATGCGCCGCACCTGCGCGATGCGCACGGCGTCGTCGCGGAGCTGCCCGCTTCGCGCGAGCCCCAGCAACTCGTCGTCCGGCACGCTGCTCCACAGGAAGAACGACAGCCTCGACGCGAGCTCGAACCCGTCGAGTGCGCGGTCACCCGCCTTCTCGATTCGGAACAGGAACCGCGGCGACACGAGCGAAGCTTCGACGATCGCGCGCGCGCCACGCCGGAACGAACCCCCGGCATCGCAGACACCCTCGGCGAGCGCGGCGAGGCGCGCGACGTCTTGGTCGCTCGGCGTGCGCCGCCAAACACGCGTCGCAACGGCTTCGGCGATCGCCACGAAGCGGACGCGGCGCGCCGTCTCCAGACCCGGGTCACTGCCAAGCACCCACTGACTGCCGTCGGGCACACGTTCGTCGATCGGACCGCACAGCTCGACCGCTTCGACGATCATGTTTCGATCCCGGCGGCGTCGATTCGGATGCTTCGGGTCGTAGTAGTCGTTGAGGAACTCCGCGTCGACGAACGTCGCGGCGCCATCGACGTCGACCTCGAACGTGTGCCGGCTGGACTGGCGCGGCGTCGCATCCACGGCGATCGAGTCGAGTCGCGAGCGCCCCACCGCGAGCCCGATGCGCACCGGTTCGTCGCCGGCCTGATCGCCGCTCGCCACGACCGTGAGTCGATACCGCCCGCTGCGCGGCACGGTAAAGCGAGCCCGCACCGTGCCGTTCGTCACGAGCTTGACCGCGTCACCGCGCGCGCCGCCGCGCCCGTGCAGGACCTCCATGTCCGCGCCCTGGACGCGGCGGACCTCGGGGTTGTCGGGATCGGCGAGATCGACGACCTTGGCCGCGACGTCACTCGCCGCGGCGAGGTACTTCTCGATGTGCAGCGCGGAGAAGCTCGCCGCGTCCCCGATGTTGTCGAACCCGTAGCCGAGGTTCTCCGCCGGGAAGCGTGCCGACTCGTCGGTCGACACTCGAAACAGATCACGCAACGCGTTGTCGTACTCGACCCGACTCAGCCGACGGATCGTGACCCGACCCGGGTCGAACGCGAGCGCGCCGATCCCCGCGGCGAGCCTCGACTCGGCCCAGCCGAGCAGAAGCTCGACCTCGTCCGGGAGCAGCTCGCCGTAGTCGACCGGCGGCATCTCCCGACTTTCGACGCGATCGCGAACGTGGAGCACCGCGCCGAGCCATTCGCGCTCCTCGAGCCGGGACAGTCGACCGAGGTCGAATCCGGCCTTCGGCGACTTGCCGGTGTGGCAATCGAAGCAGGTCTCCTCGAGCAATTCGCCGACCGCCAAGGGCACGCGCGGATCCTGCGCGGATCCGGATGCATGGGCGCAGATCGCCGCGAGCAATGCCAAAACGGGCCGGGGGGTCATGCCGGCATCATAGCCCGCGGGAATCGACCCTTTCGTTACAAGCGAGCCACACCCCTGGGATCGGGCGTAGGCATGATCTCACCCGCATTCGCACCAGCTCCCAGTCCCTCCCGGAGACTCATCATGAACCAACGTCTGCTCACCTCATTCCTCGCCGCCGCAGTCGTCGGCAGCCTATCGGCGCAGGACGCGCCGGCCCTCCGCTACAAGATCAAGACCAAGTCCTCGGTTACGACCGAACGCCAGATGCTCGTCGACGGCGAGGAGATGAGCGGACGCGGCGGCCGTGGATTCGGCGGCGGTGGCCCGACGGTGACCAAAGCGACGCTGATCTATGACGAGGGCAAGAAGGCCGGCAAGACGTGGCGCAAGTACCACACGCTCGAGGCGGTCGTGACCCGCTCGGGTCGCGATGGCGAGCCGATGGACTCGACGGTCAAGAGCATGCTCGCCGGCAAGCAGATCACGTTCGGTAAGGACGGCGTCTTCGCCGGTGAGGAAAAGCTCACTGAGCAGCAGTCGCGCGGCATCCCGAAGGTCACCGACCTGACCAGCATCGTTCCCGAGGGCGAGCTGAAGGTCGACATGGAACTCGAGATCACCGATGCGTTCCGCAACGCGCTGAGCACGCTCGTCCACCCGGTGCGCGCGGAGCGACGAGGCCGCGGCGAAGGTGGCGAAGGGCAGCGTCGGCGTCGGGGCGGTGAAGGCGAAGGCGGAGGCGAAGGCCAGCGGCGGCGTCGGGGCGGCGGCCGTGGCGGTGACGAAGGCGGCGAAGAAGGCCAGCGGCGGCGCCGGGGCGGCGGCGGCGAAGGTGATGGCGAAGGCCAGCGCCGTCGTCGCGGCGGCGGCGGAGGCGGCGGTGAAGGCGATGGTCAAGGCCAACGCCGACGTCGCGGCGGCGAAGGCGGCGAAGGCCAGCGTCGCCGCCGTGGTGGCGAGGGTAGCCAGCGCGGCCGCAGCCGCTTCGGCCGGGGTCGCACGACCGCGAACGACGCCGCGATCAACCTCCTGGCGAACAAGAAGCTCGCCTGGGAAGGCAAGGGCCGCGTCGCCTCGATCGAGGAGAAGGACGGCAAGACCTTCGCGACGATCGAGTTCACCGCGTCGGCTGCCGGCGAAGGCACGATCCAAGAATTCGGCGGCGGCTTCGGCGGTCGCTTCGGCGGCCGTCGTGGCGGCGGCGGTGGCGGCAACGCACCAGAGGGCGAAGCGTCCGCGAAGCTCCGCGACTTGAAGGGCTCGATGGTCGTCGACGTCGCGACGCGTCAAATGCAGAAGCTCGAACTCAACGGCAAGATGACGTCCGAGTCGGAGACCGCGATGATGCGCAACATGCGCGGCCAAGAAGCGGAACTGGAGATCATCCAGGAGCGGAGCGGCTCGTTCTCGATCGAAGTCACCTGCGAGAAGGCCGACACGACCAACGACAAGAACAACTGACGAGTACTGGCTGGGTTCGGTGGGCACGCCCACTTACGGCCCAGCTAGGAAACGAGTTGCGTCGCGAAATCGCGGCGTGCCCATCAAACCCGGCCAGTTCCTCAGTGGGACACGCGGGCGGCGAATTCAGGCGCGAACGCATCGATCAAGGCCCGGCCGAACCGCCGGGCCCCCGCCGCGTCCCGCACGTCGCGCTGATTCATCTCGATCTCCATGCCGACGTAGCGCCGCTGAGGTCGCTCGGCCCGCAATCGCATGCAGTGGCCGTCGTCCAGGCCGGAATAGGGCTGGTTGCGCCGCACGGAGTAGCCTCCGACCACCAATCGTTCGTGCAGCCGGTCCGCGAGCGCGCGCTCGACGCGACTCGACGGACGGTAGAGCAACCCGAAGTCGTGGTGCCGCTCCGTGCCGTTCAGCCGTTCGACGAACGAGTGCACGCTGATGTGGAACGCGCAGCCCGCCACGTCGACCGCGCGATCGAGGTCCGCATCGACAGCCTCACGCCATGGACGCCAAAACCGCTCGACGCGCGCCCGTCGCTGCGCGCGGGTGAGCTGATTGCCGGGGATCACGCGGTTACCCGGCCGCAGGTCGCGCGCGATCACCCGCGGGTGGAACGAGGACCGGTTGAGATCGACGAGCAGGCGCGAATAGCGACTGAGATGGAGTGGCGCATCGAACTCCTTCGCGAGCATTCGACCGACGATCGCCGCGCCGGGATCCCAGCTGAAGTGGCTGTCGAGGACGCGCTTCGGCAGGCCGAGATCGACGCCGCGCGGCACCCGTGGGCTCGCGTGCTCGACCGTGACGACGACCTGGCTCAAGTCTCGCGTCATCGACCGAGTCGTCGCAAGTCCTCTCGCGCCGCGATGCAACCGAACGCGGCGGCGGGTCCGGCAGCGACGACGCTCTCGAGCTGCTGCACGCCGAGATCCGATCGTCCGCGGTCGAAGTGGTAGCGCGCGATCCCGTAGCCCGCGGTTCCGCTGGTCACGGATCCCGGCTCTTCCGACGCGAACGCATCCATCGTCAGCTCGCCGCGGAACAGCAGCAGGAGCTTGTGGTAGGCGTGGTTTTCGATGATGTCCCAGTCCGCGCGGACGGGTTCGAGCACATCGCTACCATCGAGGTTCCGACGGCGCCGCGTGAGGTAGAGCCAGTACCGCGTCGCGACCTCCATGTCGCGGTTCTTCGCGGCCGCGAGGCACGCGTCGTAACAACGCTCGGCCTCGGCGAAGTCTCGGCGCAGGTAGTGCGCGAGGCCGAGGTGATACCAGACGTTGGTGTGAAGCGTGCTCGTCGGAAAGTTGCGCGCATTCGGCAAGCCGTCCGGCTCGACTTCGTCCGCTTGGCCTTCGATGTAGCGGGCTGCGTTGCGGAGATCGACGACGGCGAGACCGTACTCGCCAATCGTGATGTAGCGGTGACCTCGATGCCGCAGCAGGTGCGGCGACTTGGGGTGCCGCGAGAGCGCCGCGGTGTAGACCTCGATCGCGCGGTCGTACGCGCGCAGATACGCGGTGCGGCGGCCATACCAGATCGCGCAGTCGCGATCGTCCGGCCGCCGCTGCAACTCCGTCCACGCAGCATCGAGCTTCGCACGCTGATCCGTGTCGTTGGAAGGGTATCGATCCAACGGCTCGGGATAGGGCAACGGACCGGAAGCACAGCCGGCTGCCAACAGTGCGATCGCGCCGAACGTCGCTGTCCGCATCACGCCTGGGCTGCGATCGTGTCCTGCACGTCGTCCGGTTCCGAAGCGCTCTCCGCGCGGCGGCGGTGCAGCTCGTCGAGGTAGTGCTCGAAGAAGAACTCGTCTTCCCCGAACGCCGGCACGAGGTCGTCGAGCCAAACCGCCCCGGGATCGAACTTCGCGTAGAAGACGCGGTTGCTCCAGCGCGGATTGCGTCCCTGTAGGAACTTCAGCGCGAACAGCTTCTCGTCGCCCACGTGCACGACGCCGTCGATCAACACCTTGCCGGGCGTCGCCGACATCGACGGTCCGCGAACCGTGCGGGCGAGCCCCGACACGCTGCTGTAGGCGGCGTTGAAGATCTCGAGCGCGCGCGCCAGCGGCACCTCGAAGTAGTTGCGCGCGCCGGTGTCGCGCTCGACGAACATGTAGTAGGGCACGGCGCCGAGCTCGACCTGACGCTGCCACATGCTGGCCCACGCGCCCGGGTCGTCGTTGACGTGGCGAATCAGCGGAGCCTGGCAGCGCACCGTCGCGCCGGTCGACAGGATCCGTCGCACCGCCTGCTGTGCGACCTCGGTCTCCAGCTCGCGCGGATGACTGAAGTGCGCCATGACCGCGACGTGGCGACCCGACGCGACGATCTCCTCGAACATCCGCATCAAGTCATCGGCGTCCGGACCGTGCGTGAAGCGGTACGGCCAGTACGCCGGCGCCTTGGTGCCGAATCGGATTGTGCGCAGGCTTTCGACGCCCGAATGGATCAGCGGCTCGACGTAGCGACGCATCACCTTGGTCGACATGACCATCGGATCGCCGCCGGTGAACAGGACGTCGGAGGCCTCGGGATGACGACGCAGGTAGCGGACCAGGGTGTCCGCTTCCCGCTCGACGAACTTCAGCTCGTCGATGCCGACGAACTGGGCCCAGCGAAAGCAGTAGGTGCAATACGCGTGGCAGGTCTGGCCCTGAGCCGGGAAAAACAGCACGGTCTCGCGATACTTGTGCTGCATTCCCTTGAGCTGCTGCTCGTCGAGGCGCGGCACGTTGAGCTCGATCTGCCCCGCAGGGTGCGGGTTCATCTTCATCTGGATGCGCCGAGCCGCATTCTTGATCTCTTCGTCCGTCGCGCCGCGGCGGACGAGACGCATCATCTTGTCGAAGTCTCGGGTCTCGAGCATCCCGCGCTGCGGGAACGTCAGCTGGAACATCGGATCGTCGGGGACCTTCGACCAGTCGATGAGCTCGTCGATCACATAGCCATTGACCCGGAACGGGAACACCGCGGATACGGCGTCGAGGGCTTCGCGCTGCTCGCGTGGCAGGACCTTGATCTGTTCGATCTTGTCCAGCTGCTTGCGCTGAAACACCTTGTAGGGCTTTGGTTCTGTGGTTCGAGTCATTGGCACCTCCGTGTCGGACTGTTCGGGAACACCCGTGGTCACCGCGATGCGGCGACCCGCGCAGACTTGGTCAGCAACCCGCGCCGGCTGGACTCCCCGAGAGCACCGATTGGGACGGTGCCCCGTACAAGACCCGGGGCCACCTCATCGAGGGGCCCCTCCGGTTCTGTCTGGCTCCATTCTCGGGGTGAAAGAGCCCGCTGCAAGGGCTTTTTAGGCCGTTCGCGGTTCGCTCGGGCGGCCGCGGAGTACCGTAACCACCTGCAAGAATTCAACTTGCTTCAGAATCTGCGTAGATTACGCCTCAGCGCACCGCACGTCGGACCCACGCCGAGACCAGGTCGCCGGCCAGAACGAGGACCACGCCGAGCCCGATGAGTAGGACCAGGTCGTCGTAGTGCTCCCGATTGCGGGCATCCGCAATCCAGTACCCGAGCGACACGACGCCGAGCATGCCAAGCACCGTCGCTTCGCGGACACACGTCTCCCACCGGTAGAACGCGTAGAGCAGTCCGCGACTCAGCGCGGCAGGCCAGAGCGCGACCGCGGCGATCTGCCGTCGCCCGGCGCCGATGCCGCGCAGGGCTCGGGGCGCGCTCGGATCCGCGTTCTCGATCGTCTCGGCGTACAGCCGCCCGAGGATCCCGGCATTGTGGATCGCGAGCGCCAAGACGAGCGGCCACGCGTTCGGCCCGAGCATCGCGAGGAACAAGAACGCCAGCACGTATTCGGGCATCGAGCGCATGACGATCAGCGACAGCCGCACGCCAGCGCTGAGCGCGTTCCACCCGGCGGCCCGCCAGCCGCCGCCACGCATGGCCGCGACCGACAGGGGCTCGGCCGTCGCGAGCGTGCGGGCTGCGAGCACGGCAAGCAGGGCGCCGGACACCGCCGCGAAGACGACGGACAGAACCGCGATCGCGAGAGTCCCGACGATCGCGTCGAAGCCGCGCCGCGCCAGCAGGTCCGTCGCCCACTCCCACGCGATCCCGAAGTCCCACTCGCGCCCCTGCAACGGGAACGGTCGGATGTCGTGCAGAAATCGCGCGAAGTTGTCGGCGCGACGCTCGGAGAACGTGTCGCCGAAGTCGAATCCGCCGAAGACCCACGCGCCGAGCATCGCGACCGCGATCAACGCGCAGCTCACGCGCAAGAACCCGTCACGCGGCCGTGCACGCCGCAGTTCTTCCACGCGCGCACTCATGCGAGCAGCCTCTTCCGGAGCCGCCCGCTCCACACGTCGAACACGAGCACGACGACGAGCAGCGCATAGAGATACGTCCAAACCTCGCCGTAGTTGGCCGAGGAGAACGACTGCTTGATGTAGAGACCGACGGTCTCGTATCCGAAGAAGCCGAGCACGGCCGAGGCGCGAATCGCGCATTCGAACCGATAGAACGTGTACGCCGCCATGTCCGGCAGAGCACGCGGCACGAGTCCGATGCAGAACACCGCGACTCCCGACGCCCCCGCCGCGTGCAGCGCGCGCGCCGAGTCTCGCGGCGCCTCGTCGATCAGTTCCGAGTAGATCTTCGCGAGCGTGCCGGCGTAGGGAATCGTCAGGGCGAACACGGCGACGAGGTCACTCAGCCCGAACGCGATCAGAAACAGCAGGGCCCACAGCAGCTCGTGTACCGATCGCATCAGGGCGACCACGGTCCGCGCGACGACGTAGAGCGTGCGCGCGATCCAAGATCCCGCCGGAAACGTGCAGCTCCACCAGGCGGTCGAGGCAAAGAAGCCCAGCGCGAGCCCGAACACGATCGACAACGACATCGCGGCCGCCGCGAAGACGAGCGTCGCACCGACCGCGCGCCAAGCCTGCAACAAGAGCGGCGGCGCGTCCGGCGGCACGAACTCCGCCTCGGAGCTCAGCGCCGGCGAGAACGCGCGGACCAAGAACTCGCCCGCGATCGCACGTCCCCCTTCGGACGGCACGAGATCGCCCCAAGACAAACCGAGCTGCCAGAACGCCCACACCCCCGCGAGCAGTAGCGCGAGGAGGACCTGGCCCCGCACGCCGAGCGGCGCCGGCCGCGCCGCGGCGCCTTCACGCGCCATCGGCGAGCATCTCGTTCGAGCTCAGCTCGTAGAGCTCGGCGACGGCGTCTTCCGAGAGCTCGCCGGAAGGGACGTCGAACGCGATGCACCCGTCGCGAAGTCCGAGCACCCTGGGGAAGAACTCGCGCGCGAGCTCGACGTTGTGCAGGCTCGCGCAGAGCGTGATGCCGTCGTCGCGCGAGATCGATTGCAGCAACTCGACCGTATCACGCGCGCGCGACGGGTCGACGCTCGAGACCGGCTCGTCCGCGAGGATCGCCGACGGCTGTTGGAACAACGCGCGAGCGATCGCGACGCGCTGCCGCTGCCCACCCGACAGGCGGTCGGTGCGCTCGAACAGCTTCTCCTCGATCCCGACGCGATCGAGCAACGCGTGCATCTCCGCGAGGGTGTCGCGTGACGGCCACAGGACGTCGCGCATCACGCCGAACAGTCCGCGCCGCCCGACCCGGCCCGTCGCCACGTTGTGCGCGACGCGCACGTTCGGAATCAGCGCGTGGTCTTGATGAACGAAACCGATCTGCGACCGGACCGCTCGGAGCGCGGCCGGGGACATGCCGGCGAGCGCGGCCCCGCCGATCCGGACCCCACCGCCTGTCGGCTCGAGGACGCCGCCCAACAACCGCAGCAGAGTAGTCTTGCCGGAACCGCTGGGTCCGACGAGAGCGACACGTTCGCCGGCATCGATTCGCAGCGACACGTCTTCGAGCACCGTCAGCGCGTCGAAGCGCATCGACACGCCTTCCAGTGCGAAGTCGGTGCCGGTCATCGGACCAGGTCGAGTTCGATCGCGAGCTCCTTGATCGCGTCGAAGTCCTCGTTCTCGGCCGCGATGAACTTCTCGCGCTCGAACGCACGCAACAGCTGCGGGTCCGTCAGCTGCAGGAACGCATCACGAACGCGGTCGACGAAACCGGCGCCGAATCGCTCCTCGAGGAGCGGATGCGCCGTCAGGTTGTAGTCGGCGTACGTCGGCGTCTTCCAGAGCACGAAACACGTCTCCGGATCGATCTCCCCCTTCGCGACCATCGTGTCGTAGGTCTTGAAGTTGCACGCCCCGGCATCGAACTCGCCGGACGCGACGAGTTTGCAGGTCTCGGTGTGCGTCTTGGAGTAGCTGTTCTCGCTACCGAAGAACTCCTGCGGGGACTTGCCGCCGAACTTGCGGATGAAGTGCTCCGGCATCAGCCGCCCCGAAGTCGAGCCATCGGAGCCGAAGCGAAACTTCTTTCCGGCCAGCGCATGAGGAAACTCGTCTCCAGGCTGCAGTCCCGAGTCCTCGTGGGCGATGAAGTACGAGTAGAACTCGGGGTCCTCGACACCCTGCGCGATCGCGCGCGCACCGGCCACCGCGTGCCGCGCCTTCACGCCGCTCAGTCCGCCGAACCACGCGAGCTGAACGTCGCCGTTCTTGAACAGCTCGACGGCGTCCTTGTACTCCGCGCAGTGGTGGTAGCGGACCTCGACTCCGAGCGTCTCGGACAGCCAGGTGGCGACCGGCGCGTACTTCGCACGCAGCTCGGTCTCGTCGTGATCGGGGATCGCGGAGAACGTCAACACGGCCGCCTCGCTCGCGGCCGAATCGTCCGCACAGGAAACGGGCAGCACGCCGACGAAGACCGAGACGAGGAGGATCCGGAACAGGTGGTCCATGGAGAGGTCCGAGGGCTTCCGATGTATCGGGAATGCCGATACCATGAATCGGAATGGCCGAAAAGCATACCGACGGCGAGACACGACGGGAAGGGCGCGCGCGCGGTCGAGAAGACGAGCCGCTGTCGATCCGTCAACTCGAGGTGTTCGACGCCCTCGTCACCCACGGGTCGTTCACCGCGGCCGCGGCGCACATGGGCGTCAGCCAGCCGACGGTGAGCGGGCACATGGCCGACCTCGAGCGCCGGCTCGGCATGCGGCTGGTCGAGCGCGTGCACAAGGGGGTTCGCGTCACGCCGGAAGGCGAGAAGCTTCTGCCCCCGGCGCGAGCCGCGCTGCGCGGAGAGCGCAACGTGCGCGTCGCCGCCACCGAACTCCATGGGCTCGTCACCGGCTCTCTGCCGGTCGGCGCGAGCACGATCCCGGCCGTGTACCTCCTGCCGGACCGACTCGCCGCGTTCACCGCGGAACATCCTGAAGTGCACCTCCGCCTGCTGACCGGATCGTCCGAGCGGACGCTCGACCGGCTCGCGAGCGGCGAGGTCGAACTCGCGGTCGTCGGGACGAATCCGACGCGACGCGGCATGCGCTCGACCGAGTTCACGGCGGATCGCCTCGTGTTGATCTTCGCGCCGGGACACCCGTTCGCGTCGCGTCGCGGGATCACGCGGGACGACGTGCTCGGCGAGACGCTCGTGATGCGGACCTCCGGATCGGGCACGCGCGCCGCGATGCTCGAAGGCCTCGGCCTGCGCCAGGCGCCGCTCGACGGGGTGCTCGAAGTCGACGGCACGGACGGTGTCAAGGCGATGGTGCGCGCGGGCCTCGGCGTGTCGTTCATCTCCGAACTCGCGGTGCGCGAGGACCTCGCGCACGGTTTCCTGTGCACCGCGGACGTCCACGACTTCCGCGTCGAACGCTCGTTCTACGTGGTCACGCGATCGGAAGGTACTCCCGGACCGGCGGTGCGCGCGTTCGAGGAGGTTCTGTCACGAGATTGCATCGGCGCCGGCTCTTCGAGCTGACTTCCGTAACTTTCGCGCCGATCGAGTTAGTGCGCGTGGGGCCCCACCACCTCACCGAACTTTGCAAGATTCCATGGTCGACTCCCGGCGCATGCCAGGGGAGCGCCGCCGCATCGCCTCGATGCGCGCGCTTCTCCACGACGAGTGTCTGTCCGAGTTGGAACTCCGGGGTGACGAACGCATCCTGGAAGTCGGTTGTGACGTCGGCCAGCTGAGCCGATCGCTCGCCGCCGCCGTGCCGACCGGCTCGGTCGTGGCCACGGAAGAATGCCCCTACCGGTTCGAGATCGCCCGCGTCGAATCCAGCGGACGCGAGGAGAGCGACCGTCTGGAAGTGCGACGCGCCGAGTCGGGCCTGCCACTCACGCACGAAGAATGGGGATCGTTCGACGTCGTCGTCGCACGCCACGCGTTGCAGGACGCGCACGATCCCGAGGAGTTCTTGATCGAGTGCGTGCGGGCGCTCCGCCCCGGCGGGCGGATCGTCGTCGTCGACGATGACTACGCGGGGCTCCAGCTCGCGCCGGCCGTCGACGGATTCGAGGATCTCTGGGCCGGCTTCGTCGACGGCATGTGCGAACTCGGTCGCGATCCGTTCGTCGGCCGCCGCGTGCCCGCGATGCTCAACGCAGCGGGCGCGCGTCCACTGCGCAGCCAAGCGGTGTTCTGCGGCGGCATCGCCGGTGACGCGCGCTTCGAGGCGACGACCGGCATCCTGTTCGACGCGCTGATGCGCGGAGCCGGCTGGCTCGTGACGCAGGGCAAGTGTGACGAGCAGACCGCGACACGGGTCCTCGACGGATTCGACGCATGGCGCCGTCGCATCGACGCAGCCGTGTGGTGGTCGGTCTGCCTCGTCGAAGGACGGCGCCGCGTGGGCGCCTTCTTCTCGATGACGCCGTAGCCCGCATCAACGGATTCGCACCTTCGCGCCGTTCGACGTCGCGACGCCGAACGAGTTCGCGAGCGGATCGAGCGTCAGACCCTGCGTCATCAACTCGACCCCGACGAGGTTCGGATCCGGAGGAATCGGAATCAGGATTCCGGCACCACCGACAAGGGGATCCGGCAGGAGCGGGACCGCGAGAACCGGATCGACGAGCAGCGCGCAACCATCGGCACCGAACAGGTCGAGCGGCAGATAGGTCTCGAGCAGTCCGAGATGGAACGCCGTCGGATTCGGGAAGATCACGCCATCGATCTGGTAGTCGACGAAGCCGCCGATCTGCCCGTCCCCGAACACGGGCATGTGCAGGATCGGTCCCTGCGATCCTTCGCAGCCCTGACCGAAGATCGTGAAGTCCGGCGGCAGGAAGTGCGCGTCCAAGAACTGCTCGAGTCCGTTGTCGTCGGCAAAGAACTGCACCTGCGTGAACTCGTCTCCGACGATGTCGGAGTAGATCGCGACAACGCCGTCTCGCACGCGCAAGAACGGAGGCAGAGTAGGCTGCGGCGGCAGCATCAGGCCGTACGCGCGCTCCTCGTCACTCTCGTTCCACTGCGGATCCGGAACCGGCTGCCCGGTCGGCAGGTGGCCAAGCGTCTGCAGGATGTCGTTGATGTCCTGCTGCAGATCCTCGATGCCGGTCCCCCGCTCCTTCCACGCCTTGACGACGGCACCCGCCTGCCACGGCGGAGAACCGAGGACGCCAACGAGCGGCACGGGCGGGTTCGGCACGCAGAAGTAACCGCAGAACGTGTAGATCCCCAAGTTCGCGAGGTGCGGCGGATTCGTCGCGTCCATGACGCGCGCCGGCGTTCCCGAGTCCATGACGGTCGCGGGGGTCGAACCCGGCTTGTGCGACCAGATCCAGGGCGACCCGGGCGTGCCGTTCCCGTTGAGTCGATACCAGTGGAAGTCCCCGATGAACGAAGCGTTCGTCGGGTCGGCGTACTTGTTGCCCGGCATCGCGCGGATCGCGGCGATCACCGCCGGGTCGATCACGGACATCGCGACGAGCGAATGTCCGGGCGGGCACGCTCCGGCCGGCCACCCTGCCGGCTGCGGCGCCGGAGGACCGGGCCACGCGGCCGGCGCGAGTCCGTCGGCGATCGCCGCCGCGGTGGTGTTCGCGCAGTTGATCGTCGCCGGAGCGACGATCCCGGCGAGCGTCTGCGCAAAGAACCAGTCCCGGCGGTTCAAGGCGTGATTGTAGCAGTTGTAGCAAGGCCCCCGCCAACGCGGCAGCTGCGGGTCCGCGGGGTTCTGCGCGCTCGCAGAGCCAGCGGAGGAGAGCGCGGCGAACAGAGTCAGCGCGGTCGTGGAGATCAGACGTCGAAACATGGTTTTCTCACTTCTCGTGACAGTGGTGTTCGCCATGTTCAGCGGAGAGCGCGGGCCGCAGCGGAGCGACGATGTGCGAGAAATGCGGTCGCACGCGGGATGCGTCGGCGCGCAAGCGCGGCCGCCGCTTTGCGAAATCTTCATCCCCCTTCTCGACCTGCTGCCTTTCCCCTACTTGGGCCGCGTTTCATCTTCGGAGCTTCGACACGAGCGCACACACGAAGAGACGGCAATGCGAGTAGGCATCAATGGATTCGGACGCTGCGGACGACTGGCGCTGCGTGCCGGATGGGACCGTGACGACATCGACTTCGTCGCGATCAACGAGCCGTTCGCGGACGCGAGCACGCTCGCGGTCCTACTCGAGTTCGACACCGTGCAAGGCAAGTGGGCCCACGAAGTCACGGCCGACGGCAACGAACTCCACATCGACGGCAAGCGACTGCCGGTGTCGAACGCCACGTCGCCCGGCGACATCGACTGGGCCGGACTCGAGGTCGACGTCGTGCTCGAGTCCAGCGGCGCATTTCGCACGACGCCGCTGCTGACCCCACACTTCGACCGTGGCGCAAAGCGCGTGCTCGTGTCGGCACCGGTCAAGGACGGTCCTCCGAACATCGTGTTCGGCGTCAATCACGAGGGCGTCGACTTCGCGAACGAACGAATCGTCACCGGCGCGTCGTGCACGACGAACTGCCTCGCACCGGTCGTCAAGGTGCTGCACGACGGCATCGGCATCGACCGCGGCGTCGTCACGACGATCCACAACCCGACGAACACGCAGCGGGTCATCGACGCCGCCCACAAGGACCCGCGGCGTGCGCGCGCGTCGCAGCAGAATCTGATCCCGACGTCCACCAACTCGGCGACGGCGGTAACGATGATCTTCCCCGAGCTGAAGGGGCGCCTAGACAGCATCGCCGTCCGGGTGCCGGTGTTGAACGCGTCGATCACCGACTGCGCGTTCCAGGTGAAGCGCGATACGAACGTCGACGAGGTCCACGGACTGCTCCGGAGCGCGGCGGAGAAAGGCCCGCTCGCCGAGATCCTGGGCTTCGAATCCCGGCCGCTCGTCAGCGCCGACTTCGCCGGCGACCCGCGCAGCTCGATCGTCGACGCCCAGTCGACCCGAGTCGTCGACGGCAGCCTCGTCAAGCTGCTGGCCTGGTACGACAACGAGTGGGGCTATTCGAATCGGCTCGTGGACCTGCTCGGATGCATGGCGGCGGCCGGCGCGTAGGGCGCGCCAGCCGGTTCGGATTCTTCTAGAATTCGTGCATCGCTCCGCGCCCCGACGGTGTGGAGCGGGGCATGGCAGCATCCCTGACGATCACCGACCTCCTCGAGCACGAGGGATTCGTGCGTTCTCTGGCGCGAAGCCTCGTCGGCAGCGACGCGGACGCGGACGACCTCACGCAGGACACGTGGGTCGCCGCGCTGCGGAACCCGCCGCAGCGTGGCCTCCCGTTGACCGCCTGGCTCGGGCGCGTCGTGCGGAACCAGTTTCGGAACCGCCGACGGGAACAGGCCCGGAGGGCGACGCGAGAGCGCGCGGCGGCGCGCAGCGAAGTCGACGATCGGTCCGACCAACTCGCCGAGCGCCTCGAGCTGCACCGACGCGTCGTCGATGCCGTGCTCGCTCTGCCGTCGAAGTATCGCGGCGTCCTGCTGCTGCGCTTCTACGACGGGATGTCGGCCGCGGACATCGCCCGCCAGCGCGGCGAACCGACCGTGACGGTCCGCTCGCAGATCCGGCGCGGGCTCGACCAGATCCGACGACAGCTCGACACCACGCATCCGGGCGGCCGGGAAGCCTGGTCCGCGGCGATGCTCCCGTGGCTCGGCCGGGCGACCCGCAAGGCCGCGCTGCCGACATGGATTGGGGCATCCATCGCGGCGATCCTCGTCCTCGCGGTCACCGCGATCTTCGTGACGAGGGGACCGACGCCGACGACTCCCGCATCGGTAGCGCTGCCGACCGCACAGGCACGCGGCGCGATCGCGGCGGCGATCGCCGACGTCGCGGTGCTGCCCGAGAGTGCGGCGACGCGGACTCCGGTCGTCTCGACGGTCGACCCCGTGTGCGTGCGTTGCGTCGCGGAGGATGGCCGGCCGGTGCAAAGCGCCCAAGTGTGGTTGTTCCAAGGAGCTCCCAGACCCGACGGCCGGTCGCACTACCGACAGTTCGGACCGTTCACGACGGACGAGCAAGGCGACGTCGCGTTCGCCGCGTCCCTCACCTACGGCGGTGGCCGCTTCGATCGATGGGTGTATGCGCGCGTCGCGGGTAAACTCGTCGGCGTCGGCCGCAGTCTCGGCGGCCCCGAGGACGCGAACGGCCCCATCGAAGTCTCGATGTGCCCTTCTCGGAACGTGCGCGGACGCGTGAGCGTGCCGGACGGAACGGATCCGACGACCGTCACCGTGCGCGTGAACTCGTTCACGATCTCCAAGGCAGGCATGCCGTACGTGTCGTTCCCGCGCGGACCGCTCTTCCCGGGGATCGACACGGCGCTTCCCGAGTTCTTCGATCGTGCGCCCGACGCGGCCGGCGACTTCGAGTTCACGGATCTGCCGGACGGAGCGCGCATCTACTTGATCGCGGAGGGACAGGGCCTCGGCCAGGCGCAATACGCAAACATCGGGATGGGCGTGACCGAGATTCCGGACGTCGTGGAGATCACGATGTGGTCCGAATCGGTCCTGAGTGGAGTCGTGTCGGAACCGACCGGCGCGCCGGTCTCAGGCGCCGTCGTGCGCATCCGACCGAACGGCGTCGATGGCATCTTCGTGACGACGGGGTTCGAGACACGTTCCGCTGCGGACGGTTCGTTCCGCATCCCGGGACTGCATTCGGGTCGCTACGACGTGTTCGTCGAGAGCGAAGGGACCGAGTGGGTCTACCGACCGACGTCGATCGAGCTTCGGCGCGGCGCGACGCTCGAGTCCGCGCTGTCGATGGAGTCGGCCGTTCGCGTGTCTGGCGTCGTCGTCGACGCATCGAACGGAGAACCGATCCAGGACGCGCTGGTCGGCGCCGTGATGCCGCGCGAGTTCGGCACACAACCGCGCCTCGACGGCGCGCGCTCCGACGAAGACGGTCGGTTCGAGCTCCGCCTGCCGCGCGGCGGCGCGCAGCTCTACTTCATGGGCATCCCGCGGGGCTACGCGTATCCCGAGCCGCAGATCGTCGACGAGCTCGTCGTCGAGAAGGACGGCATGCCCATCGAGGGTCTGCGCTTCGAACTGAAGCGCGCGCCGTGAGTGTTACGCAGGCGTAACGTTCGGGTGTCGGTTTTTGCACGTAGACAAGTGCGACTACCGAGTGTTACGCGGGCGTAACCGAGCAGCGCGGAGCGATGCGAGGTCGCTGCGGCATGGCTGCGGAGCAGCCAATGACCGCAGCAACGCTCAGCACATCACCTGCAGCTCTTCCTGCTGCGGCTTCTCGACGTTCGGTTCCTCGGGTGGCTTGCCGTTGCTCTTCGCCGGGTCGCGCTTGAACAGGCCCTTCACCTTCGACGCGGCGCCGACGATCTTCGGTGCGAGCGTCCAGACGAGGAACGAATCCGTGAGCTTGGTGCCGACCTTGCGGAACGGCGTCGGCCACTTCTCGAGGCGCTGGTAGTGCTTGACCAGGCCCTTGAAGTGGCGCTGGAACATCACGACCTGGTCGCGGTTGATGCAGTCCTGCTGCAGGACCGTGTCGGCGAAGTAGTCGGTCACCTCGGCGTCCGGCCGAACCAGCCCTTCCTCGTGCACGAGGTCGTAGAGCGGCGTGCCTTCGTACGGGTAGAAGATCGAATGCTGGATGAACTCCGGGTCGATCTCGGCGTTGATCTTGACCGTCTCGAGGATCTGGCTGGCCGTCTCGTGCGGCGACCCGACGATGTTGTAGGACTGGCATTGGATGCCGGCCTCTTTGAACATGCCGAACGTCTCGAGCAGCGTCTCGCGGCTCAGCTTGCGGTTGAGGATTTTGTTGCGCACCTCGTCCGAGCCCGCCTCGATGGCCATGTGCACGCGCACGCAGCCCGCATCCTTGAGCAGGTCGACCATTTCCTGGTCGACGAGGTTCGGGCGCATGTTGCAGCCGAACGGGCGGCCGATCTCCTTCTTGTAGGCCGGCACGAACTCGCGCAGCCACTTCTTCCACACGCCAAAGATGTCGTCCTCGAAGAAGAAACCCTGCGTCTCGGGGTAGCGCGCGAGGTAGTCCTTCGCTTCCTCGATGAAGGTCGGGATCTCCTTGAAGCGGAGATACTTGCCACGGCCCTTGCTCTGCTTGATCAGCGCGAGGTTGCAGCAGTAGGCGCAGTTGTAGGCGCAGCCGCGCGAACCCATCAGGATGCCGATGTGCTCGCGGATCACCTCGAGCTTGTCGTAGTGCGGGTAGATCGCCCAGTCGGGCATCGGCGCCTTGTCCACGTCGACGTTCGGCGCGAGCGGCTGACGCTCCCAGTCGCCGTCGTCCTTCTTGAACCAGATGCCGCGCACGCCTTCGGGGCCACCGCCGTTCTCGATCCGCGTCGCGAGCTCGGCGAGAGCGTCCTCGCCATCGCCGCAGCAGATCATGTCGACACCCTCGGCCTTGATCGCGTCTTCGGCCGACAGCGTCGGGTGCATACCGCCGACGATCGTCGGCAGCCCGGTCTGCTCCTTGAGAAGCTTGGCCCAACCCTTCACGTGGTGGAACTGGTTGGTCGTCGCCGAGAACGCGAGCAGCGTGTTGTCGCCGTCTCGATGCTCCTCCACCCAATCGAGGATCTCTTGATCACCGATCGGCTGGTAGACATGCAGCAACTCGGTCTCGTGTCCGGCCGCTTTCGCGGTCGCGGAGAGCATGGCGAGACCTTCGTAGTAGTAACCGTGCCACGCCGGGTCTGGCGTGATCATGTCCGGGTAGATGAATAGGATCTTCACGGCGCGGGCCCGAGGGTGCGAATCGAGGTGGTTGGCAACAGAGAGGGCTGGGAAGTGTAGCACCGGATTCGTCGACCGGACGGGGTTCTAGCCCCAATTTGGTGCCCTTTCCCCCGTTGCGTCCGAGCGAATCGGGGATTGTGAGCAAACCGCCACGGAGAACTCCTCCGTGGATCGCGATACCGCCGCATTCAGGCCGTCGTACGCGTCGAGGTGGCCCGGGTCGAAACCGCGGACCACCTCGAGCAAATCGCGGGGATCAAGCGGAGATCAGAACCCCGGCTTCACGAACACCGCATTCGTGAACGCGATCGTCGTGATCCCGAGGAACGAGCGCCCATTGGGCTGCACGACGAGCCCCTGCATCGCGAACGTCAGCGACTGGATCGACGGGTTGACGGGAACCGGGAACGGCGGGAAGTCGAACGTGTCGCCGGTCTGGCCCGACGGCGAGAACGTCGCGAAGAGGAGCCCCAGGTCGACGTAGATCGGCAGCGGGTCCCCGGGGGGAGCGCCGAAGACGGGACCCAGCGAGTTCATCGGGTCCTGCGGCGCGCTGATCCAGATCGCCGCAAGCGACGCTGCCTGCGTGCCGCTGATCGACATCTCCATGTTCATGCCGATCTCGGCGTCGGTCACGTGCAACTCGGGCTCGGGGAGAAGCGTCGCCTCGAGCGCCGGCGCGTCGACGACACCACCGACCGTCGGCGGGCTCGGTTGCGCGACAAGCCGTCCCGCCGGATACGACGTCTTCAGCGGGAACGAAACCGCGCTCGACTGCACGTGCCACAGTTCGGTGCCCTCGACACCGTCGTCCGCGCGGAACAGCACACCACCCGGCACGTATGCGATGTTCGCGTCGAAGATGTCGACGATACCGCTGCCGGAACTCGGCTGAATGTCCGTCAACCGGAGCGTGCCGCCGGGAGTCCCGTCCGTCGTCCAGAGCTCGGCCCCGTTGCTCGCGTTCGATGCCGTGAAGTAGGCCTGTCCCGAACCGATCGAGCGAAGGAACCGGATGTCACTGCCCAGGAACCCGAGATTGATGTCGGCAAGCTGCGTCAGGTTGCCCGGACCGGTCGTCGCCCAGAGTTCGATACCCGAGGATCCATCGGTCGCCGCGAACACGATCTTTCCGTCGACGGCGGCGGGATTCGGTGTGCGCGTCGTGAAGCTGCCGAGTGGGTACCCGTCGCCGCTCGGGTTGACGTCGGCGACCAGCGTCGCCACGCCACCGCCGTACTTCCACAGCTCGACTCCGGTGTTGCCGTCGTCGGCCATGAAGTAGGCCTCGCCGTCCAGCATCTGGAAGCGCGCGTCGTCGAGGCCGCGACTGTTGAGCGGATGACCGCCCGCGAGAACCTTGGTCACTCCCGGGTTCGCCCGGTCGTAGACGTAGAGCTCCCGACCCGGCGTCGCGCCGTCGTTGGCGAAGAACAACACGTGGTCATCGACCAAGGCAATCGCAGTCGGGTCCTCGGAAACGAACGGTCCGAAACTGGTCACCACGAGGATACCCATGCCGTCTCCGCCGACGTTCGTGTCGGTCAGACGCGTGGTGCCAACCGCGGTGCCATCACTCTCCCATAGCTCGAGACCGGTCAAGCCGTCATCCGCCGTGAGGTAGAGGCGGGCACCGGCGACTTGGATGTTCAGGATATTCAACCCGACACCAAGTGGTGCGGGATTGAAGCCCTGGAGCAGCGGCACGTTCGGATCGTAGATCGCGAGGTCACCGTTCGGGTTGTAGAAGATCTTCCCATTGTAGGCCGCGATCGCGAGATCAGAGCCCGGACCGAAGCCCGACCAATCCTGCATGTTCACGCCGTCCGAGATCACGGTGAACGTGTTCGTCGCGGGCTCGTAGGAGCACAAGTGGTGCTCACCTGCGGCCGGCGCCCAATCGAAGTAGAGTTTGTCCTCATACGCGAGCATCGTGTTCGAGAAGTAGTCCGCAGTCCCGAACGGGGAGAGCGCGAACGCCGACGGCGGCACCGCAGCCACACGCTGCGTCCCACTCGGAGTGCCATCGGTCTCGAACAAGACCCATTCGCCACCCGAACTGAACTCACCGTTCTGGAGAGCGGCGAAGTAGGACTTGGTTCCGAGACTGACGACATGAGAAGGGAACGACGGGTTCGTCGCACCCGGCGGAAGCGCGTTGATGTCGTCGACGAGCTGGACGTTCGTGCCGTCCGTCAAGTACGGCTCGGCGCCGTTCACACCGGAGTGGAAGAACAGGAACGTACCGAACAGCGGCGCACCGATCGTGAGTTCGAACGGAGAGATGTTCCCGGGAGGCGGCTGGATGTCCTGCACCAGCGTCACGACGTCGGTGACCGGGTCGTAGCACACGATCTCGGTGTCGAACGACGTATCCGAACCGTAGAAGTAGAGCTTGCCCTGCATCTCGATCAGGCCGCCACGGAGTCCGCCACCGTTGCCGAAGATGCCGTTCAGGTCCGACTGATCGGTGAGCTGCGTCGTGGTCGTGCCATCGGTCTTGAACAGCTGCGCGTCGAACTGCATGGCCTCGGCCGAGTAGTACACCTCGTTGCCGAGCTGGACGAAGCCCTTCGGGTCCGAGTCGGATCCACCCTGCAAGTTGGAAACCAGCGAGATCGTGTTGCCGTCGGTCGAGTAGAGATCGCGACCGGTCGCGCTCGTCGTCGCGCTGAACAGCAGCTGCGACGACGCCGGAGACGTCGTCGTGAAGTCGAAGAACCCACCGGGTTCCGAGTCGCCGGCGCCGACCTCGAGGTCCGCGACTTGGACCACGGCACCACCCCCGGAGGCCTTGAACAACTCGACGCCAGTGCTGCCGTCGTCCGCGCGGCAGTAGCAGTCGCCGCCCCATGCGGTCAGTCCGTCCGGGTTCGAGTCACCCGGTCCGGCGTTGATGTCGGCCGGGATGAGGTTCGTGCCGTCGTAGCTCCAGAGCTCGAAGCCGAGTCCGCTGTTGTCGTCGGCTGCCCAGAACACGTGCGTCGCAGTCGTGACAACGCGCTGCTTGCGCTCCGTCGACAGCGGGAAGTCCGCGTCGCTACTCGTGCCCTGGCCCGGGGGCATCGGCGTGCAGGCCAAGACCTGAGTCGTGCCGGCATCGGTTCCGTCCGTTCGCCAGAGTCCCGCGACTCCCGGCGCATCGACGACGAAGTAGAGCATGCCGTTGAACTCCACCATCGCGCCGTACTCATGCGGGTCCTGGCTGAAGCCCTCGCCGTCCCCGAGCGTCGAACCGACCGGCCCGGGGTTGATGTCCTTGACGAGCGTCGCCGTGTTCGGCGTTTGTCCGTTGACGACCATGAGTTCGCGGCCGTGCGTCCCGTCGTCCGCGAAGAAGTAGACCCGGTTGTTGAAGGCCGTCAGGCCACCGGGCAGCGACGAGCCGGGCCCGGGCCGAACGTCGGTCAACGTCGGTGACACCGAGGGAATCGTCGGGGTCACCGAGTAGAGCTCGATGCCGTTCGCTCCCTCGGCGACGAAGAAGATGCGGAACGAGAACGGGTCGTTGAGCAGCCTTCCGGGGTTGTAGGGCCACTCGAACGGATCGACGGAGCTCGGCTCTCTCGTCGTCGGTGTCGGGTTGAGATCACCCAGCGACGTCACGGCCTGTGACGGAACGACGGATGAAGCCAAGAGAACTGCGAGGATGGTGCAAGTTGTGCGCATACCAGGGCTGATGAATTGCCAGGGGGAAGATCGATGCGATCGAAGGTCCCTTGGCCCGAGCCGCGGCATCCCGCGAAAAAACGAGCAGGAAGTTCAGCGCCCACTCGAATGTTTACGCCGCAACAAATCGCGTTCGAACGACACGAGCTCTGCTCCAAGAGATTGCCAACTCGTGCTCTCTTCGCGAGTCATGAACGACGGAGCCTCGTCGAAGTAGTCGCCGAGGATCTTGCGCACCATGCGAACCCACCCGACCAAGCTGTCCGGGGTCCGTTCGTCACCCTTGGCCAACTCCCGCCCAAGGGAGAGCTCGACCGTCAACCACTCGTGCGCTCGATCCCGCGCATTGCGCGCGACATCGGACGATGTTCGCCCGACAGCCGCGGCAGCACTCATCGCGTAGTGGAAATGGCCCACGAAGCCGCTGCGATTCTCGGTCCAGGCCTTCGAATAGAGATCCATCGCCTCTCTGGCGCGGCCCTGGAGCCAACGGAGATCGGCGTACCAGGCCCACTCGTCGGGTCCGACCCGGATCTCACCGGCTGTCGCCGCATCCAGGCTTCCCACGAAACCCTGCCAACGCTGGATCCGGGAAACCGCAGCACCGTGATCCACCCCCTCCTCGGCGAGCGAGCGAAACACGTCGAGCGCCTCGTCGAATCGGAGCTGATACGCGATGATCCACGCGAGCGAGGCAAGCAACGTCGTGTCGTCCGGCTGCTTCTCGAGCTCCCGACGGTGCTCATTCTCCAGCCGTGTCCACTCTCGTGCCGACTCGAGCGCACTCCACAACGCGAGCCGCGACGACTCATCCTCGGGCTGCAGTTCGAGCGCACGCTCCGCGTAGGCCACCGCTATCGCTGGCGTCGCGATCGACGCCTGGGATCGGAGTCGAAGTGCTTCGAACTCGAAGGCCCCGCCGCGAGCGATCGCCTCGTCTGCCGCACGGGCGGCCCGTTTCAGTCGACCGCGGGACACACGCACCCACGACAGGTACCGCCACGCGCGCTGATACTCCGGATCGAGGCTCACGGCCCGGTCCAGCACCGCCTCGGCGCGGTCGAACGCCCTCGCCGTAATCAGGCCGTGCGCGTAGTCGGTGAGCATGTGGGGGCTGTCCGGCCGCAGTGCAGTCGCCGCAAGCTGCAGTCCGAGCGCCTCCTCGCTCTTGGGATCCTTAGACCCGAGCATGCGCGCGAGGTCGTGCATCATCCAGACATCTCGCGGATACCTCGCAAGGCTCTTCCGGAGAAGCTCGATGGCGACGTCGGACTCCCCGACGTCGTTCAGATACTTCGCGAGGAGACTGATCGTCGGCGCAGCCTCGCTCGCGACTTCCGCGCCGTGGGCGAGCTGCACGAGGGACGGCCCATCATCGTTGCTCGCCGCGTCCCGGAGGCGGTTCCGCCACGGGTCCGGATCCGCGCGTTCCGCGATCCGCACGAGACGATGCCACACCTCTCGGTTGTCGGGATCACGCTTGCGCCGTAGCCGCATCCAGTCATCGAGTGCAACGACGATCGACTCCCGGATCGGACTCGAGCGGATCGTGCTCGCGATGGCCTCGACATCGCCATCCATCACGTCGAAACCGTGCTCGGCAAACCCCTTCACGTAGCTCTCGTCGAGGCCCGTTCCACGACGATCGTCGGTCATGTGCGGGCGCACTTCTTCGAGCCAGTGCAACGTCGCTCGGACCCCCTGCGCATCCTCGTACTGTGCCCGCATCTCGACCAGCAACGAGCGAGCCCGCGCGTTCGCACCGCCCAAGCCATCCTCCGCAGCAGCGAGCGCGCGCGCACGCTCGGCGGCCGCAATCGCGGACTGCCAGTGTTCCAGCTTGTCCGGCGACTGACTCAGCGCACGCTCGTGAAGGCGCGACGCAGCGTCGAGCTCGGCGTCCACGAGAATGCGAACTTCGCTCCGCCGCACGTCCCGATCGTGACGGATCCACAGCCACGCCGCTGCCCCGATCAACGTCATCAACACCACGGAGGCGCCGAATGCCAACGTCATGAGCCGCGCCCGCCGCTCCTGCAACGCCACGGCTCGCGCCTCCCCTACCTCCTGCTGCAACTCACGAGCGCGCGCCTCGACTGACTCGAGGTACGCCGAGATCTCCCCGTCGATCACGCTGGCGCTCTCCGGTCGGTCCTCCGGTCGCTTGCTCAAGCAGCGCAGGGTCAGATCGATGAGTCGCTGATCGGCGCCACACGCGCGCAGGCGCTCCTCCGCGCCCTGCGTCCAGCCCTGCGCCGCGTGAAGATGCAGCTCGTCGCGGGTGGCTCCGACGTACGGCGCTTCTCCGGTCAGGATCTCGCACAGCATCGCGCCGAGTCCGAACACGTCCGTGCGAGCGACGACGCCGTCGTCATCGCCACGTGCCTGCTCAGGCGCCATGTAGGCGGGTGTTCCGAGCACGTGGCGCGCGCTCTCCGAATCGGGATCCCTTGGCTCGAGTGTCGGCACCTTGTCGGGATCGACAACGCGCGCGAACCCCCAGTCCATGACCTGGATCTCTCCGAACGCACCGACCATGACGTTGGCCGGTTTCAGATCGCCGTGAACGACCCCGCGTGCGTGCGCGAACGCGACCGTCTGGCAGACCTTCGCGAAGATCTGCAACAGACCACGCTCGCTACGCTCGAGCTCGAGCTGTGCCTGCAGCAGTTCTGCGAGCGTCTCCCCCTCGACGATTCTCATGACGAAGAACGGACGACCGTCATCCAGTGTCCCGATCCGATGGATCGGGACCACGCCAGGATGTTGGAGCTGACTGCAGACCCGGGCCTCATCGCGAAACCGCCGCAGCAGGTCGGCATCCTCCGCGTGGCGACGCGCGAGGACCTTGATCGCACACGTCCGGCCGAGCTCCGGGTCCGTCGCCCGATAGACCAGGCCGATGCCGCCTCGACCGATGAGGCCTTCGACAGGGTAGCCGGCGATCTTCTCCGGCAGCGGTTCGGGGTCGGCGCGTCGCTCGGCGGAGGACTCCACTCGACCCGGCGACGCCGCGGCGAGCTCGCCGTCGGTGAACCGCTTCAGAATCGAACTCAAACCCCGACTTACGAAGTCGTTCGAGGACTCGTCGCGGTCGTGCATCAGAAGCTCACAACAGCTCGGTGAGTTCCTGGCACTTCTCTTCGAGCTCGAGCGGCGACAGATCGGGGTAGTACGATGCCATGACGCTCAGCATCGCGATGCGGAACTGGTAGCGACCGGTCGCGATGATCCGATAGACGTCGTCGACGTCCTCGAAACCCAGCTCGCGCTGGATCTCGCGCGGCTTGATCCCATCGACGTAGCGCATTCGCAGGACCGCGAGGCGCTCGCTGCCCTCGCGCTTGGTGAGCATACGTCCGGCCACGACACGCCAGGCCTCGGCCGTGACCATCGCGGCCCAGGCGTGATCGAACGCAGCCGACGCCGTACGCGCAGAGCCGACCACATCGCAAAGCTCGGAGTCCGGACCGAGCTCGACGACCGCGCGGCGACGGCGGCGGCGCTCGATCTCGGAGGCCACGTTGCTCACCAACCCTCGCAAATAGGCACGGAACCCCGCCGGCCGCTTCGGATCGACGCGCTCGAGCGCACCACCAGGCTGGAAACAGCGCACGAAGACTTCCTGAGAACCATCGGAGACCCGATCGTGCTGGACCGGCAGTCGCCACCTCGCCGAGAAATACGCGCGAATCACCGGCTCGTAGCGCGCGCAGAACCGATCTCGTTCCTCGGGCACCGCACGTGCCGCTCCGAGAACGAGCGACCAGCTGGTGGAGTCGAATGCCTGCATCTCTCGGGTCTGAAGTCGTTGGGATCATAGCAGGATGGGCGGGTACGGGTTGGGCAGCCCCCGAGCCTCGAGTCGCGGGAACGGCTACCCGAGTATTGACCCAGGCCACGGAACCCGAAAAAAAGGGCGCGGCCTTTGCAGAGAAAGCTCGGCTCAGTCGGCGCGACGTTCGCTTCTCCGAAGCTGGTATCGTGGCCGGACTCCGATGCCGACCCGCACCCCGTCCCCCGATGCCGACGCAACCACCGCGGCGTTCCATCCCGTGGTGCGCCGTTGGTTCCTCGAACGCTTCGATGGCCCGACCCCCCCGCAGCGCGCCGGGTGGCCGACCATCTCGCGGGGAGACCACACGCTGATCGCCGCCCCAACGGGCTCGGGCAAGACCCTGACCGCCTTCCTCGACGCGATCTCCCGGCTCGTTGCGCAGGGCGCCTCCCTCGCGGACGAAACCCAGGTGGTCTACGTCTCCCCGCTCAAGGCGCTCAGCAACGACGTGCAGAAGAACCTGCAGCAGCCGCTCGAGGAGCTGCGCGAGCTCGACCCGTCGCTACCGGAGATCCGCGTGCTCGTGCGCACCGGAGACACGAAGCAGTCCTCGCGCACGGCGATGCGCCGCAAGCCGCCGCATGTGTTGGTCACGACTCCGGAGTCCCTGTACATCCTGCTCACGAGCGCGAGCGGCCAGGAGATGCTGAAGACGACGCGGACCGTCATCGTCGACGAGATCCACGCGCTCGTCGGGGACAAGCGCGGCGCCCACCTGGCCCTGACCCTCGAACGGCTCGCCGACCTCGCCGGCGAGTTCCAACGCATCGGCCTGTCGGCGACGCAGCGACCAATCGAACGCACCGCGAACTTCCTCACCGGCACCGGTCGCGAGTGCACGATCGTCGACACCGGCCACCTGCGCGAGCTCGACCTCGCGCTCGAAGTGCCCGCCTCCCCACTCACGGCCGTGTGCTCGCACGAGACCTGGTCGGAGATCTACGAGCAGTGCGTCGGCCTGATCCAGGAGCATACGACGACGCTCGTGTTCGCGAACACGCGCAAGCTCACCGAACGCATCGCCGCGAAACTCTGCGAAGTCCTCGGCGAAGACAAGGTCGCGAGCCACCACGGGAGCCTCTCCCGCGAGCGTCGCCTCGACGCCGAACAACGACTGAAGAATGGCGAACTCCAGGCGCTCGTCGCGACCGCGTCCCTCGAGCTCGGCATCGACATCGGCGACGTCGACCTCGTCATCCAGGTCGGCGTGCCCGCGCGCATCGCGACGTTCCTCCAACGCGCGGGCCGCGCCGGTCACGGTCAGGGCCTGGTCCCGAAGAGCCGCATCTTCCCGCTGACGCGCGACGAACTCGTCGCGGCGAGTGCGATCCTGCTCGCGGTCGACCGAGGCGAACTCGACGAGACGATCGTCCCGCCAGGTCCGTGCGACATCCTCGCCCAGCAGCTGGTCGCGGCGTGCGTGCAGGACGACCGCGATCGCGACGAGCTGTTCAACCTCGCGCGCCGGGCGTGGCCGTATCGCAAACTGACGCGTAAGGAGTTTGACGGCGCGATCGCGCTGCACACGCAGGGCCGCTACGCGCTGCTGCACGAAAACGGCGTCGGTCAGCGGGTCCTCGCGACCAAGCGCGCGCGTATTCCCGCCGTGACCTCCGGCGGCGCAATCCCCGACCGCGCCGACTACGAGGTCGTCCAGGAGCCGGAAGGCATCCGGGTCGGCACGCTCGACGAAGACTTCGCGATCGAATCGAACGCCGGCGACATCTTCCAGCTCGGCACGACATCGTGGCGCATTCTGAAGGTGGAGCCGGGCAAGGTCCGCGTCGCGGACGCCAAGGGACTGCCGCCGACGCTGCCGTTCTGGTTCGGCGAGGCGCCGTCGCGCTCGCGCGAACTCGCCGCGGCGACATCCGAAGTGCGATCGAACGCGACCTCCGAGCAGTGGAGTCGCGACACGATCGGACTGTCGGCCGCGGCCGCGACCCAGCTCGCCGAGTACCTCGCGTCCGGCGAGAAGACGCTGGGCGCGATCCCGACGACACGACGCATCGTCGCCGAGCGGTTCTTCGACGAGAGCGGCGGCACGCAGCTCATCTTGCACGCTCCGTTCGGCAGCCGCATCAACCGGGCGCTCGGCCTCGCCCTGCGCAAGCGCTTCTGCCGCGGCTTCGGATTCGAACTCCAGGCGGCCGCCAACGAAGAGGCGATCGTGCTGTCGCTCGGTCCGATGCACAGCTTCGCGCTCGAGGACGTCTTCGAGTTCCTGCACCCCAACACCGCGCGCGACGTGCTGGTACAGGCGCTGCTGCCGGCACCGATGTTCGAGACGCGCTGGCGCTGGAACGTCTCGCGCGCGCTCGTCGTGCCGCGCTTCCAGAGCGGCAAGCGCGTGCCGCCGCCGATCCTGCGCATGCGCGCCGATGACGCCCTCGCCGCGGCATTCCCCGAGGCGCGCGCCTGCGGCGAGACGCTGCCCCCGGGCGACCTGCCCGTACCCGACCACCCGCTCGTCACACAGACCGTCGAAGACTGCCTCCACGAAGCGATGGACGTCGACGGCATGATCGAAGTTCTCCGCGGCATTCGCGACGGCTCGATCGAGACGCTGGCGGTCGACACGCCGACCCCGTCCGAGTTCGCCTGTGAGATCCTCAACGCCGGCAACTTCGCGTTCCTCGACGACGCACCGCTCGAGGAGCGACGCACCCAGGCCGTGGTCAAGCGCCGCGCGCTCGACGCGCGCACCGCCGACGAGCTCGGTGCACTCGACCACGCCGCCGTCGAACGCGTGCGGGAAGAGGCCTGGCCGCAGCCGGAGAACGCCGAGGAAGTGCACGAAGCGCTCGGCTGGATGGGCTTCGTCACCGTCGCGGAGGCCACGGACCACGCGTGGACCGAATGGATCGACGAGCTGGCGACGTCGGGTCGAGTGCAGCTCGAAGGGGATCGCTGGTTCGCAACCGAAGCGACCCGCGATCCGCGCGCGGTCCTGCGCGGACGACTCGAGGCGCTCGGCCCGGTGTTCGACGACGAGCCGCTCCTGAAGGAGCTACAGAGCGAAGGCGTAGCGATGCAGGTCCGGCTCGACGGCCGCGATGCGTGGTGCGATCGCCGCCTGCTCGCACGGATCCACCGCTACACCGTCGAGCGGCTACGCGCGGAGATCGAGCCGGTCACGGCCGCGGCGTTCCTGCACTTCCTCGCCGCGTGGCAACACGTCGCGCCGGGCGAGCAGGCCGAGGGGATGGCCGGCCTCGGCGAGGTAATCCGCCAGCTGTCCGGCATCGAAGTGCCGGCGTACGCCTGGGAGACCCACGTTCTGCCGCAGCGCGTCCGCGGCTACCGGCGCGAATGGCTCGACCAGCTGACGCTCTCCGGAGAAGTCGCGTGGGGTCGACTCTGGGGCCGCGGCCAGTCCGCAGTTCGCAATACGCCGCTCGCACTCGTGCCACGCGAACAGCTCGCGATGTGGCGCGCCGGAGCGGACGCGACACCCCCCGAAGACCTCGGCGCGGCCGCCGCCACCATCCTCGAAGAACTCGAGCGCCGCGGCGCGACGTTCCCGACCGATCTCGAACACGCGATCCGGCTGCTGCCGAGCCAGTTCGAGGAGGGCATCAGCGAGCTCGTCGCGCGCGGCGTCGTCACCTGCGACTCGTTCGCGGCGGTGCGGCAGATGCTGGTCGCACCATCGAAGCGCAAGGACCGCCAGGTCCCGTTCGGCATCGGGCGCTGGGCCGCGATCTCAGCGAGCCACGAAACCGAGCTCGATCCGGAGTTCGTCTTCGACCGACTGCTCGAGCGCTACGGCGTCGTGTTCCGGCGGCTCCTGCTTCGCGAGCAGCAGCCCCTGCCGTGGCGCGAACTCGTGCGCGTCGGCCGCATGCGCGAGCTGCGCGGCACCGTGCGCGGCGGTCGCTTCGTCGCCGGCTTCGCGGGCGAGCAGTTCGCCACGCCGGACGCCGTCACGAAGCTGCGTCAGGTCCGCCGCTCGCAGGAAGGGCGCGAGCCGCCGACGGTCGCGGCCGCGGACCCGCTGAACCTGCGCGGCATCCTCACTCCCGACGAACGCGTGCCGGCGCAGCGACGCGCGATGGTCACGATGTTCTGAGGGGCCGGATCAGTCGAGGGCGCTCAACGGAACGCGCATGAACGTCAGATGAGCCGCGCTCCCTTCGAAGAACACGCCGACCGTGTGCTCGTCGATCATCGTCGCGCTCGGGTATCCCGCGCTCGTGCCCTCGTCGATCAACAGCTGACGCTCGATCGGCCACGAAAGCCCGAGGTCACCCGACGCCTTGATCGTCATCCGACGGCGCGGCGCCTTGCGCACCGCGGGATTGACGAACAGCAGCGTGCCCTCGTTCGCGCGCAGCAACGCCGCGTTGCACACGGGTTCCACCAAGGCCTTCCGTGACGTCGGATGCTCGGTCCACGTCTCGCCCATATCGCTCGTCGTGTAGACCGAACGCGAGCCGCCGCGGTTGTCGCGCATGTTGAGCATCAGCACGCCATCGTCCAGTTCCGCGACCTGGGCCTCCGTCGTGTTCGGCTCCGGCGCGGTGCCGAGCTGCCAAGTCTTGCCGCGATCCCAGCTGTAGAGGATCGTCGAATGCGGCATCCGTTTCTTCTCCGGCGTGTCCTGATACTGCGCCGCGAACACGAGCGTGCCGTCGCGCATGCAGATGCCGCGCCCCGGACCCTGCAGGAGAAAGCACCACTCCGGCCGCTTCACCTGCGCGGTGATGTTGATCGGCTCGGACCACGTCCGCCCATCGTCGTCACTGCGGACCAGCATCAGCTGACCGGTCTCGTCGGGCGTGATGCCGGGTCCCGAGCCGCGCCACGAGCGGTTGCCGTGGCTCCAGGTAGCCGCGACCCAGATCGTGTCGCCTACGGAGTCGTAGAGGATCGACGGATCCCCGACGCCGTCGTAGCGGAACTTCGGATCGTTCCCCATGTCGAGGATCACCTTCATCGGCTCCCACGTGCGGCCGCCGTCGACGCTGCGCGACATGCCGACGTCGATGTCGCCCGGGAGATCCCCGCGGTTGCGCCAGCGGATGTCGTAGACCGCGATCAGCGTCCCGGCATTCGTCGTCGTGATGCCGGGGATCCGGTAGCCAACCGAACCGTCGTCGCCGCCCTGCCGCAGCGCGATGCCACAGCGCTGCGCACCTGGCGGATTCGCGACGTCCGGGACCGCACGGGTGCCGTCCTCGAACGCGATCGAGTCGCACCCCGCATCGACGAAGTGATCGATGTCGGCACGAGGCGACAGCGTGACCGAGACGAGGAGCGCGTTGGCACCTTCCTGCAGCACTCGACTCCCGGAGAACACGAGCTCGCGCGCCGGTGGCAACGCCCGACCGAACCGCTCGCCCTGCGGATCGCAAAGCTCCACCGACTCGACGTCGTCGAGACTCGTCGTCCCGCGGAGGTTGACCCGGACCTCCCGCAGCGAGAGCGGCTGCAATCCGCCGACGGTCTCGATCTCGATCCGCGCAACGGTGTTGCGCTTCTTGCCGATCAAGCATGGCACCATCGGCTGGCGCGTCGTCACGGACGCCAACTCCATCGGAGCCGCCCGCGCGAACCGCAGATCGTCGATCAACACGCCGGAAGGCGACGTGCACCAGAAACGCAGCTTGGCCGGATTGCTTTCGAGCGGGACACGTACGTACGTCTTGAACGTGCCGATCACGACTTCGTCGTCGCCGCGATACACCTCGCGCCACTTGCCGCGATCGAAACGCTCGACGCGAAACTCGAACGGTTCGCGTCGAGTCCAACGCTCGGCCCAGAACGTCAGCGCGCTGACGTCCGCGTCGAGCCTCGGCACCAGCACGACCTGGCGACGCTCGCCGCCAACGATGTGCAAGCACCGCCGACCGCTCTTGCGGTGACCCGCGTCGATGACGGCATCGCCAAGGCTCGCGGTCCACACCCCGACCTCGGTATCGATTTCCTCGAACTCACCCGTCGGCGCGGTTTCGAAGCTGGTCGCGGACTTCTGCTGCGGCGCAGCCGACGCCGCCGCGGCAAACGGGAAGGACAGAACCAGAACGAGAACGAAGAGCTTCATCGTGGATGCACCGCGAGGCTACGTTAGCGGCAGCCACGCCCCGGACCCGACATGCTCTCGCTCGTTTCCCTCGCAGTTCTGCTGACCGGCGTGCCCCGCCCCCAAGAGCCGCCAACGAACGCGCCGGGACTCCTCTTCGAAAGCGCGATCCGGCCGCTGGCCCCGAGCGCGATGGCCGGAGTCCTGTGGTACCAAGGCGAATCGAACGCGCATCGGCCGGAGCTCGCAGGCCGCCTGTTCCGCATGTTGGTCACGGATTGGCGCCGCGCATGGTCGCGGCCGAAGCTGCCGTTCTACTTCGTGCAGCTGCCGGCGATGGGGCGCGCGAACTGGCCGGAGTTCCGCGACGTGCAGGCCGCCTGCCTCGACCTGCCGGAGACCGGCATGGCCGTCGCGATCGACGTCGGACACCCGACCGACGTGCACCCGACAGACAAGCGCCCCGTGGGCGAGCGCCTCGCTCGCATCGCTCTCACCAAAACGTACGGCCGGAATATCCCCTTCGCAGGACCGACGCCATCGAACGTTCGGCGCGAGGGCCGTCGACTCCGGATCGAGTTCACACACGCGGACGGTCTCGCGTGGACGCACGGACGCGGCCCGGTCGGATTCGAAGTCGCCGGAGAGGAGGGACGCTTCCACCCCGCGACCGCGGAGATCGACGGCCACCAAGTGATCCTCTCCGCACCCGACGTGCGGGCTCCGGTCGAAGCCCGATACGCCTGGGCCCCCGTGCCGGAATGGAGCCTGATCAACGGCGCGGGCCTTCCCGCGGCGCCGTTCCGCAAGCGGGCATCGCCGCGTTGAGTCGGTCGGAATTCGAGATTCCTGTACCCTTTCCCGCCGCCCGAGCATCTCTGGCAGCGGCATGACCGAGCCCCAACTACGCGACACCGGCCGGACCGACGCAGCGCGCTGGATCCGAGACCACGAGACCGCGCTCTGGCGCTATCTCCGATACCTGGGCTGCCCACACGATCGCACTCCCGACCTGTTGCAGGACGCGTTCCTCGCCGGGCTGTCGCACGGCGTCGCGGGGCAAACCCGGGAGCGCGCGGCGGCTTGGCTGCGCACCACCGCGCGGAACCTCTATTTCATGGAGCTACGGGCGGCTCGAAGCCGGCCGGCGATGCGGTCGCTCGAACGGCTGGATGCCGAGTGGCACGAGTCGACCACCGCGCGTGAAGACGCGTTCTCGGACGCGCTCGTGACCTGCGTCGAACGGCTCGAAGCCCGTTCACGCGAAGCCATCGACCTGCGCTACCGCGACGGTGCGTCCCGCGGGGAGATCGCGACGAGGCTCGGACTGTCGGAGGCCGGAGTGAAGGCGCTGCTCCGGCGCGTGCGCGATTGGCTCCGCAACTGTGTCGAGGCGACCCGAAACGGAGACGAGCGATGACGATGCACGACGAACACGAAGACCCCATCCACCTCGCGCTCGAGGAGCGACTGGGCGAACTCCAGCCGCCGGCGGACCTGGCGGACCGCGTGCTGTCCCAAGGGGACGCAGAACGCGCGGACGCTCTGCGACGCGTCGCGCTCGCGGAGTCGAGTCGCTCCTGGGCTCGCTCGCGCCTCGCGTCTCTGCCGTGGCTCGCCGCGGGCTTGTTGCTCCTCGGAGTCGGCGTCTCGTTCGCCGCGGGATGGATCGCGAACGAGACACCGACTCCCGAGGACGCGCCTAGTCCGGCGACGCAAGACCCGCAGATCGTGCGGCCGAAGAACCGCGCACAGTTCCTCGAGCTCGTCGCCAAGGTCCGCTCGATCTCTGTCCAGGCCGCGCACTCGCCCGCCGACCCGACCGAAACGCGAGGGCTGCCCGCCGTTGTCGTCGACGCGAAGGACGAAGTCGCCGCAATCGTCGCTGGCTTCGCCAAGGAGTTCCGAGAACTCGATCCCGCCGGCTGGAAATGGTCGAACCGCATCGAACTCCGGCTGGCCGACGGACGTCGCATGGAGATCGCCCTCAACCTCTTCGAAGACCGCCGCATCGGCGTGCGCGGTCTCGGCGACTTCGCGATCCCGAAGACAACCGCGCTCGGGCTGCGTAGACACGTCGTGCGCGCGGACTGGCTCGCTCGCAAGGCACTCGGCATCGTGCAGACGTCGGCGGAGTTCGAGAAACTCGCGAAAGACGAACTCTCCACCGAGCTCGAGCGACTTACGCTGCGCGGACTCGTCGACTCCGACCTCGAACGACTCGAGGACTTCCCGAAGCTGCGGGAACTCGACCTCACGCGTACGCGTGCGATCACGGACGCCGGCATGGTCCACGTCGCCGAGTGCCTCCGCCTCGAGAAGCTGACGTTCCGCTACGCGCTCTTCGGCGACGACGGACTCCGCAAGCTCGCCGCTCTACCGCACCTGCGCGAACTGAACTTCGAATACACCGCGGCAAAGCAGGTGCCGCTGCTTGCGGACATCCCGACCATCGGACAACTGTTCAAGCAGAGCGGACGCATGAGCGGCGCGGGATTCGACGCTTTCGACGAACACGACGCGCTCCGCGTCGTGGACGTATCGAACAGCGCGTCTCTGACCGACGAAGGCCTCGGCGCCCTCGTGACCATCCCCAATCTCGAATCGCTCGATCTCTCGGGTCGCCGACTCGGCAAGGTCACCGACATCGGTCTGCGCCAGCTCACCCTCGCGAAGAACCTGCGCACGCTGAGCCTCGAGGACCTACCCCTCGACGTGAACGGAGCGATTCCGTTCTTCGCCGAGAATCGAATGCTGCGATCGCTCGACGTGTCGGGCACGAACGTCGGCTCCCGGCTCGAAGCGCTCGCTCGATCCGAACTCGAAGAGCTCGATGTCGGTCACTGCAAGTCGCTCGACGACGACGCGTTCCGGCAGATCGCGAGGATGCGCAAGCTTCGCGTCTTGCGCATGCGCATGTGCCGGTCGCTGACGGGTGATTCGATGACCGCACTGCAGACCCTGCGGAACCTCGAAGTCCTCGACCTCAGCAATCACTCCTACGGCGTCCAGGACGGCATCGAGCTACCGACGCTGCCCGCACTCCGCGAACTCGACCTGTCGTTCACGGGCGCGGACGACGACACGATCATGTCGCTGACCCGGATGGAGTCTCTCCGAAAGCTCAACCTCGCCGGGAATCACGGCATCACGGACGACGGTCTGCGCCAGCTCGCGAAGATGCCGTGGCTCGAGGAGCTGAGCCTCAACGTGTGCCGCGGCTTCGGGACGGACGGCGTCGAGGCCGTGCGCGAAGCCCTGACGCAGACGCGCGTGACGTGGCCGGACGAGTTTCGGCGACGCTGAGAGCCGCGGCCCGCAGACCGCCCGGACGCGGCGTGAAGAATTCGCGGATTTCCTGACACGCCGCGCGATGCGATCGCGCTCCCGCGACCCGACGCACTCCGCGCCCCCACGGACGCTGAATTTTTCCTGTGCTCGGATTCCGCGCGGTAATCGAGCCCGACTTCGTCATGCTTGGGGGCATTCGGAGAAGAACCAACATGAAATCGTTCCACCGCAAGCTCTCGTCCCTCGTCGCCATCCTCTGCCTCGGCATGTTCCTCGGTGCATGCGCCGGCCCCGAACGGGAACCGCGCGTCGATCTCGACGGCATGACCGACAAGGCCAACGACGAGTACGAGCAGAAGCGCTAGGCTGTCCGCGCGGCAGCAGCACGGACCGGGCGCAAACACACAGCGACGGTCCCCAGGAGAATTGGAGAACCTGATGTCTACGGCCCCCAGCCGAAATCTCGTCGCGCTCGCGCTCGGGATGTCCCTCGCCGCCTGCGCCGGTCCGGAGCCGGCTGCCGAGAGGAACCCCGAAGAGACGGCGCGGGAAACACGCGAAGAGATCCCGCGTGACGCGAACCCGAGTCCGGGGGGCGGTGACCGCGGCGGCGGAGTCGCGCGCGGCGCCAGCACGGACGCCGAGGGCTCCTGGGAATCGATGACCGCGCAGTTCGCGGACGACTTCGTGGCACGCACGGCGGCGACGAAGGGCTACGTCGTCGTTTTCCCGACTTTCCTGATGACGCGCGCCACGGCGCAGTGGGCCCCATGCGTGATCGGGGACCGGATCGCGGCCACGATCACGCGCAAGCTCGAGGGAGCGGGACGACGCGTGCTCGCCGGCGACGAGTTGCGAGATGCGATCCACGCGAGCAACCGCGGCCTCGACGTGATCCGCGACGAGGCCTCCGCGATCGCGATGGCCAAGCGCCTCTCCGGCCTCTACCACATCGGAGCGGTCGCGACGGGGACGATCAACGTCACCGAAGGTCGCGGCTTCTCGGGCGCACGCCGCGTCGACTTCGAGCTGCGCGGGAGCGATGTCCGCGCCGGCAGCGAGATCGCACACGGCTCCTTCCGCGTCCGCAAGCCGTCGGACGCGGCCATGCTCGTCGAAGACCTCGACCGCCCAGGCGCGTGGCGAATCGGCGAACGCGCGAAGCCGTTCCAGCCCTCCGTCGACCGCGAGTTCGAGGTGCTGGCGACCGTCGCGCTCTCGAGCCTGTTCGATCAGAAGCCCGAACTGCTGCTGAATCGCCGAGTCGCGGTCCTGCCGCTCGAGGTGAACTCGACCGGCAAGGCCGCACGCAAGCTCGCGACCTTCCAGCGAGCGATCCAGGCGGCACTCGAAGCCGCGGAGCGCAAGGGCAAGGCGGAAGGCGCGGAAGACCCGCTCGCCTACGCCCTCGACCAACCGATGAAGGTGCTCGGCGAGGAGTTCGAGTCCGGCGGCGAAGCACTCGCCACCTACGGCAGTCGTCGCGCCGAGCTCTACGGCACGTCCGCCGGCGCACTGTCCGTCGACCTCGCGAACACGATGGCCAAGCGCGTGCGCGCGATCACCGGAGATCAAGTGCAGATCATCCCGGCGACCGACCGCCGCTTCGCGGTCAGCCTGATGCAAGCGGACATGCTCGAGTCGAAGTTCGACCACAGCATCGACCCTGGCTCGATCGAAACCGTGCTCGGCGACTCCGCCGACGTCGTCGTGCGCACGAAGATCGGCCGCCGCATCGAGGACTACGTCATGACCGTGCGCGTCCTCGACCTGAAGGACAAGGTCCGCGCCTACACCGAGACCGTCGTGCTCGAGCCGTGGATGATCGGCCCGATCCGTTCGCGACTCGGCAGCTGACGCCCGTTCCCCGCGAACGAGTTTCCATTCGAAGCCGCTCACGCTTCAATTGGCGCCAGGCTTCACTCCCTACCACCCCGTAACCAGCCGATTCCGGCACACCATCATGCGAATCCAAACCTTTTGCTTTTCTGCGCTCACGCTCCTGCTGCTGACCTCCTGCGGTGCTCCCGCGGGTCGCATCATGGAAGACGACGAAGGCGATCTCGTCGGCGGCAACCGCGCCGGCTCCGCGACCTACGACCTCATCGTGAAGGGTGCCACGCAGGAACTGCTGCAGAAGTACACCGATCAGGTCCTGTCCGGCTCGCGCCCGACCGGCCTCAACGTCGCGTTCGCCGGCATCGAGAACCGCCAGAGCGAGGAACTCGGCGAGTGGCGTGACGAGCTCAACGAGATCATCGACACCGGAATCAACAGCTTCGGCGGCTTCAACACCGTCAGCCAGCGTTACGTCGGCGCCGCGCTTCGCGAAACCGGCCTGATGCCGGACGACCTGTTCCTGCCGGCGAAGCGCCGCAAGTTCTTCGAGGTCCTCGAGATCCAGGCCGGCAACCCGGTCAAGGCGCTGATCTTCGCGAAGCTCACCGGCGGCCAGCAGTCGCAGGGCGACGTGCGTCAGCGCCGCTACCGCCTCACGCTCGATATGGTCGACTCCGAGACGGGCGCGAACATCAAGGCCGACAAGGACATCCGCAAGGAATACCGCTGATCCGCCGCGCGGCTCCGCACGCGGTCGGTTCCGGTCGCGTGCGGACGCAGTTCTGCCTCCAGCCCGCCATGACCGACCTTCGCTCCGTCTTCTCTCGTGCGCTGCTGATCACGACTTCGACCTGGCTCTTCGGTTGCTCCGCGACCGACTACATGGAGCCGGCGCGAAACGCGTACTCGGCGGGCGACTTCGCAACCGCGGACCAGCTCGTCGCCGAGTTGGTTTCGGACAACGACTCCAACGTCCACCTCTACCAGCTCGAGCACGGGATCGCGCAGCTCGCAAACGGGCAGCCCGACCCGGCGATCAAGTCGTGGCTCGCCGCGCGTGACCGGCTCGACAGCCTCGAGGGACGGGGCTTCATGGAGACGATGAACGCGTGGCTCAGCGATGACACGGCGCTCGACTTCGAGGGCGCCGCGTTCGAGCGCGTGCTCTTGCGGGCGCTGCTCGCCGCCGTCGAACTGGTCTCACCCGGCCGCATCTTCGGTGACGATGCGATCGCCTACGCGAACCAGGTCGGCCAGGTGCAGCGCAAGATCATCGACGCGTGGCAAGCGGAGCAGGACGACCTCGGCGGCAACCCTCTCGTCTCGCCGGACGCCTCCTTCAAGTTCGTCGCGTTCGGCAGCTTCATGATCGCGCTGATCCGGGAAGCGGACCCGATCACGGCCGACGAAGCCCGCTTCCAGATGAAGCGCGTCGTCGAGATGGAGCCGGATCGGGCCTGGCTCAAGGACGAGCTCGCGCGCGTCGAGTCGCGCAAGTTCGCCGCGCCGGGCAAGGGCGTCGTCAACATCCTCGGGCTCGTCGGCCGCGGCCCGTTCCGCGTCGAGGACGAGGTCGAAGCGACGCAGGGCGCGCTGCAGCTCGCGCAGTTCATCATCGCGGCCCTGAGTCGCACCTGGCCACAGATCAGCGCCAAGGGCGTCCCGATCGACCGGCTCGCTTTCCACCGTGACAACCCGGATTCGCTCCGCGTCCTCGTGAATGGCGAACCGATGGGCTCGACCCAGGTCGTCACCGACGTCGAGGAAGTCGCGAAGAAGGAATACGACGCGACCTACGACTACCGCGTCGCGCGCGGCCTCGTCCGGCGCGCGATCAAGGTCATCCTCGTCGAGGGCACCCGGCAGACCGTGCGCGCCGCACGCGACGAGCGCGAAGAAGGCCGCTCGACCGAGGGTGAACTGCTCGACCTCGGCATCGCCGTGCTCGGCAGCCTCTGGCAGGCGAGCGAAGTCGCCGACCTGCGCTGCTGGAGCCTGCTCCCCGCGACCTGCCAGGCGCTGCGACTCGAGCTCGATCCCGGTCGCTACACGATCGAAGTGCAACCGCAACGCGGCGGCGCACCGTTCGGCGCATCGAGCGTGATCGAAGTCGACGTCGGCCGCAACCGCGCGTCGTACGTGCTGGCGCTCGCACCATCGTCGACCTCTGGAGTGGCCCCGCTCATCTCGCGGCAGGCCCCCGAGCCGGAACCGGCGGGCCAGCAGTAGGCCACTCGCGCCACGGAGGCGACGCGCAACCGCCGACGAGATCGGCGCTTCGCGAGGGCGGTCCCGTTTCGAGACGCCGACCTGCAGTCGCGCGGGTCACGGTGCCGAAGAAACCCCCACGCCGCCCGTGAACCGCCAGCCTGCCATCCTCGTGATCGATCCGGTCGGATCGGCCTCCGATCTCGACCTGCGGGTCGACGACTTCGAGGTGATGCGCGTCGGCGCGCTCACCGATGCCACCGAGACGCTCGCGCGCACGAACGAGCACTTCGCGTGCGTGTTGTTGCGAATCGAAACCGACCCCGCCGAGGCGCTGACCTGGATCGGCGGCTGCACGCTCCCGCTCGTCGCGGTGACTCCTGACTCGAGTGACGGCCATGCGGTCGCCCTCCTACGCGCCGGCGCCCACGAGGTCGTGGCGGGCACTCGCGACGCACTACCCGATGCGATTCGCCGCGCGATCGCTCGTCACGAATTCGCGACGCAACGCAGCACACACACCACGCGCCTTCTGCAAGCAGACAGGGCGTCCAGCCTCGCGACGCTGGCCGGGGACATCTCGCTCGGCTTCGCAGAGCTTCTCGGCTCGGTCACGCAGCAGTGCGACATCGCGCTGCGCTCGCTAGGCCGCGACGACAAGGGCTGGGACTCGGTGAATCGCATCGCGCAAGACGCTGCGCGCGCCGCAGAGCTCGCGCGCCAGATGCTCGCCTATTCGGGCGGCGAGTCGGCACGGCTCCGGCGTCTGTCCCTCCCGAGGCTCGTGCAGGATTCGGTCGCCGTGCTCGAGGGCGCGTTCACGAACGACGTGACGATCGAGTGCCAGATCGACTCGCCGAGTCTCGACATCGAGGCAGACGCGAAGCAGATCCGCAACGTGCTCCGCAACCTCGTCCTCAACGCGACCGAAGCGATCGCGGGCAGCGGCACGGTCTCGATCCGCGTCGGCAAGAAGACCCTCACGAGCGACAACACGACGCGCGAAGACCTGATCGTTGCGGCACCTGGCGAGTACGCATTCATCGAGGTGTGCGACACGGGCGGCGGGATGGATCCCGCGACCGAAGCGCGTATGTTCGATCCGTTCTTCTCGACGAAGTTCGCCGGTCGAGGCCTGGGCCTCGCGACGACTCTCGGCGCCGTGCGCAGCCACCGCGGCGCCGTGAGCACGAACAGCGTTCCGGGCGAAGGCTCGACAGTGTGCATTCTCCTGCCGCTCGCAAAAGCCGCGGCGCCGGAGGACGACTTCCAATGCGACGGCCGCGTGTTGGTCATCGAAGACAACGAAGAGCTGAACGATCTCGTCCAGAGCATGCTTCGGCAGCTCGGCTTCGAGCCCCACGCCGTCCACTCCGGCCAGGCGGGAATCGACTACCTGGAGAGCATCGACACCGACGTTCGCTTCGTGCTGCTCGACCTGACGATGCCGGGGATGTCCGGCGAGCAGACCTTCGAGGAGATTCAGCGCCGGTGGCCGGGCACGCCAGTCGTGCTGATGAGCGGCTACGCGCGATCGGAGCCAACGCAAGCTCTCGTCGAGAAGGGACTCGCCGGATTCCTGCCAAAGCCGTTCACGATTCAGGAACTCCTCGAGCACGCGAAGCGCGCCATGAGCTCGACGCCCACCTCGGTCTGAGAGTCCGGCGGCTCAGCTCAAGATGTCGTGCACGACGCGGGCCGACTCGACGCCGGTCAACCGCTGATCGAGACCCTGGAACGGGAATACGAGCCGCTCGTGGTCGATTCCGAGCTGGTGCAGGAGGGTCGCGTGCAGGTCCCGCACCGCGACGGGATTCTCGACGATGTTGTAGCTGAAGTCGTCGGTGCGTCCGTACTCGATGCCGCCGCGCACGCCGCCGCCGGCGACCCACCCGGAGAAGCAGCGTGGGTGGTGATCACGGCCGTAGTCGTCACGCTTCAGGCGACCCTGGCAGTAGACCGTCCGGCCGAACTCTCCGGCGAAGACGATCAGCGTGTCGTCGAGCAGGCCTCGCTGCTTGAGATCGAGGATCAGGGCGGCCGACGGCTGGTCGATGTCGTAGGCCTGTCCCGGCAACTGCTTCGGGAGGATCGAGTGATGGTCCCAACCGCGGTGGAACAGCTGCACGAAGCGCACGTCGCGCTCGATCATGCGGCGCGCGAGCACGCAGTTGCGCGCGAACGAACCCTGCTTGTGCACTTCGGGACCGTACATCTCGAGGATTTCCGCCGGCTCCGTGGAGAGGTCCGTCAGCTCGGGCACCGACGCCTGCATTCGGAATGCCATCTCCTGCTGCGCGATCGTGGTGTCGATCTCGGGATCCCCGATCTCCTCACGGTGCTTGCGGTTGAGTTCGCCGAGCGCGTCGAGCATTCGCCGCCGAACCTCCGCGTCTACGCCCGAAGGATTCGACAAGAACAGAACGGGATCCCCGGCGACCTGGAACGCGACGCCCTGATGCCGCGACGGCAAGAACCCGCTCGACCAGAGTCGGCTGTAGAGGCCCTGCACGTTGCGCTTGCCGCCGGTCCAGAACGCGGACGTCAGCACGACGAAGTCCGGGAGATCGCGGTTCATCGAGCCCAGGCCGTAGCTCAGCCACGCGCCCATGCTCGCCTTACCGGGAATCTCGTGGCCGGTGCACAAGAACGTCTTGGCCGGATCGTGGTTGATCGCGTTCGTGTTCAGGGACTTGATCACGCAGATCTCGTCGGCAACGGCACCGAGATGCGGCAGGAGCTCACTCCAGTAGACGCCCCCCTCGCCACGCCGCTCGAACCCGAACATCGACGGCGCGACGATCTGCTGGCGACCGCGCGTCATTGCGGTGACGCGCTGCCCCATGCTGATGCTCTTCGGCAGTGGCTTCTGGAACTGCTCGGCGAGGTTCGGCTTGTAGTCGAAGAGATCGAGCTGGCTCGGCGCGCCGGCCATGAACAGGAAGATCACACGCTTGGCCCGGGGACGATGGTGCGGGACCTCGACGCGACGCGCACCGGGTACAGGCGCACCGGGCAAGAGCGACGCGACAGCGGACGCGCCGATCCCGGCACCCGCGTGACGCAAGAATTGCCGCCGCGTCGCCAGTCGATGGTATTCGTCGATCAGGTGCTGCATTGGTTCACTGGCGCGTCTTCGTGATGTCGAGGTTCTGCAGCATGCTGACGACCATCGTCCATGCCGCGAACTCGGCGAGATCCGTGTTCGGCGGCAAGTCGAGGCCACCGCAGAGCGACTCGGCCAAGGAAGCGTCTTTCGAGTATCTCCTTCGGAGGTCGCGAAACGCGGGGAGGAGGATCCACGACTCCTGCGAATCCGGGAGATGCGACGTGATCGTCTCGTGCGCGAACGCGAGGCGCTCGGCGTTCGACTTCAGGGGTTGCTCGAGCGTGATCCGCGCGAGGTTGCGCGCCGCTTTGAGATACTCCGACTCGTTCAGCAGAAGCAGTGACTGCAGCGGCGTATTCGTCCGCTCGCGACGCGCCACGCAGAACTCGCGCGTCGGCGCGTTCAGGATCGTCATCTGCGGCGGTGGCATGCCGCGCTTCCAAAACGTGTACACGCTGCGCCGCCGTACCTTGTCGCCGGTGTCCGCCTGGAAGACCCTCGGGAACGAGTCGGGCAAGGTCACCGCTTTCCAGACGCCCGCAGGCTGGGGTGGCTTCACGCTCGGCCCGAACATCGACGAGCTGAGCAACCCGCCCGTCGCGAGCACTTGGTCACGCAGGACTTCGGCATCGAGACGGAACCGAGATCCACGGGCCAACCGGCGGTTGTCGGGATCGCGCCGGAAGGCCTCGGCGCTCGCGTCCGACGACTGCCGATAGGTCGCGGACAGGACCATCCGCTTCATCAGCGACTTCACGTTCCAACCCGAAGTGCGGAAGGAGACAGCGAGGTGATCGAGCAAGTCCGGATGACTCGGCCATTCGCCCTGTCGGCCGAAGTCCTCGGACGTCTTGACGATGCCGACGCCGAACAGCTGCTGCCAAAGCCGATTGACGGCGACGCGCGCAAAGAGCGGATGGTCGGCCGTCACGAGCCATTCGGCGAGACCCGCGCGGGACCGCGCGCCCTCGTCACTCGGGAGCGGCGGCAGGAATGCCGGAGTGTCACGCTCGACGCGCTCCCCGGGATCGTCGTACGCGCCGCGGTTCAGGATGAATGCCTCCCGCGGCTCCGCACGCTCCTTCATCACCATCGCCGCAGGCACGTCGCGGAGAAACTTGCGACGTTCCCGCTGCAGTCGCTTCTTGTCGGCCCCCTCCGCGGCGAGCTGCCGATCGAACTCGGCGAGTCGCTCGGCCTGCGCCTTCGAAGGCATCTCGACGTACGGCGGCTGGAGCCCGCGATAGAAATCACTCGAACCGCGCCCTCCGGTCTCCGGCCGCGCGTCCAGATTGTTGAAGAACGCGGACAGCTGGTAGAAGTCGCGCTGCCGCACCGGGTCGTACTTGTGGTCGTGGCACACCGCACAACCGACGGTCAGCCCGAGGAACACCGTACCGAAGGCCGTCGTCCGGTCGATCACGTTCCGAGCGAGGCTCTCCTCGGGAAGCATCGTGCCCCGATCGATGATCAAGTGCAGGCGGTGGAACCCGGACGCGATCTGCTGGTCTCGCGTGGGCTCCGGCTGCAGATCCCCCGCCAGCTGATCGCGC
>JANQJF010000066.1 GCA_028281765.1 Planctomycetota bacterium | reverse complement strand
GGGCGACCGAGGAACACGAGGTGTGTGCGCTGGATCCAGGCGGCGGCGACATCCGCACCCGGTCCTTCAAGCATAGTGGGGATGGCCTGGCCGACTTGTAGCCGCCGTGCCTGGCGCTGAGTGGACCGGTGTCGCACGTAGCTTCGCGAGGATCTCGTCTGCCGCCTTTGGGCCGGTTTTGGGCCGAATTTCCGGGCCGAACGGACTGTCCACCGTTCGGCGCGTTTCGTAACTGTTTGCGGAGACCGGGGATCGAACCCGGACGGGCCTCTCGGCCCAGCGGATTTTAAGTCCGCTGCGTCTACCAGTTCCGCCATCTCCGCGCGGCGGCGAGTCACCCTAGCGCGCGCGCAACGACGCGTCGCGCGTCTACTTGCCGAACGCGCGGACTTTCTCGACGAGCACGCGCAGGGCGCCGGGCTTGTCCTTGAGGTCCGGGTAGGGCGGCATGATCGGGCTCAGGCCGTGCTTCGCGCCGCCTTCGAGGATGACCTTGCCGATCTTCTCGTCGGTGATCGACGCCTGCCACTTCTTGTCGGTCCAGTTGCGCGGGCGCGGGTTGAGCGCGCGGCCGACGGGGCCGTCGCCCTTGCCGTTCTTGCCGTGGCACGTCGCGCAGACAGCGAAGCGCGTGGCGGCGAACTTGCGGTCGGCGGCGGTGATCGCGACCTTCGGTTTCTCCTTCTTCGTGGGCTTCGACGTCGGCTTGGACGTGGGCTTCGATGTCGGCTTCGACGCGGGCTTCTTCTTCGGGTCTTGCTTCGCGGGGCGCTTGGGATCCTGCTCGCCGGCGGCCGCGGACGACGCCGCATCGGCGGGCTGCGCGGAGAGCTGGCGCTCTTCGCAGGAAGTCGAGGCGAGCGCGAACGCGAGAACGAGGACGGGGAGCGGGTAGCGCAGCATCTGGGTCGCCGGGTCTGGGAGGGGTGGAGCGGCACCCGGAGGATCCGCCAAGACGGCGGATCGCGCAAGCCTCGGCCTCGATCCGCCGTTCCGGCGTGCCTATGCTCCGCCGCATGAGTGACAAGGTTCGGATCGAGCGCGACACCATGGGCGAAGTCGAGGTGCCCGCGCATGCCTACTACGGAGCCCAGGCCGAGCGCGCGCGGCGCAACTTCCCGATCAGCGGTGGGGGCATCCCGCCGCAGGTGATTCGGGGCCTCGGATTGATCAAGGGGGCCGCCGCGGCGGTCAACGCGGAGATCGGCAAGCTCGACGGGTCGCTCGCCGAGTCGATCCAGCAGGCGGCGGCCGAGGTCGCGGCGAACCGGCTCGATGCGCACTTCGTTGTCGACGTGTTCCAGACGGGCAGCGGCACGTCGTCGAACATGAACTCGAACGAAGTGATCGCGAACCGCGCGTGCCAGATCCGGGGTGACGATCTCGGCAGCAAGGCGATTCATCCGAACGATCACGTCAACATGGGGCAGTCGAGCAACGACGTGTTCCCGTCGGCGACGCAGCTCGGCATCGCGCTCGCGATTCGCGAGCAGCTGTTGCCGGCGATGGGGCGGTTGGCGGAGTGCCTGCACGACCTGGCCGACAACACGTTCTCGGACATCAAGACCGGGCGCACGCACCTGATGGACGCGATGCCGGTGCGGCAGGGGCAGCAGTTCCGTGGGTACGCGAACCAGGTGGAGCGCGGCGCGCGGCGAATCGAAGCGACGCTGGCGGACCTGTGCGAGCTGCCGCTCGGCGGGACCGCGGTCGGGACCGGCGTGAACGCGGCGCCCGGGTTCGCGGGCAAGGTGTGCGCGAAGCTGGCGGCGGAGACCGGGCTCGACGTGCGGGAGACGGACGATCACTTCCAGGCGCAGAGCAGCTTGGACGCGGTGGTGCACGCGAGTGGTGCGCTGCGCGCGTTCGCGAGCGCGCTCTACAAAGTCGGCAACGACGTGCGCTGGATGGCGTCGGGTCCGTTGAATGGACTCGCGGAGCTGCGGATCCCCGCGGTGCAGCCGGGGAGTTCGATCATGCCGGCGAAGGTGAACCCGGTGATCTGCGAGTCGGTGCTGATGCTGTGCGGGCAGGTATTCGCGAACGACAGTGCGGTCGCGTTCGGAAACTCGCAGGGCCAGTTCGAGCTGAACACGATGATGCCGTTCTTGGCGCGGAATGCGGTGGAGTCGGCGGTGATCCTGGCGAACGGGTGCGACATGTTCCGGGAGCGGTGCTTGGAAGGCGCCGAGGTGACGGAGCAGGGCGCGAAGATGGTGCAGATGAACCCGATTTTGGCGACGGCGCTGAATGAGGCGGTGGGGTACGAAACCGCGGCGAAGATCGCGAAGGAGTCGGCGGCGAGTGGGCGGACGGTGAAGGAAGTGGCGCTGGAGTGCACGGAGTTGAGTGGGGAGGAGCTGGATGGGTTGCTGGATCCGGCGAAGTTGTGTGGGGATGGGGGGAGCGCGCGGTAGGGGGAGGGGAGGTGTGCGGGCGCGCGTGGATGCGCGCGGCATGCCTCGGATCGGAACCCAAGGCCGTCTCGTCGGCCTTTGATTCTGATCTGAGGCTCGTCGGAGTTACGCCCGACTCGCCTTCTCCGCCTTCCCGCCCTTCGGCCCCGTCGCTTCTCCCATCCTCCCACTCACCGCCAGCCACAGCGCCTTCAGCACGACGAACGGGAAGAAGACGAAGATCACGAAGACCGTCGAGGAGACGGTCATGATGATCATCATCAGCCAGAAGATCAGGTAGGAGAGGAGTCGGCTCAGCATCGTGGCGGGTCCCTGATCCCATCGGGGAATCGGGAGGGCGGAGTATAGTCCTGTCGACCGTGAGAACGATATCGGCGCTGCCGTCGGCGCCAGGGAGCCCCTGACATGGATTCGAACCGTTCCCGAGCGCTCGTCCTTCTGGCCGATGGTGCCGAGGAAATGGAGGTCACGATCGTCGTCGACGTGCTGCGGCGCGGCGGAATCGACGTCGTGCTCGCGGGGCTGGCGGGGCCGGATCCCGTGACCTGCAGTCGGGACGTGCGGCTCGTGCCCGACTGTTCGCTCGACGACGTGAGCGGGGCCTTCGACTGCATCGTGCTCCCCGGTGGGGCCGGAGGCAGCGAAGCGCTCGCGGCGTCGCGCGCCGTCGGCGCGCTCCTCGCGGACCAGCAGCTCGCGGCCGGTCGCGTCGTCGCGGCGATCTGCGCGGCGCCCGCTGCGCTCGCGGCGCACGGCATCGCGCCGGGCACGCGGATGACGTCGCATCCGTCCGTGCGCGCCGAGGTCGAAGCCTTCACGCCGTACGAAGAGTCGGCTGTAGTCGTCGACGGCGATGTGATCACGAGCCGTGGTCCCGGGACCGCGTTCGCGTTCGCCTTCGCGATCATCGAGCGCCTGCGCGGTGCCGAAGTCGTCGACGCAGTGCGCGCGCCGATGATGTTCGAGTGAGCTCCCAGCTCAGCCGCGGATGCGCTCGTAGCGCACGACGACCTGCGCCGCAGAGCCGCCCTCGACGACCGCCGCGGTCGAACGTGGGCCAGGGCTCGTGACGACGAGTTCGGTGCCGGCGCCCGGTGGGATCGGCACCTTCACGCGGACGTGGTCGACCGTGCCGTTGCCGTCCGTGTCGACGAGCGTGTGCGCGATCGGGTGACGCCCGAGGTGATACACCGCCAGGTCGTTCCGATCGAAGTCGTCCGCGCGGGCGGCCAGCTCCGCGAGCGAAAGGTCGACGATCGCGAGCGGTTGCCCGTCGCCGTTCTCCGTCGTAACCGGCACCGTCAGGTAGGCGTAGGTGTCCGGCAGGCAGCTCGTCGCGACGAGCGCGAGGAGAGAAATGGAGGTGGCGGCGGGAATCGAACCCGCGTTCATGGATTTGCAATCCATTGCCTAACCACTTGGCTACGCCACCTGGCTCGCTGCCTGCGAGGACGTCGCGCCGCTCGGACCGGGGACCGTCGCGTGCGTTCGCTCCGGTCGGACCGCGTTTCGGCGAGACATCGACGCGGACCGTATCCGGAGGTCGCCGTCGATTCCAGCGGCGAAAACCGCCGGTCTCAGCGCTTCCGCAGCGGAATGCGGACCTCGAGCATCTGGCCGGTCCGGACGTCGATCTCGCGGTCCGGGACCGGCTCGTAGCCCTCGATCGGAGGGATTCGCAGTGTGTAGCGCCCCGGCTTCGTCACGTGGGACCAGCCGCGGCCGCGGTCGGATTCTCGGCCGTCGTGGTCGATCGGCTCGAGTGCGAACTTCGCGACCTGCTCGAGACCGTCGAGCACGACGCGCACGCCGCATGCGCGCTCGATCCGGAGCGTGAACTCGTTCTGTCCGGTCAGCACTTCGACCGCTCGCTCGGTTCGTTCGTAGCCCTCGGCGCGGACGCCGATGTACGCTTTCCCGAGCGAGGCCTGGAACGGGTAGCCGCCGGAGTCCGCGTCGTACTTCGCGCTCCGGAGCCCGTAGCCGCCAACGTGGCCCGGGATCTCGCCGTGCCAGACGATCTTCTCGGTCACGATCGGATCGCCCGACTGCGCGTCGACCGGTCGCACCAGGACGTCGGCCGGGTCGGGCACCACGACTTCGAACTTGTCCGCTGCTCCCTCGCGCACGGAGATCATGCGTCGGTGCTCGGTCGGACTCACGGTGAGCATGTATTCGCCGCAGTGGAGTTCGCCGAGGCTCCAGCGGAATACGCCGTCATCGTCCGTCCGTTCGAACGTGTGGAAGTACGCGCTCTGCCACTTGTCGTTCCACCGCGCCGTCTCGTGGTCGGGTTGTAGCGTGATGCGGAAGCGTTCGAGCTCGCGCCATCCGGCGGGGACGCGCAACGAGCCGGCGACCAGGGTCTTGGGTGGCGCCAGCACCTGTTCGTCGACGCGAAGCTCGACGGACTCGCGCGCGCCGGGCCGGATCTCGACGTCGGCCTGCGCGAGCACGAGCGGGCGACGGAACCACTGGCCTTTCTGCAGTCGCACGGAGTAGGTGCCCGGGAGCAGGTTGTCGACGCGTTGGGAGCCGTCGCGTGCGACCGCGAAGTCGGCGATCGGGACGCCGACGCCACCGCGAAAGAAGCGAATCGCGCTGTCCTCGGGCGGCTTGCCGCCGAGCACGAACAGGTCGACGGACCCCGCGCGTGGGAGACGCACGACGTGTTCTTGCTTCGTGTCGTCCGCGATCGAGATTCGTTGCCACGCGTACCCGGGTGCGCGCACCCAATGTCGACGCGTGCCGTCGCGCGGGGATTCGGGAGCCGGGAGTTCGACTGGAGAGTCCTTCGCGACCACGACGGCGCGTCCGCCGCGATCGCTCGGATGCTCGAGGTCCGAGAATGGCCAGGTCACACCGGTGACGACGTCGACGTCGGTCAGGTCGACGCCGCTCTCGTCGTCGAGGACGCGCAGGTGACGTTCCGGCAGCCAGCGACCGCGGAACACGATTGGCTCCGTCGAGGGTAGGTCGAGCGACTCCACCTCCAGGAGGACCGGGCGGTCGGCGAGTCGGCAGTGGGTGAGCTGGAGTCGAGTCGGCGCCGTGTCGGGGTCGCGTCTTCGGCGGGGAAACTCGATCGTGAATCGCCCGTCCGAGACCGCGACGATCTGATTGGTTCCGCCGTTCCCGAACCACAGCACGAGCCTGGCCTCGCCGGACTCGGTTTCGAAGCGGGCTCCGTCCGGATCCGAGACGACGATCGAGCCTTCGAAGGCCCAAGTCGAAGTCGGGGCAGCGTCCGGAGTCTCGACGGTGGTGCGCGCGGTCGTGTCGTCCGGGGTGGGCTCTGGTTCGTCGGCCGGATCCTCCACGAGTCCGTCCGACGCGGCCGCGACGGTCGTGCTTCGACTCGGCTCCACCTCTCGGTCCAAGTGAGCGGGCGGAGCGGACTCGCGGTCCCAGAGCCACACGGCGACGAGGAGCGCCGCGAGCAGCAGGCCGCCGACGATCCATAGTCTGGTCTGCATGATCGCCTCGGGGCGAAGCCTAAACGATCGCGAGGCGGTCTCGGTTCGGCAAGACCCTTCGTTCGTGCGGGCTTTGTTGGTCCGCAGAAGGCGCAATCCACGGCTCGCAAGGGGTTAGGTGCGGTGCGCCGAGCGGGCGCTCCCGAGCGCGGCCTTGGATCGCGCATTCCTGCGGTTTTTTGCTAGCCGCGGCGGGGCGCCCGTGCTCCCCTTCCCCGCCTCATGACAGTCAAAAAGCACATCCACTTCGACTTCGCGGAGGAGCTGGTCCAGCAGCCGCTGCTGTATCAGCTGAACCGGAAGTTCGACGTCGTGGTCAACATCCGCGGCGCGTCGGTCACCGACGAGGGGGGCTTCCTCGCGCTCGAGCTCGAGGGTGAGGAGGCGGAGGTCGAGCGCGTGTTCTCGTTCCTCAAAGAACAGGGCGTCGAGGTCGTGGAGGGCCTCGGCGACGCGGCGTCGTGATCCGCTCCGGCGCGGGGATCGCGCTCGCGATCCTTCTTTCGGCCGGCGTCGCCACGCCGCCGCCCAACGACACCTGGGCTCGCGGCCGTGAGATCGCGGTCGTCACGGCCGAACCGCACGCCTCCAAAGTCGGCTACGACGTGCTCGCGGCCGGCGGCAACGCGGTCGACGCGGCGGTCGCCGTGTCCCTTGCACTCGCGGTGACGCATCCGCAGGCCGGTAACCTCGGCGGCGGTGGGTTCATGATCGTGCGGATGGCCGATGGCCGGACCGCGGCGTTCGACTATCGCGAGACGGCGCCGGCCCGTGCGCATCGCGACATGTATCTGCAGGCCGACGGTTCGGTCCATCCGGAGAAGAGTCTCTGGGGTGCGGCGGCCGCGGGTGTGCCTGGTGCGCCGGCGGGTCTGCTCGCGGCGCTCGAGGAGTTCGGGTCCCGGGAGCTGAAGGCGCTCGCGGCTCCGGCGATCGCGCTCGCGCGCGACGGATTCCCGGTCAGCCACTTCCTCGCGTCGTCGCTGCGCAGCAAGCGCGGCATCCTCGGCCGGTTCGAGTCGACCAAGAAGGTCTTCTACGATGGCGACGCTCCGCTGCGCGCGGGGCAGGCGCTCGTGCAGGAAGATCTCGCGCGCACGCTCGAGCGTTTCGCCGAGGGCGGGTTCGACGGCTTCTACAAGGGTGAGACCGCGCGCCTGATCGTCGCGCAGATGAAGCGCGACGACGGCTACATCGCAGCGAAGGATCTCGCTGCCTACACACCGAAGCGACGCGAGCCCCTGCGCGGCTCGTTCCGCGGTCACGAGGTACTCAGCATGCCGCCGCCGTCGTCCGGTGGCGTCGCGCTGCTGCAGATGCTCGGGATCCTCGAAGGCTTCGACCTGCGCGCGAGCGGTTTCAACTCGTCGCGTTCGATCCACGTCATGTCGGAGGCGATGCGCCGGGCGTACGCCGATCGGGCGCGCTGGCTCGGCGATCCCGATCACTACCCGGTGCCGATCGAAGGCATGCTCGCGCCCGACTACATCGAGAGGTTGCGCGGCACGATCGAGCTCGACCGCGTGACGCCCGTCGTGAAGGCCGGCGTGCCGGCCGGTGCGAAGGAGAGCGACGATACGACGCACTTCTCGATCGTCGACAAGGACGGCAACGCGGTGTCGTGCACGACGACGATCAACTCGACGTTCGGCAGCGGCCTCGTGGTCGACGGCGCGGGCTTCCTGCTGAACAACGAGATGGACGACTTCAGCGCGAAACCCGGCGTGCCGAACCAGTTCGGCCTCGTCGGCGGCGAAGCGAACGCGATCCAGCCCGGCAAGCGCATGCTGTCGTCGATGACGCCGACGATCGTGCTGAAGGACGGCAAGCTGCGCTACGTGTTCGGCGCGCCGGGTGGGGGTCGCATCATCAACGGCGTGCTGCAGGTGCTGCTCAACGCCGTCGAGCACCGGATGCCGCTGCGCTACGCCGTCGCGGCGCCGCGCGTGCACCATCAGTGGAAGCCCGAGCACTTGTTCTACGAGCGCAACGCGATCAACGCGGACGCACGTCGCGCGCTCGAGGCGATGGGGCACGCGTTCGCGAGGTCATCGCGAGCGAGCATCGGCCGGGTGCAGGCCATCGAGGTGCGCCCCGACGGCGAGCGGATCGCCGTGGCGGACCCGCGGTCCGGCGGCACGGCGCTCGCGAAGTAGTCTCGGGCGGAGGTAGTCTCAGGCGGAGAAGGTGACGCGGCGCGACGAGCGCGCTCGGGCTCACTTCTTCTTCGACGCCTTCTTCATCTTCTCGAGATACTCGTTCCAGGACTCTTCGCTGTTGCGGCGCTCCGCGAAGCGTCGCCAATCCTTGACCGTCAGCGCGTTCTGATGCGCGGTCTTCAGCGGCACGTCCTCGCCGAGGTCGACGGGGACGAACGGCACTTGGTAACCGTCCATCGTCATCTGGCGGAGTAGCTTCGAGAACACGAAGCCGGTCATCGTGTCGTCCGAGTCGAGATAGTTGAGTTCGCGCATCGCGTTGACGATGCCGGGCAGGGACTTGTAGCCCATCGCCTCGAGCTTCGGCGTCGCACGGGAGCCCGCGAGACCGCCGTCGACGACATCCTTGCAGAGCTGCTCGATCTGCTTGATCTCGTCTTCGGTGACGCTGTCCGGCCACTCGACGGGCTGGAGCTCGGCCTTCGGGTCGTAGACCTCTTCCGGAGTCGTCGGCTCCTTGACCTTCGGCTTGGCCGGCTTGGCGGGCTTGTTCTTCTTCGCCGTGGCTTCGGCGGCCGCCTTGTCGTCCTTCTTCGCGTCGGCTTCGCCTGCCTTCGCGTCATCTTCCTTCGGCGTCGTCGCTTCGGCGGCCTTCTTGTTGTCGTCCTCCGGCTGGTTGGCTTGCGCGCCGGCCTTCGGATCGGTGTTGTTCGCGACGTCGTCGGTCTCCGGCTTTTCGTCGCCCGAGAACGCCCACACGCCGATTACGACGAGCAGCGCGACACCGAGGATGCTGCCACCGATCATCAGGCCCTTGTTGCCACCGCCACCTTCGGCCGGCTTGGTCGTGCGACCCGCGCCGCGGACGCGCGAGCGCTTGCGCGCGGCGCTGCCGTCGTCGCCCTCGTCGCGGACCTTTGTGCGGCCGGTCGTGCCGCCGCCGCGCCGCGGCGAACGCTTCTCGCCGTCGTCGTCGGAACGCGCGGAGCGACGGGCCGTGGCGGGCTTGGCGCGGGCGGGCTTGGCGGCTGCCGGCTTGGCGGCTGCGGGCTTGGCCGCGGCGCTCGCGTCACCGTCGCCACCGAGCTGCGCGGCGACGTCGATGACCGAACCGCACGCCTTGCACTTCGCTTTGTCGGACTTGAAGGAATCCGGCAGCTTGTACTTGGCGCCACAATTGGTGCAGGCGATCTGTTTCATCGGATCAGGGTCTGGGCAATCTGGGAGGGAAGAGAGAGGGGAATTCAGTTCTTGCGGTTCGGCTTCGGCGGCTTGCCACCCGGAAAGTCCAGGGACTCTTCCTGCTCGATCGCGATGTTCCAGTCTTCGCGGTCGTGGTGGGTGGTCCAGTAGCCATACCACTGCTTGAGCGCGGAAAGTCGGCCTTCGTCGCTGGAGACGCCGTCGGCGCGCTTGATGATCGAGGGGTTGAAGCCGAATCGTTGACCGGTGATGTCTTCGAGCGTGCCGCAGACCTTTCGCAGGATCAGCACGTTCTCGTGTGAGTCCATCTTGGTTTCGTACATCTTGTTCAGCAGGCGTGGGATCGCCGGCTTGCCGATCTTGCCGAGACTCATCTGGGCGCGACCGGCGAGGCGGTTGTTCTCGCCGGCGAGTTCCGTGATGTACTTGTCGATCTCGGCCTTGAGCTCGTCGGAGATGCCCTCCATGTGACCGAGCGGCTTGATCTCGGCCTCGACGACGTCGACCTCGACGCCGCCGATCGTGCGCTTGACAGTCTTCGCTTCGCCGATGTCCTTGTGCGCCTTGTGCGCGGGCTTCGCGAGCTGGCGCTTCTTCGGCAGCTTGCCGATCGCTTCGAAGCCGCCGATCTTGGCGCGGTCGCCGACGATGCGGTACTGCAGCGCGACCTGCAGCTTGTCGTACTGCGAATACCAGTACGGCTTGCCGCTCTCGCGGCCGGTCCATTCTTGGCGCGGGCTCATGTAGAGGATCACACGGCCGGACTGCGCTTCGTGCTGCTTGTTGTCCTCGAGCGCGGCTGACGTGATCTCGAACTCGCGGAACCAGTTCGTCGATTCGTCGGTGACGAGCTTGTCGATGACCGCGGCCGCGCCGGCGTCGCCCGGCTCGGTGATCCCGAAGCGCGTCTGCAGCGGCGCCATGTCGCTGAGCGAGTTGAGGTTGAATCGGTCGCTCTTGCAGAGCGCCTCGCCCCAGTCGTTCGCGCAGCGCACGCGGACGTTGTTCATGCCGGTCAGCGCGACCTTCGGCGGCGGAGCCTTGGGCTCCGCTTGGGTCGTTTCACCGCCGGACGTGGCGAGGTAGATGATGATGACGAAGAGCAGCATGCCGCCGCCGATGGCGTACGGCTTGGCGTTGAACTGCTCGGCTCCGCGCTGTCGCGACGCGGTCGACGGGACGAACACGGTGCCGCAATGCTTGCAGCCCAGTTCGTTGTCGAGCGCGGCTCCGGGCACGAGGTACTCGGCCCCGCAGCCGGGGCACGCGACCTTGGCTTTTCCGTCGCGTCCGACGCGTGGCTCACGGCTACGGCCGCGGCTTACCGAGACTTTGCTCGAAGAAACGTGCTTCTTGATGCCGGTGCTCCGGCGGCGTCTGTTTGTGGCCAAGGTCGGCTGGCTCCTCGCGGGGATCGGGGCGCTCGGAAGACCGTACCGGTCGGAACGCCGGGGTGTCAACGGACGGCGGGTTTCGTGGTTCGGCCGTTCTTCGCTCCGGCCACCCCGGAGGGGCCCTTGGGACCGAGGTTGCGGGACCGGAGAGTGCAAGCAGCAGGTCCGTCGGGCACGATGGTTCCGTGCGCAGATTCGAGGCAGTGACCGAGCTCGAGCCGGCCGGGGATCAGCCCGCCGCGATCGAATCCATCGTCCAGTGGATCGACGGGGGGGCGGAGAGCGCGACCCTGCTCGGGGTCACGGGCTCCGGCAAGACGTTCACGATGGCCAAGGTCATCGAGCGCGTGCAGCGTCCGACGCTGGTGCTCGCGCCCAACAAGACGCTGGCGGCTCAGCTCTACGCCGAGTTCAAAGCGTTCTTCCCGAACAACGCGGTCGAGTACTTCGTCAGCTACTACGACTACTACCAGCCGGAGGCGTACGTGCCGACGACGGACACGTACATCGAGAAGGACGCGACGATCAACCAGGCGATCGACCGCATGCGCAACTCGGCGACTCGATCGCTGATGGAGCGACGGGACGTCGTCATCGTCGCGTCGATCTCGTGCATCTACGGCCTCGGCTCGCCGGAGAACTACCGCGAGCTCTCGGTCACGATCGGCAAGGAAGAGCCGATCGAGCGGGACGCTCTGCTGCGGTCCCTCGCCTCGATCCAGTACCACCGCGACAACTACGACTTCACGCCGGGGCGCTTCCGCGTGCGCGGCGACGTCGTCGAGATCTTCCCAGTCTACGAGGAGGCGCATGCGATCCGCGTCGAGATGTTCGGCGACGAGGTCGATCAGCTGCTGCGCGTCGATCCGCTGACGGGGGAGATCCTCGAAGAGCTCGACAGCACGACGATCTACCCGACGAGTCACTACGTGACGCCCGAGTCCGGTCTGCAGGCCGCGACCGAGTCGATCGAGAAGGAGCTCGATGAGCACCTCGTGCTGCTCGAGAAGAAGGGCAAGCTGCTCGAGAGGCAGCGGCTCGAGCAGCGCACGCGCCACGATCTCGAGATGCTGCGGGCGACCGGCATGTGCAACGGGATCGAGAACTACTCGCGCCATCTCGACGGGCGTCTCGCCGGGCAGCCGCCCGCGACGCTCGTGCACTACTTCCCGGACGACTTCGTGCTGTTCGTCGACGAGAGTCACGTCGCGATCCCGCAAGCGGGGGGCATGTACCGCGGCGACCGCGCGCGGAAGCAGAACCTCGTCGACTACGGCTTCCGACTTCCGTCCGCGCTTGATAACCGACCCCTGATGTTCGACGAATTCGTCAACTTGCAGAACCAGGTCGTCTACGTGTCCGCTACGCCCGCCGAATACGAACTGAAACAGTCGACGGATCGCATCACCGAGCTCGTCGTGCGCCCGACGGGTCTGCTCGATCCGCCGGTCGAGGTTCGCCCCGCGCGCGGGCAGGTCGACGACGTGCTCGGTGAGGTGCGCGCCCGCGCCGAGCGGAACGAGCGCGTGCTCGTGACGACGCTGACGAAGCGCATGGCCGAGGAGCTGACGGACTACTTCCGCGACGTCGGCGTGCGTGTCCGCTACATGCACTCCGACATCGATAGCCTCGAGCGATCCGCGCTGATCCGGGACCTGCGGCTCGGCGTGTTCGACTGTCTCGTCGGCATCAATCTGCTGCGCGAAGGCCTCGACATTCCCGAGGTGACGCTGGTCGCGGTGCTCGATGCCGACCGCGAGGGCTACCTCCGTAGCCGCACGTCGCTGATCCAGACCTGCGGCCGCGCGGCCCGGAACGCCGATGGGCGGGTCATCCTGTACGCGGACAAGACGACCGACTCGATGCAGGGCGCGATCGACGAGATGGAGCGGCGCCGGGTCCGGCAGACGGCGCACAACGAGGAGCACGGCATCACGCCGCGCACGATCGTCAAGGCGGTGCGCGAACTGCTTGAGGTCGAAGAGGACGCGGCCGACGAGCAGCCGAAGAAGGGGCGTGGTCGCGGCCGCAGTCGCTCGAGCAAGGGTGAGGTGCCGACGTCGCCGAAGGTCTCCGATTTCGCCGACCGCCGCGCGCTCGTCACGCACGTGGCGAAGCTGCGCGAAGAGATGCAGTCGGCCGCCAAGAACCTCGACTTCGAACTCGCGGCGCAGATTCGCGACGAGGTGTTCCGGCTCGAGAAGCTCGACCTCGAGGTGCGGTGAACGAGGCGATCGAGAGGCAGGTCGCGTCGTTTCCCGAAGAGCCGGGGATCTACGTGTTCACCGATGCGCGCGGGAAGGCGCTCTACGTCGGCAAGGCGTCGAAGCTGCGCACGCGCGTTCGGAGCTACATGCGGCCCGGCGGCGACGGTCGGCCGCAGCTGCGCTTTCTCGAGCAGGAGGCGGCGGCGGTCGAGTTCGTCGTGACCGCGACCGAGCAGGAGGCGCTGCTGCTCGAGAACACGGTCATCAAGAAGCGGAAGCCGCGCTACAACATCAAGCTCAAGGACGACAAGTCGTTCTTGATGCTGCGGCTCGATCGCAAGGAGGAGTGGCCGTGGTTCCGTCTCGTGCGGCGGCGTCGTGACGATGGCGCCGACTACTACGGTCCCTACGCGAGCGCGAAGGCCGTCAAGCGGTCGCTGCGCCTCCTGCACAAGATCGTGCCGCTGCGCGACTGCAAGGACGGCGTGTTTCACAATCGCGCGCGACCATGCCTGAAGTTCGAGATCGGTCGCTGCCCGGCACCGTGCGTCGGTGAGATCGGTCGTTCGGAATACGATGTGCTTCTCGACCAGGCCACGGAGATTCTGAGTGGACGTGTCGGACCCGTGCTGCGTCGGCTGCGTGACGACATGGAGCGCGCCGCCGAGGCCCTCGAGTTCGAACGCGCGCAGGAGCTGCGGCTGCAGCTCGAGGCGCTGCAAAGGGTCGCGGAGCGTCAATGGGTCGATTCGAAGACCGGGGATCAGGACGTCGTCGGCGTCGCGCGTCGCGACGCCGGGGGCGTCGTGGTCGTCCTTCTGATGTTCCGCGGCGGCAAGCTCGAGAGCAGTCGACGGTTCGAGCTGTCGACAGTTCTGCCGGACTCGCTCCTGCTCGCGGACGTGCTCGCACGGTTCTACGAAGGCGATCGCTTCGTGCCGCCGGAGGTGCTCGTTCCGTGTGAGGTCGCGGAGCCCGAGCTACTCGTCGATTGGTTGTCCGAGAAGCGTGGGGCGCAGGTCACGATGCGCGTGCCACAGCGCGGCGCCGGGCGTCGACACCTCGAGATGGCGGAAGAGAACGCGCGGCTGCAGGAAGCGAGCGCGGGCGATGCCCGTCGTGGTGCCGAACTCGAGCTCGCCGATCTTCTGTCGCTCGAAGAGCCTCCCGTACGGATCCACTGCATCGACGTGTCGACGAACCAGGGGCGCGACACCGTCGCGTCCCGCGTTGCCTTCGTCGGCGGCACGCCCGACAAGGATTCGTATCGTCGTTTCGCGATCAGCGCGGATGCGAGCGGCGACGACTTCGCGGCCATGCGCGAAGCGGTGTTCCGGAGTTTGCGCATGTGCATCGAAGAGGACGCGGACGACGAGCTGCCGGATCTTCTGGTCGTCGATGGCGGCAAGGGCCAGCTCACCTCGGCGCTCGCGGCGATCGACGAGCTCGGCGTGCGCCAAGACGTGCCGTGCGCCGGTCTCGCGAAGAGCCGCCTCCGCGGCGTCGGGGATGCGCGTCGCGCGACGATGGAGCGATTGTTTCTGCCGCGCCGCCCGGACGGCATCCCGCTCGTCAACGGTTCGCCCGCGATGCTGCTCGTCGCGGCGATCCGCGACGAAGCGCACCGTTTCGCGATCACCTATCACCGGAAGAAGCGCGGGGCGTTGACGAGTGAGCTGGACGGAATCCCGGGCGTCGGGCCGGCGAGACGGCGGCAGTTGCTGCGGACGTTCGGGTCGCTGAGTGGGGTGAAGGCGGCGACGCTGGAGGAGCTGGAGGCGGTGGTGCCGAAGGCGGTGGCGGAGGCGGTGAGGGAGCGGTTGGGGGAGTAGGGGCGCGACTTGCCTAAGCGCGCGCAGCGCGCGACTGCCTAGTGGCCGCGCGGAGGGCGTTCGCCGGCGTGGACGGTCCACTGCCGTTCGGAGCTAGCCTCAATCGGTGTGTAGACGAAATCGGGCGGTGTAGCGTCCGGGGACCAATCACGAACCCACAGACACAACACCACCCATGAAGAACGATCAGATTAGCAACGAGACTCATCCATCCCAGGTCCCGGGCTTCGAACAGCTGGAGGACTTCCTCCGCGAGCGGGTCCAGGGAATGGTCCAGAAGCTCCTAGAAGAGGAAGTGACGGAGTTCCTCGGTCGGGACCGCTATCAGCGGGCCGACGCGACCGATGCGAAGCCCGGCTACCGAAACGGGCATGGCAAGCCTCGCCAGCTCACGCTTTCGAATGGCACGATTGAAGTGCGCCGTCCGCGAGTGCGA
>JANQJF010000051.1 GCA_028281765.1 Planctomycetota bacterium | reverse complement strand
CAGCAGTGCCGTCGGGTCGCCGATGTCCATCGCACCGTCGCCGTTGACGTCACCGAGAGGCTCGCTGAACGGAGGAACGGCCGTGCCGCCGAACAGGTGCGACAGCATCGACGACACGTCTGCAACGTCGACCACTCCATCGAGGTTGAAGTCCCCGCGGAACCGTCGGACCTCGCCTGCGAGGTTCGTTACGCCGGCCGGGTGGAACACGCGCGTGGTGTACGAATCGCCGTCCTGGGTCGCCTTGGCGAGATCGAAGCGGTGGTAGCGCTCCGCAGCGTTGGTCGTGCCGACCACCGTCTGTACGCCGCCGCGGTCGCGCCATAGCTCGACGCGATACGGCGGCGCTTCTTCGAACAGCATCTCGACTTCGATCGCCGAGATCCCGACTTCGAGTGGGTGGCCGAAACTCAGATAGGGAAGGGGCTCGTTCTGTGCCGATACGAACCCGGTCGTCGCGAGGAGCAACGCGGAGGTCAGTAATTTCATGCCCCGTTTGCTCGCGCGCGCGCGTGGATAGTCTACGCGAATCGCGAGGATCGTCCGCGCGTTGCGGACGCCGCTCCCTGATGTCGCAATCGGGGTGCGAGGTGACGCTTGCCCGGGACGGCGATGCTGCGTCGCGCCCCTCGAACCGCTACCACCCGAACCGACTGATCAGGCGCCGACTGTGCGACAACGGAAGATCCGCCGGAGATGTCGGATCCGGCACGAAGACTTGGCTGCCGAGCTCGAACCCGAGCATCGCGGGGTCGAACGGGACGGGCAGTTCGAACGAACCCGAGCCAGCGGACAGCGGCACCGCGGGCGTGCCGATGATCGTTCCGTTCAAGATCGACATGCCGAATGCGGACAACGGGGATGAATTCGGGTTGACCGCCATCAGCAGTGCCGCCGGGCCCGCGCCCGCGTTCCAGATGAGCAGCCGCAGGGGGTGGCCGATGCGCGGCATCGTGCAGCTCGTGAGCTGCGGCTCGATGTCGCCGCCAACGTCGGGCCCAAGCGAAGTGTGGGTTCCGAACGTTGCGCGTGCGGTGTTCAAGATCAAGAACGGGGCGATCGGAGACGGGCCCGTTGGGTATGCGGCACCCGGTCCGGAGTACACGCCGTCGAGACTGATCACACGTGCCAGGTCGACTTCGGGCAGCGCGCTCGGGACATATCCTTCGACCGGGGTTGTCGTAGCCCCGCCCGGGACGGAGATGTGTAGACCGATCCGGTACGACGTGTCCGGCGACAGCGCCGTGCCCGATGGGATCAAGAAGCCGCTCCCCAACAGGCTTGCGTCCGCGGTGTGAATCACCGTCGTCGGGTCTGCGTTGTCCCACAGCCGCATCTGGATCGTCGTGCCCGGGGGGACTGGAAGCGGCACGCCGACCAGGTTCACGCCCGTGAGCTCGCGATGGCTGCTGCCGCGAATTGAGAAGTCGTAGGCGTAGGTGTAGTCAGACACCGCGACGACCTGCGTCGGGCCTCCACCGGCAATGTGGTTCCCTGGTGTCGAGATCGCAGTGTCTGGGGTGGTCCACAACACCAGGTTCGGAATCTCGGTTGCCGGTTGCGTGGGTCTCGAGCCGGCCGGACCTTGGTGTGCGTCGAGGACGTCGAACTGGAGCGTTCCTGGCGGCGTCGTGATCAGCGGAAAGAGCTGCGCTTGTGGCGCGCTAGTGGGCGAGCCTTGGACGGTGACCGCGATACGGTAGTTGAAGCCGTCGATCGGCATCACGATCGGCACGCGGACCGAGTTCAGTCCCGGCACGCCGGCGACCTCGACTTGCTCGCACCCGAGGAGCCAATCGGCAAACGGTCGGTAGATGCTGACGGTGACCGTAGTCGTTCCCGAGTTGCTCAGGTCGATGTTGGAGATTTCGACTGCGTCCAACCATCGAAACTGGCTGCCGTTGAGATGGACGTCAACGGATCGAGCACCGTCATAGGTCTGAGTGCTCGATGGGACGTATGGCGGCTGAACGACGGAGTAGCCCGTCTGCGCCGCGGTCGCCGAGGCGAGGCTTGCGGCGCCGACAGCCGCGAAGAGAACGAGTGCCCAGGTGTGTGGTCTTCCCATGCGGAACACTGTAGCCGAAGGCGCGTGAGCGTGCCGGATCCTGATCAGAAATGGGCACGTCGGCACGTGGAGCCCTCGACGGCTTCACCGATCGACGTCGCGCGGCCGGAGGCGCAGAGCGGAAGCCCGCACGCGCGCCGCCGAACTACCGGCGGCTCGGCTACTGCACGCGATCGACGATCATGTCGGTGAGCTCCGGCTGCGGAAGCGAAACCGGCGCGAGGAGAGCCTGCCAGTGCAGGTCGACACCGACCAACGTCGTGTTGCTCGGAATCGTCACCGAGAGGAACGACCCGGGCGTTGGCAGGGCGACCGTTGTAATCGGATCGAGTCGGAACAGTCCGAACGGCGTCGCTACCGGGGCCGGCAACGCGCCGAGACTCAGCAGCCACGTCGTCGGCGGCGACGCCCCGCCCACGACCTGCACCGTGTAGGAACGGCCTGCCCGAGCCACCAATGGAGCCTGCAGATGCTTGCGGCTCGGATTGAGCATCACCTGGACGCCATTGGGTCCGGTACTTACCAGGTCGACGTCGCCGTCGCCTTCGAGGTCGGCGCTCGTGAGGCTCACCACTGACCAGTCGAGACGCACGTCGCCGTGGACTTGCACGTCGTGGAATCCGGCGAGCCCGTCGTTGCGATAGACACGCAGGAACGGTGCCGAGGCTCCGAATGCGTCGGCGCCGAACGCGATGTCGAGATCGCCGTCGCCTTCGAAGTCGAACAGCTCGACCGATGACGTGTCGTCGTTGTCGGTCGGGAAGAGGCCCGCGGCTGCCTCGACGAACCCGTTTCCGATGTTGGCGAGGAGTTGGTTGCTGCCACGGTTTGCGCACACGAGGTCGATATCGCCGTCGAGGTCGAAGTCGGCGCACGCGAAGTCCGTGGTCCAGGTGTCGCCGGGCATCGTCACGAGGTCCGGCAAGAACACGCCGCTGCCGTTGTTGATCCACACCGCGTTTTCGCCGGTGTTGCCGATCAATGCGTCCAAGTAGCCGTCATTGTTCACGTCGACGAGTTCGACGGCGCGGGTCAGGTCGAGCTCGCCGGGCAGGTTCGAATCCGTCCAATCGAGGAAAGCCCCGTCGGAGTCTGCAGGTAGAGGCGGTTCTCATGCGGATATACCGGCAGCGGTATCGACCGCGAGCAGCCGAGGAACAGGTCGGCGAGGCCGTCACCATTGACGTCCCCAACCGCGATCGATGCCACGTTGACGTGAATCGACGGTAGCAGGCTGCTCGCGTCCGTGAACACGCCGCCATTGCTGATGTAGAGGCGCAACGGCGCGTTCTGGCCGCCCGCGATGATGTCGGCGACACCGTCGCCGGACACGTCGGCGACTTCGATCGCGACGGCAGTGCCGGTCGCAAACGGAAGAGCCGTTTCGGTGATGTCCGTGTAATCGTTGAACCCGTCGTTCGCGAGCACCCGCAACTCCGCCGTGACGATGCCGAACGTCTCGTCGACCAGTTCGACCAAGTCCGCGTCGCCATCACCGTCGATGTCACCAGCTGCGATCTTCGACCCGTACCCGAAACTGCCGGGAACACGCGTTCGCATTGCGCCGATGAATCGAGCCGAACCGTCGTTCAAGAACAGCTCGACCGGCAGCTCGTGATCGCGGTGCGTGACCGCGATGTCGACGTCTCCGTCCGAGTCGACGTCGCCGAGCGAAACGCTGGACGTCTCCTGCTGGATTCGAAGGTGATCGACCGGCGCATCGACGAACACGCCCGCGCCCGAATTGAGGAGCAGCCTGGCGTCGCGGTTGGTCACGATGTCGAGCAGTCCGTCGCCGTTCAGATCCGCGAGCTCGGTGCCGCCGTTGGTGTGCCCGGCCGGGAGCGCATTCGCAGTGTCGTCGACGAGAAGTCCAGCACCGTCGTTGCGCAGCACCATCGCCGCGCCTGCGACGCCGGAAGAGATCAGCACGTCCGCGTCGCCATCGGAATCGATGTCCGCGACCTCGAGGTCCGAGACGCCGGTGATTACGGTTCCGGTCGAGACCAATCCGGGCGCGTCGATGAACGCGCCGGTGCCATCGTTGACCAGCACTCGCGGCACCCCGAGGCTGACCATCGCGATGTCGGGATCTCCGTCGGCGTCAAAGTCTCCGAACCGGAAGCTGTCTTCGAGCGCGGAGAGCGGCGGCAGCGCGGTCGGCGCACTCGGCAAGAAGCGACCCGTGCCGTCGTTGACGAACAGTCGCAGCACGATTCCGCCGACGATGAGGTCGATGTCGCCGTCGGCGTCGACGTCGGCAAGATCGAACACCGACGACCACGGCGTCGGAATGTCGAGCAAGCCTCCGGTCACGTCGTCGTATTCGCCGTTCGCAGCGCGCCGGAAGTAGCGGATACCACCCTGGGCCGCGGCGAGGACATCGGGGTCACCGTCGTTGTCCAGATCGGCGACCCGGATCCGCGACGCACCCACGCCTCCGGGCATGGTCGCTGCCGGGACAGCCGAAGAACTCTCGAAGCGGCCGTCGCCAAAGTTGCGCCAGATTTGCAGGTTTTGCCCCATCGCTCCGACGAACAGCTCGGCGGCGCCGTCGTTCTGGAAGTCGTGCAGCAGGCAGCCGGTCGCCATGTCGTGACTCCTCGGCAGGTGGGTCTTGGGTGGCACGCGCTCCAAGGTCTGCGCCGCGACCGGAATCGTCAGCGCTGCGAGCACGGTGAAGTAGGTCCCCTTGGGGTGAAACGAATTCGAGTACATCAACTCTCCAGGCTAGAGATCAGGCTGATGGCGTTATTCCCGAACGCCAGGCGATGACGCGATAGCCATCCCCGAAAGCGGCGTTTCTCGATTCGGTAAGATCTCTTCACGGCGAGCACTTGCGCACGTGGTCCGGGCGCTTTCGACCACGAACAGCCGGTCTCTCGATTCGGGATTTCTCGAGATTCTGAGAACTATCGAGGTGCGTGGCGACACCGGAGATGCGCCGTTTTGAAGGGGTATGTGGGGGGGCTGAACGAAATGGCTCCCCGCCGCCGCGCGCCCGCTCGCTCCTCACCCGCACTCGGGGAATCCACGGATTCGTGAGTTGCACAGCTCGACCGAGGGTCCCTCCCAGGTGAACCCTCATCCACGAGCGAAACATGAACAGCAGGAAACTGCCCCCGCCGTCGGTCCTCATGCGGGCCGTTCTCGTCACCGCGTTTCTCCAGAGCGCCGTCTGCGCGCAGCAGGCGAACGACAGTTGGAGCGCGCGCGTGATCCTTCGCGACAATACGCCCGATGTGCTCGAGCCCGGCGGGGAGTTTCTCGCACCGGCCCATGCCTCGCTGCTACCCGATGGCCGCGTGTTGATCTGGGGGTTTCGGCAACCCGTGGTGAGCCCGACTCCGCCCGTCTCGCGGGCATACTCGTTTGCCGCGGTGATCGGAGTCGAGCAGTTGTCGATTCGACCGACAGTGCAGACGACGCTGCAGTTGCAGACCAACGAGCCCCCCGTGCGTCTCGACACAGTCCAGCTCACTCCGCCGCTCACTTTGGTATCCGACCAGATCTTCTGCGGTGGTCACGCGTTCGATGCCGACGGAAACCTGTTCGTTGCCGGCGGTCTCCGCAAGGTGTTCACGACCATCGGCAACACGACCTACGGGGTCTCGGGCGGACTCGAATACGCGATGCGGTGGCTCTCCGGTTCGTCGAGTTGGTCGAACCGAATCGACTTGCTCGCGTTGGGCTCGAAGCCCGGCGAGATCCCGATGTTCTTCGAAGGACGCGAGCGCTACTACCCGACGGTGACGAAGCTCGCCGACGGTCGAATGATGACGACGTCGGGTGTGCAGATCCTCGAAGGGTGCGTGACGGTGTCGGGACAGCCTCCGGTCTGCTACGGCGGTCCCCAATCCCCGAGCCCGAGGAACCTCAGCATCGAGACCTGGGACCCGTCGGGCATGCAGTTCGAGCTTTCGTCCGATCCCTCGGCGTCCGGCTCGGCGTTGACGCCGCCCGAGATCTTCAATGGGGACTATACGCACGTGTTCGTCCTGCCAACTCCCGCTACGATCGGTAGCGAGAGTTTCGATGTCGCGATGTTCGGGGAGACCGGGGAGCCGGTGCTGATGTCGTCGTCCACGAGCAGCACGACTCGGTGGTCCAGCGTGTTCGCCCAGCGCGTCGCCGGCGCCGCACAGCTACCCAACAAGGGCGCGTCGACCTTGATGCTGCCGATTCGGCTCGGTGGCGAGGACGCGTTCCCGTACGCGCCTGGCACGATGCTGTGCGCCGGCGGCGGAGAGATGGGGGCGCACCACGACCAGATCGACGTTTGGGATCCATACGCGCAGTCCTGGAACCTGAAAGCCAACATGACGGCGCGTCGGCATCACCCGTCGACGGTCCTGATGCCGGACGGTTCGGTCGTGGCAGTCGCAGGTCACGACGTGCCTGGCGCCCCGACCGCCCCGCTCCGCCGGGCCGACTACGTCGATCTACGGAATAACTTCAGCGTGACTGCAGGCGCATCGCAGTCCTACACCGTGCGCGGCTACCACACGATTACGCTGCTGCTCCCCGACGGCCGTATCCTCGTCGGCGGTGGCCGAAGTGTCGGCTCCGGGTTCGTGGGTTCCGACGACTTCATGGAGCGCGCGGACTTCGAGTTCCTCGAACCGCCTTACTACTCGAAGCCGCGGCCGAAGCTCTTCAGCGCGCCGGCGGAGATCGCCTACGGCCAGGAGTTTTCGATCACGACAGATCGCTACGTGCGCGAGATCGTGCTGATCTCGTTGGGATCGATGACCCATTCGGTCGACATGAACCAGCGATACGTGCAGGTGCAGAAGGTCGGTGCATCGTTGCCGATCTTCCCGGGAGACAACGACGGGGATGGGGAGATCCAGCGACTGCAGAACGCGCGCGCGCCGGCGAATGCGAACGTCGCGCCTCCGGGGCACTACATGTTGTTCGCGTTGGACAGTGCGCTCACGCCGTCGGTGGCGAAGATCGTGAAGGTGAGGCCGTAGAGTGCGAAGTTCGGGTCGGCCGGATTCGAACCGGTAACTGTTGGTCGGTGCCAAGGGTGCGGTTCTGCAGCGCATTCCGATCCAGCTGTCGCCGGGAATGCAGGAGGTCCGCGTCGATCTTCAACCTGCGGAGGAGCTCACGGTCCTACTCCAGGACTCCGCGGGCGATCCGGTCGAAGGCTTGGTCCGGTTGGACGGGCTCTCGGACGTGCCGTTCGGGTTCGAGAAGCTGCTGGGTAGCGGGAAGCCGGCGAGCCGGCACGCGCTGGAGTGAGCGCGCCCCGGGCCGGTGCTCGTCCTCGTCACCGTGGGCGGCCTCACCTTCCGCCGGACGGCGGAGCGTCGCGACGAGGCAGCGGTCGTGTCGGTGCCCAAGCCTCGGGCGATCCGGCTGCGGCTCGGCGATGGCGTCCCTGGCCAGCAGATCGATCTGCGCTGGTCTTCGGAGGGCGCGGACGCCGCTGCCTGCGTGCAGCCGCTCATCTGGTCTCGCGATGGTTGGCGTCCGGAGACCCTCGACGTGCTCCCTGGGAATCATCGCTACACGCTGCACCGGCGTTCGCACAAGGCGGTGGCGGGCCAGGGGGTGTTCTCGGTTTCCGAGGACACGGAGGAGGTCACGCTGAGCGCGCCGATCCCTCCGTTCGTGACTCGTTGAGCGGGGCGACGGGTACGGGAACGTGCGAGATCTCGGCTTTCGTCGGCGCTCCAGCCAGAGGTAGCAAGAATTCGTCCGATCCGACTGCAGTCGGGCCAGCCGCTTTCCGTCGTGCTTCATGGATCAAGACCATGAACATTCGCACGACCCTCATCGCATTCTCTGCCAGCGCATTCCTCGCGTCCCAAGTCGCCGCCCAGACTGGCAATACGACCCACGGCTCCGGGGCCGGCAGTTCGCTCACGACTGGCGACAACAACACGCTGGTCGGCGACGCAGCCGGCACGCTGATCTCCGTCGCGTCCGACGACGTCATGGTCGGGCAGGGTGCGGGCAGCACGCTGACCAACCATTACGACAACACCTACGTCGGCGCGCGGGCGGGTGCGACCGGGGCGGGCCTGAACAATGTGTTCGTCGGCTCCGAGGCCGGCGAGTCGAACACGGCGAGCAAGAACACGTTCCTCGGCGAGCAGGCAGGACGCTTCAACACGACTGGCGAGGAGAACACTTTCGTCGGTGACGAGGCCGGACGGGAGCACGCGACGGGACGGAACAACGTTTTCTTGGGGGCTCGCGCGGGTCGCGGGTTCAATGCGGTCGCGGGTAGCTACAACGTCGCAGTCGGCGGCGAGTCCGTTGCATTCGATGTAGAGCACGAGGGTGTCTGGGTGTGCTCCGGGTCGATCGCGGCCGGCTACTGGCTGACGACCGGGTTCGCGAACACCCTAGTCGGCGGGGGCGCTGGCGGTGAGGTGCAGGACGGTGTCGGCAACACGATGATAGGCCACACCGCGGGTACGCGCGCGCACAGCTCCGACTTCAACACCTTCGTCGGCTGCCAGGCGGGTCACTTCAACAACGTCAGCGGCCACCCGTCGAACGGGAGCCGCAACACCTACTTCGGCTTCGGTGCCGGTGAGGTCGACCGGGACGGCGAGAACAACGTCAGCATCGGCTGCTTCGCGGCGTCGGGACACCTCAACCGACGGCGCTGTACATTCCTCGGCGCCGAGTCGGATGTCGGCGGTAATGACTGCGTCGCGGTCGGCTATCGCGCGGATGCGAATGGAAACAACTCCGTCGCGATCGGTGCGTACACGTCCACGTTCGCGTCCAACGAAGTCGCGATCGGCAACGACTCGACGACTTCGATCGGTGGGCCGGTCAACTGGACGGCTCTCTCCGATGGGCGCGTCAAGACGGACGTCGCCTACGATGTGCCGGGGCTCGACTTCGTGCGCGACCTGCGCCCGGTCACTTACGAGATCGACGTCGAGAAGGCGTATGCGCTGCGTGGTGCGGTTGTCCCGGATGCGCTGCGCGGGCGTGCGAGCAACTCGCGATCGACGGGCTTCTTGGCCCAAGACGTCGAATCCGCCGCAGGTGCGAACGGCTTCGACTTCAGCGGCGTGCGCGTGCCGGCGGGCGAAGGCGACCGCTACGGCCTCCGGTACGCGGAGTTCGTCGCTCCGCTGGTCCGCACAGTGCAGGAACTCGACGAGAAGGTGGTGGCGCAGCGTGCACTGATCCGTCGCCAGGCTGCCGCTCTCCGCCGTTTCGAGCGCGTTCTCGCCGGCTTCTCGATTTCCGCGGATTGAGCTGCAGCCCGACGGACCGCTTTCCGTCACTCCCTTCGAACACGATCGAGGACTCAGACCATGAACTTCCAAGACACTCTCAAAGCTCTCTTCGCGACCTGCACGATTTCCTGCTTCGCCGTCGCCCAGAACGGCAACACCACCCTCGGCACCGGCGCCGGTGGCTCGCTGGGCTCGGGCGGCAACAACACGCTCATCGGTGACACCGCGGGTGGGGCGATCACCAGTGGTTTTGACAACACGATCGTGGGGCAGCGTGCGGGCGCGACGCATTCGTCTCTGACGGACACGACCCTGATCGGAACACGAGCCGGGGAGTCGAACACGGGCTTCGACGCGACGTTCGTCGGTACCGACGCAGGTCGGGTCAACAACGGCATCGCCAACACGTTCCTCGGCGAACTCGCTGGCACGAACAACACGACAGGCAAGAACAACACGTTCGTCGGGCAGGGCGCCGGGCAGCGGAACACGACGGGATCCCACAACATCTTCGTCGGTCGTGATGCCGGCGGTGGGTTCGGTTCGGGTGAGATCACCGGCGGCAACAACGTCGTGGTCGGATCGGATGGTTCGCAGGAGACCACCCACGACGGTGTCACGATCCTCAGTTCGATCGGGCCGGCCGGGAGCGAGCTGACGACCGGTTTCGCCAACTCGCTCATCGGCGCGGGGGCCGGTCGCGACATCGGAGCCGGCGTCGGCAACACGTGTGTCGGCAACAACGCCGGCGCCAACCTCGAGCACGGGGACTTCAACACGTTCGTCGGCTGCCAGGCGGGTTGGGACGCGAACCGGTTCAACCTGACCGATCGCGCGAACCGCAACACGTATCTCGGGTTCGGCACGGGCCAGACCAACCGGAGCGGCGAAGACAACGTCGGGGTCGGGGCATTCGCCGACGTCCTCGGCCCCGGCGCGGCGACCGATCGGAATCGCACCACGTTTCTCGGTGCGAGCGCGCGGGCCGGCAGCAACGACGTCACCGTGATCGGCTTCCAGGCGAACGCGATGGGCGAGAACTCGATCGCGATCGGCAGCAACGTCACCGCCGCGAACGCGAACGAAGTGCGGATCGGCAACGAGGCCGTGACGTCGATCGGTGGGCCGGTGAACTGGACCGCGTTGTCCGACGGCCGTGTGAAGACCGACGTCCGGACGAACGTGCCCGGGCTCGACTTCATCAACCGCCTGCGCCCCGTGACCTACCACATCGACGCCGAGCGAGCCTACGCGCTCCGAGGCCAGAGCGTCCCCCAGCACCTGGCCGATGCCTGCAAGCACAAGTCCGACGTCCGCTACACCGGCTTCATCGCCCAGGACGTGCACGCGGCTGCGCGCGCCGTCGACTTCGACTTCAGCGGCGTCAAGGTCCCCGAGAACGCGTCGACGGACGCCTACGGCCTGCGCTACGCCGAGTTCGTCGTCCCGCTCGTCGCCGCAGTGCAAGAACTCGACGCGAAGTTCGAGAGTCAGCAGGCGCTGATCGATGCGCAGCAAGCACAGCTCGCGCGTTGCGAAGAGATCCTCGCCGCCTTCGCTACGGAGGAAGCACGATGAGCACGTGCACGACCTTCTTGAGTGCGGCCCTTGTCGCTGTGTCGCTCGCTGGCACGGCCACGTCGCAGATCATGTTCGCGCCGCTCGGTTTGACCGGCGCGGGCGCGGAGGGCCGGCGGCAGCTCGGCACGGTTCGGCACGACGGTGCGGTCGTGCTGCGCGGTGACGCCGACTCGATCGCCGCCGGCGCGGTGTCGACGACGAGCGGACTGACCGCGTTCGACGGAGTGCGCCAGCGGATGTACATGATCGGTCGTGACGAGTCCGACGGAACGACACGGCTATTCGTGATCGAACTCGCGACGGGTGCCACGACTTCGCAAGAACTCACTCTCGCGCAACACAACCTCGTCACCGGCATCGTCTACGACCAGTTCGACCAACGCCTCTCGGTGTTGTTCGACACTGCGGGCGACGAGCAGCTGGCGACGCTTGATCCGAGCGACGGTTCGATGCTCGCGGTCGGAGCTCCGATTTCCGGCACGGGGCTGACCACGAGTGCCGGCGTGGTCGCGCACGATGCCGCCGGGGACCGGATGTTCTTCGTCGGTCGGCCGACCGGGGATGTCGATCGTGTCTACACGGTCGATACCGTCACCGGCGCGTCGTCGAGCGTGCCGCTCCAGAGCGTGTCGATGTCGTCCATCGTCGGCATGAGTTACGGCGCCGGGCCGGGCGTGATCCTCGCGCTCGTGCGCGTCGGCTCCGATCGGCAGCTCGCCGAGATCGATCCGGTCACGGGAATCGCCACGCTCATCGGCTCGGGCACGATCGGTGGCGGCACGCCGATCGCGACGATCCAAGGCGTTACGACTTACGATCCGCTCGGGGGCGCCTTCTACTTCGTGGGGCGAGCGAGTGGGCAGTGGCAGCTCTACTCGGTGAGCATCTTCGATGGGGCTGGCTTCTCGAACGCGATCGACGAGACTGCGATCCGGAGTGGCCTCTACGCGGGGCTGGAGTTCCCTGTGGGTTGCCAGTCGGACAGCATCGCGTACCCGGCGATCTGTGACGCGGGGTACCACGTCGCGAACGGTCCGGCGCTGAGCATCACGGGCACGCCGGAGATCGGCGCGACGCTGACCGTGCACGCCGACAACTTGCTCGGCAACGCGATCTGCGGGTTGCTCGTCGGCCTTTCGATCGCGCCGTTGCCGCTGTCGTTGATCGGGTCGACCGTGCCGGGCTCGAAGGTGTGTGTCGACGCATTCCTGACGATCCCCTGCACCGGAGGCGCGAGTTCGGATGCCGTGCTCTTGGCGCCGACGGATCCCCTGATCTGCGGGGGGCCCTTCGCAGTACAGTGGGTCGAGTATACCGGGTCCGGCATGGACTTCGGGACGTCTCGGTCGGCCGAGCTGACGTTCGGGCACTGAGGTCGCGATGCTCGCCGTCTTCACGGCACCGATGGTCGAGCGGCCGGTGCTCCGGATATGCTCCCGCGTCTCCGCGATGACGGATTCGCTCGACCAAGTCTCTGCCTGCCTCGCCGATCTGGCGAACGGTGACGGCACCGCTCTCGATCGGTTGCTGCCGCACATCTACGACGAGTTGCGTGCAATGGCTCGCCGGATGTATCGCGGCGATCCGACGGCGCGCACGCTGAATCCCACGGCGCTGGTCCACGAAGCCTACGCCCGCCTCGCGCGCCAGGATCCCAAGGCATACGAGGGCCGGAAGCACTTCATGAAGGTCGCCGCGGTCGCGATGCGGCAGCTGCTGACCGACTACGCGCGCGAGCGCAAGGCGCAGAAGCGTGGTGGCGGAGGCTTGCCGGAGACACTGTGCTCCGGTGTCGCCGATCAGGAGGCACCGCCGATGGTCGACTTGATCGACCTGGAAAGTGCGCTGCGGGAGTTCGAGGTGGAGCACCCACGGCAGGCGAAGGTGGTCGAGTTGCGTTTCCTCGTGGGGCTCAGCGTCGCCGAGGCCGCGGAGGTGCTCGGCGTGTCCGAGCGGACGGCGCACGTCGACTGGGAAATCGCGCGGCGTTGGCTGACCCGCGCGCTGGACGAGCCGGAGCCATGAGTAAGGCGCCCGAGCTTGCCGACTTGTTCGGTGCCGTCCTCGACCTTTCTGCGGACGAGAGACAGCGCGTGTATCGCGAGCGACGCGTGCCGGACCACGTCGTCGAGGAGATCGAGTCGCTCCTCGAAATCGAGGTGCACGAAGTCTTCAGCCAAGACCTCGGCGGAGTCGGACTGCACCTGGTCGAAGATCGGGACCCGTCGCCCGATGCGTCGCGATGGGGTCCCGGAACCGTCGTGGACGACTACGAGATCGTTCGCAAGCTCGCGCACGGCGGCATGGGCGTCGTGTTCGAGGCGAAGCAGATCTCGCTCGGCCGCCGCGTCGCGCTGAAGGTCGTGCGCTCGTCGCGATTCGCAAGTGATGCCGAGCTGCGACGCTTCCAGGTCGAAGCGGAGTCCATCGCGCGGCTCGACCACTCCGGGATCGTTGCGGTGCACGAGGTCGGGCGACGCGACGGTGAGCACTTCTACTCGATGGCGTTCGTCGATGGCGGCTCGCTCGCGGAAGTCGAAACGCCCGTGTCGGCTGAGCGCGCCGCACAGTTGATGCGATCCGTCGCCGAGGCGGTGCACTACGCGCACACGCGCAACATCGTGCACCGCGACCTGAAGCCGGGAAACGTTCTGCTGACTGCGGACGGGGAGCCGCGCGTCTCGGACTTCGGCCTCGCACGCGACACGAGCACCGAGTCGGATCTGACCGTGCCTGGATCGATCGTCGGCACGCCCGGATTCATGCCGCCGGAGCAGGCCGAAGGGCGGACGGCCGATGTCGGTCCGCAGGCGGATGTCTACGGGCTCGGTGCGGTCCTCTTCTACCTGTTGACCGGCCGACCGCCGTTCATCGGGAGCACGATCGTCGAGACGTTGCATCTCGTGATCCACGAGCCGCCGGTCGACCCGCGGCGCATCCAGCCGGGCACGCCGGCGGACTTGGCATGCATCGTGATGAAGTGCCTCGAGAAGCGACCCGAGCAGCGGTATGGCTCGGCCCGTGACGTCGCCGAGGAGCTGTTGCGGTTCTCGAGGCGCGAGCCGATTCAGGCCCGGCCGATCGGGCGTATCGCGCGAATCAGTCGGTGGTGCCAACGCAGTCCTGTCGTCGCGGGCTTGTCGGCTACGGCACTCGTGTTGCTCGTGACCGGTGTGGTGGTCAGCTCGAAGCTCGCGTTCGACCTGTCAATCGCGAACACGGAGCTGGGCGATTCGCTGTCCAGGCTCGAGCGACAGGCCGAAGACCTCGAAGTCGCCCGGGACGAGGCAAGAGACGCACTCGCCGACATGGAGAGCTTCAGCCAGTTCCTCGTCGACGACGTGATCAGCGTTGCGCGGCCGACCGGCGTGCAGAAGGGGCGGGGGCGAGACACCACGGTTCGCGAGGCCTTGATCGAAGCGACGCGGTCGGTCGGAGAGCGCTTCGTCGGGCGGCCGAAGGCCGAGGCGCTCGCACGTCACGATCTCGGCATCACGCTGCGCACCGTGGGCGAATACGCGCTCGCCAAGGAGCAGCTCGAGCGCGCGCTCGCACTACGCAAGCAGACGCTCGGCCCGACTGCGATGCTGACGCTCGTGACCCAGAACAGCCTCGCGTCGGCATGGTTCGCGCTGAACGAGCTGGGCGAAGCAGAGGCCCTGTTCGAAGACGTGTGCACGAAGATGCCTGCCGACTACGGGTCCTGGCTGTGGGTGCTGGCTCGCCGCAACCTCGCGTCGATCTATCGGCACACGGATCGCGAATCGCAGGCCGAGGAGATCCTCGTCGATCTCCTAGCGCATCACGAGGCGGGAGACACGTTCAGGCTCCACATGAGTCTCGCCCGCGTGTATCGCCAAACCGGAGACTACGAGCGAGCGCACGAGCACTTCGATGCTGCGGCCGCACGCGCGATCGAGATGCATGGCGAGGATTCGCTCCCGCACCTCGAGGCGTTGTCTACGCGAGCCGCCGTGCTGCACATGCAGGGTGAGGAGGAGGAGGCAGCGCGCCGCCTTCGCGCGCTGCATCCACGCTTTCTCGCGAAGTTCACGCTGCGCCATCGGCAGTCGATCAGCAACGCGGTTCGTCTCGGCAACGCGCTGTTCGCGCTGGGCCGCCACGAAGAGGTCGTCGAACTTCTCGAGCCGGTGTTTCCGCTGACGCGCGAGATCATGGCGTCGGAGGAGTGGCTCCACGACGACGCCTACCACGCGCTGACGGGGAGCCTGCGCAGTTTGCACGGCTACGACGAGCTGGTGCCTCTTCGGCGCGCCCGTCTGCCGGACATGGTGTCCCAGCACGGCGAGGCTTCGACGGACGCCACGTCGTGCCGGATCAATCTCGCCCAGGACCTCGGCCGTCTGGGCGAACACCAGCAGGCGCTCGAACAGCTCGAAGCCGCGTTCCCACACTGCGACACCGAAGCTGCGCGCTCGAAGGACCTCGACTACTTCTGCCGCTGGGAGCTCGGCAAGGCGTGGATGGGGGTAGGCCAACCCGAGAAGGCGACGCCGTTCCTGGAGTCGGCACTCGCGCGGGCGGAGACGATGCCCGAGGCCTTCCGCGACGAGGACATGTGCGACATCCTCTCGCTGCTGATGCGCAACCGCGCCCAGCGAGACGAGTTCGAAGAGGCCGAGCGGATCGCACGCCGAGTGCTCGAGAAGTACGAGGCGACGAGGCCGCGGTCGCTCCACGCGTTCGAGGCGCGGATCTTCCTCGGCGGTTTGCTCGTGCGGCGTGGCGAGACGACCGAGTCCAAGGCGTTGTTGGAGTGGGTCTACCGGCAGCTGAGCCCCTACCTACCAAAGCTGCGGGCCAACAGCCCGCGCGCGGCGCTGACACTCTTCGAGACTCTGCGGGATCTCCATGCTCTGGGCGACGACAAGGCGGCGCTGGAGCTGTGGACTCAGCGTGCCGACGCCGAGCGAGAACGGTTGGCGGGGGAGTCGAGGTAGGCGAGCAGGACCGAACGGTTCCAAAGGCGGCATCGCGCCGGATGAGCAGCTCGAACATACGCACGGGGCCTGGGCGACCGCGGCGAAGTTCGATCTCGGGGTCGGTGAAGATCACGTCGCAGCCGGTGCCGCCTAGTCGACTTCGGCTCTGGAGTTCCACGTCCTGATCGCTAGGGACTGCGAGTAGGAGCGAGTCGCCCATGCTCTGGTGCGCGCCTTGGCGCAGGGAGTGAGGTCGAGCTACTCTCGCGTCAGCCGTACTTCCGTTTCGTGATGCGTTCCGGATACGAGTTCCAGCCGGATGTTGCGCACGCTTCGCTCGCCTTGCTTGCGCCAGGGCAGGCGAAGCGGACTCGAGGCTACGGTGCAGTCCAGTCGGCCAGCCGGCAGCTCCGTGAACACCGCGAGGCCGTTCTCGTCGGTGAGTGTGCGAAGGCGTCGTCGCATGAACGGCTCGGCATGGCCGTGTCGCCACAGGACGTTTGCCGAGAGGCGGAATTCCACGCCGACCGCCGGCTTACCATCTGGGTCAGTTGCTTGGATTGTGAGTGCGCTCGCGGGCTGCATGGCGAGCACCATCTCAGCAGGAACGTCCGAAACATCGACCGACTGTGGCTTCGGGCGAAGGTGTGAGCGCAAAGCCTCGTGTTCACAGGGAGGGAGTGTGCTAACAGACGTCCAGCCATCACAGGCTCCAACGATTTCGCCAGTTCCGATGGGGAGGCCAGGCAATTCGAACTGTCCATCGGGTGTCACCTGTGCGGAGAAGGCACGACTCATCTGTGTGCTGGACAGGTCGACCGAGAGGTTGAGGTGTACCGATCCGTTTCGAATGGGGCGCGGGACGTTGTCTCCGAGCCGTCCCCGCAAGGTGACAGCCGGTTTCAGCTCGAGCCGAATGTGTTTCCGAGTCGTCGGGGTGACCTGGAATTCATGGATCCCGCTGTGGAACACTCCAGCGTCGCAGCGGTGGGTCAGGTAGAGCGCATGTTCGCCGAACGCCATGCGGTGCGTGCTCGGAGGACGGCCTACTGGGTATTGCCAATCCGAGTTTCGGACCCGTGCGCTGTCGGTCACGCGCGGCTCGACCTCGGTTACGAGGGTACTCGGGTCGCCTACCCATCCGGAAACGCTGATCAGAGCGCCACGTTCGAGTGTGACCTCGTGCACGCTCGGAGCGACCCCTACTTCAGCCCCGTTCGGGATGAACTCTCGATGGTCGACCTGGATCGTGACACGTGACGTCGCGGCGCGCTCGCTCGCCCACACGGGAAACGAGAGAGTTGCCTCGCCGTGTGCATCGCTGATGGCGTGCGGAGGTGCGTCGCGCCAGCGAAAGTGCGATCCAGGGTGTGCCTTGCTTCGTAGACCCGTGGCGCATACCTCAGCGCCGGCGATCGGCCGCCCGTGAACGTCGACGATCCGCAGGCGGAGCTGTTCGTGTGCATGTGGGTCGAACGTGCCTCCGCTGCGCGAGAGCCCGCCGACGACGGCAGCGATCGTAGTGCGCTGCGTTTCACCTGTTGTTGAGTCGGCGAGTCGAGCGGCCGTGATTTCAGCTGTCGTGGCTGCGGGAGGGGCCTCCGCAAGATCGACCGGGTGCCGTGCGGCGAACGGTTGCGACATCCACAGCGCGAAGGCGAAGGCGGTGATAACGGTCACGAAGATGGAGCGTGGCCAAGGCATCCCTCACAGGTGTTCGTGACATGGATAGCGGTCGGCGAAATCCATCGGGATTCGCTGTTTGGATTGGTCGTCGGATTTCTTCGACCGCGCGCCGTGCATCGAACACATCGCGTGGGCCGGAAGCATTTGCCCCGGTGGAGCACTCATGAAACAAACCAGACTCAATCCTCCGCGACCGTGGCGACGACTGGGAGTCGCAGCTTTCGCACTCTCGATCCTGGTGACCGCGTCGTTCATGGCCGGTTCGTTCGGCGCCTCGTCTGATGTCGAGTCGAGTCACGGCTGTGCCGCGCCGGCCGACCTCAAGCTCGAACTCGAGACCATGCGTCATCTCGGAGTGGGCGTGCCGCGAGATCTGCGATTGCCCGCCGAATCCGATTGGCGTGAGCTCGTCGCCCATTGGCAGTCGTTGTCGACGCGTGTCGATGAAGTCGACGACCAGCGCTACGAGCGCCTGTTCTCGATTGGCGACCGACGATTCGAGGACGGTGACTTCGAGTACTTCGTTCAGTCGACGGACACCGATGCGCCGCGACCTTGGGAGCGAGAGGTCGAGGGCAAGGCGACGTTGCGTCGCTATGGCTTCTGCGCGGAGAAGCAGGAGCAGTTCGTCAAGGTCGTGCGCGTCGCGCGCGGATTCGACAGCGAACTCGACCGACTGGCATCCGAACACCAATCCCTGTCGCAGCTTCGCCGTGAAGTGTGCGACGCGTTCCTGTCTCGCTTGCGAGACGCCAACTAGAAACCTGATCCAATGATGAAACGACTCTTCGCCATTTCCTTTGGCGTTCTGATGCTGACGCTCGCCGCAGCTACCAACACGACGCAAGATCACGAATGCGTGGGCTGCAAGTTCCGCAAGGTCGGCCCGTCTTCGACATTGTCTTGCCTGTCTGTGACCACCGGGACCTTCTGGGGGCAGAGTGGAACGTGCACGCCGAGCGACAGCGGCTGTGATGCCGAGGGTTGCTTCGCCTTCATGCGTGCACGGATCGAGAACAACTGCCCCGGCCGGATCTACATCGGCAAGAAAACCCATGACGGTGGTTGCACCCCTGATTGGAAGGTCCTCGGCAACCCGAATGACCCGGACGATCCCAACAACAACGTCGTGTCGCCGGCCTTCTACGGCTCGATCGCGTGTGGTGGGTTCAGGATCTATCGTGCGTACCTGTCGTCGGGTCAGACGTGCGGTCAGGGCAATGCAGTCGGCCAGGTCGGCTACATCTGCACCTCGTGCGACGCCGTCGCACAATCGCCGGATCCGGAACCCGTGGACCCCAGCGGGGACTGACATGATGCCATCGACCCAGCGCGATCGACGCTTCACTCGATCTGTCTTGGCCGTTTGGCTCTCGCTTGCGCTGGGTGCATGCACGGAAAGCGCGGCACCGCTCGATGGTGTCGTCGCTTTCGACTCGCCCGTGGTCGAACGCACGGCGCTTACGGGCAGCACGCTGTCAGTAGCCGCACGGTTGCAGAATCACACTGGGCAACGACTGCAGTGTCTTGACTTCCTCAGCTCCTGTTCGTGCCAGGCGGTGTTCGTCGATGGTCGACGTATTACCGCAGCGACGCGCTGTTCGCTTGACGCCGGCGAGGAGCTCGAGCTTCGAGTCGACGTTCAAGTCAAGTCGGGCTTTAGCGAGGACTACGTGTCGTGCAAGACCGATGCCCCCGGCTTTCCGGTGGTCGCGCTGAAGTTGCGGATCGAAGGGGAGGCTCGCGTAGCTCTGGATCCGCCCGAGCTTGCGGTGGGCGACTCGGAACTCGGGAAGCCAGTTCCGTATCGTTTCGTCGCCCGAAGCCCGGAAGGGCGTCCTTTCGAGGTGAGCGGAGTATTCGGGATCGTTGGTGCGCGAATACAACGTGAAGCCGCCGATCGGTGGGTGATCGAAGGAGAGTTCATTCCGCCTGCTCGCGGCACGTACGCGCGAACGATCGAGGTTCATACCGATATCGACCGTCCAAGGTCCTGCGTGCTGCTTGGGCGTGTTCCTGAATTGCTGACGCTCGAGCCGTCTTGCGTCGTGCTCTCGTCGAAAGCAAGTCGCGTGCTGGTGAGGTCGGCAGTGTCCGGCCTGCGGGTTCGCGGTTGCGAAGTGACGGCCGAGAACGGCTACGCCGAGTTCTTGGATGTCGCGATCGTCGAACCGTGTGTCGTGGAAGTGCGCGTGCGTGATGGGGCACCGCGGGGCATCGTCAACGGCTCGTTGACGCTCGACTTCGGCGGTGACATCGAGCCGCGGGTGGTGCGGGTGTTTGGTCGAGTTTCGGGCTGAAGGGATAGAGTCCCCGCTCAGCGGTTGCGCAGGCGAGTCCTCGCAGCACCGAGGTTGGGCGGGGTGATTCGAAGCGGTCCACGTCGCGTTCTGAGCCGGCTCAGCCGCCGTCGCGAATGTCGAGCGATGTCAGGGTCTGCCCGCTCCCGCGAGCACAGCGGCGGCGCCGGCTATCGGATACCGGGCACGATGCGCAGCCCGTTGCTCGTCGTGAAGCCGGCTGGGTTTGCGAGCGGGTCGACCGCGATTCCCTGCATTACGAACTCCTGGGTCGCCAGCGCCGGGTCTGCGGGGATCGGGATCGAAGCCGTCGCCGCGCCGAATTGGTTGGCCAGCAGGATGTGGAAATCCGGCTGCACGAGCAGATCGCAGCCGATGGCCTGGATCGGAGTGAGGTCGACATCGATCTCGTCCTGCCCGATCACCAAGAACGCTGGGAACAGAATGATCGGTGTCAGCTGGGTCAGCTCGAGCTGGAGCGTGTCCCCGATCCATGGCAGCCCGAACGGCTGAGTCTGCAGATTCGGTGCGCCGGCAGTTCCGACGCAGCCACTCCCGAACCCTTGGTCGCTGGCTGGTCTCGATGTTTCGTAGGTGTAAATCAAACCGTTCTTGAACGAGACGAATCGGTTTCGGCTCGAGTCGTACGTGCCGGCGTGCTCGGCACCCGGCCCCTGCACGCTGGACGGCGCAACTTGCGTCCACGAGCTGCCGTCCCACTCCCAGGTATCGGCGAACCCGGAACCCGGGAAGAGTCGGCCGCCGTGCAGGACGGTGCGATCACGGGCGATGTCGTAAGTCATGATCATGCCGTACCGCTGGCCTGGGCCCGAGTTGGTGATCAGGTGCCAATCCTGGCCGTCGAATTCCCATGTGTCGCCAAACGCCACCCCACCGTCCACGCGGCCGCCGAACAGCACGAGTCGATCACGTCGTCGATCGTAGGCCATCGCGTGATCTTGTCGCGGGCTGGGCGCGGATGCCGTCGGTATATCGATCCAGGTGTTGCCGTCCCACGCCCGCAAGACGTCGTCCGCTGGCGGAAAGCCGGTGAATGGCGAATCGGAGCCACCGAACATCAAGGATCGCCCACGCAGACTGTCGTACGCGATCGCGGCGTGGCGGGGTTGTGGGGCCGAGCCACGCAGGTGCCAATCGTCGCCGTCGAACTCCCAGACCTCGTGCGTGGACACCAAGTCCCCGTCGGTTCTCACCAAGACCGTGACCTCGCGTTGCTCGTCGTAGGTCATCACGTGCCCCCAAGAGGCCGGCGGTTGAGTCGCTGGGAACCGCTGTGTCCAACTTGGGCCCTCGAGTTCCCAAGTCCCGTTGAGCTCGACTAGCGGTTCGTCGAAGCCACCGTACAGAATCGCTTTGTCGCGCGCCGTGTCGTATGCCATCGCGGCGTGGTTGCGTTCACTGGGGCTCTCGAACTGGCCTTGCGTCCAGTTGACGCCGTCGTACGTCCAAGTGTCACCGAAGTAGGGCGGGAAGAACTGTGGTGCACCGCCGAACATGACGACTTGTCCGCTGGTCGGATCGAACGCCATTCCGTGGTGCACACGTGCGGATGGTGCGGTGGCGGTGTTGACGGCACTCCACGAGTTGCCATCCCACTCCCACGTGTCGTCGAACACCGTGAGGAAGTCGCGGCCACCGAACACCACGAGCCGATCGCGAATCGAGTCGTAGACGAAACCGTGTTCCACTCGTGGTGGACCGCTGTCGTCCAGCAATGTCCAATCGATTCCGTCGAACTCCCACAGGTCTCCAAACGAACTGGAGACTCCGGTATTTGGTCTGCCGCCGTGCAACACCACTGTTTGTCGTCCCGCGTGATACGTCATCCGGTAGTCGATGCGCGGCGACGGTGTCGTGGCGGGGAACCGTTGCGTCCATGCGTTGCCGTCGTATTCCCAGGTGAACCCTTCGCCGTACATCACGCAGACACCGCGCGACTCGTCGAAGGCCATCTCGCGATTGATCAAGAACGGAAGGACGGCGAGGTCGTCGCGCTCGAACCACTGGGCGCCGTCGAACTCGTACGTGAGGGCATCGGGTGAGCCGGTCCAAGCGCGACCGTACTCGACGAGCCGATTGCGTGCGCTGTCGAATGCCGCGGCGGGGCCACCCGAAAAGAGCGGGGCGGCGTTGGCCTGCACCGTCGACCAAGCACCGTTCTCGAAGGCGTAGGTGTCACCGAACTGCGATCCGTTGAATCCCCCGAAGGCGAGCACGCGATTGGCTACGGAGTCGTACTCGAAGCCGGGCGTGACGCGTGCTGACGGCGATGCCGCGGCCAGTCTCCATGCGGCTTGGGCACCGAGACAGGGTGACGCGGCAATACAGAGCACCAAGGAGTGGAGGGCTCGACGTGGCATTTGTTCTCCATTGTTCTGTTCCCCTTTTCGCTCCGCTCCAGGATTGTAGCAGTCGGACGTCGTCGCCGGACCTCTTTCTCAGTTCTAGAGCGTCGTCGCGACGACACTCCCGGGCGTCCGGTTGTTCAGGCGTCGAGGAGAGTCAGTGTTTGATCCGATCTCGCCCGCACGGCCGCTGCGCCGAGTCCGAACACCTGCGTGTGCAGCGTCAGCATGTCGGGTGCGCGTCCGCCCGAGAGCGCAAAGATACTCGTCGTCCGGCGCACCTAGGCGTCCCGCGGCGGCGGCTCGGACAACTTCGCGTGCCAGCTCTGATTCTCGCTCGAGATCGCCGCCTCACATGTTTGGACGAACTCGTTCCTCTCCTCGGGCGTGGGCTTCGACTTGGCCGGCCGATCCGTCCAGAGGTCCACGGCCTCCTGGAGCCGGTTCCCTGTTGCACTGAACGCGATCGCGAGTTCGTCGTGTCGGCCGGCCGAGGCGTGTGCAATCAGTCCGGCGGTCGCGGTGGTCACTACGGCAACCCAAGGGCCTAGTTGGACATCGACGAACGCTGACACCGTGCCCATGACCGCGGCGACGAGCATCAAGAGTAGGTGGAGATTGCGATACCGCTCGGCCGTTGCGCTGTGATCGCGCGCCCTGGTACCGTAGTAGTCGATCTGATCTCGCACACGATGCTCGACATAGCCGTCGATCGACAGCTCTCCCAACTCTGCGGCGTCGATCTCGATGTCCGGCATCTGCACGTCGGCGAGGTCTGCGACGGACTCGCTGATTTTCTTGCTCTCCGCGGAGAGTGTCTGCGTCGCGTCATCTTTCGAATAGACACCGGTTCGGGTGCGATATCGGAAGATCTCGGCCTTGAACGCCTCGGAGGCAGACCGGGCCCGCACCCACCTGGCGGTGCTTCGTTGCCCTAGCAGTTGCTTGCTCAAGATCGGTGCACACGCCGCCGCAACCGCGGCCAGAATGCCGAGGGCCGTGCGCGCGCCGTCGGCTTCGACGGCGCCACTCGAAGTTCCGCAGACGGCCGCAGACGTGACAAGGCTGAGAACGATGATTCGCCACTGAGTCAGCAGGCCCTTGTATCGATTTGCGATCGCTGACCACTGCTGCTGCCGACGCCAAGCGGTTTTGAGTGTGTCCGAGCTCATGGATCCCTCAGGACAGTTTCTGCAAGAGGGCATCGACGTCTGGCTTTGGATCCAAGTGGTCCGCGATACCGCGAAGACCCCGAGACATGATGCCGATCGTGTCTCGGGTCGGCTTCAACCCAGCGATGAAGTCGAGTTCCGCGGCGGCCTCGTCGAGTTGACCGAGCGCCAGATGCGCGTTCGCCTTCGTTGCGGCCGTCCACACGTTCTGGTCGCTAATCTCCTTGTCGATGATCGTGAGCGCGCGCTGGAAGTACGTGCTTGCCTTCGTCTTGTCGCCGAGCTTGAGGTGACTCTCCGCCGCGAGATTCGCGAGGTAGTAGGACTTGGCGTTTCTGTGGAGCGCCAGCTCGTAGCACTCTGCAGCGTTCTGAAAGTCGTCGACGTCGGAGTAGTATCTGCCTTTGAGCGCGGCGCATTCGGCGTTGCGCGCGTAGGCATCCTTGTCGAGTTCTTCGATTCGACCGATGACTTCCCAGGCTTCGTCGCGCTTCCCGGTTTCGAGGTAGAAGCGGCCCAGCCGGCGCAGGATGAAGATGTCGCGCGACGCCATTCGGCGAGCGAGAACGAACTGCTCGATCGCGGCGTCGTACTCTCGGTTGCTCGCGTACAACTCGCCGAGGTGGACGTGGATGCTCAGGTCGACGGGTTGCGGCCCTTCTGGATCCTGGCCGAACGTGACCTCCATCCAACGCTGCAGTTCCTTGACCTCCGAGACCCGTCCATGCTTCTCGAGGTTTCGCACGCGCTCGCGCCACTCTTCGAGGACGGTAGCACCCGCGACCGCCGGTGCGCTTAGCAGCTCCTGCCGGATTCGCTTCATGTAGCCATCGAGAATCCCGTCGAGGCCTTTCAGCTTCTGCGCCGCGTCGGGGAAGTCGGTGGCGTAGCGCTTGAACAAGTCGAGGATCAGTGCCTCGACTTCGTCCTTGCGATCGCCGTAGCGACGCTGAGTGTTCGAGTCGCGAATCGGCGACGGAATCTCGTCTGACTTCAGCTGGAACACGATCGGCCAGACCTTGTCGACACCTTCCTTGCCTGCAGCAAGCGCGGCGCCGAAAACGGCTCCTGACTCCCACATGAGCCACGGGGCCTGCACGGAGTTCGGCGTGATCAAGACGAATGCGAGATCGCACTCGACAACTTGATCGACGATCCACTGGTACCAGTTGGAGCCGGTCGGAATCGCGCCGGCTTGCGACGAGAAGCTCACCGACAGCGCACCGCCAAAGATCTCGTCGAGCGCCGCGCGGAGAGCGTCCGCGAGTCCAGCGTCGCGGTGGTTCAGGCTGATGAAAACCGAGCGGGTCATGGATCCCCTTGAAGGAGCAAGGCCGAGACAAGTCGTTCAGGAAACCACGGTTGGTCGGCGCAGGCAAGCGGTGTGTCAGTTGGGTTCGTGCTAATCCCGCCGAAAGCATGCGCGAGTGGATCGTACTTCACTCGGAGGCCTTAGCAACGATGCAAATGCCCTTCATCGACGTCGAAGACCAAGCCGTTGTTGGTGTTCCTTACGCCTTGACGATGACGTGAGCGCGGTGCCCGGGGCGTCAGGCGCTCACGCGCGTGCGTCTCTATCCGTAGGGCTCCGCAATCACGAAGGCTTGGCGCTGCCCGTTGGCGTTCTTGGTGACGACGAGAACGGCGCGCTCCGTCGCCGCGAGCGACGTTGCAATCAAGTTGTCTGCGTCGAGCAGTTCGCGTTCTTTGCCGTCTGCTGAGAAGCTGCTGAGTTGTAGGCGAACCGGCTTGTTGCCCTCGGTGATCGTCGCGCTGAAAGCCGCGACGAGCTGGTCGCCCGCGCGGGCGACCAGCTGATCCTGCCAGGAGTCGCGGCTGTGCATCTCCTGGATCGACGTTCGCCATCCGGCGACTCGTGTGAAGCCCGTGTCTGCGACACCGAGTTGAACTAGCTCGTTGTCGTATGAGAATAGGCGCAAATCGCCGGACTCCATCACTGCGAGATCGTGGCTCGTCGAGATCAGTTCGTGGTCGTGGCCCTCGAACTCCTGCACCTCGGATTCTCCAAAGAGAAAGATGGTCGTTGGCTGGAGTGTCGCCTCGATCCCGAGGACTCTGTCCTGGAAGGCGTAGAGACGCAGCTGATACGGGCGAACGTCAAACCCGTCGACGTACTCCGGGAGCGTCCACTCGGTATCGCCCGACTTGCGGTAGTAGATCGCCGGTTCGGTCGTTTCCGAGTCTTTCGTCGCGACCCAAATCGTCGATTCTGTCCCTGCGATTGATTCTGGAACGAATGACAGCTCCGTCAGCGTCCGTTTCGTTCTGACGTGTTGCGGACCAAACGGGTGCTGCTTCGTGATCTCTAGTGTCGTGGCATCCAGGACATGAACGACGGCCGGGTGCGAGGTCGCGGCGAGCAAGACGCCTCCGGTTCGGCTCAGGGCGCTGACTTCGGCCGGCAGGCCGAGTTCGTCACCACTGACCTCGCCTTCATCCGTCAGAGCCACGATGCCCGGAGGCTCGGTAAGCGCGGCGAAGAAACCCTCGCGCGCTCCGGCGACGACATGAGTCGCTCGGTAGCGAACTCTGCGGTCGATCGCGACCGCCACGGCTGGCTCGAAGCGGCCGCCGGTTGACCATGGACGCCATTCGGTAACCCTCTTGTTCTCTTGCTCCAGCCAAGTGAGCCGCCACGAGATGGGATCGGTGACTTCGTCGTCGCGCAGAAAGCGCGATTTGGCGTTGTCGTAGATGCGGACCTGGAACCCCCAGGCTTTCGACTCGCCCGGAGCGATGGGCACGGTCTCTGGATAGTACACGCCCGGATGGTGCGTGAGCGACAGCCGCGGATGCTCGCATTCGGCATCGATGTCGTCGAGCACGACGGCGGTTTCGCCGTCGTTGTGAATCCTCACCTTGACGTCGTAGATATCACCTTCATCTGCGAACCCCTCTTCGGCCTTCAGGGCGCGAAGATCTTGGAAGCGGAGCAGGCCATAGGTTTCGCCCTCCGGGACGAACTGCGACCAAACGAGCGCGGTCGTCAAAGCGATCACCGCCACGACCAGGCCGAGCATGGTGAATTGGCGTCGTTGACGACTCTTTCGCAAGTCGCGAAGCCGAACAAGGGCCGCCACTGATTCGGCGGCGACGTCGCCGGCTGGTGCGAGCAACGTCACGTCCCTGAGGTAGGGGGGCACGGTCCCCATGGGCGTCTCTTCGGCGATGACCGGAAGAACTCGTTCGTCGGGATGAGGCCAGCGTTGCTTGGCGAACTCTAGCTCGGAGAGTGCGTAGCTGCCGGGCGCCACGGATTCGGGGGACACCAGAAAGAGGAACAACTCGCACTGCTCCACTGCTGAGCGAATTCGGTCGTCGTAGGATGCGCCAGCGGGAAGATCCTCGGTGTCCAAGAACGTGCCGAACCCGGCCTTCTTCAGCTTCAGAGCGACCGCGTTTGCCAAGTCAGATCGCTCTCGGGCGTACGAAATAAAGACTCTCACACTCGCTCCTTGACGGCCGCGCGCCTTCCTCACGTAGCCTACCGCGACCCAACCTGGGTCGCCACCGAATGCCGGTCGTTTGTTGCGACGGCTCCGGAAGAAAACCACGTAGCCCCAGGAGATCGCCACGTGAACAAATCGAAGACCCTAGCTCCCGACGAGGCGTCCAGCCCAGCGCTCGACTTTCTCGGTGTTGCGTCGCTGCTACCGTTGGACTTCATGGCGACACCGTTTCCCCAGACGTCGGTGAGCAAGGCGATCAATCTGCTGCGTGCGGAAGGAGAGAGCTGGGATCCGAGGCGGATGCCGTTTCCGTTTCGCCAGGCTGCGCTGGCCGGTGGCGGGAAGATCGGCAACCAGCTTGCGTTCTTGGCCGGTGACGGCTTCGACGTCGCTGTGTGCGGCGCGGTTGGCGACGACGCGACGGGCAATCACGTGCTCGATGACCTGAAGTCCTACGGAGTACGCACGGACACCGTCCGGGTCGTTGCCGAGAAGCCCACGCGTGTGCTCGGTATCGTGTGTGATCCGTTGCAGCCCGGCCGCCGACGGCAATTCAGTCTCAACAACCGAAAGCTCCGCTTCGACAGCCGCTGGGTCACCGAGCTACCGCCGGCGAACACGATCGTGCTCGGGCGCGCGAACCGAACGGTGATCAAGCTCGCGCAGGCGAGGCGCACAGTGGGCGCGCGAATCGCTCTGTGCATCCCGAGCGTCGAGTGGAGGCACGACGGCGCTGCGAACCAGGCCGAATTGCTCACTCTCGCGGACATCGTGATGGCGCACGATTCGGACCTAAGGAAGTTGGCGGGTGTGTCCGACGGTCCACGAGTCGAAGTCCTCATCGCCATGTTTGAGAAGGCGCCGTTGGCCAAAGTCGTGTTCGCCTACGACCGGGACACGAACCGTTGCGCGGCTCTGCTCGCCGGGCAGACCGAGGTCATCGAAGCGGGTCCACAACCGCATTTCGATCTCGTGGATAGCACCGGCGCGATCGACACGACCTTTGCGGCGTTCCTGTCGTTCCTGGCGAAGCTGGATTTCGAGATGACGCGTCCGACCGTGCGCGCCGCTCTGGGCTATGCCGAGGAGTGTGCTTCGTTCGTTCGGACCGGTCACGGGGCTCGCTTTTTTCCCTCGGTCGAGTCGCGAGAACAGGCGCGCGCGAAGCACAAGGAGACCATCCCCGTGCACACGCGCTGCTTCGTCAGTCACAGCCACGCCGACAAACCGGTTGCATCGTGGCTGCGGGAAAAGCTGAACCAGCTACCGGGCACGTCCGTCTGGCTCGATGACTTCCACCTGATGTACGGGGAAGAGATCGGGCGCGCGGTCGAAGCTGCCATTGCGGCAAGTAATGTGTTCCTCGTGATCTGCTCATCGCGCTCCGCGAGCAGCAAGTGGGTCGCACGCGAAGCAAAGGCTGCGATGGCCCGCGAGGCCCAAGGGCTGCTGCTGTTCCTTCCGGTGATCCTCGAAGGCGATCCGAACGCGAACGAGCACCTGCATGCGATTCTGGGCCAGACGGATCTGGTCGATGCCCTGACTGTCGACTTGCGCGATCCATCCAGACGCGACGAGGTCGTCGCGAAACTCGCACGGTCACTCGTGAAGGCGCCAGACATCGGCTGACACCGCACCGCCATCCAGTGACGCGCGCTACCGCTCTTCGCAGGTGCTCTCTTCTCGGGTGCCTCACGGACTCGGCGGAAGCAGGGGCCGAAAGGAGGCCGATGCCGCAACCGTGCCTGACCCGACGACCTGCGGCGTGCGAGATCGCGCTCGCGCTTGAGCGCGCAGCGAGCCGTGGCGGCCTAGCCGTGCTGCCCTGTCGAGAACGGTCGTCAGCTGCTGCGTGTAGTTGGGCGGCCTACGCGCTCCCAAGCCTGTCGTCGGAGTTCGACGGTGGGCGAGCACGCACGTGCTTTCACCTTGCCAGATCTCGAATGGCCGCAGCAGCTACTTCGGCTGCACCGCCGACTTGGAGTCCGAAGATCCGAACAACCTCTGCGCCGCCTGCCGCCATCCAGCACCGCTCTTTAGTCCACGCCATTTACGAGGGTCTGTTGGTCGACCGGTGAAGCCGTACGCTGCTCCGAGCTGAGCGAAGTCCGTGTCAGGTTCCAGGTCGTTCGCAAGTTCTTCGCGAAGTTCGCTAGAACTCAAGTGGCTTAAGTCACGGAAGCGGTACAGCGTCGGCACATCGCCATCGGGTTGCGCGAGAAACAGCCCATTTGGGCCGAGCACAGGCCAAGCCTGTTCGGTGCCGTTGATTCGCATGAGTTCGGATCGTGTTCGCAGATCCCACACCCAAACATCACCGTGATGAGTCGTCGATGCGATTCGTTGCCCGCCATCGAGGAAACACGCGTCTTGAACGTGCCAACCGTGGGAAAACACCGTTTCGATTTCTTGGGTCTGCAGGTTCCAGACGACGACGTTGTTGTCGTGGGCGGCCGAAAGCAGCAATCGGTCGTCGGGTGAAAAGTCCAGCGCTGTAATTGACTGCGAATGCTGGTAAGGCAACGAGACAGGGTTCGCGGGATTGCGCCGATCGACGAGAGCCACCGACGAGCGACCGCCGACCGCGACGTACCTTGACGTCGAATTCACTTCGACGCAGCGAATGCCCTCAATGGGCAGTTCGACCCTCGATTCCTCCTGGCCGTCCGGAGCGTGGATCGACAGTTCCTTGGAGGGATGCCCAACGACGAAGAACTCTCCATCGGGGGCGAATGCAACTGCCGCGGACCCGCCCTGCGAAGCCGCGCGCGGATCGTGGTACGCAATCGTCCAGCGCCGTTTCTGATCCGTCTCGCGCACGAGCAAGGCGATCTCGCCACGATTGCTGGCGAGCGCCAGACGGGAGCCTTCGGGCGAGAACGCTGCGTCTGCGAAACCGTGCGAAAACAAGTCGATTCGCTCGAAGACGGACTGTTCTTTCGCGAGGTCGAATAAGCGAATCGAGCCGCTTGAGTCCGCAAGCACCAGAATGTCCCGATCGGCTGCGAGCGCGCCAACAGACTGCAGGTTCAAGGAAGGAATCACGACTTCGTCCACACCGTTCCGAAACACGAAGACGCGTTTGTGCATGACCAGATACTTTGGCGTCACGCCTTCGGTAACGAGCTGAGCGCCTGCCGAGTACTTCAACTCGACGCCTGGCAACTCACGGAGCATCTCGGGCATCGCGAACGCCACCCGCAGTCCGACACATCGACACTCGGGGATGCGACCGAAGGAACCACAGTCAGTCATCGGCCCGTCGTACGGCAGCAAATCGGACGAGTGTGGCAACGCGGCGAGCGCGACCGGCAGAGCCCGGCGAACCTGGCGAACGCCGACGAGCGCCTCGTTGGTCCCGTACTTGCCTTCGAGACGAAACTCGCGGCGCTCAAGCAGCTCCTGAGCTTCGCTCGCCAACTGCGAAGCAAAGTCACGTTCCGAGGCGATCTGCTGGATCGCGAAGCCAAAAACACCGAGCGCCAGCAGCACGATCGTCGCCAATGCTCGCTGCTTGGTACGGCGCCGCTTGTGTCGCTTCCACAGGTCGTCAAAATCCACGCGCAAGATTCCGGCGACGACCTTGGTCATCACTCGGGCGAACTGCTGGCGTCGCCAGTCAATGCCGAGGGGGTTGATTCGGCGCAACGTGGGACAGTAGCACTCGTTCCCCGCGTCCGTCGCACGCGGCTCCCCATCCACGATCACGGATAACACGCGCTCCTTCCCCAGCCCCAGAAAGACGCGCACCTCCTTGTCGACCCAATCGGACTTCGCACTGGCCAACGAACAGACGACGATCAGGTTGTCGGACTCCTCGATGGCGGCGCGCAGGACAGCGTCTAGGTCTGGATCAGCCGCACTCTCCTCGTCATCGAGGAAAAACTTGCCGAGCCTGCGCCCCGGCGCAAGCGCAGGCGAAACGATGTCGCGAGGCACGCGGTATGTCTCGAGAGCGCGGTGCAACCGCTTGGCCTGGCGCGCATCCCTGCGACTGTAGCTGATGAATGCTCGATATCGCTTTCTCGTGACCATATTGATCTCAGCTATACCGTAAGTCCACGACCGCCGGCATTCCGCCTACAAGCGACCTCAAATAGAAACCGGCGGCTGCGATTGCCGCTTGAGAGCGCCGATCCATGATGACCAACGACTCCACTAAGGCCGACGAACGTGTGTTGGCGCCTCCGGGCTCGGGCATCGTCAACCGAGACTTGTCGGCCTGGTCAGGGTTCGATCGAGAAGGAGTGTGAGGCTGCGCCCGTGTTGGGTCTGTGGGGCTGTGGTGTTGTGGTGGCTCGCGACGAACCCCGCTGCGCAGGCGCTGTCGTTGCTGTTGGCGAAGGGCCCGACGACTCTGAAGAAGCTCGAAGTCATGTTCGAGCGATCCGAGAGGCGCTGGGCACCCTGGTGGGAGAGAGTTCGCGACAAGATGCCGACCCTCGGCGAGGACGCCAAGTCGGGCTGAGAATCCCCGCATCGGGACTGTGCAGCGAACGGGCGAAGCCGGCGAACCCCGACTACCGCCCGCCCAGTGGCGCACTCCGCATCCATCGACGCACGAGCGACTGCAGCGCCTCGTTATCGCCGTGATCCAGGCGAGCACCGCAAGACTTGCGAGAAGCACCCCGGACAATCGCAGCTGCGGCGAAGTTCATGCCGGCGAGCACGGTTCGCTTGCCGCTGCAGTGCGTGCAGGTGCGGAGGTCGGCGAGCGAATGGAGATCGCCGAAAACGCGGCCCGCATGCGGTTCGGCCGCGCGCTGCCGCGACTCGCGGAGAAGCTCAAGCAGCTGCGCAAGCAGGGACTCGGCCCGGCGCTCGACGAACCGGAGTAGACTGCGGGGCATCGTCCAGGCCCCCGGCGCTCCTCCAGAGTCCTCGCCGTTACTTGCGACGCGACGACACCAACGACACGCGTTCAGCCAGCAAGCCGAGATCACGCCGGAAGAACGGCGCCATTTGAACGAACTCCAGACGGCCACGCAGCAGAGCACAAGATCGCTCCGCGGCCGCTCGCTCTCCCATGAGTAGCAAGACCTCTGTAGCAACCCGCAACTTCCACATCGCAACGGGATCCGCCGCCTCGGCTTCGTCAGCGACCAGCCCCTTCGTCTCTCGCACGAGGTCCCCCACACCGTAGCCCTCGGAGCCGGAACGCACGCCGGTAACCGCTCCTGCGTCGCGATCGACACGATCTCCGTGCTCGACGCGCTCTGCATGCTCGTGCGCGGCGCCGCGATCGCCGTGCGCCCGGACAACTACGAAGCGCACGCGTTCGACTCCTGGGCGGATCTGGCCGTAGAGCCGGACCAACCGTGCATCCGGACCGCGACGCTGCGAATACGCGTTCCGGAAGTCGTAGCGCTCACGCGCTACGACAAGGTGCCGCGGCCGTCGGTCACGTTCACGCGGCGAAACCTGTTTCGGCGCGACCGGTATACGTGCCAGTACTGCGGAGCACGACCCGGTAGCTCGGAGCTGTCGATCGACCACGTCGTGCCGCGTGCGCACGGCGGGACGAGCTCGTGGACGAACTGTGTGCTCGCGTGCGTGCGCTGCAACCATCGGAAGGCGGATCGCACGCCGAGGCAGGCCGGGATGCGGCTGCGCGCGGTTCCGAGCGAGCCGGATTGGCGTCCGACGTTGAGGGTTCCGGTCGGTGGCGTGCGCCAGACGTGGCAGAAGTTCGTGAGCGATTCCTATTGGGACGCGGAGCTGAAGCCGTGAACGCCTCGTGGTCCACTTTCGTCGGACCGCGGGTGCGTCCCCTTCGGCGAGCGGCGCATGGAGGTGCGTTTGCACTGGAGCCCGCCTATCATCCGCGTGCGCTTCCCTATTCAGAAGGAGTCCATTCATGCTCGCCTCACTCTTGGGGCTACTCACCCTCGTCGTGACCGTTACCTTTGCGCCGGCACAGAGCTCGACCGCTTCGTTCCAGAACACCGGTGTCGGCTGCTTCGGAGAGTCGATTGGCGGGCCCGCGAGCGGATCCGGGCAGCCGGAACTTCCGACGCTCACGTCACCCGACCTCCCGATACTCGGGACGACGATGACGTTGAACTGCAGCGGGACGGCCGACATCACCTCGGTTGTCGAATGGCATCCGCACCTTCTCATTGGTGGAAGCTCGGTCGAAGTTCCCATTCCACCGTTGTTGACTCCTTCGGGCGCGACGGACTGCAGCCTGCTCGTCGAGCCCTTTGTCACGATCCCCATGCCGATGGTCTCTCCGACAGCCTACGCGACGTCGTACGACCTGATCATCCCGCAGAACACGGCTCTGGTGGGCGTGACGTTCTACGCGCAGATGTTCGACTTGGTGACGGTCCCATCCTTCGGACTGTCGTCCGTGGCATGGTTCTCGGACCGTGCGGAGATGACGGTCGGCTCCTAGGCAGGCCGACCGCGCGCCGAACGTGCACGTATTTCCAACGCCACCTGGGTGTGCTTCTGCTGTCGCATCGCCGTGCGTCGACCCGTCACGCACGCAGATGAGGTCCGCTGCCCCGAGGGCACTGAGGCGTGTGCGGGGATCGGTCATCGCATCCCCGTCCCACCGAAGCGCGATGTGCGCGGGTGGAGTCGGTTGCGGGACGCGCTAGCCGCGCGTTCGCGCGCGTGGGCGGAGAAACAGCACGTCGACGGCGTGCGACGCCGGCACCAGCTCGAGCGCGAGATCCGTGGCCTCGAAGGGCTGCCGGAGAACCTCGGGCGGGGCCAGTAGATCCGCCGGTTGCGGAAACGGCTCGAGGAGAGCTGGAGCTCACTCGGCGGTGGCATGTGTGTGGAGCAGCGCCCTGCGGTGTAGTCTGGCTCACGCTCCAGACTCACACGAAACTCCTTGAGGAGAGGTCCATGGCATCCGCAACGGCGAAGAGACTCGCGTCCGGGCTCGACGGTGACGGCACCAAGATGGGGGACATCAAGAAGCGCGGGAAGGAGATCCAGAAGGACCACGACCTCGCGATGGAGCCGTGGGAATCGGGTGGCTACCACTCGCGATTGCTCGCGACCTTGATCTTCGACAAGGCGCAGCTGGACCAGTCGGTTCTCGACGCGCTCGCCGCGGACATGCTCGACCACGAAGACGCCGAGCGTCATCAGCTGGCAGACTGGCTGCTCGCGAACCAGCTGATGAAGGGCAAGAAGACGATCGCGCTGCTGGAGAGCTGGGACGAGAACGATTCGCCGATCCTGCGACGACTGTTTTGGTATCACCAGGCGCGCCTGCGTTGGGCCGGGCAGACGCCACCCGACAACACCGCGGACTCTTGAAGACTCTCGAAAGCGACCTCGCAGACGCGCATCCCGACGTGCAGTGGGCGATGAATTTCTGCGCCGGTTGGATCGGCGTGCACGACACGAATTACCGTGCGCGATGCGTAAAGCTCGGCAAGAAGACGGGGCTCTACAAGGACGACCCGGTGGCGAAGAACTGCACCCCGTCCTACCTGCCGGAGTTCATCCGGATCGAGGCGGCGAAGCGGGAGTAGGCGCTCAGCCGGTCTGTTTCGGCGGATCGATGGAGAAGAGCGAGCCGCGCGCGTGCTCGAGAGCTCCGACGACGTCTAGCTCAGGCGTCCGTCAATCGGCGCGACATCTCGGATGCTTGAACGTACATCTCGTTCGCGGACTTCGCTCTCGCGGTCGCATTCTTGAACTCGATCTGATTGATCCAGCAATCGATTACATGGGCAAACCAGCCGCGCTGCGGTGGTGAGATCGCCGAGTGCTTCTCGGGGTTGCGGAGCACGCGCTGGAGTCGTCGACAACAGTTCGAGGCCTTCTGATATTGCTCCTTGTTGGCGAAATCGCTGACCTCCGTGTGCGTAGGAACCAACTCGTCGCGAAGGAAGGCCGTGCTGTCGTTGAAGTAGATCGGGTTCTTGAGTAGGGATTCCTCCGCACGAACTCGATCCGAATCGAGGCAGAGAACTGCGCTGCACGTCGCGATGACAGCAGACAGTTCGCTACGTACGGCCTGGTGCACTGGATGCTCGAACTCCTCGGAGTCCTCCAGCAGGTCTCCCCATCCCTCCGGGAATTTACCGGTCGCGAGCTCGTTCGCGGGATCGAACGAAGCTCGGAACCATCGAGTGACCTGCTCGTACCGGTCTTTTCCGTCGGGATCGTGTTCTGTCCAGAGGATGCGCAGCTGGGACAGAATCTCCTCGATGAACGCTTCGCCTTTGTCAAACGTGTTGCACTCGCTGATCGGTTTGTTGACGAGGAGTGCCTGTCGGGTGACTGCGAGACTCGCTGCGTAGAATCGAGCGAGCTCCGTCCACAACGGGTGCGTCGGGTTGAGCCGCCCAGAAACGCGGGTGCCAAAGTCGGCGACGATGCGCAGAAGGTCCGCGAACTCGGCACCGTCGGTTTCGTTATGGTTTCGCTGAACGACGAATCGCGGGGGATGGTCGGCGCTCAGCTGGGTTCGGAAAGCGGTGATCAACGCTCCGTTCAACGCACGTAGGCACTCGAGCGAGACGTCGACGTCGGAGAACCTCAGGCGACGGTTGACGAGGTCGTATAGAAGAAAGTGTCGTGCATCTCGCGACAGATCTGTATCCAGATCCGGCGATCCCAGAATGCTCACTCCCGTGCCGTCGATCAGATGTTCACACGTGATACTGAGGACCTCGGCCTCAGACGATTCTGGCGCGCCGAGCCATTGGTCGCAGACGTGACCGAGACCGGTCTGCACCGCATGGTGAGCTTCCAATGCGGCCTTGACCAGGGATTCCGATGACGTGGACATTGCCAGGCGAGCGAGGATGGCAGCAGCTCGGCCGCCTTCCTCCCAGATCATGATCGTCGACCCTGGATCCATGGGGCGAAGTGCAAAGATCTCACTGTCCAATCGCCGCAACACGTTCAGGTACGACTCGTTTCCGTCGGTGCCCGGCTCTCGCTTGAATGAGCGGAGTCGGGTGCGCAGCGTGTCGCGAAGTTCGCGCCAAACTGCGAACTTCATCAAATAGGGCCCACCGAGTTCGAACACCCGAAGCCAGGAATACGCCGTTCGGCGATCGGGCTCAATGCACGAAGCCAATTCCCCGGTGACCGGTTCGCCGTGGTTGCGCCCGATGATGCGAGTCGCGGTTTCGAGAATGCGCTTCCGCGTGCGGCTACCTCGTGGAACACACAGGACCTTGCACGACACGGCGCCATCGGCTTGCCCGATGACCAGGTTCGGCAATTCGGAACCGAGGAGCCATCGATGGGGGCCGATGTTGGTCTCTCGAGCGAACGCGACTGTGCGCGGTCGACAAGGCAGGTAGAATCGATCGAGACAGTGGTTCTCCAGCTGGTCGGGCTTCGAGGGGGACGCGTGTCGCCCCCGTTTGGCGCGGCCGAAGACGAGCACTTCCCCGGTCTGGCTCACCGAAACGAGTCGAGTCTGCCCAGACTCCTCGTAGTCGAAGAGTCCGGCGATCGCGGCTTCGCCCTTGTGCTGGTAGTGGAGTCTGCGGGTGTGGGTGAGGGATGGATCTTGCGCCGGTTTCGCCGTGATAATGCCGACCGTTCCGGTTGCCGTTCCGTAGGCGAGGCCGTCTTCGCCGGCCACCAGTGCGAGCCTCCAGACCGCCGAACCCACGCGGACCGGCTCTCCCGATTCACTGGATGTCCGCTCGATCCAGTGCTTCTTTTGTCCGCTTGGGAGCACGAATCTGCGGATCGTGCCATTGTCGAATCCGCCCCAAACGATCGTCTCGCCGTTCACGATCTGAGACACCAACGACCAACACGGGTTGATGAGCGTTCGCTGTGGTGTCGTCGTCGCGGACATCACCTTGGACTTCTTGGCTTGGATTCGGATAGGTCCGTGGACCTCCGAGCCGACCGTGACTCGGTAGTCGACGAACGGTTGCATCGCCTCACGGCCCGATCGGCGCCCTTGCGTCCCGCACAGTAGGTGGATCGACAGGGGGTCTCCCGTGTCGATCGTCGTCATTCCGTATGCCTCAGAGTCGAGGCTGGCCCGACTAGAAGCCACGATCTGCAGCTCGCTCTTGTCGCGGCTCCACTCGAGCAACAGCGCGCAGAGCACGGCGCGACGCGGAGCGGACTTCTTCATGCCGCGCCAGCCGCGCGTCGCGAAGCACAGAACGTAGCGATTGCCGTAGACTCTCCTGAGTATCACCGCGCGTGCGTAGGGACCGCTTCGATAGCGCTTCAAGAACTCAGCAGCCTTCACGTGATGAAGGTGACCTCGCGTGTCCAGCGTCAGCGCCGACACGAGAGTCCCAGAACGCCTCGTGAACGGGATGCAAGCTCCAGTGGCGTGCACGGCACGAATCCGACCATCGGAGTAGGAGTGCACGGAAAACTCCGCAGCGACCGCGGAAGCCCAGGTTCCTGGTGAGCACGGGGCATCGCTGTCCTTGCCGACCACGATCCCAGCATGTTTCGGTGGGGCGACGCGCCATAGCGGGTCGCATCGAGCGTCTAGGAGCCTGGTGAAGTACGTCAGAGCGTCGAGCTCGTTCCCGCGATCGTGGTTGCGCGAGGCGAGTTCGAGGAAGTCGAACTCCTTCTCGCCGTACGTGTGGCCGTTCTCCACCCACTTGCGCAGAAACAACGACAGGCGCCGAATCTCGAGATATGCCGGATCTCCGTCGTCGGAGATCGACTCGATTTGGTCATATGCGTGCCGCCCGATACGGCGAACAGCTTCGGGGCTGATTTGATGTGCGCGGCGAAGGGTCCAGAGCATCCAGTTCGCGAATCGAATCGGAAGGGTCTTTTGCACGCGCGCAGCTCGGCGCTGGCGTATCCATGCCTCGACGAGGAGATCCACGATCTCCAATAGCTGGTCGGCATCGCTGTGGGCGAAGACCGCCGTCGCTCGCTTCGAAAGACGCGGAACGGCCTTGCTGGACTCGCTCCGTTCAAAAGACCTCCGAATCTCTGCTCGCATTGCATCGCGTCGCTCCACGCGAAACGGAATTGGGCCCCGAAACGGAATTGGGCCCGTTGAGTCACAGACCGAGTAGATTCGCAGAGTCTCGTCCTGAGTGCCGCACACAAGCGTGCCGCGGCCGCGTGAGTCCCGAGTGAAAGCGAGGTGCAGGACACGCCCGCGCCGTCCGCCAGACCGATACGTGGTCTCGGCGCCAACTGGAAACCGCACAGTTGCCGAATCGCCGTGCCAGGGATCCCAACGAACTCCGAGCCTGGCGTCGCCGACGATGGTCCACAATCGATCTGGATCCTCGTCGCCGCGATCCCAAATTGCCAAGCAGGTTCCCCCGTCCGCGGAATCGAGATCTGCCGTCGTGAACTCCCCAGCGTTTTCGCCGAATCGAGCTACGATCAAATCGCTCTTCGAGAGTGCCGCGATGCCGGATTCGCACGCAGCGATGGAACGGAACTCGCCACTCGACTTGGTTCGCGGTAGGCGATGCCGTGCAGGCGTCGCAGTGACGAACGCAGGGCCGATCGCCGTCGTGTTTCGGGTGTAACCCCGCACGTAGCCGGAAGAGTCCAACACCCACAAGATGTCGCGTGCCCAAGCGGCGTCGACGAAGCGTTCTCGTTCGGGCCAGCCTTCGAACAAGAACTCAGGAGTCGTTGTCTCCCGTTCGAGTTCGTACTCGCCGCGCGAGAGAACGTGGATTTGTCGGGTTGCCGTCGCACCGAGCGCGATCGGTCCAGGACGGCTGTAGATGGACTCGCCTGGAGTGACTGCCGGAATCATACGCCGCACGCTGTGCAGAAGGTCGCGCGTGTCGTCTTCGGCCTGCACGTAGATCGGAGCGTCACACCAGCCCGGCTGGTCGAGGACAGTCAGGATCGCGAATTGCCCCTGCCCCCAGCCGACAAGAAGTGTCTCTTCGTCGACGAAACTCAGGCCGCGAATCGCCGCGGACGTGGAGACTTCGATTCCTTCGGGTTCGGTCCAGCCGCCCATCGGGTCGCGCCAGCTGATCAGCAGCGTGCCGTCCTTGAGTCCGATCGCGACGCGGCTGCCGTCCGAGCTGATCGCGAGTGCTCGCGGTTCATAGGCGAGGCGGAAGACAGAGCCGTGCTTTGGGCGGCGACGGGTTTCGATGGTCGTTTCGGTCGGGGGAATCGTCGTTTCGGTCGAATGAATAGGAATAGACTCGCTTGTCGTCATGGTGTTTCCCTGTTCGCGAGTGTGCGGGCGACGATCACCCCGCGGTTGAGTGAGAGGAAGTTCCGGATGGCAGGACGGCTGGTGATCTTTCCGACGCAGATGCCGGGGTATCGGAGAAACTGCTCAAGCAACTGCCCATCAGTGGTGGGCAATCGACTCCGAGCTCGCTCTAGTACGAACGGTGCACGGGCGCGTAGCTTCTCGAAGCTCCGTTGTCCCTGGGGTCCACGGAAGTGTTCCTCTGCCGTGAGGCGTAGTTCGGGGGTTTCTTCGATCGAGTTGTCGATCCATTTCGGACACTCGGGACAACACGCATAGTGCCACGCGTGAACGGACCACGTTGGCGACAGAATGCGGTCCAGAAGTGTCGGGAGGTCCTCGAACGTCTGGAAGCGGAGCTCGCTGCATCCGATCAAACGGAACATCGAGGTGCGCGGTATGTCGGGGTCGCGGGTCGCCTTCTGGCGACACTTCTCTTCGAACTCCGCACCGCTATCGGTCTCGAGTTCCTCCGCGGTCTCTCGTCGGATTTTTTCGAGCGCGTCTCTCCGCTGTTCGAATTCGTCGCGCTCACGCGGATCGTGTTCGAGATCTCCCTCGAGCGCGTCGATGTCGAGGTGAGAGCGCTCATGTTTGTTGGGTATCGCCTGGTTGTTCAGGATCCTGAGGAAGTAAGTCGAGAACACCAAGTGCGACCCGTTGTGGATGTAGGTCTCCGGCACTAAGTAGGGGGTCGGAGGAGCGTTTCCCAGCACCCGCATGTGCTGGTCGATCGCGACCATCGTGTCCTGGACGATCTGATCTTTGGGGCGCCCGTTGGACGCTCGCCTACTTGCCGCCTCGGCGAAGACTGCGACATAGCCTGAAGCGAGATCCCACAGCTCGGCTGGTCGTCTCTTCCAGAGTCGCGCTTGGCCTGCAGCGGCGGCGACGAGGCGTCGGAGCAGCTTCTTCGTTCTCTTGAGCGTTCGACTCGAGCGAATACGGGGAATCGAGAGCCCCGCCGTCAGTGAATCGACAACGGCGTCCGCGGCCTTGTTGAGTGTGCCGTGGGGAAACTCTGCGACGAACTTGCGCTTGGTTCGGTTCGGTAGCTTCTTGATCGCTGCGTTGCGTAGATCCTGCTTTGCCCGTTTTCGGGGATCTCTCGGAGTCGTCGGCATTGCCATCCGGACGGTTGAGGGTGCGAGTGGGGTAGGGAGAGCAAGGCACCGGATGGGGCGTGTCCGGCGCCGAACGCGATGCGAACGTTCACGACGGAGCGCCAGACCCGTAGGCGATCCAGACGTCTTCTGCGTTGATCGCGCCGTCGAGGCCGTCGAAGTGGTCGGCCTGCCAGCGCTGTGCCGCGTCGGTCGCGTCTTCCACGGAGCGCGACACGAAGACCGGCACGTCGCGCAGCCGGTCGGCCAGCGCGCGAGCGAGATTACGGTCGCCTAGAACGTGCACTGTCGAGCAGTGTTGGACGGCTCCCGCGACTTCGTCGAACGCCATTCGGTGCGTCTCGGTTTCGGTGACGAGCGCGTGTCCACCGTGAACTCCCGCGGAGAGCTTCGCGGAAACGGTTGGCGGGAGGAGAGTTGTGCTGAATCGACGTTCATTCATCGCGGCAGCGTCATTCGTTCGAGTTCGCGGATGCTCGGCAAAGCTCAGCGCGGAGCGGTCGAGCGTCGCTTCTCGAAAAAAATCTGGGAGCCGCGGGCCAGAGGGCCGCAAACTGCATACGAAAACTTCGCTATGCGGTTGCGGAGCGGTGTCGCTTTTTGTGCACGTCGGGCGTTTCGCCACGGACTCTCGGCTCGCAACTGCGCGGCGCCAAGTAGGCAGCGCGCTCAGATCACGGCATCGCGACGATCGACACGCCGCCAAACAGCGCGACGCAAGGCACACCGCCGGTCGCCAGCGCGACACACGCGCACTGCGCGCAAACCTCGAGACCGGGTGGGACCCCCGGTGCGACCGTGAGGCTGCCGTTCGCGGCGCCGATCCAATCGCCGATCACGAGTTCGCATGCGGCGCAGCCGAGTGGTGGCGGCACAGCGATCGAAGGCGCCGCACAGGTTCCGATCAGAAGCGTCATCGGTGTGGTGCAGGTCGCGATCGTCGGTGGGCGCGATAGGTGGGATAAGCTGTCAATCTCCCTGCGCGATAGGTGGGATAAGCTGTCAATCTCCCTTCTCAGTGGACCTCGGCCGGCATCGTGACCGGTCCCGGGAGCATTCGCGCGGCGCACCGAGCGCCCGTGACCGA
>JANQJF010000047.1 GCA_028281765.1 Planctomycetota bacterium | reverse complement strand
GCTTGTTCAAGTTCCTCGGGTCGGGACTCGTTCCACGGCGTGCTCCGAGTCCCGACCCGCGGAACGTGAACGAGCCCGCGCCCGGGTCCGAAAACGTGCACCACCTTGGCCCCTCCCCTCGACAGACGTCGCCTCCCTCTCCTGTCATGCGACCCCTTCACCACTTCCTACTGTCCCTCCTCACGACGGTCCCAGCCTGCACGGCCCAGCCCGCGCCCCAGCCAGGCACCGCCGACCTCATCCTCCACGGCGGCCGCGTCCACACGATGGACGCAGACCGCACCGTCACGACCGCCATCGCGCTCGGCGGCGGTCGCGTCATCGGCACGGGGTCGCTCGAGGAGCTCCAGCGTCACGCCACGGACGACGCGCGCGCAATCGACCTCCAGGGCCGCACGGTGATCCCGGGTCTCAACGACTCGCACTCGCACGTCGTGCGGGGCGGCCGCTTCTACAACCTCGAGCTGCGTTGGGACGGCGTCACCAGCCTGAAACGCGGACTCGCGATGATTCGAGAGCAGGCGCAGCGGACTCCGGCCGGGCAGTGGGTGCGCGTGATCGGCGGTTGGTCCCCATTCCAGTTCGAAGAGCGTCGGATGCCGACGATCGAGGAGCTCAACGAGGCGGCTCCGAACACGCCGGTGTTCGTGCTGTTCCTCTACAGCAAGGGCTTCCTCAACAAGGCAGGTGTCGAGGCGCTCGGGATCGACGAGAACACGAAGTCGCCGAAGGGTAGCCGCTACGACTTCATCGACGGCGGCGCGGAGCTCCTGGCCGAACCGAATCCGACGATCCTCTACAAGACGATCGGCAAGCTGCCGCACATGACGGCGGAACAGCAGGTCAACTCGACGCTGCAGTTCTACCGTGAGCTCAACCGCTTTGGTTTGACGAGTGCCATCGATGCCGGCGGTGGGGGCCACATGTTCCCGACCAACTACGTCGCGACCGAGAAGCTCGCGGCGGAAGGGCGCCTGCCGATCCGCATCTCCTACTTCCTCTTCCCGCAGCGTCCCGGCAAGGAGCTGCAGGATTTCGAAGGCTGGACACGGGACTACGCGGCGGGCGAGAACATCGATGCGGTACACCAGAACGGCTATGTGCTGCAAGGCGGTGGCGAGTTCTTGACCTGGTCGGCGGGCGACTTCGAGAACTTTCTCGCGCCGCGACCGAGGCTGCAACGAGCGATGGACAAGCGCCTCGAAGCGGTGGCGTCACTGCTCGTCAAGAACCGCTGGTCGTTTCGCATCCACGCGACGTATGGCGAATCGATCGAGCGGCTGCTCGACGTGTTCGACCGAGTCGACGCGAAGCATGGCTTCGACGGTTTGCGATGGACAGTCGATCACGCCGAGACCATTCGACCGGAGCAAGTCGAGCGTATTCGGAGACTCGGCGGTGGCATCGCGATCCAGAACCGCATGGCGTTCGCCGGTGAGTACTTCGTCGAGCGCTACGGAGCCGATGTCGCCGCGAACTCGCCGCCGCTGCGCATGTTGCTCGACTCCGGGATCCCACTCGCGGCGGGCACCGACGCGACGCGTGTTTCGAGCCACAATCCGTGGCTGTCGCTCTACTGGATGGTGGCCGGTCGCACTGTCGGTGGCACCGTGCTCTACCCGCCCGAGAATCGACTGACCCGCGACGAGGCGCTGGGTCTCTGCACGGCGGGCAGCGCAAGATTGTCCGGTGAGGAGAAGCTCAAGGGCGCGCTGGTCCCGGGGCAATTCGCCGACCTCGCGGTGCTGTCCGACGACTACTTCACCGTGCCCGACGAGTCGATCCGTTCGATCGAGTCGGTGCTGACGATCGTCGGCGGCAGGCCGGTGTACGGCGCCGGACCGTTTGCCCATCTGAATCCGGAGCTGCCTGCACCGTCGCCTGAGTGGTCGCCGGTGACACGCTTCGGCGGCTACCAGAATGTCGAGGTCGAGAGCGAACGGTGAACGCGCTCGGGCACTCGCTTCTGATCGCCGGTCTTCTCGCGACCGGATGCGCGATGCGCACGTCGCTACACGAGGTCGTGCTCGACTACGACGAGACCGTCAGTCGCGCGCAGGCCGAGATGCTGCTGCTCAACATCGCGCGCGCGCGGCACCACCGCCCGGTGCACTTCACGACCGTGTCCGGGATCGCCGCGACGTTCGACTTCCGCACCGACGTCGGCATGGGGGCCGAGCTCGCCGAGGGGCCCGCGGCCGATCTGTACATGCCATCGGTCGGCGTCAGCGCCGCCGAGAATCCGACGATCAGCATCGTACCGATCCAGGGCGAAGAGTTCACCCGGCGGCTTCTGACGCCGCTCGACGAGTCGACGTTCGGCTTCTTCTATCACCAGGGTGTCGACGCGGCGCTGCTGCTCGAGCTCATCGTGCGCTCGATTGTCGTCGAGACTCCCGACGGCGATCGTCGCGTCATCGACAACGGAGCGGATGGCTTCGCGGAGATCGTGTCCCGCATCGACGCGCTCGATCGCGCGCGCCGGCTCGACGTCGGAGAACTGGTGTTCGAGGAGTCGTGGCGCGGCGCGGCCGACGGCGCGCCGAGCGCCAAGGATCTCGCCGAGCTGATCGAGCTGGGATACGGCTTTCGCATGGACGGCGGAGAAGGCGTTCTGTCGCGCCGCGTCGTCGGCCGGCACGCTGTGACGAGCTACGATCCGGCGGCCATGAGCAACGACGCGCGGATCGAGTTGCAGCGCGCGGCGCAGGAGTACCCGTCCAACTTCGTGCGTCTCGACCTCCGCAGGGGCGGCGCCGCGGCGCCGCTGCGCGGTTGGATCAAGCTGCGATCGGTCAGCGCGATCCTCGATTCGATCGCCACCGGCATTCGCGAGTCCCGCCCCGATGCGCTACCGCGCGTCGTCGAAGCCGAGGCTCCACACGGCAACAGTCTCTTCACGGTCGAGTATGAGGGCCTTCATTACGCGCTTCCCCGGGATCCCGAGGCTCGCAGCCAGACGGCGTTCCGGGTTCTATACCGCCTCTACCAGATGTCCGTTTCGGACGTGCCGGCGACCGCCGTGCCGCCCGTGACGATCGCCAAGTGAACCGAGAGAACGACAAGTCCATGGACACCCTCGACGCCATCTACGCGCGCCGCGCCGTCAAGCACTTCGACCCCGCACACCGCATGACCGACGAAGAAGTCGATAAGCTCATGCAAGCGGCGATCCAGGCGCCGACCAGCTTCAACATTCAGCACTGGCGCTTCGTGATGATCCGCGACCCGGAGCTGCGCAAGCAGATCCGCGCCGTCGGCAACGATCAGGCGCAGATGACCGACGCGTCGCTGCTCATCCTCATGACCGGCGACGTCAAGGCGTGGGAGAAGGACCCGTCGCGCTACTGGCGCAACGCGCCGCCCGAAGTCGCCGAGCTCCTCGTCAACTGGATGGGCCCGTTCCACGAAGGCAAGGATCAGCTGCAGCGCGACGAGGCGCAGCGTTCGATCGGCATGGCGATGCAGACGATCATGCTCGCCGCGACGTCGATGGGATATCAGTCGTGCCCGATGATCGGCTTCGACCTCGACGAGGTCGCGAAGCTCGTGAACCTGCCCGAGGACCACTGCATCGGGCCGATGGTCGCGGTGGGGAAGGGGACGAAGGACCCGTGGTCGAAGCCGGGGCAGCTCGAGCTGAGCGAAGTGGTCGTGACGGATCGGTTCTGATCCCTACGCGCCGGTGATCCGACGAAACGTCAGGTTCACCCGCGCGCCGACCGGCTTCCTCGTCTTCGGCAGCGCGTGCTTCCAGCACCGCTGCGTGGGGCCGGCCATCATCAAGAGCGAGCCGTGCTCGAGTTCGATCGCGAACCGTTCTTCCTTGCGTTCGCGATGCTGCATCGTGAAGCGCCGCGTCGCGCCGAGCGAGACCGACGCGATGACCGGCTCCGGCCCGAGTTCGCGTTCGTCGTCACTGTGCCAGCCCATGCTGTCGCTGCCGTCGCGGTAGTGGTTGGCGAGCACGCAGTCGAACGCGAAGCCGGTGGCGCGTTCGATCGCGGCGCGGATCTCGTCGAGGGCCGGCGTCCACGCCCGTGGCTCGAGCGTGAGTCCGGAGTACGTGTAGACCGCGTGCGCTTCACCGTGGAACGCAGTCAGTCGCGGGGACGGGATGCGCCGCCCGAACAGCAGGATCTCGCGCTGCTGCCAGTCGAGCTCTTCGAGCAGATCGTCGAACAGGCGCGTCGCCGTTGCTTCCGCGAGGAAGTCGGAGTCGTAGCGCACGTCCGCGTCGGCGAGATCGAGCACGGTGGGTGACTCCATCAGCCCGAGTAGACCGCGCCGAGGATCATCACAAGCATCGTGATCGTGAGCACCGACCAAGTGATCCAGATCAGCAGCATCGGGATCATCCACACGAGCCACCAGCGTTTGTGCTCGAGGACCCGTGACGCGCGACGCAGCGCCTTGTAGCCGCTGAAGAAGAACAGCACGCCGCCGACCAGGATTGCGAACAAGATCCACAGGGCTGCGCCCCAGCCGGATTGAGTGTCACCGACGTAGAGCCAGACGCCGATCGTCCCGGCCAGGTAGATCACGGAGCGGATCAAGGCCGCGCGCGCGCCGCGGATGGTCTGCTCGACTTCGGGGGTGGTTTGAAGACCGGGCATCGGATTCGGCGACCGAGCTAGGGTTGAATCATGCAGAGTCGGGTTTGCGCTCGAGAATGGCCCGGACTCGATGCTCGACCGTTCCTGTCAATGCTCTCGGATGTCGCGCAGCGCTTCCTGAATGGCATCCCGATCGCCCTGCATGTTCGAGGCAGAATCCTCCAGTGCCTCGTAGAGGTCACGTCGCGTCTCTTCCGGGCCTACCAGGGACGAACTCGTCGCAATCCCGGATGCAGCGATCGAGACGTCGAACGTTCCGTACGACGTGATGTTCTCGATAAATGGGGATTGGGCATCTTGCCGAAACACCTCGCGAACCGGATTCCTGTAGGTCGGGTGTAGTTCGATCGTGACCGACTCTACGTTCTTCGGCACGTCGTCCACCGACAGCTCGATTTGGTAATGGCGGAGCCGTTTGCCCTCGACGAACTTCGGCTTCCCCTCGTTGTCGAGGACGAACTGGGCGAGGATCTTGGGTTGCTTGTCCATGATTCTAGGCCTCGGGCTCGGCGCGTTCGACATCGAGATCCAGCCACTGTGATGCGTAGTCCCGGCAATACTCCTCGGCCTTGGAATTGCACGACTCACTAGGCCCGATCGCCCACGGCCAAGCGCCTACGGAGTAGGCGCGATTGACGATGTCGGTCACCTCTTTTTGCAGCTTGCTGAGACTCGTCAGCGGCTCGCTCGACATCAGAATCGTGTTCAGGTCGGCTCGAGCACGCTCCAGATCGCGGGCGCACATGGATGCGATAGGCCCCTTCTCTGTCAGCTTCTCGGCGGTCACATAGACCCGAATCAAGATCCAGGTTGCGACCACCAGCACGGCAGGTATCAGGAATCCGGGGCTGTAGCCATCGAAGGCGCCTGCGAGAGACGCTGACTCCTGCTGGCCGCTCATGAACACCAACGCCGGATGCGAGAATCCGACTCCGACGAGGACGAGGGCTAGTTCGGAAACATAGCGGTGGACGTTGTAGGCTACGTTGCGACGATGCCACTTGTAGCTCTCCGATCCCGACATCCTTGGCAGAATGGATCGAGACAGCTTCACGAAAACCGTATCGCGGGTGTTCACGGATACTCCCGAGTTCGAACCAACCGAATCTCCTGAGCAAGATCATAGTCCAGCCGGCCGCCAGTCGGACTCCTCGCTCGAGTTTTCCGTAGTGCCTGCGCATACGTGACGGTTCCCGGCAGCCACGGATTGCTCGGCAGCGTCAGCGTGATAGTCGCGAACCCGTCCGGCCCCGCACCGCCGCTCGGAAAGCCGACGATCGTCAGCGGATCGATCGCCATCGATTCTGCGGGGGCGGTCGCAGGACTGCAACGGCACCGCGCTGGGCCGCCATCGTGGGGGGGTGGGCAGATAGATCTTCCAGATATATCTTCTAGACCTATGGCCAACCGGACGCGTATCGCGGTGCTCGGCATGCTCCACGCCGGGCCGCGCTCGGGCTACGACCTCAAGAAGGCCTTCGACCAGCAGGTGCGACACTTCTGGGCGGAGAGCCCGGGGCAGATCTATCCCGCGCTCCGCGCCCTCGAGGACGAGCGACTCGTCCGGTCCAAGTCTGGTGTGCGCAACGGTCGGACTCGCACCGTCTATTCGATCTCCGCCTCGGGTCGTCGCGCGTTCGCCGAATGGATGGCGGAAACCCCGGCGCTGCCGGTCGTCCGCAACGAGGTGCTGCTGAAGGTGTTCTTCGGCACGGCGACGAGTCCGGACGTCTTGCTCGAGCACGTCGAGGCCATCGAGCTTTCGATGCGCGGGGCGCGCGCGCAGTACGGCGAGTTCGGGCGGCAGATCGAGGAGCTCGCGGATTCCCCGGAGCAAGAGATCCTTTGGAAGCTGACGCTGAGCTCCGGTCGACGGACGGTCGAGGCGCGCCTCGACTGGTGTCAGGAAGCCAAGCGGACGCTGCGAAAGCTCGTCGAAGGAAAAGTGCGATGAACGTTGTCTCTTGGTGTTGTCTGCTCGGTGGAGGAGTCGCGTTCGCATTCGGACAAGGACACTTCCCGAACGCGCTGCTGTTGATCCTGGGCGTCGCGCTGTTCGCGCAGGCGTTCCGATCGTCGCGCTATCGATGGGTGGTGCCCGGGTCGATACTCGTCCTCGTCGGCGCATGGGAGATCGCCTACGCGGGCATGATCCCGATGCCGACGTTCGCGCGCTTTGGCATGGAGATCGGCATCTCGCTGCTGCTGGCGGGTGTGTTCGCCACGCACGCACGCGTGGCGCGCCAGTCGCGAGCATTCGTGACGACGCTCGTGTTGCCGTGCGGGTTCGTCGCGTTCGACATGCTGTCCGCGCGCCTGTCGCCGGGCGCATCGTGGGGGAGCCTCGCCTATTCGCTCGTCGAGCCGCTGACGTTCGGCCAGATTGCGTCGCTCGTCGGCTGGACAGGGCTCACGTTCGCGATCGTGTGGTCGGGCGCGGTCTTGCAGTGGGTGGTCGAGCTGCGGGACGGGCGTGTCGTGCGCGGACTGATGGCCTACGTCGGGGTGGTCGTTGCGCTCGGTGCGTACGGTTTCGTGCGCACGTCGGGGGATCCCGACCCGGTCGGGCTCAGCGTGGCGTGTGTCGTCGCTCCGAGCACGTTCGACGACGACAACCTCGAGCGCGTGTGGCGCTACACGCGTGGCTACCAGCAGTCGGAGTCCGAGAACGAGCTCGCCCGCGCGCGCATCGCCGCGTCGATGGACGAGCACTTCGCGGCGGTCGAAGCCGCGATCGATGGCGGTGCGCAGATCGTCGTATGGGCCGAGGTCAACCCGACGATGACGGCGGCCGAGGAGCCGGCATGGATCGACCGCGGCCGCGCGCTTGCGCGTGAGAGCGGCATCTGGATCGGCCTGGCGATGTCCGTCTTTCGGCCGGCCACGCAGGAGCCTACGAAGAACGAGCTCGTGATGATCCGGCCGGACGGTGAGATCGCCTTCACGTATCTCAAGGCGACGCGTGTGCCGGGCTCGAGCCACGCGGTCGGCGACGGCGTGCTGCCACGAGCGACGATTGGCGACGTGACGCTGTCGGCTGCGATCTGCTTCGACCTCGACTTCCCGCAGCTGATCGCCCAGTGTGCGGGGGAGGTCGACGTGCTGTGCGCCCCGTCGAACGATTGGGAGGAGGCCGCGCCGTCGCACGCGCGGATGGCGCGGATGCGCGCGATCGAGCAGGGTGTCGTCCTCGTGCGGCCGACCAAAGACGGGGTGTCGCTCGTGACCGACTCGGTCGGGCGAGTGCTCGCGGTGCAGGCGCTCGGGGATCGCGACGTCGGCACTCTGATCGCGAACATTCCGGTCGCCGGCACGTGGACCCTCTACGGGGTGATCGGCGATCTCTTCTCCTGGGCGTGTTGTGGGGGGGGCGTGCTGCTCGCGTTGGGGATTCGTCGCGAGCGGGCCGACGTCGCGGGGCCGTCGAAGGGATTCGAGGCCGTGGTGGCCGCGGGCCGCTGACGCGGCGTGCTTGCGCTCGGCGCCCGCGCTAAGATCGCGGGCGAGGTCACGATGACGGATCGAGACTCTGACGAGCTGATGCGCACGGCGTGGGCGACGCGCCGCGCTTCGTTCGGCGCCAGCCCGGAGCGGCGTGACGAACTCCTGGCGAAGGCGCGGGAAGACCTTCTGACCGCGGCGTCGCAGTGTCGCGCCGAGAATTCGCCCGTCGCACGCGCCCAGGCCCTGCACCTGCTGGCCAACGTCGAGCACGACATGCACGACGATGAGCAGGCCCGCGCGCACTGGGAAGAATCGATCGCGATCCTGCGTGGCACGGACGAAGTGCTGCAGCTGGCGCACAAAGTCCGGCATCTTGGCGATCTGCATCGGCACTGTCGGCGTCTACCCGAAGCCGCGGCCTGCTACGACGAGGCGATTGCGCTGTATCGGGAGCACGACCGACCGGGGAGCCTGGACTTCGCCAACGCAGTGCGCCGCGTCGCACTGTTGCGAGAACAGATGGGGGACCGGGAGTCGGCGGTTGCCGCATGGGAGGAGGCCGGCGGCCTGTATCGCGCCGCCGAGGCGGCGTCGGGAACGGACCTGTCGGCCGGAGTCGAAGAGAGCGAGCGGCACGTCGCGCGGTTGCGGGGGTGAGGATCGGACCGATCATTCGCACCGTCCCGACGGACCAGGTCTCGAAAACCGCGCCTCGGCGCCTCAAGGAGCGCTCCGAAGCATGCAGCTCAACTCCCTCGTCACTCCCTGGCTCGGCGTTCTCGCGACGCGATCTCGCAACGCCAAGACCGCGCTGCTCGCCGATGCGCTGCGCCAGGCGCCGAACGCGCGATTGCTTGCGATCGCCGTCGCCTATCTGAGTGGCCAGCTGCCGCAGGGCAGGATCGGAGTCGGACCGAGTGCGCTGCGTCAGATCGAGCGGCCGGCGCCGGTCGTCGACGCCGCACTGACGGTCGAGGAAATCGACACTGCGCTGACGAGCGTGCGTGACGAGTCGGGGAGCGGGTCGAAGGCTCGCAAGAACGCGACAATCGCACAGCTGCTCGCGCGCGCGACGGAGCACGAGCAGGACTTTCTGCTGCGGCTCCTGTCTGGCGAGCTGCGGCAGGGGGCGCTCGACGGCGTCATCCGAGAAGCGATCGCGGCGGCGTTCGATGTCGACTCCGCGCGGGTGCGTCGAGCGGCGATGCTGTCGGGGAGCCTCGCCGAAGTCGCGCGCGTGGCGCGTGAAGCCGGCAACGCGGGGCTCGACGAGTTCCGGCTTGTGCTATTCCGTCCGCTCGAGCCGATGCTCGCTCAGACGGCGGCGGATCCGGAAGAAGCCGTCGCCAAGTTCGAGGGCGACGTCGTCCTCGAGCAGAAGCTCGACGGTGCGCGGATCCAGGTGCACCGCGACGGAGACCGCATTCGCGTGTTCTCACGCAGCCTGCGCGACGTCACGCACGCGGTGCCGGAGGTCGTCGAATTCGCACGGATGCTTTCGGCGAGTCAGTTCGTGCTCGATGGCGAAGTGCTCGCGATGCGCGACGACGGGCGGCCGCAGCCGTTCCAGGTCACGATGCGCCGCTTCGGCCGACGACTCGACGTCGACGCGATGCGCGGCGAGCTGCCGCTGACGCCGTTCTTCTTCGACTGTCTCCATCTCGATGGCGCGGACGTGTTCGACGAGTCGCTGACGCGGCGCGCGGCGCTGCTCGCCGACCTCGTGCCGGAACCGATGCGGGTCGAGACCGTGCGGCCGGAGACTGCGGACGACGCGGACCGATTCTTCGACGTGACTCTCGCGGCGGGTCACGAAGGCGTGGTCGCCAAGCTGCTCTCCGCGCCCTACGAAGCCGGCCGTCGCGGCGCCGGCTGGCTGAAGGTCAAGCCTGCGCACACGCTCGACCTCGTCGTGCTCGCGGCCGAATGGGGTTCGGGTCGGCGCGAGGGCTTCCTGTCGAACCTCTGGCTCGGCGCGCGTGGGCCCGATGGGTTCGTGATGCTCGGCAAGACGTTCAAAGGACTCACGGATGCGCTCCTCGCGTGGCAGACCGAGCAGCTGCTCGCGCGGGAGACGCATCGCGAAGGGCATGTCGTATTCGTGCGTCCGGAACTCGTCGTCGAGATCGCGTTCGACGGTCTTCAGGAGAGCGACTACCCGGGCGGGATGGCGCTGCGCTTCGCGCGGGTCAAGCGCTATCGGTCGGACAAGAGTGTCGACGAGGCGGACACGATCGAGGTCGTGCGCGGCCTCGCGTCCAACTGAGGAGTCAGGTCGACGGTCGATCCACGAGCCATTGTCGATCGCCGCTCGCCTCCAGCGTGCGCTGCGTCGCGTCGACGAGCCGTTCGACCGTGATCGATTCGTTGGACGCGTCGGGGCGGTAGGAGCAGTAGTCGTCGTCCGTGCTGACGACCTTCTCGCCGTTGTCGTAGAGTTCGATCTCCGCGGCCGAGGTCGGCGCGAAGAACGCGACCAGTGGGACCCCGAGCGCGACGCCGAGGTGGAGGGCGAGCGAATCGCTCGCGACGAGCACGTCGCACAGGCTGAGCAGAGCGGCGAACTCGGGGATGTCGTTGTCCGTCCCCGGGTCGATGGCGCGGGCACCGTGTCCGAGCTCGCCGATGCCCGCGAGGATGCGGTCATTCCGGTCCCGCTCGGTCGGGCCGCCGAATACCAGGAAATCGATCGGACGCAGTTCGTCGAGCGCCGCGAGCGCCTTGGCGAACGCGACGGTCCGCTCGGCCGGTAGAGCCTTGCTCTTCCAGCGTCCACTCGCGCCGGTGTTGAGGCCGACGACGAGGCGTTCGGCGGCCAGTCCGTGCTGTCCCGCGAACTCCTGCGCCGTCGTGATGGCGGTCTCGGGCAACGGCAATTCCGGTCGTCCCGGCTCGACGCCGAGCATCGACGCGAAAATCTCGGGGTGGGTTCGTTCGTTGGCGAGCTTGCGAGCGTCCGCGGTCTCGCGACCGTCCCGCGACAGCAGGCCCATCCCGAACCACGGCTCGACGTCATCGGTGTAGACGCGGAGGCCGGACCCGTCGAGCGTCGCGCCGGAGAGCTTGTCGGCCTGCAGCGCCGCCGCGAGCGTGCACAGCGGCTCCTCGTCGTCGAGTGACAGGATCCAGTCCCACTTCTGCTCTCGGAGTTGCCCGAGAGCCTCGGCGATCGATATCGGATCCTCGGTGTCGCACGTGACGACGCGCTCGACGAGTTCGTGCCGCTCGACGAGCGGACGCGCGGCACGGCTCGTCAGCCAAGTCAGATGAAGAGTGTCAAAACGACGCTTCAGCCCGCGAAGAATCGAAGTCGTTCGCAGTACGTCGCCCAGAGCCGCGGTCTTGATCACCAGGACGGTGGTCATGCACGGACACAGTCAAGGTATGCACCCGGCGACTCAAGTCCCGTTCGGGCAATATGGGAGGTCGGATTCCGGAGAAGGTGAAGCAAGCGTGTAGAGAGGCGTTGCGGGAGGGTGGGAACGGGCGTTGGGATGGATGGTTGGTCGAGGAACGGGCAAGTCACCGAGGTTTCGGTGGAGCGAGAGCATCGCGGGGCCGGTGGCGGCGAGTGCGTGCGCGCGTCTCAGATCCGGTCGCCGCGCAGGACCGTGAAGCGGCGGAAGTCGAGCGAGCGAATCCAGCCGCCGACGTTCTTCGTCCGGAACAGGGCTTTGCCGGTCTTCGCGTAGTCGGCCGCGGAGCGCCAGCGCAGCAGGTGCACCCAGCGGCCGTCCGGGGCGAGCCAGAGCGAGTGCCCGAGCAGTCCTTCGCCCTTCTCGAATTCGCTCTCGCCCGCGTCGAAACGTTCGAGGTTCGTCTCGCGCGTCGTGCCGGGCTTGGTCCGGAAGACGACGACCTCGAGATGCCGCGCGGCATCCTCGGAGTAGCTGTGGGACCGCAGACTGCGGAAGTGCCAGACCTGACGCCGTCGCGGGTCGGTGACCTCGGTCACGTCCCCGAGCGCCTCGCTGCCGTCGAACGCGAGCGACGCCGCCTCGGCGTGGGCCACCGAGCCCCAGATCCGCGCGTGCAGCCAGCGCTTCCCGCCGTTCTCGGACGCGAACCCGGCGTCCGCGGTCCACTCCAGGCCATCCATCTCGCTCGCGGCCTCGGCGAGCGCCTCGGCCGCCGCGGCGACCTGCTCGTCCGAGGTGTCGGCCTTGACGATTTCGACGGCGAGTTCGAGCACGCGGTCGGTCGCGGCGTTCGCGGAGTGGGTGATGGAGCGGTGACTCACGTCGCTCGCGAAACACAGGCCGAGGGTCAGACAGAGCGCGCGGATCGGGGCCTTGGACATGGGGCCACCGTAGCCGAGGCGGCGCGTCGATCGAGCATGCGTGCATCCTGCCGAGCCGGTCGGTAATCTCGGCGCCGAGAGCCCATGAGCACGATCGTCGTCACTACCGATCTCTCGGACGCGGCCCGACGCGCCTTGCCCGCCGCCAAACAGCTCGCCGACTCGCTCGGCGTGTCGCTGGTGCTGCTGCACGTCGTGCACGCGCCTGCGCTCGCACCCGCCTTCAGCGGCTCGGTCGACCTCGACAAGGCGGACGCCGAGCGCGAACTGACCGAGCTCGCCAGCGGACTCGGCGGCGACGTCAAGACGCGGGTGCTCGAAGCCGAGGATGTCGTCGCGGGGATCGCGAGCGAAGCCGTGGCTCTCGCGGCCGAGCTTCTCGTCGTCGCATCGCACGGGCGCACCGGCCTGCAGCGACTACGGCTCGGCAGCGTCGCCGAGAGCCTGCTCGATGCGTCGCCCGTCCCGGTCGTCTGCGTGCCGGCCTACGACGACGACGCTGGCGAGAACCGTCGGATCGTCGTCACGAGCGACCTGTCGGAGACGGCCGCCCGCGCGTTCCCGGTCGCGCGCCGCATCGCGCAGGCGCTGTCGCTGCCGATGACCCTCCTCGTGATCGGCGAAGAATCCGCAGCAGAATCGCCGCTGCTGAAGGCGCACGCTGCCGAGCTCGGTGGCGGCGACGCGACCGCCGTCGCGACGCAGGTCGTGACCGCCCCGGACACCGCCGCCGGGATCGTCGAGCACGCGAAGCTCGAGGATGCGGCGTTCGTTTGCACCGCGGCCGCACCCAAGTCGGCGCTGTGGCGCTGGCTCCTCGGCAGCGTGAGCCGCGAGGTCATGCGCGCGGGCACGTTCCCGGTCGTGATCGTGCCGGCGCCGCCTGTGTGATCGGGCCTCTCAGAGCTCGATCCACATCAGCAGCAGCGCGCCGATCAAGATGACGAGCAGGCACACGCGAAACGCGTTGCGGGACACCTTGTCGAGCACGTGTCGCCCGAATTCGTGGAGCAGCCACACCGTCAGGTAGAAGCGCAAGAAGCGGCTCAGCACCGACGCGACGAAAAACGTCGAGAACGCGACGTTGTCGTGGAACACACCGGCGACGACCGTGAAGACCTTGTACGGCAGCGGCGTGAACCCGGCCGCGAACATGACCCAGAACGTCTGGTTGCCGAACCCCTGGCTCACGCTGTCGAACCGTTCCTGCGTGAAGCCGGGGACGTATTCGAAGAACAGCTGATCGAGCCCGGAGTTCCACGCGTACATGCCGAGCAGGTAGCCGAACGCGCCGCCGATCACCGAGGCCAAGGACACGAGGAACGCGTAGCGCCAGCGCCGATCCGGGCGCCCGAGCACGAGCGGCACGAGCAGGATCTCGGGGATGACCGGCGAGATGCACGCGTCGGTGAACGACAGGAAGCAGAGCATCGGAGTCCCGAACCGCCCGTGCGCGAAGCGGGCGAGGCCGCTGCGGTTCTCGGGTGCGGGTTCGGGGGTCATGGGTGGATGCTTAGCGCGTGAACGGGGTGGGGGAAACGGGATTCTCGATTCGCGCGTAACGCCGCGCCGCTCCGGGCCATGGACGGTCTGTGCCGCTCGCCCAAACGGATATCATCGCGGCTGCCGAGACCATGGACGACTTCGACCACGCGCATCACCAGCACCTACAGGATCACCATCACTCGCTGCACGCTACCGGCGGGGGCTCCGGCGGATCGTCTCTGGTAGGGCCCGTCATCGTCGCGGTCGTGCTCCTGATCGTGCTCTTCGTCGTCATGGCGAGCAACGGTGGACGCGGATCGCGTCCGGGCACGACCATCACCATGCCGGACGGCAGGCGGATCCGCGTCGAAGGAGATGGCGGGGGCCTGATCCCGAAGTTCGAGTTGCCCGAGAAGGAACTGGAGCAGGCGATCGAGGCGGCGGAGCGGGCGAAGAGCGCGAACGAGGTCGGCAGAGACGCGCCGAAGCCGAACGGACGGTGACCGCCCTCACAGCTCCGTCCGATGGGTATCCAGTCACTGTGCATCTCGGTGGTGCACTCCTTCGCTCCCGTCATCGGGCGTCGACGGGAGTGGTATCGGCGGGACGAGGGAGCACCGAATCGGTCCTGCTTGTGCCGGAAAGCGCGTCGTGTCGGATTTCGCGATCGGTCGCCGCCGCGCTACCCTGCCGCCGATGACTGTCCTCGTTGTAGGCGCGACCGGTGCGACTGGCCGACTTCTCGTGCAGCAGCTGCTCGCGCGTGGGGAATCCGTGCGAGCGATCGTCCGGTCTCCCGGCGGTTTGCCGGACGATGTTCGGAGTCACGAGAGGTGTGAAGTCGTCCCTGGGGCCGTGCTCGACCTCAGCGACGCCGAGCTCATCGACCACACGCGCGGCTGTGCCGCGATTGCGTCGTGTCTCGGTCACACGCTGAGCTTTCGTGGCATCTTCGGCAGCCCCCGACGCCTCGTGACCCAGGCGGTTCGGCGACTCTGTGCCGCCGCGCGAACCCATGCGCCGGCGCCGCCGGTCCGGTTCGTGCTCATGAACACGACCGGGGTCCGCAACCGCGACTTGGACGAGCCGATCTCCTTCGCGCAGAAGTGCGTGATCGGACTGCTGCGCGCGCTGCTACCGCCGCACGCCGACAACGAGCAGGCCGCGGACGTGCTGCGGTGTGAGGTCGGACAGAACGACGTCGCGATCGAATGGGCGGCCGTTCGCCCAGACGGACTCACGAACGAGGGCGCGGTCACGGAGTACGACGTGCATCCCTCGCCGACTCGAAGCGCGATCTTCGACGCGGGGAAGACTTCCCGGATCAACGTCGCGCACTTCATGGCGGAGCTGGCGACCGGGGATGAGGTGTGGGAGGAGTGGAAAGGCCGGATGCCGGTGATCTACAACCGGGAGTGAGACGTTTCGAAAAAGAACGGACCCCGATGGCCCCTCGCGCGTGCCAACGACGCCTGAGCGAACGATGAGCAACCTCCAGAAGAAACTCGACACGATCAAGGCCGGCTTCGCCAAGCAGGCGCCCGCCGAGGCGCTCGCGGTGATGCACCGCGCGACCGACGACCTGCGCAACAGCGGCATCCTCGACGGGCTGCCCGGTCCCGGCGACGCGTTCCCGGCGTTCTCGCTGCCCGACCCGGACGGCCACGTCGTCGACTCGACGTCCCTGCTCGCGCAGGGGCCGCTCGTGTTGACCGTCTACCGCGGCTTCTGGTGACCCTACTGCAACGCGGAGCTGTACGCTCTGCACCGATCGCTCGACGAATTCACCGCCCTCGGAGCAAAGGTCGTTGCGATCTCGCCGCAGCTGCCCGAGCACAACGCGGCCATCCGTGACCGCCACAAGCTCGGCTTCCCGGTGCTGCAGGACGAAGGCAACGCCTTCTCGCGGAAGCTCGGGCTCGTGTTCTCGTTGCCGGAGGATCTGCGGACGATCTACGCGGGCTTCGACATCGTTCTGCCGAACTACAACGGCGACGAGTCGTGGGAGCTGCCGATGCCGGCGCGTCTGGTCATCGACACCGGCGGCGTGATCCGCAGCATCGATGCGGATCCGGACTACACGGTGCGGCCGGAGCCGGAGGCGACGCTCGCGGTGTTGCGCTCGCTGTAGGCGTGACAGCGCCGGTCTTGGCGTACGGGGAGTTCGAGACATGGCGCCCCGTCCGTGAGTCATGGTGCTCGCCGGCGTTCTCTCTCGCTCCGTGATGTCCGGGATCGTGCTGTGCCTCCTCGTGCCGAGGTCGCCGGCCCAGAACCCTGATGCGCAGCCCGCGCTGATCTTCCCTGGTCTGCTCGAACGCGAAGCGCGCGACGCCGGCAATCCACTCGCGCCCTACCTCGCGATGGTCCGGCTCGAAGAGCAGTACCTCGCGTCGCCGATCTTCGCGAAGATCTACCCCGAGGTTCGCCTCAACTACGAGCAGTTCCTCGGCGTGCCCAATGCCGGTCTTCGGGCCATGGACATACTCGCCCGCCGAGCCAACACTGTTGGTGCCACGGTGCCCGATCTCGACGGCTACGAGCCGAAGTCGGCGGTGGACGCCGTCCTCGCGGCCGCGGAGGGGACGCGCGTCGTGATCTGGGGCGAAGAGCATCACCTGCCGCAGACGCGTTCGCTCTACATCGCGCTGATCCGTGGGCTGCACGAACGGGGCTATCGCTACCTCGCCGCTGAGAGCTTCTCCCCGGCGGTTGCTCGGGAAGGGTTCGAGACTCCGGACTACCATTCGGGCTACTACACGATGGATCCGGTCTTCGCCGAAGCGGTGCGCGTGGCCGTAGAACTCGGCTACGAACTCGTGCCGTACGACACGAGTGAGCGTGGTCCCCCCGGAAAGTCCGGTTTCCGAGATCGTCGCCAGGCCGAGAACATCCAGACGCGAACGTTCGCGAAGGATCCCGAGGCGCGCGTGCTGATCCTCGCCGGGCGCCTTCACGCGTCGGAACGGCCGGCACCCGACGGGTGGACCCCGATGGCGACCGTCCTCTCGCGACTCACCGGGATCGATCCGTTCACGATCTACGCTCCGACGATGAGCGAGCGGCTCACATCCGAACTCGAAGACCCGATCTTCCGCGCCGTCGACGCGCGTGGTTGGCTGCGCGAACCGACGATCGTCTTCGACGCAGAGGGGAGCCCGCTCGGAAGCGACTGCGACGCCTACGTGTTCTGGCCGCGGCAGAAGCTGCAGGCCGGCCGGCCCGACTGGATGGTGACGACGCTGGGGCGGATCCCGGTTTCGCTCGACGACGCGCGTGCGAAGGGTGAGGGAGTGCGGCTCGTGCAGGCGTTCTTCGAAGGCGACCCGGACGATACGGTGCCGCTCGACCAGGTGTTGTTGCGACCGGGCTCGTCGGTGCCCGCGCTGATGCTTCGGCCCGGTCGCTTTCGTCTGCGGGTGCTCGGGGCGGACGGCGTCGTCGGCGAGTCGTGGACGATCGAAGTCGCGGACGAGGCTGCCGACGGCAAGTGAGGAGCCAGTCTCACCACTCCACGGGCCGCGAGTCGCGGAAGAAGCCGCCGGTCGGACCGTCGTCGGGCAGCGTCGCGGCCCAGACGATTCCCGCGGCGCCCTCCGGGATCGGACGACCGCCGCCGCCCATGTCGGTCGCGACCCATCCTGGACACACGGCATTGACGAGCACGCCGTCGCGAGCGAGCTCGTCGGCGAACAGGCGGGTCACCGCGTTGAGTGCGGCCTTGGTCACGCTGTAGGCAGGCGTACCGGCGCCCATCGAACCGAGTGACCCCGCGCCGCTCGACACGTTGACGATGCGGCCGTGCGCGGAACGTCGGAGAAGAGGCGCGAGCGCTGCGCTGAGTCGCCATGGCCCGAGTGCGTTCGTGCGCCACGCTTCGTCGACGATCGCGAAGTCCGACGACGACGGCGTCTGCCACGTGTCGTAGTGCACGGCCGCGTTGTTCACGAGCACGTCCAGGTTGTGGCCACTGCTGACGAGACGCTCGGCCGCGGCGTCGATGGATGCGGCGTCGCTGACGTCGAGTTCGAACAGCTCGACGCTCGGGCCGTGCAGTGCGTCCGCAGCCGCGGCGCCTTTCTCGAGGTCGCGGCATCCCATCAGCACGTGATAGCCGCACGCGGCGAGTTGCCGCGAGACCTCGAGGCCGAGGCCGCGGTTCGCGCCGGTCACGAGCGCGACGGATGGATCGCCTGTCGTCATCGCGTCACGCCGGCTTCTCGACCCGCCCGTCCGCGTGCAGCGCGAAGCGACCTTCCTCGCGCGGATGCACCGGGTCGTCACTCGGCCACGGCCAGCCGCCGAACTGGGTGCGCTGGTAGTCCTCGAACGCCTGCCGGATCTCCTCCTGCGTGTTCATGACGAACGGTCCGTACTTCGCGACCGGCTCGGCGATCGGCCGGCCCTGCAGGAGCAACATCTCGCACGGCTGCGGTGCTTCGAGCGTGACCGCCGCGTCCGCGACGAGATCTACGAGGTGGTAGTCCGGCACCTCGCGGCCCGCGACGCGGAGTCCGGAGCCTTCGAAGAAGTAGAGCGTGCGGTTGGACCCCTTCTGCGCGGCGGGCAGCTCGAAGCGCGCGCCGGCATCCAGCTTGATCGTCCAGATCGCGACGTCGTGCTCGTCCTTCGCCGCCCACGAGTTCGGCGGCGACGCGGGCGCGCGACGCTCCCCGAGATCACCGGCGATCAGCGTGACCTGCGCGCCGTTCTCGCGATGCACGGGGATCGTGTCCTGCCACAGCATCGAGAAGTACGGCGCGACCATCTTGTCTGCCTTCGGCAGGTTGAGCCACACCTGGAACATCTCGAGCGGGTTCTCCGCGTCGGTCTCGAGCAGCGGGAACATCTCGGCGTGGATGATGCCCTTGCCGGCCGTCAGCCACTGCACGTCGCCGCCGCCGAAGCGCGCCTTCGCGCCGAGCGAGTCCGAGTGATCCATGAGGCCACTGCGCACGATGCTGACGGTTTCGAAACCGCGGTGCGGATGCTGGGGGAAGCCTGGCACGGTCTGGCCGTGATACATGCTCCAGCCGTCCTTCCGGCTGAAGTCCTGCCCGAGCGGGCGGCCTTCGAGCGATGCGCGTGGGCCCATCTTCTCGTTGCCGGTCGGATACCTGTCGTCGTGGTGCGCGCAGAACAAGAACGGATCGCGCGTCTGCCACTGCGGGCCCAGGCCCTCGACGCCGAGGACGAGGTCGTCCGCGGGCTTCGGCTCGCCACCGAGCGAGCAGCCGCTCGCGGCGGCGGCCGATGCGGCGGCGAAGTACTTCATCGAGTCACGCCGGGTGATGCCTTCGTCAGTCATGGTGGGTTGCCTTGGGACGCCATGGGCGTGGGGGCAAGGGTATCCGATCGCCACCGGGCACAGCGGTGTCACGAGTAGCGGAACCGCCGCGCGGCAAGGCGGCCCACGACCCACGCCGCGACGAACAACACCGCGACGTGCGGCAGCGCGCTCGCGGCGCCCGCGCGGAAGCTGATCAGCCCGTGGAGCGCGTCCATCGTCCAGCCGGTCGGGACGAGCTTCTGCAGGGTCTGCACCCATTCCGGCGTGATCTCGATCGGCCACCAGCAGCCGCCGAGCGCGGCGAGCGCGTTCGCGGCGAGCACGCCGATGCCCGTCGCCTGAGCCTCCGTGCGCACGACACAGCCGAGCCAAAGACCCAGCGATGCGCAGAGTGCACCCCAGCCGAGCATCACGACGAGGATCATCGGCAGGCTCGGACCCCAGTCGAACCCGAAGAGCACGCTGCCGGCCAGCATCGCGAAGCCGATCTGCACGGCGCCGAGGATCATCTTGCCGATCCACTTGCCCAAGACGAGTTCGCGGCGTGAGATCGGGGTCGATGCCAGGCGCCGGAGCAGTCCCTCGTTGCGCTCCTGCACGAGCATGCTCGCTCCCGAGGTCAGCAGCACGAGCAGCGTGAACATGACCATCATGCCCGGGATGGACTGGTCCAAACCCATCGGTGTCTCGATGCGCTCGCCGGCGGGTACGACTTTCAGCGACAGGCCGCGTGACGCGTCGTCGAGCGCGGCCATCGACTCGGGCGTCGCGGGGCGGCCGTCCTTCTCCGCGGCGGCGAGGTCGGCGAGCACGGTGAAGCTGGCCCGGCCCGCGCGCAGTTCGTCGTAGTCCCGCGTGAGGCCGCTCTCGTCGTGCGTGAGTTCGAGCACGGACTCCGTGCCGTCGAGGACGGTCTCGGTGAACTTCGCAGGGAACGCGAGTCGGGGTGAGGCCTCGTCGAACGCGGCGTCCGATTCGGGACGCGTGATCGCGAAGCCGTACTGCTCCAGGCGCCGCATGACTTCGTCGGCGAGGAAGCCCGCGTCGTCGGGCACCCGGACCGCGAGCGGCGTCTCGCCGCTCGTCATCACCGCGAGTCCGCTCATGGCGGTGCCGATGAAGTAGAAGAAGACGATCGGCATCACGAACAGCCAGAGCGACGTGCTCCACTGGCGCACCATGTACTGGATGTCCTTCCGCGCGATGAACCAGGCGTTCTTCATGGTCATTGCCTCGCGAAGGACCCGCGCATGCGCGCCGCGGTGAGGAAGAAGAGCACGAGCGCGAGCGCGACCAACCCCGCCGCTCCGACCACGAGCGCGGTTGCGTCCGCGCGACCGATCAGGATGTCCTTGAGCCGCTCGAGCGACCAGCCGTTGGGCGTCCAGCGACCGACCGCGCCCATCCATGCCGGCATGACCTCCGCCGGGAAGAAGCTCCCGCCGAGCATCATCAGCGGGAAGACGACGCTGTTCGTGACGACCATGCCCGAACGCCGACTGCGCGCGAGAGAGAAGATCCACAGGAACAGCAGCACGAACGTCACGCCGCTGAGCGTGGTCCACCCCAGCGCGATCGGCAGTCGCTCCATGGGCATGTCCAAGAACAGCATGCCGATCGTCAACATCACCAGGCTGACCGCGAACACGAGCACGGCGTTCGCCAAGACCTTGCCCAAGAGCAGCTCGGCCATCGGCCGTGGCGCACTCACCGCGCGGCTCAACGTGCCCGCCGACTTCTCGGCCCAGACGTCGCTGCCGAGCCCTTGCGCCATCAGGAGGAGACCGATCAAGACGATGCCGGGCAGCATCAGGTGCGCCATCGGCACGCCGCCCGTCGGGCCCTCGTCGGCCACGGCGTTCACCGTGATGGCCGGCGGGGAGGCGTACTTCCGGATCCTGCGGATCACGTGGTTGATGCCGATGCTGATTTCGGCGATCGCCTCGTCGGTGGGGGGCGCGTCGCGCTCCGTGCTCTCGACGATCTTGCGCAGCTCGTTGCCGAAGATCCGGTGGACGTAGAAGACGACGTCGACCAACACCTCGAGTCCGACCTTCAGGATCATCGGCTTGATCGTCTCGGCCGGGTTCGTGACGAGTTCGAGTTCGGCCGGCGACTCGCGGAGCACCGCGTCCTGGAAACCGGCAGGGATCACGAGCAGCGCGCTGGCGCCGCCGTCGTCGACGATGGCGCGGCCCTCCGCGCGGTCGGACTCTTCCAGGCGGATGAAGTCGCCGGCCTGCTCGCTCCGGAGCATCGTCTTGAAGAGGCCGCTGACGACGGAGTCGTCTTCGTCCGCGACCACCAGGTGGGCGACCGGCTTGGGGCGCTCGCCGCCGACGAGCAGCAGGATCAGAAAGCCGATGACGAGCGGGATGCCGAAGTAGAGCGCGAGCGCGACGCGGTCCGTGAGCAGGCGGGAGAGGTCCTTGCGGAACGCGTGCCGGACGAACGTTGTCGTCACTTCCGCATCTCCTTGCCGGTGAGCTTCAGGAAGAGTGTCTCCAGGCTGGGTTGAGAGAGTGTCGTCTCGCGCACCTCGCCGCCCGTGGTCGTGATCGCTTCGAAGATCTCGGGCAGGCGCCGCGAGGCGTCGGCGACCGCGAGCTGGACGCTGTCGCTCTCCGCGACGACGACCCGGGCGCCTTGCAGCGGTGCGAGGGCGGTGCGGGTCTTCTCCGGGTCGAAGGTGCCGCTCAGGCGCAGGATGTCCTTCTCGCCGACCATGCCGCGCAGCTCCTCGAGCGTCCCGTCGGCGATGAGCTTGCCGTGGTCGACGATGGCCAGCTCGTCGCAGAGCAGTTCCGCCTCCTGCATGTAGTGAGTCGTGTAGAGGACGGCCGTGCCGTGCTCGACCTGCTCCTTGACCATCTCGAACAGCCGGACCCGGGACTGTGGATCCACGCCGACGGTGGGCTCGTCGAGGAGGAGGACCTTCGGCCGGTGCATGATCGCGCAGCCGAAGTTGATGCGACGCTTCATGCCGCCGCTGTAGTTCTTCACGGGCTCTTCGGCGCGGTCGAGCAGGCTCGTGTACCGGAGCACGTCGTGCACGCGGCTCTTCAGCTCGCTCCCGCGCATGCCGTAGGCCGCGCCCCAGAACAGCAGGTTCTCGGTCGCGGAGACTTCTTCGTAGAGCGAGAGCTCCTGCGGCACGACGCCGAGTCCTTGCTTGGCGGACCTGCCGTCCCGGACCACGTCGTGCCCGTTGACGCGGATGTGACCGTCGGTCGGCGTGAGGAGCCCGGAGATGCAGCCGATCGTCGTGGACTTGCCGGCGCCGTTCGGTCCCAGGAGCCCGAAGATCTTGCCCGGCTTGGCGGTGAACGACACGTCGTCCACGGCGAGGAAGTCCCCGTAGCTCTTGCGCAGTCCATCGACCTCGATCACGGATCACCTCGTAGCGGAAGGATCGAATACCCAGTGTCGGTGCACCGACTGCATTGTCCAGCCGCGACTCTCCGGAAGAGTCCCTTCTCTCGACGTCTCCTCGGCTCCGACGGCGTATCCTCCACGTCCTTGACTCCGCCCTGCGACTATCGCCCATGACGAATCGCCCGACGATCTTGCCGTTCCTGTTTGTCTTGACTGCTCTCGTGGGGTCGTTGGCCGCGCAGGATGCGTCACCTGCGAAACTCACCGCGCTGATCATCGACGGGCAGAACAACCACAAGTGGCAGCAGACCACGCCCTTGTTGCGCCAGACGCTCGAGAACAGCGGGCGCTTCACCGTCGACGTCGTGACGTCGCCGGGTCGGAAGGAAGAGATCGCGACGTTCGCGCCCGAGTTCGCGAAGTACGACGTCGTCGTCTCGAACTACAACGGGCGGCTGTGGCCGAAGGCGACGCGCGAGTCCTTCGCGAAGTACGTGCGTGAAGGCGGCGGCTTCGTCTCCGTGCACGCGGCCGACAACGCGTTCCCGAACTGGCGCGACTACAACCTGATGATCGGCGTCGGGGGATGGGGGCGGCGCAACGAGAGGTCGGGGCCGTACGTGCGATGGCGCGATGGCAAGATCGTGCGCGACACGGGGCCCGGTCGCGGCGGTGGCCACGGTCGTCGCCACGAGTTCGCGCTCGACGTCCGCGACGCCACGCATCCGATCACCAAGGGCTTGCCCGCGCGCTTCATGCACTGCGCGGACGAGCTCTACGACAAGCTGCGCGGGCCGGCCGAGAACCTGACGGTGCTCGCGACGGCGTTCTCCGCCAAGGAGACCGGCGGCAGCGGCGAGCACGAGCCGCTGCTCATGGCGATCGACTTCGGCAAGGGGCGGTGCTTCCACACCGCGCTCGGCCACGACGAGACGGCGATGAAGTGCGTCGCGTTCCAGGTGACCTTGGTGCGCGGCGCGGAATGGGCGGCGACCGGCGAGGTGACGACGGCCATTCCGGGAGACTTCCCGGGTGCGGATGCCGCGGTAGCCAAGGACCCGGCTCCGCAGCCGCAGGCGGGGCGGTACCAGATCCCGCCGTCCGACGTTGGGCTCCCGGGCACCGGCACCATCCGCCGCTATCCGTGGTTCCAGAACCTCTGGCAGCGCAAGCGGTCCGGCTGGGCCGAGCGCGCCGAGTCGGACCGCGGTGCGGTCGTGTTCTTCGGCGACTCGATCACGCAGGGTTGGGGTGACGCCCTGGGCGGCAGCTTCCCCGACCGGAAGGTCGCGAACCGCGGCATCAGTGGTGACACGACGCGCGGCATGCTCCTGCGCCTCGACGGCGACGTGCTCGCGTTGGATCCGCGCGCGGTCGTCATGCTCATGGGCACCAACGATCTCGAAGAAGGCGACTCCGCCGAGAGCGTCGCGAACAACGTCAGTGAGATCGTGCGGCGGATAGTGGAGCGCGACGACGACGTGCCGATCGTGCTGTGCAAGGTTTTCCCGAGCGCGGCGAAGATGCGGCGTCCGGCCGACAAGATTCGGGAGATCAACGCGAAACTGGTCGCCGCCGTTGCGGATCGACCGCAGGTCACCGTGGTCGACACGTGGTCGATCTTCGCGGACGCGAACGGCAACGCGAAGAAGGCGGAGTTTCCCGACTTGCTGCACCCCAACGAACGGGGATACCGCAAGTGGGCCGGGGCGCTGCGGCCGGTGCTCGCGCGGTTGCTTGGATCGACCGTCGACGCCGTGCTCGACCGCGCGGAGCAGCGGCTTCGGGACATCTACGATCGGGGTGCGTATCGCGCCCGTCGCTTCCGTGCGGACTGGCTGCCGGACGGCTCGGCCTACGTCGTGCGCGAGCGCCAGGCCGATGGCAAGACGGTGCGGCAGAAGGTCGATCCGGAGTCGGGTGCGCGCAGTCGGCTGACGGGCGCCGAACGACAGCAGCTCGACCACGCGCCGCGGCGGTCGCCCGACGGTGCGCGAACCGTCGAGTTCGTGCGGGGCGACCTCGAGGTGCGCGGCGACGGCGGCGCGCGCGTCCGGATCACGAGCAATGCCGAACGCGAGGGCGTGCGTAACGGCCAGCCGGTGTGGAGCCCGGACGGCAACCAAGTCCTGTTCGTCGAGACGGATTCGTCGCGGGTGCGCATGCGCAACACGCTCGTGCCGAACGATCCGTCGTATCCCGGCGCGCGCCAGGTTCGCTTCGCGCGCGTTGGCGAGACGATCGCCTCGCGAAGAGTCGGCGTCGCTGCCGCGGATGGCACCTTCACGAAGTGGCTCGACGTGCCGCAGCCGAAGGAGGGCTTCTACCTCGGGCAGGTCGAGTGGGCCGGGAACTCCGACGAGATCCTGGTCGAGTGGCTGAGTCGATTCCGGGATCGTCGCGAGTTCCTGCTCGTGAACTGGCGGAGTGGCGCGGTCACGACGATCTACGAGGAGAGCGACCCCGCGTGGGTGGTCGCGAGCTACGGCGTCAACAAGGGTCTCGAGTGGGTGCGCGACGGTGCGGCGTTCGTCGTCATCTCCGAACGCGACGGCTGGCGACACGCCTGGCTGCACGCGCGCGACGGGACGGAGCTCGCGCTGCTGACTCCCGGCGAGTTCGACATCATCGAACGCGCGCACGTCGACCGGTCGGGCGGCTGGTTCTACTACTATGCGTCGCCGGAGAACGCGGCGCAGAAGTACCTCTACCGCGTGCCGCTCGACGGCAGCGCAAAGCCCGAGCGGATCACGCCCGCGGGCCAGCCCGGTACGCACGACTACGACATCGCGCCGAACGGCCTTTGGGCGCTCCACACGTGGTCGACGTTCGACACGCCTCCGGTGACCGAGCTCGTCGAGCTGCCGTCGCACCGCGTCGTGCGCGTGCTCGAGGACAACGCGGCGCTGCGCGAGCGCGTCGCGGCCTTGGATCCGCGACCGACCGAGTTCGTCGCGATCGACATCGGCGACGGCGTGACCGTGGACGCGTGGCTCATGAAGCCGCCTGATTTCGACCCGTCGAAGAAGTACCCGGTTCTCGTCTACGTCTACAGCGAACCGCACGCGCAGACCGTGCTCGACGCGTGGGGCAAGGTGCACTCCGAGTACCACCGACTGGTGTCGGACCTCGGATACCTCGTCCTGTCGATCGACAGCCGCGGCACGCCCGCGCCCAAGGGCGCCGCGTGGCGTCGCGCGGTCTTCGGCAGCCTCGGCCCGATCTCGACCGCCGAGCAAGCGGCAGCCCTCGAAGCGCTGGCGCGCGAGCGCGCCTACATCGACCTCGACCGCGTCGGCATCTGGGGCTGGAGCGGCGGCGGCTCGAACACCCTCAACGCGATGTTCCGCCGCCCCGACCTCTACGACGTCGGCATCGCCGTCGCCGCCAAACCACAGCCGCAGCTCTACAACGCATGGTTCCAGGAGATCTACATGCGGACGCGGAAGGAGAACGCGGAAGGCTACAAGCGTTCGGCGCCGATCCACTTCGCCGAGGGGTTGGAAGGCGACCTGCTGATCGTGCACGGCACGGGCGAACTGAACACGCACGTGCAGATCATGGAAGGGCTCGTCGACCGCCTGATCGAGCTCGGCAAGCGGTTCGACTACTTCACCTATCCCAACCGGCGGCACGGGCTGCGCGAGGGGAAGGGGACGGCGGTGCACCTGCGGATGCTGATGGTGCGGTATCTGCTCGAGCACTTGGAGGCGGGCGGGCGGTGAGGATTGGTCGCACAGTGTCGATCGGTCGTAGTTCGTGAGATCCGTTCGGCAGGATCGACGCCAGGTGCCCGAGGCTCGATTTCACAAGGCTTCTCATGAGCCGCTCAGTCGGCTCTCAGGATCGAATCCATACTCTCACCTACCACTCAGAACCCATCCGGCCCAATCTCGAAACGCGTCCCCGCGTTTCCGCGCGGCCATCTTCGCAGCCCAGAGCGCGGCGTGTGGATCTTGCTCCTTCTTCCACAACCGTTCATAGAAATCGGCCATCATTAGCATCGCTGCCGTGTCGTCGACCTTCCACAAGGTAGACAGAACGAAACGCGCGCCGGCGGCGTGCATGGCCGCACGTAACGAGGCGAAGCCCTGTCCCGCGCGACGTACTCCGAGCGAGCTCTCGCAAGCGGACAGTGTCGCGAGATAGCAGTTCGACAGGTCGAGCTGAGCGATTTCTTCCGCGGTGACGATGCCGTCCCGGCGACCGAGTTCGTTGGGGGGGAGGTTCGCGCCGGCGAGGGCGAGGCCAGTGAGGACGAGAGGGGAGAGCCCGGAGACTCTGTCCTCGCTTCCGAACTCGAAGCGCGATAGCGGGTTGTCGACAGGGTCGGCGGTGCTGCGAACCGATTCTGGAGCGAAGAACCCGTGGGTCGCTAGGTGGAGGAAAGTGCTGTCTGCGGCAAGGATCTTGAGAGAGTGCTTACTCGCGTCGTGGCCGAGTAGGACGTTGCATCTGCTCTTGTCGAAGACCCGGGTGAAGGAGTCTACGATCCGATTCACCTCTCTCGCTGTCCCGTCGAGCTTGGTGAAGCGAGCGGATTCGCGGTCGAACTTCAGGGTGGCATTGGGCCGATCCGAAGGCGCGCTGGCTGACTCGTCGTAATCGATACCACCAAAGGCGAGCAGCGTGGGCGAGTCGATCACCTCGATCGACGGGTCCTCCAGCAAGTCTCCCAAGGATATCGTGAACTGCAGCTGGAACTTGTCACCGACCAGTTCGCCCGAAGCGAGCGGCAGCGCGTCGAGCGGCACGAGTTGTAGCGCGTCCTCGAGTGACAACACCAGCGAGTTGGCGTATGCGGGCATCGTTTTCAGTACCGGATCCAGAAGCACGCGCCTGAGAGCTGCCAGGCTCAGCTCGAGTTCATCGTCGGTCTTCGGTCGTTCGCCTGGCAAGGAACGCACAGCGCGTTGATCGCCTCTTCGGGAGACGAGCCGCACGCGCTCGACTGCCGCCTGCACTGCCGCGCTACTCGCAACGTCGCAGCGGGTCGCCTGTCCATTGCGTTCAACGAGGAACGCCGCGACACGGCGCTCAGGCTCGGTTGTCGGTGCTGTGTGGTTGTACTCCAGGAACGATATCCCCACCGCGCGCTCCGGAAGCCGGGACGCCAATTCGAGGATCTGTGGCAGTCCCCGATCCTGCGGACTCTCGCCATGCGCCATCTGGGCGAGTTTGCCTTCGAGTTCCTCCTTGCGCGCCACCACTTTGCGGAGCTTCTCATTTACATCAGACGCATCTTCCACGACTCCGCGGACTGAAGCGGGAACGCGACTGAGTTCCTCGGCGGTGACACGCAGAAGACTCTCGAGTTCTTCGACCTTGCTGGCATCCTGCCTGCGAGCATTCGCCCTGAGTCGTACTGCTCTCACCTCTACACCCCTGAGTGCTTCGATGGTCAACAGAGCCGCGGCTGTGAGGTCTTGCTCCGGTCCGGCCTCGCAGCGGCCAAGCAGCGAGACGAGTGCTGAGAGCGAGTAGGACTGCGACTGGGCCAATGCCCCGAGCTCACGTGGCGCGAGTGGCCACGAGGTTGCCAGCCGGCGAGTCGACTGCGTCCACTCGAGCATCAGCTGTTGGGCGCCTGAAACATCGCCCGACGATTCACGCGCCATTGCCAAGAACGTGCGCGTCATCGCAAGTCGTGGGTGATCTCGAGGTAGAGACTGAGAATCCGTGGCGTACACCCTCTCGAGTAGCGCCAACGCGTGCTCCATGTTCCCTTGTGCAGCATCCGTGCGGGCGAGCTGGACAAGCGCGTACTGAAGGCTGCGGTGAGTGCTCGGGACTGTCTCGGACAGGATGTCGATTGCCTGTTCCAGGAGGCGACGCGCTCCGTCGAAGTCTCGCAGTCTCAGTTTCGCGTTCGCCAGTGCAAGCCTGGTTAGCTGTAGATGCTGGTCCTCTGCGGGAACGGTTTCACAGAGTTCCCTATGGGCCTGTTCGTACAGAGCGTGTGCGCCTTCGATATCACCGAGGGAACTCAGGGCGACTGCGACGTTCGTCCGCGCGGCATTGATGCGCGGGTCGCCAGGTGGCAGTTTGTCCAAGAAGACAACGAGTACCTTCTCGCTGATTGCAAGAGCTCCGCGGTAGTCGCCAAGCGCGACCTTGGTCGTCGCGAGATTCGCTCGCGCCGATTGCAAACGGACGTCGTTTTCCGGGAACAAGTTCGATCGTGCGGCGAGAACTTGCTCTTGAAGATCACGAGCCCGATACAGGTTGCCCAGAGACCGCTCGGCAACGCCGAGGTTCTCACAGACGATCAACTTGAGGGGGGCTTCGTCGGACAGATCTCGATGCAGTGACGCGAGAATCGACCGAGCGGACCGAACATCGCCGAGAAACATCTTGGCGAGCGCGATGTTGGCTAGGCCGGCCTGCACCTTCGGATCGTCTGCGGGGAGGTCCTTGGCCAGCTCCGCGTGGACGGACGACCACGCGTCGTGAGCGACACGGATCTCGCGGCTCAGATACGCAATCTTGGCGAGCCTCGCGAGTGCTCGCTTGGCCCCTTCGTCGCAAAGTTCGAGCCCCGCCTCGGACCACTTTACCCAGGCATCCTTCACTTCGGCTCGAGCTTGGGCGAACCTGCCGTTTGTCATGCAATCGTCCGCCCGAGCCACGGCTTCCCTCAACTCGCGAACACAGTCCGTTTCGCGCCCTGTCTGCGCTTGCGCCGACGAGACAGAAAGCCAGGCGATTGCCCAGCAGACTCCACGTGTGATCACCTTCACCTCCAGACATTGCAGTCTAGCAGGCCGGCGGCGGTGCGTGGCCGGTCGTCGCGGATCTGAGGGCGACCGGCTCGATCGACTCGTCACAACGCGGACTCAATGGAGATCGATCCCATGACCGAAGAGCACCCGAGCGTCACCCTCTTGAAGCGCTTCGACCCGAGCGACATCGCCGGGAGCGCGGACGTGTTCGCGGACGACGTCGTGTTCCACTATTTCAACCCGCTGCTGCCCGACCTGCAGGGCGACTACGTGGGGAAGGACGGCGTGCAGGCGTTCTTCGAGGGCGTCGCGAAGCTGACGAAGGGCGCGTTCGAGGTGCAGCCGATCTCGGTGACGCCGGTGGGGGACGAGCTGCTCGTGGCGCAGACGAGGAACACGCTGGTGTTGGGCGGTCGCAAGATCGAGACGGACGTCGTCGTCGTGTGGCGGGTGGTCGACGGGCGGATCGCGGAGGTGTGGGACATCCCGTCGGTGCACAGCGCGAAGACGAGCCGGGCGTAGGTCGAGATCGCGTAGCCCCGCGCGCTTCCGATGCGGCAGTCGGCGCCGGTCACTTCTCCTGGACCGCCTCGATCACGAGCTCCACCCCGGTCTCGCCGCGCGCTCGCAGCCGGTAGGACCGACCGGCTTCGAACATGCCGGCGGCCGTGCCCTCGCACTCTCGTCCAGGAATCCAGAACCAGCCCCCTCCGGTGCCCGGCCAGATGACCCGCGCCTTGATGACGCGCCACCCCGGTCGCACGCGCGCCTTGGTCCGGAAGTTCAGAAACTGGGGCTCCGTCAGCGTTTCGCCGTCGATCTGGAGCAGCACGACGCGGTGCCGCGATCGCGCCATGGAGAACAAGTTGGAGTCCCCCTCGAGCGTCGCATACGGCTCGGTTTCGGGATCGGGTTCGACGTAGGTCCCCGGCCCCGCGCAGCCGACGAGCAGCGCGAGCGGCCACAGCCAGCGTGCAGCAGGACTCATGCCAGTGCGAGTCATCACCGCCCCGGGTTGCGCCAGATCTCCTGTTTGAGGTCTCTCGCGCGCTTGGCCGCGTTCGGCACTTCGAAGGCCTGGATCCCGACGCCGAAGACCGTGTCCGGGGCGACCCAGGGGCCAGCCTTGGAGCGCACCTGGATGTCGTGACGAGCGAGGACCGCCTTCGCGGTGCGGAAGACGCGGTCGGCGGACGCGCTGGTGCGGGGCGCGAAGGCGGTGGGGGGCGTGAGGTCGCGGGGGCCGCTGCAGGAGATCAGGGCGGCCAGGCCGCTGGCGGCCACGGAACAGCGTCCGGGGAGCCGGATCCGAGGGGTCTGTGCCGCGCCATGCATCTCGAGACGCGAGTCTAACCGGCATCCGCCAGCCGCTTCGCGCGTCAGAACGCCGGAACGCCGCCGATACGGCGTCAGAGGCACGCCCAGGGCCGAGTCCGCTCGGAGGGCAGAACCTTCGAGATAGAATGTGGGTGAATCGCGGTTCGGCCTGTACTGTGCTGCGCCTCAGACTGCGAATAGGAGCAGCACATGGCAGACGGCACGATCAAGCGACTCACGGACAAAGGCTTCGGTTTCATCGACACCGGCGGCGGCAAAGACATCTTCTTCCATCACTCGGCCCTCGAAGGCGTCACCTACGAGGAGCTCCGCGAAGGAGACAAGGTGACGTTCGAGGAGGGCGAGGGTCCCAAGGGACCGCGCGCCGAGAACGTCAAGCGGGCCGAATAGGCTCGCTCGACTGAGGACACACCGGAGCCCGCGACTGCGGGCTCCTTGCGTTTCACAGGGGGCCGAATCGGCCCATGCCTCCGCGAGGGCCGCGCTCCCAGGACGCACCCGCGTGACGAGTGGGCGATCACACCATGGACGACGCAACACGCACCCTCCCGGTCACCGTTCTGTCCGGCTTCCTCGGTGCCGGCAAGACGACGCTGCTCAACCACATCCTCCGCAACCGCGAAGGCAAGAAGGTCGCCGTCATCGTCAACGACATGAGCGAGGTGAACATCGACGCCTCTCTCGTTCGTTCCGGCGACGCGTCGCTCTCGCACGCCGAGGAGAAGATGGTCGAGATGTCGAACGGGTGCATCTGCTGCACGTTGCGCGAAGACCTCCTGATCGAGATCGGCAAGCTGGCCCGCGAAGGTCGCTTCGACTATTTGCTGATCGAGTCGACCGGCGTCAGCGAGCCGATGCCGGTGGCCGAGACGTTCACGTTCCGCGATGAGGACGGGAACTGCCTTGGCGACATCTCGAGCATCGACACGATGGTCACCGTCGTCGACGCGCTCAACTTCTACAGCGACTACGGCAGTCTCGACGATCTCCAGGCGCGCGGCACCGCCGTCGCAGAAGGCGACGTGCGTACGATCGTCAATCTGCTCGTCGATCAGATCGAGTTCGCGAACGTCATCCTGATCAACAAGGTCGACCTCGTCTCCGACGAAGACCGGCACGCGATTCGCGGCATGATCCGTGCCCTCAATCCGAAGGCGAGGATCTTCGAAACGACGAATGCCGAGGTCGCCATCGATCAGGTCATGGGCACCGGCCTCTACGACGCCGCGGAAGCGGAGCGGGCGACCGGCTGGCTGGACTCGCTCGTCGAGCAGACTCCGGAGACGGAGGAGTACGGCATCTCCAACTTCGTCTACGAGCGGCGGATTCCCTTCCACCCCGAACGCCTGCAGAACGTGTTCAACCGCGAGTGGCCGGGCGTGATCCGCTCGAAGGGCGTCTTCTGGCTCGCGACCCGATTGCAGTTGGCCGGCTACTGGTCACAGGCGGGAGCGATGTGCCGCAACAAGTGCCTCGGCTACTTCTGGGCCGCCGTCCCGCGCGAGCACTGGCCGACGGATCCGGCCGCGCTTGCCGAGATCGACCGCGCGAGCCAGGGCCCGAACTTGGACTGCCGGCAGGAGCTCGTGCTGATCGGAACCGAGATGGACCGGGAGGCGCTGACCGCGATGCTCGACGAGGCGTTGCTGACCGAGGAGGAGTTGGCGACGGACAAGGACGAGTGGGTGCTGCGCTTCCGTGATCCGTTCCCGCCGTGGAACGTCGCGATCTGGGCGGTGGATTCGTCCGCGCCTCCGTAGCCGCCGCGGATGCACCTACCGTCGTCGCTCCACGCTCGAGGCGCCGAACTTGCCCCGCCTCAGAAAGTGAAGCACCTCGGCGATCGACGCGTCTTCGATCGGCAGCCGGCCATGAGCGATGGGGAGGATCACGCCATCCGTCTGCTCCGGAAGCTGTGCTTCGTCGATGCCGACACGACCGTCGTCGTCTCCGGGGATCTCCGCGCTCCGTCCTTCGCCGTCTCCGGCCGCGCCGGCGATGCAGCCCACGCGGCGCGCCCCGACCGCGCATAGCGAATCGTAGAACGGGTGCCCGGGCACGAGTTGGAGAGCGGCCTCGCCGCCGAACGTTTGGTATGCCCAATCGTCCGCGTAGTGACGCGAGAGCGCCGCACCGCGGTGCGGAGTCCCGAGGAACACACAGCTCGCGGCCGGAAGAGCGCCCGGCTGCGAGAGGTAGCAGCGAATCACGAGCCCGCCCATGGAATGCCCGACGAAATGCAGCTCCGGGCGGGGTCCATTCCGCGCGTCGAGTCGACTCTCGAGTTCTTGTCGAAGTCGCGCGGCGTGGTCCTCGATACGGCCCCCGGTGCTCGGATACCCCGTGTTCATCACTTCATAGCCGTGTTGCTCCAGGGCTCGCTCGAGTCTCCACATGGACCACGGCGAACGGAGCATTCCATGCTGCAAGACCACGAGCTGAGTTCGTGCCGGATCCGCGCCTAGGGCTGCATGCTGCTCGACGTCGGGTAGCGACACCGCGATGTCGCGGACGTCCACCGGGGTCATGCCACAGCACACCAAGGTCACCAGGAGTGCGACAAGAACGAGAGGTGTCCGCATTCGTCGAGTTCGATTCGCCAGGAGCCGTGGGAAGAGTCGTCGTTTCGGAGTGCTCATGCGTTGTTCCTGGTGTGGTGGCACTATCGCGACGGAAGTTCCATGGCGTGTTGGCCTTGGGCGCGGGGCGTGAAGTGCAGCTCCAGTCCGTCCGTGCCGTACTCGATGTTTCCGCTCGCGTTCAGCGTGAGCCCGAGCGGTCTAAGGGAGTGCAGTCCCCACAGCAGCTGAGGCGGAGGTGGCGAATACCCCCGGGCTCCGTAGAACGGGTCGACTTCCGTGGCCGAACCCGCGACGCCGCCCTGGCCGAGATCTACGTGTCCTCGCGAGCGGCGCACGGCGCGCAGCCGTCCGTCGTTGCCGAAGTGAAGCAAACAGGAGGTGTAGGTCGAGTTTCCCTCGGACGCGGCGAACTGGCCTGCGCGATACGCCAATCGCAGTTGGCTCTCGCGGATCTCCAGCGTGCCGTAGAAGAACGCGAACCCGTCGCCCACTGCACCGATGCGCGTCGGCGGGCCGAGCAGATCGAGGGCCGCGCGGTAGTCGGTCTTGCCTTCGACGAGCTCGTGGGAGTCCGGAATGGCGCCGTCGATGCGGGTGGAGCTGACGCTGCACGAGGACAGCAGCACTGCCGCGACGGTGCTGAGCCGCCGCGACCGCCGAGTTGCGCATCGCCTCATCTCTGCCGCGGATCCTCGAATGGAAGCGCCTCGAAGCTCAGCGACCGGTGTTCGAGGACCAGGTCCTTGTCGAAGAAGAACACCGCGCGGTCGTAGTCCACATTGGTCTCGGTGTGGCTATAGACGACCAGAGTCACGGCTCTCGTCCGCGTGCTCTCGAGCATGTAGTAGAGCGCGGTGCGGTCGCCGAGCTGGATCAGTTGTGACGGTGGTCCGAGTTGATTCAGGACCTGCTGCAGCGTCGTCGTGCCGATCTCGAAGTCTTGGGTCGTTCCGGAGCGCCACATGTTGGCGGCGCCGGCTCGGCGGTTCGCGTACGAGCACGACGTCATGCCGAGTGCGATCAGGACCAGGGCGGCGACGAGTGGGTGTGGTCTGCGTGGGTTCGATTCGCTCACGAGCGGCTGTTGTCCGCTCGCGGGGAGAAGCTGTCGCGTGGAGGCGGGGATTGGCGCGAATCGGGGTTCGTCCGTCGCGAACGGCTCCTTCGGGGAGCGAGCGGAGGTAGTGGATCGCAGTGGGCGGTCGAGTTCGGACGTGTCTATTTGCCCGGCGCTCTGTTTGTGCCCGTGTCTTTCCGCGTGGGGGTTCCCTCGAGAATGCTCTTGATGCTCTCGAGTTCTCGGTCCATCGCTTCCAGCCGCTTCGCGACTACGTCTGGACTGCCTCTGGGATCTGCGACCGCGGACACTGGCTTGCCGTTCTTGTTGCCCGCCGCGTTGACAGCCTCGACGTCACGGACTCGCCTGTCCAGTTGATCGATCAATTCATTCTGCTTGCTCATATGGAACGGAAGCCATTTGCGCACTTCGCCAACGGCGGCAATTGCTTCCCGATGCCAGTCCGCATACGAGTGAACCAAAGGATAGAGCCGGTCTCGATAGTCTGAGTATCTCTGTTCGAGTCGATTCAGCGTCTCCGGCGCAGAGTCCAGACCGCCGTCGAAACCGACACGCCGGAGAATCGAGCGCACTGACTGCTGCGCCTTGACGGTTTCCTCGATTCGCTCTCGGAAGTCCACCGTTCGTGCGTGGCCTCGATCCGCGAACGCGATTTCGAGCCGCTTCGTCTGCGTGTCGAGGACGCCAAGTTTCCGCTCGATGGCTTCCAAGCGTTGACGCGCCGTTTCTGGAATCTCAGCGATGCGCTTCAGTTGATCCTCAACTGCTTGCTTCTCCAATCGAATCGATCGGATCGATTCTTTGTGTTGCTCTCTTAGGAGCGCGACTTCGGCATAGTTTGCGTTTTTGAGCGTTTCATTCTTCTGTTGAAGTAGCTTCAGTTCTACGGCACGGAGGGTCCGTGCCTGATCCAGCTGGCTGCTGTGCATGGGAATCAAGATCGCAGAGGGGATGGCTGCTGCCGTTAGCACCAGGCCAATCAGGCCAACCCAGTCTTTTCGAGATCGTTCCATGTGTGCTCTCCTCGGGGCCTCCGGCGCGTCGAACGGCCATGAAGAGGCCTGGAAAGGTTCTCAAAGACCGATGCGAATCTCGACCGCTGTTGCGGCGCCGATCAGTACGCCGGTGGGTGAGGGGTCGATCAGGAACCCCTGAGCGAAGACCTTCAGACCGATCAGTGCCGGGTTGTTCGCTACCGACAGTGTGACGGCAGCGGGCGTGCCGTCCCACGGCGCGCCCCCGGGAGGATGGACGCCAATGAACTTCGCGGGCGCGAAACTGATGAGCTGGTCGCCCGGGAGGGTGTTGCTGTGCATGCTCCAACCGGGAATGGCAGGGCCGCAGGGGAACTGCGGCATCGCGGCGGTCGAAAGCAGGACGTACGCCTGTGCGCCCGGGTTCTGCGTGCCGAGCGGGTTGTGCACTTCCAAGACGACCGCGCCTCCCAGCACCGGAATCCCAGCGAAGTGCGAGAGACTTCCCTCAGGATTGAGGCCGAGTGGACCGCAGCCGTACTCGGCAACGCTTGCGGATGCGCACCCGGAGTTCGCGATGGGCTCGCTGTGCATCGCGGCGACGTGTCCGGCAAGTTGCGTGTTGAACCGAAACCCGGTGGAGGCGTGTTGATGGTAGTTCGTGAACTCGATGTGGTTCTGCCCGGCGACTAGGCTCATTGGGTAGGAGCCGCTTCCAGGCACGGTGGAAGTCCCCGGCGTGAGCTTGCTACCGTTTAGCCACACGGTCAGATTGCAATCCGCCAGGAACTGAATCGAGAACGAGATCGTGCTCGATGCAGTCGCCCAGACGAAAGTTTCGCCGTAAACTTGAACGTCTTGCGGGCTCTGAACGGTGATCGATCCGTTTGACGCGTTCGAGACCGTGACGCTCGGACTCAGCGCCGTCCAACACGAAGGACCGGGACAGTTGCCGTGGCCACAGGCGGGTGTGCCGTTTCGGTTCAGGGTGCCGAAATTGTCGTGGCCGACATCGCAGCCAAAGCTCTGCAAATGCCATGACTCATCACACTGAGCCGCCGCGGATGAGGAGAAGGGGATGAACGACAGCGGCAGGAGTAGGGGGAAGAAGAAGGATCGCATCGAAAGGCCTCGATCTCGAATCGGTGAAGTGGGCAAGGCGCGCTGCCGCACTTTCGATAGGAGGGGCGATTAACGAAGTGCGGAGTGATTCCCAGAGACCTTTGGGTTTGTGGAGGATTGCCCTGGTCCCCGAAGAGAAGAGAATCGCAGCCAGATCGCTGAGAATCTGGGGGCGTCGCAAGTCGAATCCTGCGACGAGTTTGCGATCGCCGTAAGTTCGGTTGAGGCGAATGTCGGTGTCACCGCGTTAAGCCGCTGCTCTATCCGTGGCATGGAGATCGTTGCGGGGTCAGATGGAGCGCGCGTCGCAGGCTCTCTCATCGAGTCCGCCGTCCCGGACGCCACGGGCAATGGCTGCCGAGTACCGTCGCGCGTGTCTTGCGCACCGCGACGCCCGCATCGCGCACGGCCGTTCGCGAGTTTCACGCCTTGGAGAAGAACCTGAGGGGCGCTCGCCAGATGTCAGGTGCCAGACGCTGGTGTTTGAGAGGGGTGTGGCCACGTGTGATGTCAGACTCGAGTGACGCGAGGTCGAAATTGGTGTGGAGGCACGCCTCGCCAGATCTCGTGTCGCGCTACCCGTTGACCGCGCAAGGGGTCTCGGAAAGGTGTGTTTTCCAAGTCGGATTCGAATAGGGGATTCCATGCGTGATCTAATCCTTGTCCCGGTCGCACTGATCGTGAGCGCAGCGCCCGCTGGGCCCAGTATTCACCCAAATATCGGTAGCGTAGAGTCAGAATCATCAAACTACACTAACTCGACGGTAGTCCAGGACTCAGAGGCCAGCGGTGGCGCCTATTTGGACATGGGCGTCGGGGGTACGGTCGATTGGGAGGTTAGCGCAGCCTCCGGGGCCAGCTACTACCTTGACATCGTTTACAGCGCTACATCCGACGTCGATGCGGACATATCAGTTGATGCCGTGCTAACGGAGACGGTCACCCTAGTGGATAGCTCTGGGGCCTGGACAACAACGACTGTTGTCTTGCCGCTTGATCCTGGATTCTCAACGGTAACGATGCTTGTCTCAGATGAGTGTAGATCCGATAGGGCGGTCTACCAGGAGGCCTGTGGCGGGTGCGAGTTCAAGATCGCGGTCGCAAAGCCGTTCTTCGGTTTGATATCGAAGGAGATTGACCAGTTCGCTGACTTCCTGAACGGACCAGACTTCCGTTTTGACAGTCCCGGTGCTGATTCGGGAAACGCGTACGGCCTTCAGCTTCCTGGCGGTCGGGGGGTGCTGCCTCAGTTTGGGGCGCCCATTTGGCGTCTTACAAACATTCGGCACGAGCGTCAGAATGGTCGGTGCATAATTGCGTCTGGGGGTGCATGCATCGAAGATTTGGGTTGCGGCTATTGGTTTTCAGCAGACATTCAGGTCGTCGGGCCCGCAAGTCCGGTGTCTGGAAGCTTTACATTCCACAGTCCGGCGCTAGGGGATTGTGTTGCGACTGATGGCGCGCCAGGAGGGCAAGACTCGTGCTTCTTCGTCGCTACGATGGGGGGAGCTTGCGGAGGGACGGGTTGGAATACGGCTTGGGGAAGAATACACAGGCACTTTACTACTTCACTTAGCGACTCTACACCCGTTGCTAGGTTTACTTGCGAGGCGTGTGACTAGGAGGCCAAATGAGCAAGATCAAGTTCGTTCCGTGGTTGGCGGCGACTTGCCTATTTGCAAGTTCGGGCCTGTTAGCTCAGACCGGTGTTGATCATCTGAGGGAAAGGGTTTCGTGGAAGCCCGTCAACCTGAAGTGGAGCGGCGGATATTACTCAGTCAGGCTGGACGAAGCGAAGGTCGTGCTCGAGGGTGATGACGGTGCTCACCTCGACTCGGAGACGATGTCCTGGGGGGTTGCGGGGCACGTAGCTCGAAGTAGCGACAGCACATTTGTCGCGTCAGGTCTTTCGATCGATCCGTCGACGGGCGTGCGGAGCGGGCACCTAACTCACTGGTCCCTAACCGACGATGGCTCTGGAGTTCCAGAGCTCACGTTGGGGCAAGAAGTAGTGTATCCAGGGGTGGATCCCATCGCGATATCCGTTCTTCATCGAGAAGATATTGGTCAGGGGGGCGGTGGTCTCTTCGTCGTAGATGCGGTCGGCGATCGCTTGCTCTGGGTTCCAGTCGATGCCTCTGGATTCCCCGCACTGTCGGGAATTGGTGTAGTGGCGGATAGCTCTACAATTCCTGAGCTCGCAGAAGCCGGTTTGGCGACCAAAGCGATGGTGAGTGGGCTGGCACCTGGCATCGGTGCGAGAGTCTCTTTTACGTCGAAGCTGGGAACGTCGTACGATGTAGTCGAGTCTGGCGCCAGCACGTGGTCGGTTGCTCTGGCATCAGGGGCGACAACTGGCCCCGTGTTGCAAGATCCGCTGGTCTTTGTCTCTACTCTTGTGCCCGGACAGTACTATGTGCCCTCGACGCTTGCGGCAGGGACGCTGTCGTTGCTAGACCCCGACAATTCAGTCTTGCAAACTTGGAATCCAACGCTGGACCAGTGGAGCGCGTTTCCTAGCGAGGCCGAGTTTGACGAAAAGCCGGGTCATAGATTCTCGCTGCGGCATGATCCGACTGGTCTGACGAGTTTCGTCTACCCGGCTGTGCGGCATGGCACCCCTTGGTCAGGATCCTCTAGCTTTTCCGTAGGGCGAGGCGAGATGCCGATGCTGGCATGGGTGGGGAACGACGATTTCGGGCATGGAGTAGCTGTTAGTACAACCGTCAGTGGAGCGATTCAGGGTGTTCTACATATTGCCTTCCGGGATCCGGCGGGAAGCGATCCCGTGGTGAACGGCATCCTCACACCCGCTGCTGCCGTTCAATTCAGCATCGATGGACTCGTCTGTGGCGATAGTCTTGGGTTGAGCGTGCCGATCTCTAGCGACCCGGGGCAAGTAGGTTTAGTGGCCCTCTTTCAATACCTCTTCGTGCTACCAGATCTCACCTTGGCATGGTCGGATGTATTCGGTACCACGATTCGGGAGAATCTGGCAGGTGGGGGGGCAGCACAGTCGCTAAGTGGAGGCGGTGGCGATGGGCAGGGGCCATCGGTTGCTATTCGTGAGGCTTGTCTCAACGACATGATCTCGGAGGCCGTCCAACGAAATCGGGCGGTGCGGATGAGGCCAGAAGCGATGCGTCGCTCATGGCAGCGCTTTCGCCAGGCCGCAGACAGTCTCTAGGTCCACGCTCTCGGTTGTGTCCCGCTGCGCTTCGTAAATCAGGGTTCGCTCTGCCGGAGCTATGCGGTTTCGCGACCGCATGGCTCGATAGGATAGAAGGGCGAAGCTTCTTGGCAAAATGGAGTGCGATAATGAGGCGCCGAGCGATCCTTCTGGCGGTCGTAATGCTGTGCTTGTTCTGGGGCTTCTGCGCGAATCCCGGCGATTTGCCTGCTCCTCCGATGGATGTTGGACCCCGTAGTGAACGAGCCGAGTCGCAAGGCGGAGAGACATCAGTCGATAGGTGGGCTGTTGGTGACTCGTCGTCACATCGTGAACGGTTGGAGGGTGTTCCGATCAGGCGCTACCCCTCGGCGAAGGGTTGGACTGAATATGGTCCATTGACTCAGGGGGCCATGGACGAGATGGTGGAGCAGGTCGTCGTGGGAATGCAGACGCTCGATCGGACTCGAGCCCACACGAAGCGACCAAAAACCTGGGGAGCAGTCGAGCATCGGCGGGCTGATCTCGTCTACGAGGAATCTCAACGTGTTCGTGAGCTTCAGCTCGCGGCGCTTGAGGCTGGCGACTACTGGGTGCTCGCCCCCGGGCAGTTCTTTGCAAGCTCGGACTCCGTTCAGCAACTGTTTGCGGGCAAGGAGTTCGTGACAATGGCTGTGGTGCAGAGCGGGCTGAATCGGGTGCAAGTCACGATCTTTGTCGACCGATCTGACAAGAAGTTGTCCGATATTCAGAGGGAGCTGTTCTCGCTACTCAGAAAACGGGAATAGGGCAATACTGGAATGTTGTGGTTCGTGGAGGATTGCCGCGGTTCCCTAGGAAGTGGGGTGAAGCTGACGCTGCACGAGGACAGGAGGACGGCCGCGACGGTGCTGATCCGCCGCGACCAGCCTAGATCCTCACCGGTTCGAACCCGTCCCGGTACTCTCGTCGCACGACGGTGTCTGTCGCTTCCTGACTGTTCGTGAACGTCAGGGTCTTCTTGTCCCACTGCAGTTCCTGGCCGGGGAAGCGGCTGGCCTTGACGGGCAAGATCGCGCACTCGGTCATGCGCAGAGCCTGATCGAACGGGGTCCAGACCTTCACTTCCTGGTCGCCCAGGGCCCGTTCGATCCAGCTGCCCCAGTGTGCGTACTTGCCGGGATCGGTGTTGGCGCCCAGTTCCTCGGGGCTGACGAGCTTGTTCTTCACGTAGCACTCGAGCTTGTTGCCGCCGGCATTGATGAAAAGAGTTCCTTCTTCGCAGACCACGACGGTGTTGTTCGCGCCCGCGTCGTCCTTGGGGATCCCGAGCGCTCGGAGGTCGTAGCCCCTACCGGCGTCGTTGTAGTGAATCGGGAAGGTGTCGTTCCGGAATCGGTCGCCGCGAACCGCGTAGGTCATCGTCGACTCGCACTGGGTGCAGTGGTACCAGTCGGCCGCGCGCGGGGCGTCGCACCGGACCGACACCGGGCTCGTGAGCTCGGGGTAGGCGTACATGATGATGTCCAGCAGGTGCACGCCCCAATCACCGAGGCCCGCGGTGCCGAAGTCCCACCATGCGCGCCACTTGTTCGGCGCGATGCCGTCGCGGTAGGGCTGCTTCTGGGCCGGGCCGAGCCAGAGGTCCCAATCGATGTTGGCGGGCGGCTGTTTCGCGGCAGGCAGTTCGAGGTCCTTCGCGCTGCCGCGTCGGGTGCCCGCCCAAACGTGCGCGGAGATCGCCTTGCCCAGCAGGTTCTTCTGGAGGATGTCGACCGCGATGCGGCGGCCGGGGTTCTGCATCCGCTGGTTGCCGGTGTTCGTCGCGAGGTGGGGCTTGGCCTGGATCGCCTTCTCCAGCATCACGAGTTCCTCGAGCTGCTGGACCAGCGGCTTCTGCGCGTAGACGTGCTTGTCGTTCGCCAGTGCGAGCAGCATCGGGCCGATGTGCGAGTGGTCGGGGGTGCAGACGTTGACCGCGTCGAACTCGTCCAGCCGGTCGGCGAAGACCTTGCGGTAGTCGGTGTCGGTGAACGCGTCCGGGATCTGCTTGCCGACCTTCTCCAGCGGGTTGGTGTCGACATCGACCAGGCCGACGATCCTCGCCTTGGGGTGCCGCTTGATGTTGTTGCGATCCATCCCGCCGATTCCCCCGACGCCGACTTGGAGAACTCGCAGCTCTTGCCTTCGCGCCGTCGGGTTCGCTGCGATGGCCGAGCTCGGCAGGGTCGGGATGGCCCCGGCACCCAGGAGGGTCGCGGACGTCTTTACGAAGTCGCGTCGGTTCTGGTCGGGCATGGCGGGCTTCATGCAAGAGGTTGTAGCGCAACGAGCACTCGCCGGGGAGCGAACCGAAGACCCAAAGGACCTCGGAGGCTCCTGGCAACGCTTGAACTGAACGGCTGGATCACGGCGCGGATCCTGCCCCGCCTGTCGTTCGACGAAGCTGACGAAAACGTCGTGCCCTAGAGTCCCCGAAGTTGCGCGACGCGAAGTCGGGCGTAATGAGGTGGAGTTCGCCAGTCGGCGTTGCAGGCTGCCAAGGTAGGGAGTGACGGTTGGACCAATACACGAACTCGGGATCAGCAGAGTAGACTACCACCCAGGGCTCGAGTGCGGCCTCGTCCTGTCATGAGTTGTTTTATCATCGTGGTTTTCATGAGATCGCCAGCTTTCACTAGTTTCATCCCGCGGCGTTAGGTCGTGCCATGGCCCTGCGTAGGATTACTCCTCTTCTGCTGTGGCTGTTGATTGCCTCTTCCTGTGGAACCATCCATACGATAACGGGTCAGCCTCACTATTATTTATCGTCTATTGATCCGACGCCCTTTCCGCGATACATGCATATCGGAGAGTATCATCCGAGATTGTGCAGTGGAACATTCTTCTCGGTCGAGACGGCGATCAGAGAGAATGAGTGGTGGTGGATGCTCTGGGCGCTAGATGTTCCGGCGTCGTTTGTGGCTGACACGGCAGCTCTTCCGATCACGCTTCTCGGGCAGCTCGTTCTTGGGTCCTACGAAGGATCTCGCCCTCCGCAGGAGTACTATGAGCGAACACGCGTTCATTCGAGGTCAGAGATCCACCTAGATGGGCGTAGGTATGAGGTTGGCTTTCGCTTTACTGATATCGGATACTGGACTGTGCTTCAGCGCGGTGCTGAGTGGCGGCGCCTCATAGTGCTGACAGACCTCGACCTAGAGGACTTTGAGAAGCGGTGTATTCATGGATACGATGGGCCTCTGTTGGAGGGTGTGAGTAGCGAGTACGCTGAGTCTTGGAACTTCCGAGATTAAACGGCATAGCTACGGCGGAGAGCGTCTCCCGGGCTTGGCACATGACCTAAAGAGAGACTTCTAGTCGGTATACTATTTCGGGAGAGCTGCCTTTGTCGATTTCAGGCGTTGCATCTCTTCGTGCAGCAGATGGGAGCGTTCGCGCTCCATTCGGGCTACTTTGGTCTCGATATCTGCCCGCAAGTTGTCGTTCGCCTCTCCTATTAGTTGATACATCTGGGACACGACTTGTTCGGCTTGGCCGAGCAGTCTGACGATGTAGATCCGTTCTCTTCTTGCGTCCGCCAGTTACCGGTCCAGTTGATCCGTGCTGACGCAGGTTGCGGCCGGATCTACGTCATGGCAGAGGTGTCAGTTGCGGACCGGGCATCGAAGAGGTGGTCCAAGTGCCTGAGCTACGTAACGCCATGCCTGAAGAGCCAGTGTCGGGGTCGGCGTTTCGTTGCGTGGTTGGCGCGCGCGACTCACGCTAAACTAGGAGCAACATGATCGAGCCGTCGGGATCCCTGCTGTCCGCGTCACAGGGCAGTGGGCGCCCTCACGGGCGCAGCGCTGGGCCGCCCACGAGGATGCTCGTTGAGTTCTCCTCGGGGACCTCCGGCATCTGGAGCGGCTCTGTTGGGGGAGAGTCATCCCTTGGCATGAACGGGCATTCGGTGATCGGGCGACCATCCAAGCGGAAGGTGAGGCTCCGAACGGCGGTTTGGGCAGCTACCACGCAAGAGGTTGTGGCTGTGGAGGCTCGACAGTAATGAGTGCTGGGAATCCTCCGGGCTGGGGGGTGAATAGCCTGCTGGAAACCGGTTTGGAGTTGCGTGCAACGCTCTGGATTGTCTTCTTTGGCGCGGCAGTCCTGTCGCTGGTGTGGATTGCTATGCCACAAGGTGTCCCGCCGCCGGAATCGGTGTCGGTCGACAGTTCAGATGACTTGCCGGGGTTGCAGCCGCGACAGGGTTTTGATCGACAGGTAATCGAGGATACTGCGAGCCTGCCCTCTGTGGGCGAGAGTGCCACAACATGGTTGGCGGCATACCCGGTCTCTTGCAGGCGAGAAGTCGAGGAAGCGGTCCGCGAGGAAGAGGTAGCGCTTGTTCTCGTCGAGATCGTGGAGGCCTCACCGTCGGCCTTTACAGGTCGCATCGAATCTGTGTCTTGTCGAGTTCTTGTCGATGTACCCGAGCTTGACCTGGTTGCGGGGGAAAAGGTGTCCATTATCGGGTCCGGCCGGGAGCGGTCATCGATTCCGCGTGATACGCGGCGTGGTGATCGACGTGTCTTATTGATCAACGGCAAGGCCTGGCGGTTGCAGGTGTCTCGGGTGTCATCTCGGGTTCGTCTCGGGTTCGTTGCCGGGAGTCGATACTCGGCCGTTCCAGAGCGGTTCCGAGAGCACTTCGGAGCAGGAGGAAAGTGCTCTCTAGTCACGGGGCGATTGTCGGTCGAAGCTCATCCGTCCGGTTGGGTGGGGAGTCTCGGGCTCGGTGCTTTCATTATCGATGTTACGCAAGTCCAGTTTAGCGAAGTAGAGCGGGCGGTCGGGGAGGTGCAGGTCACGGTCTTCGGCGACTCGTCTCTTCGAAGCTATCTTGTCAGCAGATGTGCTGTAGAGTCGGTCATCACCGGAGTGTTCGTGATTCAGCACGGAGTATCCGACGAGATTGTCGCAGCTGAGCTTCGTGCTAGGTAGCAGCGACTGCGCAGCTTGTCATGGCCGTGAGATGCGAAGCCGGACATTTCGGCTGGGAGAGTAAGCGTCTTCCGGTGATCCCAACCCGAGGCGGCGCCGCCGGTCGGCGGTCTCCGTCGGACGGCAACGACATCGCGATGGTCTCCGGTGGAGTTCGTCTGGTGTCACCGGTTCACTCAAGAATGGCCACCGAAGAACGAATCAAAACGAGACACTCTGAGTCTCGGAAGCGATCGTCTGAGAAATGAAGACTGAGGAATCAGTCTCTGGTCGTTCGTTGGTGAGCATGACGAAGGACTTGTCATTCGAGGACTTGCATTCCGCAACGATTACCAAGTTCACGTGTGCATCAGATACTTGATCCGGGAAGCGGCGATAGCTGACTACGTCCGCCTCGCTCTGGGGTTGTGCGAGTACGCGCTCGAACGCGCACGATTTCGGGTCTTCACGGCTTCGAGTGCTCAGCTAGCGCGAGATGTGTTCCGCAATTTGAGGCGCCGGTGCGACCTTCTACTCACTGACCGTAGACTTGGTAGCCTTGAGCGCGGTGAAGATCTAGCTTGCCGATCTACGGGGTCAGAATCGAAAGCTGCGGGTGCTCTACATCTCAGTGGAGTTCCCGAAGGCCCAAGCCCGTAAGGGCCAACTTCCGAAACCGTTCGGCGTCGACGGGCTCTTGAAATTGGTTCGACAGGTGCTTGCGTGACCCGAAAGGTGGGGCAGGGCAATCGCGCAGCTGACTCGGCAGGAAAGAGGAACCCCTGGCTGGCCAAGTCCCCACCACAGGACGCCCTTCCTCCGAGGAGGAGTCGAATAAACCGGCGGGCCAGCCAGGGATTGCCAACAATATGATCGGATAGGTAGAGGATCCGCTTAAGCCGTTGGAGCATAAGATTACATATTGGCAAGTAATCAGGAGCGCCTTTACGCGAATAGCGTACGCATGTCGAGTTCGTGCGGTGCGTCAGATCCGCTTTTCTGCGTGCGCACGACAGAGCGAAGCGGTGCGCTCGAGTGGTAGTGAGAAGCACCAAATCCCGCGAGGGGAGTCAGTTATCGTGAAAATTGGACTCGCGATAGATGCAATTATCGCCGATGTCTTTGGATCGATGGTCTCTATGTTCCGTCCGCGCAGAGACTTGTCGGTGCTGCGCCCATCTCGATTCGAAACTCCGTTGTCTGTAAGCTGTCGAGCTCCGAGTAGTTGCGTAGGCGTTCTAGGGACCCTTGAGTCACTTCGTGTCCAGCGGTCACGACCAGGTTTCCGGCGCGGTTGCGGACGTCGTCTTGGATCACCATACCCACGCACAGCTGTCGGATCGAAACAGTGCGGGTACCGAAATGGCGCGAGTTGATTCGAGCGGACGCGATCGCGTCGAGGACGCCGGTATCGTACTCGTCCTTTCGCAGGGCCCGCATGGCCTGGTCTGGCGTCGCGCCCATCGCGAGTAGATCGCAAAAAGCGTTGGCCGCGGCCAGCATCCGGGCGCCAAGGACCACGTGGTTGTCGCCGGACGCTCCCTGCGAATTGTCCTGTCGATATACCATCTCGGCCACCGTGTTCAGCCGAGGTATCTTAATCAGGAGGTCGCGCGCTACCTCCGTGTGGCGATCCAGCATCGCGAGTTCGTCGGGTGGTAGTTCTTGGCCCTCGGCCATCCTCTCAAGGGTGTCGTCCGGCACGGCTACCAGTCCAATCTGAGACAGGAGCGCAGCGGTCTCGTACTGCCACCCGTCAGCCAGGTTGAGGTGACCCACGATGTGTCGGACAAGCTCTCGTACGCGCCGGGCTCTTCCGAACGCCGAAGGACTCGCGAGGCTCAGTACGTCGACAAGTACTTCGATTGCGCCGTTGACCGTTCGTTCGAGCAGTTCTCGCTCGGCGAATACCAGCCGGTATTGTTCGAGCGCGGCGTCCAAGCATCGTGCGAGGTCCTTCGAATCACAGGGTTTGCAAAGAAACCGAAAAACGTGTCCGCGATTCACGGCATCAACGGCGGTCTGAAGGTCCGCCTGCCCGGTCAGCATTACACGCACGAGGTGCGGGTCGACGCTTTCTACCCGCGACAGAAGCTCGTTGCCGTTCATGCCAGGCATGTTGAAGTCCGTGACGACTACCGCGAAGGGCCCTTCGTCCTGAATGGCGGCGAGTCCCGCGTCTGGGCCACACGCGCAAGATATGTTGTATCGCTTGCGATGTTGTCTTCGGATGGCGTCAAGGACGGACGAGTCATCGTCAATGAAGAGAACTCGCTCTGTGAATTCTGTAGTCATAGTTCGCCCCCTGGTGAAGCGCTTGGTTCGCCGAGTAGGTCGGAAGCCAGTCGCCGCCACTCAGGAATTTCGGGGAGGACGCCAATGTCATCTAAGAACTCTTCATCGAGTTCCTCGGTTAGGTGGGTCCCCGCCTCAATTTCGCTTGCCAGCACGTCAGCGACGTGTGTCGCCGCGAGTAGGCCAAAACTCCGCGTGCCGGGGAAGGATCCGGGTTTATCGTGGAAGGCGACCGCTTCGACGATCGAGTATGAGAGGCCCCATAGACCGAGCAAGTAGCCGCCGAGAATGCCGTGACCCACGCCCTCTAGGGTGTCAACGTTCTCCAGGTCGTTGTCGAGCGAGCGTCCTGCCAGCTCTGGGTTGGTTGCCAGCACCAACTTTCCGACATCGTGGAGCATACCGGCGAGAAATGCCTGGTCTGCGTCTGCCTGGCCGGCGAGGAGGTGTTTGGCGATCTGGGCCGTTGCGATTGCGTGATTCTGTTCTCGAGTGACCGTTGCGGACGAGACGCGCTCGTGAAACTGCTCGAACGCTCCGAAAGTCAGGGCGAGATCTCGGATCGTGTTGACGCCGACGTAGGCAGTTGCCTGGCTAAGGTCGAAGATCTCCCTTCTGATTCCGAAGTAGCTCGAGTTCACGAGCTGGAGAATGCGGGTAGAAAGACCCAGATCTCGTTGGACCACGTCGGCGATCTCGTCGATGTTCACATCGTCCTGAGCGAGCAAACGTGTGAGCTCACGGTACACAGTTGGAGCTACAGGAATGCCCGCGACAGACCCTAGGCGCGACCGAACGCAGGCGCCGTCTAGCAGGGCTTGGAGGTTGCACGCACGTTCGACGGTTTCTCGGAGTCTCCCGGGGTCGCACGGCTTCGCCAAGAACTGATGGGAGACTGCCACGCTGCACATCGAGGCCTCCGCGTCTGCGTGGCCGGACAGGACTACCCGGACGGTGCTGGGGTACAGATCCTTACAACGAGTCAGCAGCTCAGCTCCGTTCATGCCGGGCATTCGCATGTCGCTGACCACGACATCGAATCTCCCTTGTTCCATCGTTGAGAGTGCGTCTTCGGCGGAGTTCGCGAACACCAGCTCCCATTCGTTGCGGTAGGGATAGAACATGCGACGGAGGCCGTGCAGAACGTTGGGTTCGTCGTCCACGAATAGAAGTCGCTTCATCAGGATCCGGCTCGGCACTATATTGTGAGCATGAGAACTGCGTTGTTCGTCAATTGCGGTATGCAGATTCGATGTGGCATTTGACGGATCTTGGATAAGGCGCGTTTTCTCGAGACGGCAAAATCACTGGGCTCTGCGGATCAGGAATTCGATCCACTCTTCGAGTGCGATCCTAAGCCGGGACAGAGTGCCCGAACCTGGAGTGATCCTCGTTGCAGCGTGATGATCTGGTGTGAGTGACTTGGTCACATTCGCGTCCTCGAGACGTACTGGCCGCTGCACGAGGTGCGGAATGTGCAGAGGGCCGCCGCGCGTTGTCGATTGCGTCTTCATGGCAGATCAAGCATCGGAGTCGGTAGGCTTGCGCTTGATCCGTATGCGTGGGGTCTCTCGATAAAGATCTCTTTCCAATTGCGCAGATCGTCGGGTAACGGGCCCGGCCGAACCGCTCATGTCCGTAGCACTACCGTCAATGTGCATAATGCACCCGTAGAGTTCGATGGCGCGAGACCTTGACTTGCCGGCCGAAGCTCCTAGAATGCGGGATGCGGACTCGGCTTGGTCCGCAGAGAAGGTGGTCGGTGATGGGCACGATAGACGCCAGGAACTCATCGAACCTGGCAGCGGGACTGGTTGCCGGTTCAGCGATGGCGTCTGCCCTGCGCGGGCTACTGGCTGCAGGCGGCCCAGACCTGCATATCGTGGATCTCGACGGGGCCGCGGCGGTGCGGCAAGCGGTTCTCGATGACCCAGGTCTGGTGTTGGTGTCTTTCACAGAGCACGCCGACGAGTGCAGAAGTCTGATTCGGATCGTGTCCGAACTCGATTCGAGCTGTCCGATCCTGCTCTTGTATACGCCGGGCCTCGCTGTCGAGGCGCTTCGCATCGGTGAGCACCAGTCGGTCTTGTTTCTCGAGTGGCCCGCAACGCACCGTGTGCTCCGGGCAGCGATGGTGGAGCTGCAACGCCACCGCTTACAGATCTTGAAGGTTCAGGAAGACCTCGACAATTGCGATCATCGATTCTCTCAGGTGTCGAAACGCGAGGCTGAAGTACTCGAACTGGTTTGTGCTGGTGAGCAAAGTGATTCGATAGCGCACAAGTTGCATATCAGCCGACGGACCGTTGATGACCACCGCCGCGCGATTCTCAAGAAGACCGGCTTGTCGTCTCCCTATCACGTGATATCCCTTTATCATCGGGCGGAGCGGCTTCGGCACGAACTCCGCACGTTGACTGCGCATCGATGGCGCGACGCAGGACCTCGGCCGTGCGGGAGCGAGGGGTTCCCGTGTGCTCCTCCCTTCGATTCAAGGTTGCGATCCGGCCGAGTGCCGTCGGAATGGGAAGCGTTTGGCGATTCCCTGGTTCGGCTCGAACATGATGAGCAGCCAGCCTACGTGCTCGACCATAGATTCGACATCATCTGGACGAACTCTGCGTGGCGAGGGGGCGAAGGTCCAAGCACTCGTCGCAGCGGTGTCGGCATAAACCTCATCCAGGCGTTGCCATCGATCCTTCGGAGCTGGTTTGTCGAGCGTCTGCAGAAGTGTCAGGACTCTTCGATGTCGTGGTTTCACGAATACTCGTGTCCCACCGCGACTCACGCGAACCGGATGCTGCTCTCCGTTTCGAGTGCTCCCGCCGGTTGCCTTCTATGCCGCCACGCGCTCTTGTCTTCGTGTCGCCACGATCCCGATTCGGTCGTCGACGAGTCGGATTTCGGTGATCGCAACCGGAGGGTTGAGCAGTGTGTGATCTGTCTTCGCTGTTGGTCCGCGACCAGGCAGGAGTGGGTGCTCGTCAGATGCTGGCTCACGCGACTACCGACAGTGCGCAGCGACGCGATCTGCCCCGAGTGTGAACGAACCCACTCGGAGTGCTGAGCGGTACGGTGCCGAGGAGTTTGCTCGGCAATCCGGGCGAGCCGCGCCGAGAATCCGCAGGATTGCGGATTCAGAGCGGTGGCCTCTACGCCGACCAGTCAGAACATGAATCTGTGTACTGCGTCAGAGAGCCCTGAGTACCCGGTGGGAGGCACAGGCTTTCCCAGCCTACCTCCTCGCCTGTCCGGCTTCTGCTGGCAGCCTCGCGTCGTCCTTGCCGCGTTGTTGGTCCTGTTCTCGTCCTGTGGCGAAGACACGCTCGTAGTTTTGCCTGAGCGTGATGGGCGATGTGAAGCGCGGCCAGCACCGACGCATGAGTCGATCGACCACACGCCCCGCGTCGAGCTGAGTCCGCGCTTGCGTCGCCGATTTGCCGCGCTGAAGCCGCTGCCGGCGAAAGACCCCCACCTAGTCCATCTGGGCAGGGTCTTGTACTTCGAGCCTCTGTTGTCGCGGACCGGCACGGTCTCATGCAACTCGTGTCATCCGTTGGATCAGTTTGGCACGACGAACACCGCGGTTTCGATCGGCGTGGACGGAGTCCGCGGGCGGAGAAACGCACCGACGACTTATCACGCCTACGGCCACTTCCGCCAGTTCTGGGATGCTCGAGCCAGAGATCTCGAAGAGCAGGCGAAAGGACCGCTCAGCAACCCGGCCGAGATGGACATGCCCGACGCCAAGGTTGTCGAGAGGCTATCCGAAATATCCGGCTACTCCGAGCTGTTCGAAGCTGCATTCCCGGAAGAAGACGACCCGATCACGTACGAAAACGTCGTCGCAGCAATCGCGGCATTTGAGGAAGGGCTCATCACTCCTTCTCGGTGGGATGAGTACCTGAGCGGCAATCTGAGTGCGTTGACACCGGAAGAGAAGTCTGGTGCCCAGCTGTTCGCAAACTTGGGTTGCCTTGTTTGTCACACGGGCATGTTCTTGGGCGGGAGCATGCTTGAGAAGGTAGGTGTTCACGAGCCCTGGCCTTACGACCGGGATCGTGGGCGAGCCGAAGTCACGGGTCAAAAGGCGGACGACATGGTGTTCAAGGTTCCAAGCCTGCGCAACGTCGCCAAGACGGCGCCGTACTTCCACGACGCGTCGGCGGCAACGCTTGACGAGGCCGTACGGATGATGGCTCGGCACCAACTGGGAGTCGAGTTGGAGCCAGAGGAGGTTCGGTCCATCGTGACCTGGCTTCAGTGTCTCAGTGGTGAGCTTCCTCTCGAGTACATCAAGCGGCCGAAATTGCCCGAGGATCCGCGCCGGTAGCCACTATGCGCAAGCGCACGCTCCAGAGACAGCTGAGCACGCATGTCACCGCCATCACGGTGGTGGCGGTTGCCATCGCATGTACCGTCTTGACGTTCATCGATGCCCAAGATTTGTCTTCCGGTCTCCGAGAACGCGCGAGAAGCTACGCGATCTTACTGGCTAGGCAGCTCCGGTCATCCGTAGCGTTCAACGACAAACTCACCGCGAGAGAGGTGTTCGAGTCCCTGGATGCGGCCGATGTCGCTGGGTTGGGGCTCTACGCCAGCGATGGCTCTTGTATCGAGGGTCTTGGGGAGCATCCGTTAGCTCTCCCAAGCGCGAATAGCGCCGGTCGCGATGGGCACGTTGTGGCCGTGTCCGCGGTGCAGAGTCGAGAGGGGCCTGCGGGGCGCGTGCTTGTGAGCCTCTCTCGTGATCGGATGATGCAGCTCATGGCGGAAGCCATCGTCATCGCGGTTTCGATTACCCTAGTTGCGCTCGGGTGCTGCCTCGCCCTGGTCAGGCGGGTGTCCAAGCACCTTGTCGGGCGACTCAGCGACGTCGCAGCGGTCGCGGACCGCATAGCGAGGGGAGAGCTCGATCCCCCGCTGCTTCCGTGCGATTCCGACGACGAGGTTGGGCAGGTCGCCGAAGCGATCAATGTCATGGCAAGCCGGATTCGTCAGATGTTCTCGGAGAGCGAGCAACGCGCGGCGGCCGAACACGAACGGCTGGCACAGGTTGTTTCACGACGAGAACGTGAGCTCGAACGCAGCAAGGAAGAGCTGCAGCGAATCGTCGAAACCACGAACGCTACCCCGTTCGTCCTGGACGTCGAGCGAGCGAGATTCGCGTACGTCGGTCCGCAGATTGAGGAAGCACTCGGCATTACAGTGCCGGAGTGTCTGTGCGATGGGGTGTTAGATAGAATCGCTCCCCGAGATCGCGCTGCGGAGCTCCGCGAGCTTCTCGATACGGCAACCGATTCGTTCGAAGTGGAGAGCGAGATCTTGCGAGTCGACGGCGCGCCAATCGAGGTTCGGTGGGTCGTCAGTGTCCCCGAAACGGAGTCGGGGCGGTTGCTCCGAGGGCTCGTGCTGGACGTCAGCGAGCAACGTGCGATGCAGCGCGAACTGGCACAAGCGCAGAAGCTCGAGTCCATCGGGCAACTGGCCGCCGGAATCGCGCACGAAATCAACACGCCCACGCAGTATGTGGGAGACAACACGCGCTTTCTCGAGGACGCGTTCGAGAGTTTGCGGATGGTCATCGATTGCGCCGAGGGCGTTGCGGACCGAGTAGATCAGAATCGTGGAGATCTAGCTGAGATCGAAGAGATGCGTCGTGCACTCGACGAAGCAGATGTCCCTTATCTGCGCGAGGAGGTTCCTCGGGCAATCTCGCAGTCCCTACACGGTATCGAGCGTGTTCGACGGATCGTTCAGTCGATGAAGGAGTTCTCGCACCCTGGCGTAGATGGCAAGACCAGCGTCGACCTGAACCGAGCGATCGAGAGTACAATCACTGTTGCCACGAACGAGTGGAAGTACGTAGCGGACGTAGAAATGGAGTTTGATCAGACCCTGCCGCCGATCACGTGCCTCGTTAGCGAGATAAATCAGGCCGTCCTCAATATTGTTATCAATGCCGCTCACGCGATTGCAGACACCGATCGTGTCGCGTCTGGGGGGAAGGGGGCGATCATCGTTAGCACTCGACGCGTCGGTGAGTGTGTAGAACTCCGTATTCGAGACAACGGTCCTGGCATCCCGGATGACGTCCAAGGCCGCATTTTCGATCCGTTCTTCACGACGAAGGAGGTCGGGAGAGGAACCGGGCAAGGTCTTGCGATAGCACACAACATCGTTGTCAAGAGGCATGGTGGCAGCCTGGAGTTCCAGTCGGCGATTGGCGAGGGCACGTCTTTCGTGATCACGTTGCCAATATGCGGACTTGAGGCTTCGAACCCGTCGGTCCCCGTTACGAACTGATAGGAGTGGGTGGTCGGAGTGCGTTGGGTGAATATGCTCGTCTCGCGGGCTCATCGGAAGGAACTGCCGGGCTGGGGGCGACCGCGCCCCGCCGACGGGAGCGAGCACACCTTCTCCCAGCCGCTCCTGACGCAACGGCGGTGAACGACATGTGACTTTAGCGCGGAGCTCCGCGGCTCTATCTAGTGGAGTAGGCCCCCTCACATTGCCAGGACCATCCGCGAACTCCTCCGCGTCCTCGTTAGCAGCGCTTAGATCCGTGTCGTCGTGAGCTCGTGCCTTCCCTGGCTGCGCGGGCGTCGAGCGTCAATGCGGTGCTTTGGAAGCTCTGCGTTTGGCGGTAGTTCGCAGCACGGAACTGTGCGCAACGCGGGCCATGCCCATCCAGCTTGCTGTCGGTCCACAGCGGATGCGTCGAGTCAGCGTTCCTCGCGTGGCAGCGTAGAGGCGCTTCATGCCTGGAGAAAGCTCGGCGTCGCGCCGCGCACCGTGCGGCTCGACTGGCAGATGGCGCGGGCGTGGCTGGCCTGCCGGTCGGCTAGCGGAGCCTGACCCACTGGGCCGGGGAGTCCTCGAGCGATTGCGTTGGCTCGACGGAGCGCGCGAACCTCACCCCGGTCAACTGAGACTCGGTGTGTTTGAGCTGCACTCCGCGCCAGGCGGAGCGTGCCTCCACACGGCCGGATCGGTATGACCCCCCGCGAATGATCGCGTGCTCGGCGAGCACGACCGATGGGGGAATGATGCGCAAGCCGTCGGCAGCTCGGATCGGGCGGCCGTACTCCGAGTTCAGGTCGAGACACCACTCGCTGACGTTGCCGATCATGTCGTGCATGCCGAACGCGTTGGGCAGGAACACACCGGCCGGCGAGTACAAAAAATGGCCGTCATCGCCGTCGTGAGGATCCCACTGCGTCCTGCCGACCGAGGATTGGTCCGCGACGTTGGCGAACTCCGCCATGCGTGCGGCCGGCCACGCGTTGGGGCCCGGCGTTCCACCGCGGCAGCCGTACTCCCATTGGACCTCGGTCGGCAGCGCCAATCCGTGCCATTCGGCGAGCGTTCGGCACTCCAGCCACGACACCTGTTCGACCGGATCGGCCGACGTGAGTACACGATCTCCGCCGCGTGTCTCGCCAGGAACATCCCTGCTCGGGAGGCGATCGACGTCGGAGCCGACCGCGAGTCGAGACCACTGACCTTTGGTCAGCTCGTGGCGGGCGAGGAAGAACGGACCGACCTCGAGGTCGTGCGCGGCCTCCGCTGGTTTCGCGTTCGGGTCGTAGTCCGAGCCGGTTGGATCGGTGGCTTGCGCACCCATGACGAACTGCGCTCCTGGCAGCAGGACGAAGACGATTCCTGTGTCCGCTCCGACCGGGATTCGGCCGTCCACGTCGTGTTCGGGGAGTGGGATCGCACGAGGGTCCGACTCTCCATCCCACGCACTGCGCAGGTGGTAGAACTCGAGGTACCCGGTCACCGGGTTGGGGCCGAGCGGAACGAGCCCGTAGACGTCTACTTCGCGGAGTTTGATCTTCGAAGCCCGGGCGTAGCGCGCGTCCTCTCGGACCGTCCTGCGCACGTCGTCCCACGACCACTCGGCTTGCGGATGGCGCGCCGTCAACTCCGGCAGGGATTCTGCCCAACGGATTCGCCTCCGTACGCGCGCGAGTTGGGTGGTTTCGAGCTGATCGATGCGGTCATGGAGGTCGGCCAGAGCGTCGTGCAAGAACTGCGCAGACTCCTCGGTGAACCGCCAGGAACGGCGTTTCTCGACCTCGGAGGCCAACAAGCGTGCCGCGGCGAGCCGCCGGTCGAGCTCGGTTGGCGTGGTCGTCGCGGCACTGCGAATCTGCGCGAGCTGCTCCCGGTGCGAGCGACGGTGCTGCTCCGTTCCCTGCGCGGTCGCGACGGCGCGCTCGGCCGCATGGATCGCTTTCTCGTCGAGTCCGTTCGCCAGGAACCCGAACGCGAGCGCTTTCCACGCGGTGCACTCGCTGACGCCACCTTGCCCGTCCCGATACCGTTGCATGAGCCTCTGCGCGAACGCCAGCCCTTCCGCTTCTTCCCCCCAGACCGTGCGGTCCTCGTCCAGCGGGCCGATGCGCGTCCACGCGAGCGCGTACATCCGAGAAGAGCCGAACCTTCCGGGTTGCTGATCCGGAACCTCGGCCGGTTCGAACTCGGCTTCGCCGAGGCGGATGGCCTGCGCGTGGCGCAGCGTCGCGATCTCCCGTCGCAGACGCGCGAGTTCCTCGGAACGCGGGTGCCGCGCTGCGTCCGGCAAGCGATCTTCGTCTGACCACGGGAGCGCTCGTTCGCGGAGTCCGTCGATTGATCGGCGGAGCCGCCGTCGGATCGCGGCGAGCGGCTCCCAGCGGTCTGCGACCCAGGCTCGCAGCGCGTCGAGTTGCGCCGGCCAGGCTGGGTGCAGCGTCTGCTCCTCCGCGACCGCGACTTCTTGTTTGACCACACCCGCGAGCTGCTCGAACTCCTCGGCAGTCTGGCGCGCGCGTAACCACTGGTGCACCGCCACCGCACCGCCGACCGCCAGAGCGAGCAGCACGATCCCGGCCACGAGAATCTGCGCGCGGTAGCGCCGCATGATTTTCTGCACGCGGTACGAAGCGCTCGGCGGACCCGCGACGAGCGGTTCGTGTGCGGCAAATCGCCGTAGGTCGTCGGCTAGCGCGGTCGCCGAGTCGTACCGGCGGTTGCGATCCGGATCCATCGCCTTGAGCACGATCCAGTCGAGATCCGAACGCAGCGCGCGCCGCAGCGAAGACCGAGACTCGCCGCGACGGGATGCGATTCGCGAGCTCGGTCGCGGCGTCTCGCGGCGCGCGTGGACGCCGCCACCGGCTTGCGCAAACTCTCGCCGCAGCTCGTTGGCCGAGAAAGGCAACTCGCCAACCAGCAGGCGGAACAGCAGGACGCCGATCGAATACACGTCCGCCCGGGTGTCGACGTCCGCGTTCGTTGGATCGGCCTGCTCGGGCGCCATGAATTCCGGCGTCCCGACGATTTGCCCGACCTCCGTGAACAGTGTCGCTTCGACGAGTTCGCTTCCCATCGCCTTCGCGAGCCCGAAGTCGATGACCTTGGCGCGCAACCGATCGTTTTCGCGGCTGACGAGGACGTTGCCGGGTTTCAGGTCGCGGTGCACGACGCCTTTCTGGTGCGCGTGATGCACGGCTTCGCAGACCTGCCGGATCAGGTCAAGGCGGGCTTCGAGCGAGACCGAGTGTTCCTCGCAGAACCGATCGATCGGAGCACCTTCGACGTACTCCATGACGAAATACGGCTGGCCGCGGCTGGTCGTGCCGCAGTGGTAGACGCGCGCGATCCCCTCGTGGTTCATCAGCGCGAGCGCCTGGCGCTCGGCCTCGAAGCGCGAGACGATCTTACGGCTGTCCATGCCAAGCTTGATCAGCTTGAGCGCGACGATGCGCTCGATTTCACCGCGCTGTTCAGCGACGTAGACCGTGCCCATTCCTCCGACCCCAAGTACCCCGCGGATGAGGTAGCCGTCGACACCTTGACCGATGAGCTCGTCGGCTTGCTCGCGGTCCGCTCTCTCGAGGATTGCCGCGTTCCAAGCACCGAGCCGCGTTTCGTCGAACGGGTTCTCGCGGTCTCGGACGACGCGGGAGAGGAGCTCGCGAACCTCCGCGACGACCTCTGGCTCGGCGCTGACGGTGTCGAGCCGGGCCCGTTGGTCGGACTCATCCAGGTCGGCCAGCTCGTGGAAGAGGGCTCGGACCTTGGAGTGGAAGTCGGAGGAACTCGAGGTCATGGGCTGAGATGCGGAGCGTGCTCGCCTTCCTCCACGTCGTCGGTGGGACGCAGCGGCAGAACAAAACTCGAGTATTCGTTGCCCTCTCCGTGGAGGGCTGGGGCGGGCGGAGCAAACACACCTACTCCGGAGCGAATCATGCGTCTTGTTACCTTCTTTGTCGCTGTTGCCGTCACGGCCATCTCAATCCTGGCCCAGGGGATCCACCTGCCTCCGGCCGACTTCGCTCCAGGCGAATGGTACCGCGTCCTCTGCGTCATGATGGCCTTCACCGTGGCGACATCGATTTCATGATGATCACGAGCGTGCCGCTCGATGTCGGCTTGCCGGGCGTGGCGACCGGGCAGCTGCTCTGCGAGATCACCCGTGGGCGAGCCCGTACAAGGTGAGCCCACGATCTACCGGCACTCTGCGCCGCCCGATATTCCCAGAAAACCATTGCCGCTCGATCCGCCGTCCGACGTGTGTGCGGGCAGACACCAATTCGTCTACCTCAAAACCATCGGAACCACTCCCATGATCGAGCAAGTCTCCCCACGTTTCCCCGCAGCGATCGCCGCGTCCATCGCGCTCGCTTTTTCCACGCTTTCGAATGCCCAGACCTTCCCGCCCTTCCCGGCAAACGGGAGCAGCGAGGGCTTCGGCTACTTCGGAGTGCCGGTGGATCTCCCGATTCCCACCGTGAATCCCCCCGACTACTTCCTGTTGGAGGTCAAGGGTGCTGACGGGGGCAACGCTATCAAGAACAACTGCTCTGCGACTGGCGGGAAGGGGGCGCTCATGTTCGCGGAGTTCCCGGTCGGCAGGCATATCGAGCCGGGGGGTACGCTCCGGCTCATCGTGGGTCAGAAAGGCGGAACCGGGAGCGCCACCACGCTCGCTGCCAGTGGTGGCGGCGGAGGAGGGACCGGAGTCCTGTACGCGCCGCCGGGAACGTCGGAGTTCATCCGGCTTGCGATCGCCGGTGGCGGGGGCGGAGCGCGTGCCTCGACGAACCCGGTCTGCCTCCGCGAACACGGCCGAGACGGCGATTTTTCGGACTGCACCGGTTGGTCGGGTTGCGGGGGTACCGGTGGCGAGGCGGACAACGGCGGAGGCGGCGGCGGAGGCTGGCACCAGCGTGGCCAGTCCGGGAACGGGGGCGGCGGCTACGGCGGGGACCCGGTGCTCAGTCCGTCCGGTAGCAGCGGCGGTTCGGCCGGAAACAACGGCGGCAGCGGCGGCTGGGGCTGCGGCGGCGGTGGCGGCGGCCACCGGAAAAGTGGCGGCGGTGGTGGCGGCTTCTCCGGCGGTCATTCGTCCGAAGACGCTGGCGAAGGAGGTGGCGGCACCAGCTTCTGCGATCCGTACCGCGTGATCGGTTCCCCCCAGTATTCCTACTACGCGCTCTCGGGCACCCACGGATCCGTCTGGGTCCGAGCGTTCTCCTCTCTCGGAGAATCACCCGCCAACCCGTTCGTCGTGAATGACGAACTCGCCTCCACGCCTCGGCCCAGCTACACGTCTTCGACGCAGAACCGCAGGAACACGATCGGTCTCGAGCAGAACACGCTGTGCGGCTCGGCGGACGAGAACACGGCCGATGAGTGGTACCGATTCGACAACACCGAGAATGTCACCCGTCGAATCACGATTCGTGGAGGTCCTCAGAGTGAGTTCCGCGTCATGAGCGTCGTCGGCTCGATGAACGCACCATTCAGTTCCTGCAACCGGCTGGGCGGACCGAATGCGCTTGGCGCGCAGCATGACGTCCCTGCCAACGCGTCGATCTGGTTCCGCGTTTCGAGTGTCCCCAGCATCGGGCCGACCGTCGACTACACGATCGAGTTCGAAGTCAGCGAAGCGGTGCTCGCCGTGGAAGCCGTTCGGCTCGGCGATCCGGCCAATCCGAACGCGTTCTTGCCCGGACAGACTTCGGGGCCGGTCGTCGGCCGAACCTGGGACCCTATCGTGGACCACACGACCTTCGTGCCCGGCTCCACAGGCGACGTTGCGCTCCTCGGTTCCGCCGAGCTGGAGGTTCCGGTGCCTGGCCTCGGCACCCTGCTCGTCGGTGACATCTTCTTCTCGCTGACCGCGACACCCGGTCAGGCGTTTGCCCTGCCGATCCCGGACGACCCGAGCGCGCTCGGATTCCGGCTCTACGTTCAGGCTGCATCGTTGGACGCGAGTTCCGGTGTCCACCTCACAAACGCGCTGGACCTAACGATCGGCACGCACTGAGTGGCGCGGTTCTTCACGGGGCCGGGACAGCCGTGCCTTGGACGGTCGAAGCTTGGATCGTCTGGTAGAGCTGACGCGCGACCTGCTCGGTTGCGCGCTCAGCTCAGACATGCGGACCTGATCACCGCCGTGCAGGTGCTGTCAGCATCACCGGGCGCACGCCGATTACACTGTCTCGGCTGCCGCCCTCCCGGCTCTCGCGATAGGACGAGCGCTGACCCCTGGAATCCACGCTGAAGGCTCCACCGCGTATGACCATCTCCCGACGCCTACGGCCTTCGGGGTGAGACCGGTAGCCGTCGCCGGCATGGACGGAGAGGGCGTAGTCTCCGTACCGATCCCGGGTCCACTCCATGATGTTGCCGTGCGTGTCGTGGAGGCCGAACGGATTCGCGCGGAATCGGCCTACTGGCGCGTGGAAGCCGTGGCCATCGTCCCACGACTCGAACGTCCAGTTCCTCGGTCCGCGAGCTCGCGCATAGGCATCCCCGCCGTTGGAGGCGGACTCGAGCCACTCCTTGCGCACTCCGACCCACCAAGGCGTGTTCGTTCCCGCACGAGCGGCGTACTCCCATTGGGCTTCGGTTGGCAATTCCAATTCCGTGCGGTTGAGAGCTTTGCGCGCCTCGCTCCACGACATGTTCTCCACAGGGTTCGCGAGAGTTGCCTTGCGGCCTGCCCAGGACCCTGGGTGAGCGTACGAGCTCGGGTTCGAGTCGGTGAGTCGTTGCCACTGGCCTTGCGTGATCTCGTACTTCGAGAGAAAGAACGGACTCAACGTCACCTCGTGCACTGGCCATTCGCCCTCTTGAGCCAGACTGTCGTAGTTCGGTCGATCCTCGGCTTGTCTCTGCGCTCCCATCCAGAATCTGCCACCAGGGACCAAGATGAAGACCATTCCGGTCTCGCCGGTCATTTCCCAGCGACTCGGATTGGAGAGCTTCGCCGGTAGAGGCGGGGGGTCGGGATCCCAGCCTTCGCTGCGCGACGGGCGGTTGCCGGTCGCTGGATACCAGAACTCCCAGAGCTGCGTCCGCGGATTCTTGTCGAGCACGACCAAGTGGGTCGATGGTAGGGCGATTCCGTTGTAGCGCGGGTTGTCCGCGATGTCCTGCCGCACCGCCGCCCAGGTGTCAGCGTCCGCGTACGCCGCCAGACTCTCGGCGTGTGCGAGGCGTCGCTTCAGTTCCGCGAGGCTCGACCCGTGGATTCCGTGGCTACCGTCTCGGACCTCCGGCCCATCGACGAAGGTGCGCATTCTGCGGACCAACTCCGAGAGTTGCTCGAAGCGCCACCGGTGTTGTGTCGCGGTCAATCCATCTCGGTCGACGAACTCGTACACCGGAGTTTCGACCTCTTTGCGCAGTTGGGTGATTTCCGCCTCGAGGTCGGCGATGTGCTTCACGAGCAGGGCTGGCGAGTAGCGGGCATTCGCCTCTTCAGACGCTGGATGACCAGATTCGTGCCGAGCGCGGTGCGCCTCCTGTGCGCGAAGGCGCTCGTACTGGGGATGAAGGCTCCACTGTTCCTCGTGCCTTTCCGGGCTCGCCAGGATCGCGTTTGCCTGGAGCTCGGCGAGCTTGTCCTCGAGTCGGGCTAGGAGCGGTGGGATCGTCTCGGCTTCCTCGATCCACTCTCGCATTGCAGGGACCGTTCCCATGCGTGCCGGCCACAGGTCCCTGTCCGCTCGGGTCCGCAGTTGCTGGATCTGTGCGACGTACGCGAGGTCGAGGAGCTCGTTCAGTCTCTGGTCCGCAGTTCGCTCGTTGGCGAGGGCCGTTTGCGCGTTTCGTCCAGCCCGTCGGGCTTGCCACAGGGTCGTGAGTAGTCCCGAGACGAGGGCGAGAAACAACAGCAGGCCGGCTGTCACCTGGACACGGTTTCGCCGAAGAAACCGCTTCAGCCGATAGCTCGTGCTCGGAGGACCCGCGAGGACTGGTTCGAAACGCAGATGGCGTTCGAGATCCGCAGCAAGCTCGGTGGCCGAGCCGTAGCGTCGGTCGCGGTCTTTCTCCAAGGTTCGGAGGATGATCCAATCCAGATCGCCGCGCAGCGAGCGACGCAGAACCGGAACGCTGGTGCGCCGCTTCTCCGCGTCCGCCTTCGCGGTTTCGACGATCCTAGAAAGGCTCTCACTAGGACGAGTCGGCTCCTGCCCCTGCAAGTACCGCTGGATCCCGGCAACGTCCTTCTTTCGAAGCTCGGCTGAGGAGAAGGGCACGCGACCCGTCAGCAGTTCGTAGAGGATCACACCGAGCGAGTACACGTCCGATCGTGTGTCGATCTGAGCCGAGTCCCCGAGCGTCTGCTCGGGAGACATGTAGTCCGGTGTTCCGATCACCATGCCTTGCAGCGTGAGCTCGGAGTGCTCGAACAAGTTTCGCTCGGTGGCGCGTGCCAACCCGAAGTCGATGATCTTTGGGGTGGGTCGCCCGCCCTTCTCGGTGACGAGGATGTTGCTGGGCTTGAGATCGCGATGAATCACGCCCTTCTGGTGCGCGTGCTGGACGCCCATGCACACGTCCCGAAAGAGCTGGATCCGCTGCGCGATCGTGAACTTGTGCTCGTCGCAATAGCTCGTGATCGGGATCCCATCGACGTACTCCATCGCGAAGTAGGGCTGTCCCCGCTCCGTGGCGCCGGCGTCGAAGACCTTGGCGATGGCGTCGTGATTCATCATCGCGAGCGCCTGACGTTCCTGTTCGAAGCGACGGAGGGTGGCCTCGGAATCCATCCCGAGCTTTACGACCTTGACCGCGACGTCACGCTGCACCGGCTCGCGCTGTTGGACAAGGTAGACCGACCCCATGCCGCCCTGCCCGAGCAGCTTGACGACTCGGTAAGGACCGACTTGCGACGGCGTGTTGTGGATTGCCGGCGACGTGAGTTCGCGTTGGAGTCCCTCCGCGTGGTCGCTGTTCAGGAATCCCGGTGTGACCTCGAAGTTCAACAAGTCCCGAACGCAGTCGCGCACCTCTGCCGGTAGATCGCGCTCCGCAAGTGTGCGTTCGCGCGCCTCGACCGGGCGTTCGTGGAGCTCGTCGAAGAGCTCACGGGCAAGCTTGTAGGATTCGGGGTCCATCCGTCCGCGCCTAACGAACCATCGCGAATTCTATCGCAACGCTGGTCGCGCCAGCGAGTTGTTTGACGGCGGCGGGCGGATCGGATCCGCAACACTGCGTCGTGGGCTGCGTCGATTTGCTACCCTAGGGAGGTTTCGAGCGGTGGCCCCACCAGCTGATCCGATGTCCGAGTCTCGCGATCCTGTCTCGCAGTGCCTGATCGACCTGGAGCGAGGGGACCGTTCTGCCGTCGACCGCCTGCTGCCGCACATCTACGAGGACCTACGAGCGCTTGCGCGTGGCATCTTCCGTGGTGGCGCGAATCACACGCTGCAACCCACCGCGATCGTGCATGAGGCGTACATGCGCCTGGTCAAGAGCGAGGGCGATCGCGGGTGGACCGGTCGGCGCCACTTCCTCGATGTCGCCGCGATGGCCATGCGCCAGCTCCTGGCGAACCATGCAGCGGCGCGACGCCGGCTGAAGCGCGGTGGTGCCCAGAGTCGCGTCGAGCTGCACAGTGGCGTGGCGGAGGCCGGTCAACCACAGCGGGCCATCGATGTCGTCGACTTCGATGACGCGTTGAGCGAGCTCGCCAGGCTCGATCCACGCCAAGCTCGCGTCGTCGAGCTACGGTTCCTGTCGGGTCTGACCGTCGACGAGACGGCTAAAGTACTCGGCGTGTCGCCGCGTACGGTGCACACCGACTGGCAGATGGCTCGAAGTTGGCTCGGGCTGCGGCTCGGCGCGTAGGATCCGGCTAGCGCGATCGACGCCACCTTCGACGGGAGCGGCGTGCTCCGAGTCGAAGGTCGCGCCCACCATCAGAACATCCCGATCGTGATGTCGATCGCGTTCGCGAAGTGGAGGAAGGGCGCTTGCCTGTCGACCGATCCACCCTGCACGCAGTACGTGTCCCCGACGAGATCGAGGGCGCTCGGCAAGGATAGTGAGAACGGCGTGCCCGGCGAGAGGTTGCCGATCGCGACGTGCCAGGGGCCGATGTCGCAGAGCAGGTGGCCGCTCGACACCGGACCGAGGTCGAGATCGAGCGGTGTGCCGGCAATCAACAAGAAGTCGAAGGTCGCATTCGGCGAGAAGTTTGTGTGGTCGAGGACCGGATCCCAGGTCTGGCCGATGACGGGCCCGGAAGTGACGCCTGGAAGGAGTACGGCTGGGTTTGGGAGGCTGCCGACGCGTACGGTCTCCACCGATTCTAGTCGAACCGTCAGGACCGCCGACAAGGCGTACATCGGTCGGAGCTGGCCAGGATCATGGAAGTTGGCGCCCATCCATATTGG
>JANQJF010000043.1 GCA_028281765.1 Planctomycetota bacterium | reverse complement strand
ACACGGCTTGTCAGTGGACAAGTTGAGGAGCAGCAACGCAGCGAGCGGGTCGAATGGCCGGTTACTCATGATGCGGACTTCGGACGCGGGGCACTAGCGAGACTCGCCGAGCGCATCGAGCACGCGCGCAGCGCTCTCGGCTTCAACGCCGATTCGAATCTGTATGGAGCGAGCGCGAGCGAGACACTGCTCGAGGATCGCCTGCGGCGGCATTCCCTCCGCGAGGAACACGGCGAACACGCTCCACACTCGCTCCCCGTCGCGCTCGGCCGTGCCTGCGGCGAGGATCATGTCCGCCGCGATCTCGAGATCGTCGAGCAGATCTTCGACGTAGCTCGGATGCAGCGGGGCGAGCCGGAGCACCTCGATCCGTTCTTCGAGCACGCGAATCTCCAGATCGATCGCCTCGCGCAGCCGGGCACTTCGCGCCGCAACGTCGGATTCGCCGAGCCCCGCAGTGCCGACCGCGATCGCCAGCAGGCGACGCTCCGTGGCGACGGTCCGCGCGATCGACGCGTTCGTAGGGTTCGATTCGCGGAGCGGCTCCAGCCTCGCGAGCGCCGAGCCGAACTGCTCGATCGCGGCGTCGAAGTCGCCGGCTTCCTGCGCCAACCGCGCCTGCCGTTCGACGCAGAGAGCCGCATCACGCTGAGCCTGAAAATCGGTGGGCCGCGCATCCGCCCGCTCGTGCGCGACGCGGGCCGCGATCCGCCAGTGCTCGCGCGCGCCGGCGAGATTCTCCCGCGCCGCCTCGAGATCGCCGAGCCGCTCGTGCACGAGATATGGCAGCCGACTGTTGCCGCGCCGGTCGATCTCGATGAGCTCGACCGCCAACTCCGCGGCACGCTCGTAGTGGCCTCGCGCACGGTCCGGGTCACCCAGGTTCGCGAAGTGCTGGCTGCCGAGTTGATCCCCGGCGTTGATGTGCAGCAGCGCCGCGAGCTGATTTGCCGCCGAGTCTTCGAAGGGATCGAGCCCGGCGAGAGCCGCCTCGAAATACTCCAGCGCTTGCTGCGGCATCCGACTCGCCTGCGCCACGCCGCCGAGGCCTTTGAGCGCGAGCGCGAGATACTGACGGGCCCGCCGATCGCCCGGCACTTCGGCCAAGACCTCACGCGCGAGAGCCTCCGCATCCTCGTAGTGCTCTCGACTCTCGTCGACCCGGCCTTCGCTGAGCTGCGTATCATCGCCCAGGACCCGACCGAGGCGAATGTGCGTCACGGCGCGGAGCAGCCGCACCTCGGTGCTGTCGTCGCCGGCATCGGTGCGCGCCTGCAGGGTCTCGAGGAATCCCTCGTGCAGGCGGATCTCACGGGGCCGCGCGCCGCTCAGGTTTTCGAGCTCTCGCCCGAGCTGGAGGACGATGTCGTATGCGTCGTGGAGCGAGCGCAAGTCATCGTCCGCACGCTCGCTCTGCGACCACCAAGTCCACGCGGCGACGAGCGAAGCCAGCACGGCAACGCCTCCGAACGCCACTGGCAAGGGATGCCGGCCCACGAAGCGACGGGCGCGATACGCGACCGAATCCGCGCGCGCTTGCACCGGACGTCGCTCCGCGCATCGCTGCAGATCGGCCGCGAACTCCGCACACGTCGCGTAGCGCCGATCCCGATCGACGTGCATGGCCTTCGCCACGATCAGCGCCAGATCGCGCGGCACGGCAGGGTTGCGTTTGGCCAAGGGCACGACGGTTCCGTGCACGATCGCGGCCCGGACGTCGTCCGGCCGCTCGTGCAAGAACGGACACGTCAACGACAACAACTCGTAGGCGGTCACGCCGAGCGAGTAGACGTCGGCGCGCCGATCCACACGTTCGCCACGAACCTGCTCGGGTGCCATGTACGGCAGGGACCCGAGCGCGCTGCCGCTCTGCGTCATTCGCGTCGCACCCTCGGTCAGCGACAATCCGAAGTCCAACACGCGGATCGAACCGTCGGACGTCACCATCAGGTTGCCCGGCTTGATGTCGCGATGCAGCACGCCGCTGTCATGGGCGTGCTGCAGGGCGCCCGCCGTCGCGACCAGCGAACGCACGCAGAAGTCGATCCAGCTCATCCCGAACGGATCTGCGTCCGAATCGAGCAACGAAGCGACCGCACTCGGCTGCAGCAGTTCGGGCGGCGACGTCTGCAGCGACAGGATCACTTCCTGCAGACTGCGACCTCGCACGCGCTCCATCGTGAAGTAGGGCACTCCATCGGCCTCACCGAACGCGTAGACCGGCACGATCCCGGGATGCGCGAGCTTCGCGCATGCCGCCACCTCGCGGCGAAAGCGCTCGCGCGCATCCGGGAAGTAGAGGCACTCCGGGCGAATGACCTTGAGCGCGACGCGACGTCCGATCGACTCTTCGTCGGCGAGGTAGACGACGCCCATGCCCCCACCGCCGAGCCGCTCGATCAGCCGAAAGTCACCGAGCCGCTCGGGGATTTCGTCGGGCGCGGGCGCATCCGTGAGGCCCAAGCGCTGCATCGCCGCGAATCTCTGGCGCAGCACCCCCGCCTGCTCCGGGTGCGCTTCACACGCGGCATCGAGCGCCGAGGTCCACTCGCCCTCCGGCCGCTCGAGGACTTCGAGCAACAGGGCTTCGATCGGGTCCGCGGAGTGCCACTCTTCGGTCGGTCTCATCTACGGCGCGCACGTGACGCTACCGCGAGTCTACCCGACTACGGCAGCGTCGCCCCACTGTCGCCGGACGGCGCGCGCGAGCGCCTTGCGGGCACCGCGCCGCAGCCAGTCTCGGTCCGCGTAGCTCGCGAGCCACGCGTAGGGGTGCCGCTCGACATCCCGCCCTTCGAGCAGATCGAGCAGCATCGTCAGGTGCTGCTCGTTGAAGGCCCACAGCGACACGCCGCGCGCCTGCACCTCGTAGTAGGGCCCGGGTAGCTCGACGTAGGTGAGCCCTTCGTTCGTGAACGTGCAGACGTCGCAACGCAGCGACCAGTCACCGTGCATCCAGGTCGTGCGGCAGTCGCCGACGATGACGTCGTGGTCCCGCTCGGTGGATTTGGTCGCGAGCGCGCGCCCTTTACAGGAGGGGCAACGCACGTGCAGGTCACGCGGACGCGAGCTCCGGTCGGAGCGGACGCGGGTCGTTCCGTACAGCATGGGCTAGGGATCGCAGGGAGAGGGGCGCCCGGACGATACCGGATCGGGGGGCGGAGGGCACCCCCCGAAGATCCGGCGTCTCAGCTGCCGACGACGATGTTCAGGACCTCGGAGGAGCCGAGCGCGAGGTTCCCGATCGTCACGTCGAGATCGAGCCACTGGCAGTCGATCGCCGTGCCGCAGAGGAACGGGTCGTCCGACAGCGGGATCGTGATGCTGGCCGGGCTCGAGCCGGAGTAGGGAATCGACAGAACCACCGGCGTGATGCAGAGCGACGCTCCCGGCACCGGACTCAGGATCGACAGGGGAATCGGCGCGATCTCGGAACCGAGGAACAATGCCGTGATCGAACCGAACACGTTGTCGGCGGTGATGTTGAAGTCGGTGCCGATGCCGGGCGAACCCTCGACGCCGATCACCGGACCGCCAAGGCTGTGCAAGCCGGGCGGGCAACCGGCCGAGACCGTCGCGCTACCGGGATCACAGTTGAGACCGCGGATGGCGATCGTGATGACGCTGTTCATGTCGAACCGGATCAGCGGGTTCGGAGTGTTCGGCGTCTGGAACGTCGTGAGTCGCACCCAGCGCGTGTCCGTCGTGTCGGTGTATTCCCAGTCGCAGCGGAACGACTTGGAACCGGAGTTCGCGATCGCACTCGTGACGCCCGACGAATCCGAGCCGGTCAAGACGTTGCCGCCGGTCGAGCCCGAGAAGCTCGGCTCCTGGAACACGTCCTCCGCGCCGTCGGCCGTGCTCTCGAAATCGGCAACCGTCGACGCGCCGGCATCGGTCGTGTTGACGATGTCGTCGATCCAGAGCGCGATGTTCCCTGCGACGCCACCGGTGTTGCGGATCCGGATGTGTTCGAGGGTGCCGAAGTCGCCGTCGACGGCACCGTTGCCGGTGAAACCGGTCAGCGTGTCGGTCGCGAAGTTGAACGTGAACGTCTGCCACGTCCCATCGAGATTCAGGGTTTGACCGTCGAGGTTGACCCACTCGATCGCACCCGAGAATCCGCCGTTGTCACCGATCGCGGTGAACGAACCGCCCGCCGCGCCGGTTTCGCGAACGCCGAGCGAGATTTCGAGCTGTGCGGCAACGGGCGTGACCATCAGAGCACAGGCGAGAAGGGAGAGTTTGGTATGCATAGTGCCTCCGTTGAGTTCTGGGATACTCGGCAGTCTAGGCAGCGAAGCGGAGTCGACAACGTCGGTACGCACACGGGACGCGTGTGCGTTGCGGTAGGCCGTCAGACGGAAACTTCGTAGAGGTGTTCGCCGCCCTCGAAGACCGCGCGATGAGCTTCGTCACGCACGACGACGTCGCGCCACTCGACGAGTTCACCGAGGTAGTCGCGCGAACTCGCGTCGAGCAGCACGACCGCGAACTCTTGCTCTCCGACTTCGATCTGCAGCAGGACCTCGAGTGCGGCCAGCGCCTCTTTGCACGCGGCCCCGATCGCCGCGAACTCGCGCGAATCCGCGACCTCGATCGACAACGCGCTCTCGTGCAAAGCGACAGCTTGCACGGTTCGGAACCTGCCGGCCGCCGTCGCGATCACGCGCGCCGCGATCCGACGGTCCTCCGGTGCGAGCCGCGACCCCTCTTCGACCACGTCGTCGTCGAACGCGTGCTCGTCCCACTCGGCATCCTCGCGCCGCAGCGGCTCGTCGACCTCACAGCGTCGCGGATCCCCGCCACATCCGAGCAGGGTCGCACCGTTCGGGTCGTGTTGCACGGCTTCGCGAGCGACCGGCGTGTGCGCGTGCACGCAATACGGCAACGGCACGCGCTCGCGGACCGAGCGCGGCCGCCCCTGGATCACCTGGCGACGCTTCAGGAAACGTGCGTCTTCTTTGTAGAGCGGGCAAGCCATCGTGACTCCTCGACCTCAGGGTAGCGGCCGCGGCTACCTCTTCGGAAGCACAGCCCGGATTCGTTTCGCCACTGCTCGTCCGAGCACGGCCGATCCCTCCCGCGAGAAGTGCACGTCCCGGGGCCGCTGGATCTCCGCGAGTCGAGCGGTCGCGAACTCGCATAGATCGAACACCTCGATGTCGAACTCGCGCATGACCTCCTTCGCGATCGCGTTGTAGCGGTCCGGGTCCGTGACGTCCCGGCGCGGGCGGACCCCCTCGGGAACGGGCGTCGTCGTGCAGAACACGAGCCGCGCCCCGGTCGCCGTGAGTCTCTGCGCGATCTCGCGAAGCTGCTTGCGATACGTCTCTGGCTCGGCCTGACGCGGATGGTCAGGGTCGTTCGAGTTGCGGCGCGTCTTCGGGTGCACGCGCTTGAGGTCGTGCAGTCCGAAGTTGAACCAGATCACGTCCCACTTCGCCGGCGCCATCGCGAGCCACGCGTCGACGCGGGCGATGCCGTGCGTCGTGCCCTGACAGTTCTCGCGCGGCCGCGTGACGATCGCATCACTCCACAGGGCCTTGCGCACGGTCGGCCCGTATCCCATCGAGATCGAGTCGCCGAGGATCAAGACCTGCGACTTGCTCGCGTCCTCGCGCAGCATCGCGGTGCGCACCGGCTCGTACTCCGGGTTGACGCACTTGTCGCCCCATCGGCGCAGCGCGGCGCGGAGCCCGGCAGCGGACTCCGTCCGTTGCCCCTGATCTCCCGTCTCGCGAATCCACCCAGCGAGCACTTCGCGATGCTCACGCAGCGCGTCCGCGTGCGCCGGATCAGCGACGAGATTCCGCACCTCGTGTGGGTCCGCGTCGAGATCGTAGAGCTCTTCCGCCGGACGGTCGGCGCCGTAGAACGCGAGCTGCGTCGCGTTCAGCTCCCCCGCCGCAGCCATGCGCCGCATCTCCTGCGTGACGGGCCACGGATCGCGGTAGTGCGGCTGCATGTACGGACGATCCGTCAGGTAGTTGCGGAGGTACTTGTAGCGCTTCGTGACGAGCGCACGGATCCGTTCGATCGTGTAGTCGCAGCGGTCGCGCGCGGCGACGACGAATCGTCGCGGTTCGTAGTCGTCCGCGAAGACATTTCGCCCCTCCATCGAAGCGTCGAACGCGATCCCCGCGAGCGCCAGCGCCGTCGGCCCGAGATCGATGCCGCTGACGAGGTCGGCGCGCGCGACTCCCTCACTGACACCGGGCCCCGAGACGACGCACGGCACACGAATGCCGCCCTCGTAGAGGAACTGCTTGTGGCGGTGCATGCGGAAGCCGTGGTCGGTGAAGAAAAACACGATCGTGTTCTCTCGCATGCCGGCCGCGTCCAGTGACGCGAGGATCGTGCCGACCTCGCGATCGGTCTTGCGCACGCAGTCGTAGTGGTACGCGATCTCTTCACGCACGAGAGGGACGTCCGGGTAGTACGGCGGCACGGAGACGCTCGAACGATCGACCCGCTTGGGCGCGTTGTTCTTTCCACCTCGCAATTGGAACTGCCCGAAGAACGGCTTCCCCGATTCCTTGACGCGCAACCACACCTTCGCGAGGTCGATGCGCCCGAGGTTCATCTGACCGTTCTGCCGGTCGTAGAGATCGCGCACGTCGTGGACGAAGTTGTAGTCGGTCTTGCCCTGATTGAACGTGTAGTAGCCCGCGGCACGGAACAGCTCCGGCACGGTGCGCACGCCATCCGGCAATCGAATCGCGTCGTAGTCGGGATCCATCGGCTGGCCGCGGAAGTTCGCGCGCGCGCTGCGATGGTTGTGCACCCCGTGCGTCGTCTGCATCGCTCCGGTGATGACCGCAGACCGCGTCGCCGAACACACCCCGGCCGGCATGTAGCAACGCGAAAAGCGAACGCCATTCTTCGCGAGCCGGTCGACGACCGGAGTCTCGACCACGTCGTGGCCGTCGCACCCGAACCACGGGTTCATGTCCTCCACGTAGATCCACAGGACGTTCGGCCGCTTGTCCTGCGCGGGCAGGAACGCGACGGCCGTCAGGGCGATGAGCAGCGATGCGGCGAAGCGGAGCGGTGTCATGCCCGAAATGCTATGTCCGAGGGCCGTTCGCGTCAGGACGGATCAGCCGCGCGTGTCGCGGCATTCTCGTCACGCCCCAACACCTCCGGCTCGAACCGCGCCAGCCGACGCGCCATGACGTCGACGGCCTCGGCGCTGTGGTCCACCAGCACGAACTGACGATCCAGCCGTGCTGCCGACTCACCAGTCGTCCCGCTCCCTGCGAAGAAGTCGAGCACGAGATCTCCGGGATCCGAGTGCACCTTGACGATCCGGTCGAGCACGCCGAGCGGCTTCTGCGTCGCGTAGCCGGTCTTCTCCTTGCCACTCGGACTCACGATCGTATGCCACCAGACGTCGGTCGGAGTCTTGCCGCGCGCGGCCTTCTCCTTGCCGACGAGACCGGGCGCCATGTACGGGATCCGGTCCATCTCGTCGAAGTGGAACGTGTACTGCTTCGGATCGCGCGTGTACCAGAGGATGTTGTCGTGCTTCGCCGACCACCGCTTCTTCGAACGCGCGCCGTAATCGTAGGCCCAGATGATTTCGTTCTGGAAGCAATCGCGCCCGAAGACCCGGTCGAGAAGCACCTTGCAGTAGTGCACTTCGCGGTAGTCGATGTGCAGGAAGAAGCAGCCGTGCGGCCGGAGCAATCGATGCGCTTCACGGAGGCGGGGTTCGAGAAACGCCAGGAAGTCGTCGAAACGGTCGTCGTAGCCCGACGCCCCGCGGTCGACGGTGCGATAGCGGCGGCCCTGGAATCCGGTGCGGTCTCCTTCGTCGTCCTGCTCGACCGAAATGCGGTGCCGCTCTTGCCGTCGACCGGTGTTAAACGGCGGATCGATGTAGATCAGGTCGACCGACTCGGACTCTGCCTCGCGGAGGTAGTCGAGGTTGTCGGCGAGCACGATCTGACGACGTGGCATGGGGGCAGGATCGTACGGCGTCTCTGCTCCTCACACAGCACGGGCTCGGGAAACCGCTATCGTGGCGAGATTCCTTTGACGATCGCTCGGCGCCAGGCGTCAGGAGGTCGCGATTGATGAATCCCCGCTCCACGATCGACGCCGTCCTCGCCGGGGACCACGCACGGTTCACGGACCTCGTGCGACACTTCGATGCGCCCGTGCGGCGCATCGTGTCGCGTGAGATGCGCGATCCGCACGCCCTCGAAGAGGTCGTGCAGGAAATCTGGTGTCGGACGTTCCGACAGCTCGCGAGGCTCCAGGATGTCACCAGACTCGAAGCCTGGATCGGTCGCATCGCGCGCAACTGCGTGACCGACCACTTCCGCGATCAGCGTCGCCGGCAGCGCTTCGTGCCACTGGAGGACGACGCCGCACGGCCGAACCGGATCGAGTGGGTTTGGGATCTCGTCGATCGCTTGGACCCGAGCCTCCGAGACGTGTTGAGCTGGCGCTACCGCGAACACCTCAGCTACGCGGAGATCGGAGAACGCGCGGGCGTGCCGGTATCGACGGTGCGTGGCCGGCTCTTCATGGCGCGCGAGGCGCTGCGTGAGCACATCGAGCGAGAGAGAGGTGAAGCATGAACGAACTCTGCAGCTCCGTACGACCCCTGCTGTTCCAAGCGCTCGAGGGACAACTCGACCGGGAGCAGACGATCGAACTGAATGCCCATCTCGCGGTGTGCGACGCGTGCCGCTCGTTCGAGCGCGCCGAACGGGCTCTCACGGACTTGCTCTACTGTGAGCCAGTCGAAGCGCCCCTGCCATTGCGCCGAGTCGGCACTTGGCTCGCGATCGCCGGATCCCTGGTCGCGCTGCTGTTGATCCTGCCGGCCGCGACGCCGCGCGGTTCGATCGTGGAACGCGAACTTGCGGCCTCGACCGCGTGGGTCGAGACCGCGAGCGAACTCGCCGAAACCAACCAGATGCGCGTGCCGCGCAATCGCTCCGTGACGATAACGCTCGCCGACGATTCGACCGTCGAAGCCGTGGGACCGTCGCGCTTCGACCTCGTGTTCGAAGGGGAGTCGTGCAGGATCGCGATGCTGGAGGGCTCCGCGCGCGCGGTCGCGAAGACGCCCGGCTCCATCGTCGTGACCAATCGCACGGGCCGTATCGAACTCGCGGTCGGGTCCTACACGATCGACCTGGAGTCCGTGCAGCCGCAGGATCCGCAGCGCCAGGACCCGAAGCCGAACGCGGCCGCGCTGATCGCGCAGGGGCAACAGCTGTTCTTCCAAGTCGCGGCCGCGCTCGGTGGCTCCGCGGACGCAGAGCAAGCCAACATGGCCGAGGCCGAGAAGCTCTTCGCCCGCGCGCTGAAGGACCCCGACATCCTCCCGTCGCAGCGGAACACGGCTCTGTTCTATCTGTCTGGCGCGCAGGGTCGACAGGGCAAGAACGAGGAGGCGCTCGCGACCGGATCCCGCTGGCTCGAGCTGTTTCCGAACGACCCGCAGCGGGGCTACGTCCTGTTCTTCCAGGCCGTGCGACACGAGCGACTCGGCGACCTCGATCTCGCGAAGCGCATTCGACGACAGGTGATCGAGGAAGCCCCGGACTCGGAGATCGCCAAGCACGCGCGCATCGCGCTCGGACTCGTGGCGCCACCCGCTCCGATCGCGAAGCCGGGGAGCGGCAAGGCACCTCGCAACGAGCCGGTGCGCGCGGAAGTGACGCCGCTCACCACGAATCGCGGTCCGTATCTCGTCGTGCACACGGCTCTCGACACGAAGCGCGACGCCGGCTTCGTCGCCGCCGCAAGAGCTGCGACCGAATTCCACCGAGCCGAGGTCGCGATCTGGGATGGCCGCGACTTCGCGAAGCTTCGCGCGGTGCTGCAGAAGCACGCACCGGAGAACGTGGTGTTCGTCCTTCGTCCGGATACGCTCGACATCAACCTGCACCGCCAGATCCTGCTCGGCTCGGCGACGATCGACGCGGACATGTTCGCCGACTTCTCGTTCGGCTACCTGACGGCGAAAGACGACGCCACGGTGCAAGAACTCTGGAAGCGTATCGAAGCGCTCCATCGAGAAGGTCTAGCCTCGAAAGAATGGCGTCGCGTGTCGATCACTTCGAACGACAAGTCACTGTTCTACGAAAACTCCGCCCCGCAGATCGCATTCTCGGCGGGGTATCGAGGCTCGCATTCGTACGTCTCGATTCACGACGCCGAGCAGCGAGATTTCGTCGACCGCACTCTCGACGGGCTGCGTGACGCCGCCGTGATCCAGTTCACTGGCAACGGTGACCCCCAGGGGATCTGGATGTTCGACGACCACCGCAACATCGATCGAAGCAAGCACTGGACCTACGCGAAGAACAAGGTCGGGCACGATCCCGAGGGCGAGATGCCGCGCATTCTGGCGAGCGAGTTCGCAGCACTCGACCTCGCGTCCCCGATCCTGTGGAGCGGGACGTGCCACTCCGGCGCGACCTGCCGCGTCTTCGTCGAGGGTGACATCGTGTCGACGTTCGGCCGCACCGACGTCACGACCGTCCACGAACTCGCGCGCGACAAAAGCCTCGCACTCGCGTGGATCGACGCCGGCGCCGCGGCCCTACTCGTACCGGTCGCCGCGAATCACGGCATGAGCGTCTCGATGGAGACCGACTTCGCGCTGCGCCATGGCGCGAGCCTCGGAGAAACGATCAAGTCGACCTATGATGACGTCTTCCTGGCGGCGGGCGGCGAACTGCGACTCGACATCGCGAAGATCGGCACTCCCCACGGACGCGACGGCTACGTCATGCAGGGCGGCGGCGCGAACCGCATCCTCATCGGGGACCCGGCGCTACGACCGTTCGAAAAGGTGGACTACTCACCCGAGCAGCCGAAGGTGGTTCGCACCCAATCCGGCTTCACCGTGACCCTGGAACGCGGCCCCGGATTCACCGCGCGCAGCTGGGACATCTACGGAGACACGCGTCCCGAAGACTGGCGCATCATCACCCGCGTGGACGTGACGGACCTGCTGCCGAAGGACAGAAAGTGCCAGATCGAAGCGAGTCTGCGCGCGACGTCACCGGAAGGAGAAGAGATGGCGTACGGGCTGCGGTATTGCGAGCTGGAGGAGCATCACGGGCGGCGATACCTGCACCTCCAGGCGAACGGGACGCGGGCCGTGGTGGAGAGGAAGGCGGTTAAGGCGGTGTTCGAGGTGAAGGTGGAGTGAGAGGGGCGGGGCAAACCCCTCCACCCTACGGCAACTCCCCCCAAACCTCCACCATCACCGCATGCAACCCCGGGTCGTGCACCGCCAGCTCCGCTCGCACGAACGGATAGAAGTCGTTCCGATACAAGTACGCCTCGGTCCCCTCTGCGAAGTACTCCTTGTGATTGCTCATCGCGTAGTGGAGCACCTTCTTCCCCGTGTGCGCCATCACCCCCACGTAGGACCGCGCTTCCTTCGCAGCCTCGAACGCCGCGACGATCTTCTCCTCGCCGAACCCCAGCACCTGATCGTGATACGCATGCGCGAGTTCGTGCAGGATCACCGCGGGATGCTTCACCAGCTGCGCCCGTGACAGCAGATCCCGCGCGCGCGGGATGTGCACCTTCTTCGCCAACCGCTCGTCGTACCCCTTCGACCGCAACCACCCCGCACTCGGGTGGTACTGCATCGGCCACAACTCCTCGTGCTCATGCTCGATCCAAATCTCGAGCGACTGCAGCTCCTTCCTCCGGCGCTCGTCGACGAGGAGCGCGATGCGCTCGAGGTGGTTGTCGAGCATGCTCAGCGCGCGTGCGCCCTCTTCGGCATCCGGACCGTCGAGCAACGCGGGGTCGACGTGCACGATCCAGCCGCGCATCTTCTTCGTCACGGGCTCGACGCGCACATCCCGACGCTCTCGGCTGCGATCGCAGGATGCGTGCCATTTCTCCCACGCTCGACGCAGACGCCGCACCCGAGCGGCGTGGTCGCTGGCGATGTCCACGGCCTCGCGCGGATCCTCGACCAGATCGTAGAGCTCCCACGGCGCGTCGCGCTTCGGCCGGATCAGCTTGTATCGACCCTCGATGATCGACGCCGCCTTGCCGTGCTCGAAGCAGATCGGGCGCGACCGCGTCCGCGTCTCACCCGCGAGAACCGGGAGCAGGCTGACTCCGTCGAGTCGGGCTGGCCATTGCCCGCGCGGGACTCCGAGCGCATCGAGCACGGTCGGCACGTAGTCGGACGTCGTGCACGCCGTGTCCACGACTCGCTTGGACAGCCGCGCCGGCCACACGAGTGACGCCGGCACGCGGACTCCACCCTCGTAGAGGCTCCGCTTCCGCCCTCGAAGCGGCCCCTGCGTCCCGGGTGCCCGTCCGTCGCGCCCCTCGGGTCCGTTGTCGCTGCAGAACCACAGCATGGTGTCTCGCGCCACCCCGGCCTGCTCGAGCTCACGCCGCAGTCGCCCGATCTGATCGTCGATCGCAGCAACGCACCCGAAGTAGTGCCGCAGGCTGCGATCCTCGACGTCCGCATAACGTGCGAGATGATCGGGCCCCGCGATCACGGGCAGGTGCGGCGCGTGGAACCAGACGACCGCGAAGAACGGCTGCTCGCGCCGCGCGGCATCGCGCACGAACGGCACGACCCGGTCCATGATGACGCGCGAGTCGTCACCCTCCAGATTCTCGGTCACGCGCGCACCCGTGTGATCCCAGTACGCCGTGCCATACGGCTCGTCACTCCCCGGCTTCTTCATCGGGTCGAACGTCGGCACCTTCGCCTCGGTCGAGAAGCATACGTCGAACCCCCGCTCCCACGGCGGCGCGTAGTGCTTGGCGCTGTTCTGCTTGCCGCCGCGATTGCTGTCCCGGTGCTCGGTCGTCATCACGCCGAGGTGCCACTTGCCGAAGTGTCCGGTGCGGTAACCACGCGCGCGCAGCAACATCGCGAGGTTTTGCTCCTGCGCAGCCAAATGCCCGCGGTTCGCGCCGAACACCCCGTAGCGGAACGGATGCCGCCCCGTGAGGCAGCTACCGCGGGTCGGGGAGCACACCGGCGCAGCCGCGTAGAACCGCTCGAAGCGTACCCCCTCCGAGGCCATCGCGTCGAGGTGCGGGGTCTTCAGCCGCGGGTGGTCGCGGTAGCCGACGTCACCCCAACCCTGGTCGTCGGTCATGCACAGGATGACGTTCGGACGCGCGGGCGAAGTCTCCGGTGCTTGGCAGCTCAACGCGGCGACGAGAGCGATCGAGATCGACATGACCGCGAGTCTACGAGCCGTCGAAATCCACCGGCGCTGAAATCAGCAATCCAGGGCGCTGCTGCTACAGATACCCGTCGGGCGTCCCGGTAGCCCACTCGGGATCGTGCGCGAACGGCAACGCGCGCCCGCTGCGCAATGCATCCAGCACCAAAGCGAAGTCCGTGGCACACCGAAAGCCCAGTTCGGTTTCGGCATGCCGAGGATCGTACACGCGACCGATCGATGCGGGCAGCGACCAGCCGCGCGCTTCGAATAGCTCCTGCGCGTCCGGAAAGTACCGAAGGATGACCGAGGTAGCATCCCGCTTGAGGTCTCGGCACTCGTCGCGCGTGAACGGCGAAGGCGACGAGATCACGTAGACTCCGTAGCCGACGTCCGGAGCGCGATCCAGCGCCACGACGTGGGCACGCGCTGCGTCTTCGACCGTCAGTCGTCGATGCAGGAACTCGACCGCCTTGGTGTTCTCGCCACCGGTCGCGATCGAATGCGCCATGTCGTCCTCCTCGGGAAAGAAGCGACCCGTCCGCAGCACGACGACGGCGAGTCCGCTCTCCAGATGCTTCATGCGGCACAAGTTCTCGGCCGCGAGCTTGGTCACGCCGTAGATGTTGCGAGGCTCGAGCGGCGCCATGTCTCGATCTAGCCAGTGGGCCTGATCCGACACCTCGGCTCGGATCGCCTGCGAGATCATGAGCGACGTCGTCGACGTGAACACGAACCGGTCGAGCCCCGCGCGGATCGCCGCTTCGAGCAAATGGAGCGTGCCCGTCACGTTGACGTCGACGAAGCGCTCGCACGAATGGCGTGCGATGTCCGGCTTGTGCAGCGTCGCCGCATGCACGACCGCGTCGGGCCCATGATCCGAGAACGCGGACTCCACGGCGGCGCGATCGGCGATCGACCCGACGACGGTGGTCGGGGGTCCCGGCCGGACGTCGAGGCCGATCACGTCGTGGCCGGCTCGCTCGAGCATGGGAGCGAGGTGTCGGCCGAGCCAGCCCGAGGATCCCGTCAGCAGCACGCGCATTGCGCGCCAGACTGCGCGCGCACGCGGCGCGGTGCAACCCCGGTGCTACGAACCCCCAAGAAGCGCGGCGCGGAGCTCCGAAGTCGGCGGCTTCGGCCCGATGTAGAGCTCCACGAACAGGTCGCTGAGCGCGACCGACTCGATGGCCCCCGCGAGCGTGCCGTTGCATTGCACCCAAACACCTCGGCCTGGCCGCACGGTGAAGGTGAGCGAGTCGCCGTCGGACACGTCCTGCAGCAACTTGCGCAGTTGCGCGATGTCCGCCTCGAACGCCTTCGCATCATCCGGACGGTTGGCCGTGATCGATCCTGCGTAGGCATCCCCGAGCTGCTGCTTGGTCAGCGAACGCACGAACCGCAGGTGGACGACGGCGAGTTGGGGATCCGTGAGGATCACCGCCGCCTCCTGCGCCGGACGCTCGACGTAGAACGCACCGTAGTAGAGGTCGATGCCGAAGATGCCGTATTCGCACAGGCCTTGACCGTTCAGGGTCAGCTTGCGGCCGTCGACCTGAATCTCGGCGGGGAACTCGTCGCGCCTCTCATGCAGCGGAAGCACCGCGAGTTGATTGGCTTCGGACGACACCTCAATCGGATTGCTCGTTGATGCCGCGGGCACGCTTGCAGGCGTGGGCGGGAGTTCTTCCGCGGCAGGCGCAACGGGGCGCTGCATGCAGCAGGCCGTGATCAGGCAGAGGCCGGACGGTAGAAGAATGCGTTTCATGACCCTTTCTGAATCGACATCGCGACGCATCCGGATGCAGGATTCCCGAATCGCGCATCCCGCAGTCGGACGCTTGCGAACACTTCACCAATGAAATTCGCAATCACCGTGCAGGTGCTCGCCGTGCTCATGTTCGGTGGTTTCGGCGCGTGGCTGCTCCTGCAGCCCGAACAGCTCGAAACCCTGGTCGGCCTCGCTGCGGACTCCCCGGCCGCGAAAACCGAGCTCCGCACGTTCTACGGCGGACTCGAATTGGGACTGGCCGCGATGTTCCTCTGGGGCGCGATCGCGCGAGACCTCACCGGTCCGTTTTGCTTGGCACTCGGCCTGACGTCCACCGGCCTGGCAGCCGGTCGCGTCTACGGGCTGGCCGTAGATGGCAGCGCCTCGACGCAGATGTATGCGTTCCTCGCGACCGAGCTTCTGTTCGCGGGACTCGGTTTCGCCGGCTACGTGTCCGCGCGTCGCGCGAAGCGCATCGCGGCGGGCGTGTAGACACCCCACACGACGGCGATCGGAATGACCGTATTCACGGTCAGGGCCTCGAGGGCCTCGCCGCCGATGTAGGCCATCGGGCCACCGACGATGCCGAACACCGCGGCGATCAAGAGATGCGGCCGCATCCAAGTCAGCGCGGTGTTGAACAGGATCGGGAACAGAAACCAGAGGCTCGCCATCCAGAGCGGGAGCCCAAAGAGCATGCCCGGCTGTTCCCCGAACTCGAGCCAGCCGAGTCCGACCTGCGCGATGTCGGCCGCGCAACCGAGCGCACCGAACACGAGGACGTTGCGGATGTCCGCGGCCCGCGACCTCGGGGCGATCCACAGGTGGATCGCGATGCACGCCACCGCCGACACAGGGCCGATCCAGACGTTGCCCGCAGCCCCGCCCAGCACGCAGGCGAACCATCCCAGCTGCAGCAGCACGAAATCCGCGACTTTGACCCACATGGCTCAGACGGTAGCGGCTTCGCGCGGTGCCGGACCTGCGACGAGTGCGTCGCGGGTCGGCAACAGCGGGTCACCGCGATGCAGCGGCTTGGTGAACACGTACTGACCGACGCCGAGGAAGCGCTCGGCGAACCCACCCTCACAGTAGCTGAGGTAGAACTCCCACATCCGCGCGAACCGCTCGTCGTAGCCGAGCTCGTGCACGCGATCGAGGTTGGCGACGAAGTCTTCGCGCCACTTCGCGAGCGTCGTCGCGTAGTGCGGACCGATCTCTTCGAAGTGGCCGAGTCGCAGGTCCGTGTTGTTCGTGACCGCGTTGAGGATCGCCGTCGTCGACGGGATGAAGCTGCCGGGGAAGATGTAGCGCTTGATGAAGTCGACCTCGCGCACCGAGGTCTCATAGTGCTGGTCGGAGATCAGGATCGCCTGCACCGCCATCGCGCCATCGTCCTTCAGCAGATTCGAACACTGCGCGACGAACCCCGGCAGGTAGTCGGCGCCGACCGCCTCGATCATCTCGCAGTGCACGACCTTGTCGTACTTGCCGGTCAGGTTGCGATAATCTTCGAGCAGCAGCTCGATGCGATCCGACAGTCCCGCCGCCTCGATGCGCTGCTTCGCGATCGCGTGCTGCTCCTTCGAGATGGTCGTCGTCGTGACCTTGCAGCCGAACTCGCGAGCCGCGTGGATCGCGAACGCGCCCCAGCCGGTGCCGATCTCCAGGAGATGGTCGGCCGGCGTGAGCTCGAGCTTGCGGCACAGTCGATCGACTTTGGCGATCGACGCCTCTTCCATCGTCGCGTTCTCGTGTTCGAAGATGCCGCATGAGTAGGTCATCGTCGGATCGAGGAAGAGCTCGAACAGGTCGTTGCCGAGGTCGTAGTGCGCGGCGATGTTGCGACGCGATCCGGAGACGGAGTTCGCGTTGCGCGCGTGCAGTCGACGCAGCAGCGGTTGTGCGAGTTTCGCGACCCCGCTGTCCATCCCGTCGAGAACGTCACGGTTGCGAATCATGACCCGCACGAGGCGAGTCAGGTCCTGGCAGGTCCAGTGCCCGTCCATCCACGCCTCGCCGACGCCGACCGAACCGCGCGCCACCATCGCAGAGTAGAACGCGGGATTCGAGACTTCGACGGTCGCCTGCAGGTCCGGATCATCGGCTGGCCCGAAGTTGGTGGTCGAACCCTCCCAGCGATCGATGATTCGGATCGATCCGATCGAGAGGCGTTCGAGCTGGTTGTGCACGGCGCGGCGCGCGAAGCGCAGCCACAGGCCGAGCTTGACCGGCGCCCCGGTCGTGGATTCGGCAGAGAGTCCGTCCGTGGTCGTGGTCGTCATGAGGTCGTCGTTTCGGCGCCGGCGGCGGCCGCGTGTTTGGGGTGACTGAAGAACGGCGTGCGCTTGAGCCAGAGCCGCAGCGCCTGCCAGTAGATCCCGAGCACGACCTTGCCGGTCATGAACGGATGCGTGACCAACGCACGCGCCAGCGAAGCCCCGGTGATCGGGCGTCGCTCCATGGCGAGTCCGGCGTGGAAGCACACCACGTCGCCCTCGCGATTCTGCATCGACACGTTGAGTCGATCGCCGGGCGCATCGAACACCCAGCGGTAACGCTGCTGCATCGGGAAGAACGGCGAGACGTGGAACGACTTGTCGAAGTCCCACTGCATCGATCCGTCCTGCGCATCCAAGACGTAGGCGTGCCGCTCGTTCCACGGCGTGTTCGTGATCTCTGCGACGACGCAGTCGAGCTCTTCCGTCTCGGCGTCGAAGCAGTAGTAGAACGTCACCGGATTGAAGCTGAGGCCGAAGTACCGCAGGTGCGTGAGCATTCGGACCGCACCGGTCGGGCGACGCCCGAGCTCGGATTCGACGCGGTCGAGGACGGCTTCTTTCAGCGGCCGCTCCTTCGAACCGAGGAAGTCCCGACGCTGCCAAGACGCGAGGTTTCGCTTCTCGACCGACCACAGCCAACGCCCGGCGAACACCTCGTCGAGCTCGTCGAGGTCCAGATACATCATGAACAGCCGGTAGCCGAACTCGTGTCGGCGTGGCGCCGACCGAGTGTGCTGGACGCGGCCATGGTAGATGCAGCTCTGCACGCTCAGACCTCGACTCCGAGCTGCTCGCACACGCGACGGGCCGAAAAGACACCGTCCTCGTGGAACCCATAGCGCCAGTAGGCGCCACAGAACCAGGTGTTTCGCACGCCGCTGATCTCGTCGTGACGCTTCTGCGCGGCGATGCCTTCCGGCGTGTAGATCGGATGGTGATACACGATCTCGCGCAGCACCTCCGAGTCGCGCACGACGCCTGCCGCGGGGTTGAGCGTCACGAGGAACTCACACGGCGCCTGCAGACTCTGCAGCGTGTTCATGTGGTAGCTGACCGCAACGCGCGGCTGCCCTTCGACGGGCAGGTGGTAGTTCCACGAGGCCCAGGCGAGCTTGCGACGCGGCATCAGGCTTTCGTCTTTGTGCAAGACCGCGAGGTTCTCCTGATACGGGATCGCTCCCAGGATCTCGCGCTCGGCGTCGCTCGGATCGGCGAGCATGCGCAGAGCCTGGTCGCTGTGGCACGCGAGCACGACGCCGTCGAACCTCTGCTCACCATGCCCCTTGACCTGGATCCGCACGCCCGTGGGGTCGCGGTGGATCGCCTGCACCGGCGCTTCCAGCACGACGCGGTCGCCGATGCCCTGCAGGATCTTTTCGACGTAGCGCTTCGAGCCGCCCTTGATGACGCGCCAGACCGGTCGGTCGTCGACGCTGAGGAAGCCGTGGTTCTTGAAGAAGCGGACGAAATAGGCCGCGGGGAACTCGAGCATGCGCCGCGGCTCCGCCGACCAGATCGCGGCACCCATCGGGATCAGGTAATGCTCGATGAAGCGCTTGCTGTAGAGGCCGCGGGTGAGGAACTGCTGCAGCGTTGTCGTGTCGTCGATCGGCTCCTCGAGCAGACCGACGGCTTCCTTGTTGAAGCGCAGGATCTCGCGGATCATCCACCAGAAGCCGGGGCGGAACAGGTTGCTGCGCTGCGCGAAGATCGTGTTGAGCGACGTGCCGTTGTATTCGAGCCCGGTGCGTTCGCACTGGACCGAGAAGCTCATGTCGCTCTCCTGCGTCTCGACACCGAGCTCGTCGAGCAGCTTGCAGAAGTTCGGATAGGTGCGCTCGTTGTAGACGATGAATCCCGTGTCGACCGCGAAGCCCTGACCGTCGACCTCGACGTCGAGCGTGTTCGTATGACCACCGACGTAGTCGTTTGCCTCGAACACGGTCACGTCGTAATCGCGGGAGAGCCAGTGCGCCGAAGCGAGGCCGGAGATGCCCGATCCGACGACGGCGATTCGCTTGCGACGCGACGAGTCGGCCGAAGCGGCCGCTTGGTTGGCGACGATGTCGGTCATGCGGCGTTCCTCCGATCGGTCGGCGCGAGCACGCGAACGGGCACGGGGCGGAGATCCCGGATCAAGCCGAACCAGGACATCACCCGCAGCGCGTAGTAGGTCGGATCGATCTCCCACCAGTAGAAGCCTTGCTGCGCCGACACCGGATAGTGGTGGTGGTTGTTGTGCCAGCCTTCCCCGAGCGTCAGGAGTGCGAGGAGAAAGCTGTTCCGGCTGTGATCCTTCGTCTCGTAGCGGCGGCGGCCTAGCAGGTGGCCGAGGCTGTTGATCGTGCTCGTGCCGTGGAAGAGCAGAGTCGTCGACACGAAGAAGCCCCAGACGAGGAGCTGCCAGCCGTTCGTCGCCAGACTCGGAGCGTAGGCCGCCAGCAACTCACCCAAGCCGAACAGCGAAGCGGCGAGCACGAGCGGCGCGATCGCGTCGAAGCGATCCAGCAACCGGAGTTCGGGATATTTCGAGAAGTCGCGGATCTGACCGTGCTCGGTCGCGAAGTTGCGGCGCGTCATGAACCACAGCGCATGGCTCCACCAGAAGCCCTGCGAGTGCGGCGAGTGCGCGTCGCGATCCGTGTCGGAGTGCTTGTGGTGCCGCCGGTGGTGCGCCGCCCACCAGAGCGGACCTCGTTGCGCCGCGGTGTTGCCCAGGAAGGCGAAGACGAACTGCAGGAAACGCGAAGTCTCGAACGTCCGATGCGAGAAGTAGCGGTGGTAGAATGCGGTGATCGCGAACATGCGCGCGACATAGAGCGCGATACAGACGGTCGCGGCGAACGAGCCGACGCCGACCCATATCACCCCGAGGCACCCGACGTGCAGCCCGAGGAACGGCATCAAGCGCAGCCAGTCAACGGTGTCGGCCTGATTCGAGTGGTCCTCCGAGCGAGCCGCTTCGGCGTCGAACCAAGAGCGGAGGACCCGCAGCCACCGGGGGTTGCGGTTGTCTTCGGACAATGGAGTCGTCGGGTCGGTCGCGGTCACGGGGGTCGGTTTCGCCAGGCCCGGAACAGCGGTTGCAGCGATTCGAAAATAAGGGATTCCGCGCATCCGTCATTTCACGCAGCACGAACCTAACGGCAATGTGCGCGCCTATGAGCGGCCGGTTCCCCATTGGTTCGGGGACCCGAGCGATGCGACGCTAAGCATCCGAGCTACAACGATCCCCAAGACGGTCCACATGGGTTTCTCGACGTTCCTCGACCGGGGTTTGGTCCCCGACTTCTTGATCCGCTTCGGCATCCGAAGACTCCTCAAGGACCGCATCCGCCTCGAAAGCGAAGGGGCGCTCGAAGGCCAGCAGCGCCGGCACATGGATTGGGTCCGAGCGCTCCGCGACAGCCGAATCGCAATCGAGACCGACGCCGCGAACGAGCAGCACTACGAGGTGCCCGCCGCACTCTACGAGAAGGCGCTGGGCCCTCACCTGAAGTACAGCTCGGGCCTGTGGCGCGACGGGATCACCTCGTTGGGCGACGCCGAGCGCGCGATGCTCGAGTGCTACGGCGAGCGAGCCCGTCTCGCGGACGGCCAGAGAGTGTTGGATCTCGGCTGCGGCTGGGGTTCGTTCAGCCTCTGGGCCGCCGCGCAGTTTCCAAACTCGCGATTCACGGCTGTCTCGAACTCGGCGTCGCAGAAGGAGTTCATCGACGGCCGGGCCCGGGCCGCGGGCCTGACGAACCTCGAGGTGATCACGTGTGACGTGAACAAGCTCGAGCTCGACGAGGAATTCGACCGCATCGTCACCGTCGAGATGTTCGAGCACGTGCGCAACTACCGCGCCTTACTCGAGCGCGTGTCCAAGATGCTCCGCGACGATGGACTTCTGTTCGTCCACATCTTCACCCACCGCGAGTTCGCCTACCCGTTCGAGACGGAGGGCGAGGACAACTGGATGGGCCGCTATTTCTTCACGGGCGGTCAGATGCCGTCCGATCAGCTACTGCTCTACTTCCAGGATCACGTCGCGATCGAGGACCACTGGCGGGTCAACGGTGTGCACTACTCGAAGACCGCCGAAGCGTGGCTGAGCAACTTCGATCGCGAGATCGAGACGCTGCGCCCGGTCCTCCGCGAGACCTACGGAGCCGAGGCCAACAAGATGGAGATCTACTGGCGCGTCTTCTTCATGGCCTGCTCGGAGCTGTGGAAGTGGAACAACGGCACCGATTGGTTCGTGTCGCACTACCTCTTCAAGAAGCGCGTCCCGGCACGCGTCGAGTCGAAGCAGCACGACCAGTCGCGTGACGTCGCGCCGATGAGCACATGAGACTCGCCGCGTTCGCAATCCTGACCTGCGCGACGATGCTGGCCGGCTGCGCGTCGAATCCGCCTCTGGCCACCGCGCGCTCGGTCGACCTGCCGCAGTTCATGGGGCCGTGGTTCGTGCACGCGCATATTCCGGCGAGTCCGGAAGTGAACGCCCATAACGCCGTGGAGTCGTACGAACTGCACGCCGACGGGCAGATCATGACGACGTACACGTTCCGCGACGGCGGCTTCGATGCCCCTCTCGTTACGCTGACGCCGACCGGCTACGTGGAGGACGAGGCCTCGAACGCGACCTGGGGCATGCAGTTCTTCTGGCCATTCACCGCGGAATACCTGATCGCGCACCTGTCGCCGGACTACCAAGAGACCATCATCGCGCGCTCGGCCCGCGACTACGCCTGGATCATGACGCGCAGCCCCTCGATCACCGAAGCGCAGCTCTCGCGACTCACCCAGCTGCTCGTCGAGATGGGCTACGACACGACCGACCTCCGACGCGTCCCCCATCGCTGGCCGGACCCGTCTCACCCGAACGCACGCGCCGCGCGCGACTGAAGCCGTGGAGACGATTTCCGGAGCCGCCTGGCGAGCGGAGTTGAACGGCCGCAACCTCGACGTGCACGAACTCGGTCAGCTGGTCGGGAGTTCGGCCACGCTGCTCGTGTTCTTGCGGCACCTCGGTTGAATCTTCACACGGGAGCTCGTTGCGGACGCGTTGCGTGCGACGAGTTCCGACGGGGATCCGGGCCTGATCCTCGTGCACCAGAGCCCTCCCGAGCGCAGCGACGCGTTCTTCGCGAAGCACGCGCCGAACGCCCGCGTCATCGCGGACACGAGCGGCGCACTGTACGACGAGTTCGCACTCGGTCACGGCGGCTTCTGGGAGCTGTTCGGCCCGGTCGTCTGGTGGCGTGGATTCCTGGCGATGCTGCGCGGCCACTTCATCGGACGGATGGGCGCGGATCCGCTGCGAATGCCCGGGGTGTTTCTCGTGCGGGGCCGCGAGGTCCTCTGGAGTCACCGAGCGCGGCACGCGGGCGACCACCCCGACTTCGATCAGGTCCGAGCCGCGCTGCCGGTGCCGACCGCCTGAGAAGCCCCCGCCGAGTGCATCCGGCCGCCGCGGCGACACGAACGCAGCGGTATGCGCGCTTCCACCCTCCTACTCCTGGCCGCCTCCCTGGCTTCTCACGGCTTCGCCCAGGACACCGACAAGGATGTAAGCCTCATCATGCCAGGCACTTGGAACCAGTGGCGCGGTCCCGATCGGACCGGACACTGTCCGGAACCCGCCTGGCCGGAGCGTCTGGACGACACGCGGCTGACGCGTCTCTGGCGCATCGAGATGCAGCCGAGCTACTCCGGTCCGATCGTCGACGGCAAGACGGTCTACACGACCGAAACCGCCGACAAGAAGGATGAGGTCGTCTACGCCGTCGATCGCGAGACCGGGGAAGTCCGCTGGACCCATCGCTGGAGCGGCGCGATGTCCGTGCCGTTCTTCGCGAAGCGCAACGGATCCTGGATCCGCTCCACGCCGGCCCTCGACGATGGCCACCTCTACGTCGCCGGGATGCGCGACGTGCTTGTGTGCCTGGACGCGGTGAAGGGCGAGGAAGTCTGGCACGTCGACTTCACCGAACGCTACGGCACTCCGATCGAAGACTTCGGCTTCGTCTGTTCGCCTCTCGTCGTCGGGGACGCGGTCTACGTCCAAACGGGCGCGGGGCTGATCAAGCTCGACAAGAAGACAGGGGAGTCCCACTGGCGGTCGCTGAACCAGCAGGGGGGCGACATGATGAAGAGCGGCGCGTTCTCCTCACCCGTAGTCGCCGAATTCGACGACAAGCAGCAGCTCCTCGTGCAGGGTCGCCACGCGCTCTACGGCGTCGACCCGGAGAGCGGCGAGGCGCTCTGGAACGTGCGCATCCGGACGTTCCGCGGCATGAACATCCTGACCCCCACCCCGTACGAAGGCGGCATCTTCACGTCGGCCTACGGCGGTCGTGCCCACTTCTTCGACCTGAAGAACGCAGCCGGGAGCTACACCGTCGAAGAGAAGTGGTCGAGCCGCGCGCAGGGCTACATGACCTCACCCGTCGTCGTCGGCAACCACGCCTACCTCTACCTCCGCAGCAAGCGTTTCTCGTGCGTCGACCTCACGACCGGTGAAAGCGCCTGGACGTCCGAGCATATTGGCGACACCTACTGGTCCCTGGTCGCCCAGGGTGATCGCATCCTCGCTCTGTCGGACGCCGGCGAACTCCGTCTCATCGCGGCCGACCCGAAGGTGTATCGCGTCATCGACTACATGGAACTGACCGACCACGAGACGTGGGCACATCTCGCGGTCGACGGCAACCAGGTATTCGTGCGCGAACTCGACGCGCTGACCGCTTACGCGTGGAACTAGTGTCCCGCTCTACTCGGGTCGCTGCTGGCCGCGCAAGCGCCGCAGCACGTGCACCTTGGTCGCGACGTCGAAGTCCATCCACGAGATGATCTCGTCGACGGTGCGTCCGCATTCGCCGCACTTCCGTTCCACCTCGTCGAGCAGGCAGACGCGCGTGCAGGGCGACGGCACTTCACCGGTCGCGCAGCGATAGCACAGACAGCGATCCGCGAGACCCCACTGGGTCAGCAGCGGCAGGAACTCCGCAACGTCCCTGCCAGTCGCGCATCGGCACGTCGCCGAACCGCCGCTGGTACAGCCCGTTGGCTGCCAGCAGATCGGACACAGGCTCTTGTCGTCGGGTGCGGAGGTCATCGGCTTTGGGGATCGACAAGACCGAGGTCGGGCTTGAGTCGCCGGAACGAACCCGCGTGCTTCTCGGTGAAGTCGGCAAAGTGCTCCGGATGGACCGCCGCGGCGAGGATTTCCAGCGATTCGACGAGACGAGGACCGGGGCGGTTGAAGAACGCGTTGCCGTCGGCGACATAGACGCGCTCCTCCGCAACCGCGCGCCAGCTCGACCAGGGCAACAGCCGCTCGAGCAAGGGGAGTTCCTCGGAGGTCCGATCGAGGTCGAATCCGCAGGGTTTGATCAAGACGACGTCCGGATCGAGCTTCTGCAGGGCTTCGAGATCCAGTGTGGGCGCGTGCTGTCCGGGAGTCGTGACGAGCGCCTCACCACCGGACAACCTCACCAGCTCGGGCATCCACGTGCCACCGATCATCACCGGATCGAGCCACTCGATCGTCAGAACGGACGGCCGCGAGAGCTCGACCGAGCGTGCTGCGATCGCGATGCAGCGCTCCTCGAGTTCCAGCGCCGCCGCCTGGGCCACGTCCTCGCGACCGAGCGCTCGGCCGACGCGCCGCACGTCGTCCCACACGTCCTGCAAACGGTTCGGGCTGAGACTGCAGACGTGCACGTTTTCTCGAGCGAGTTCGCGGAGCGCCGCGGTCACGTCGTCGAGCGACACGGCGCACACGTCGCACAGGTCTTGCGTCACGACGACGTCGGGCCGCGCCGCCCGGAGTTCCTCGAGATCGACCTCGTAGACCGCGAGTGCGTCTTCGACGATCTCACGAACCGCGCGATCGATGGCCCCGCTGGCACGCGGCAGCGCACGGCGCGGTCGCGTCAGCACCGGCGCGCTCTCGACCCCGCTCGGGAAATCGCACTCATGAGAACGCCCGACGAGCCATTCGGCGTCGCCGACGAGGCGGACGATCTCCGTGGCTGACGGCAACAGGGACGCAACGCGTGGGGGTTCGGTCATGAGCTCACCGCCGATGTCAGCAGGTCGGCGAAGACAAAACCGCCGCGCTCGACGACTTCGCCTCGATGAATCTCGACGGGGTGCGAGAAGCCGGGGCCATCGTAGACGAACGTGTGGAACTCGCCCTTCTCCCCGCACGGGTCCGCCGAGTCCGGGAGCGCGGCGAACAACTCGGCTCCGTACTCGGTACCCGCGAGCTCGCGTGGACACTGCCGCGGGTCGACGCAGGTCAACACCGCGCGCACGCCGGCATCGACCATGTCGAGCGCGAGCTGCCGCGTGTCGAGTCCCCAGATGGGGAAGCATGGCTCGAGATCGAGCGGCGCGAGCTGCTTCTCACGAAACTCGCGCACGTCCTGCAAGAAGAGGTCTCCGAACGCGACACCACGCGCGCCATCGTCCCGCGCCAGCACGAGCACCGCCTCCATGCGCTGCTCGTAGTCTTCGTCGGTGCACGGAAACGGCAGGTCAACGATCGTCAGCGGAAGGCCGACTGCCTCGGCCTGCAGCTCCAAGAGCTCACGCCGCACGCCGTGCATGGCCACGCGCTCGCTCTCGCCGTTGCAGGACGTGATCAAGCCACGCACGTCGCACCCCGCGGCTCGGAGCACGCGCAGAGCCCACAGACTGTCCTTGCCGCTACTCCAAGACAGGAGCAACGGATGCGAAGGGAACGCGGCAGCGGCACCACACCGCGGATCATCGGGCGACATCGGGGGTCTCCATTCCTCGAGAGACGGTTTCTGGTTCCTGACCCGGGCCGTCTTCTGGCTCGCGCATCGCTCTACTTGCCACACCTTCCCGGCACGCAGGCCAGTGGTTTCGCGCGGTTTTCGTCAGCGCTCACAGCGGCGGGTCCGCGGAGGATTCACACCTCACTTCCGTTACCCGGGCAGGGCGGGAGGCTAGTCGGAGACTCCGTCCGAGTCGACCCGTAGCGGGACGGATTCCGGGCCGGATGAAGCGCCCCAGGCGCGGATTACGCCGGGCGATACGGCGCAACTGGACACCCGGCCTCGCAGAACCGGAGGTCACGGCCTACGCTCTTCGTCCCCCTGACGCTGCCCCTGCACCCCTCACCGTCAAATCCCCGATGCTTCGAACCCTTCTGCTTTCGTCGCTGTTCGCCGCGCCCGCGGTCTCGCTGGCGCCGGTGTCGCCGACCGCCGAGTCGATCGTCCCCGCCGGCGACGAAGTCAAAGCACTCAAGCTCTGGCTCAAGCTCTACCGCGGCAAGAAGCTCGATCTCGTCGACCTGGACCGCTTCAGGGGTAAGCCACAGAACCCGAAGTTTTTCCCATCGGTGAAGTTCGGTCTCGTGCCCACGTCGAGGTTGGACCGAACCGGGAGGCGACGAGAAGGTCGGTTCAACAACGAAAAGGAGCTTCGACTACTGTGCGACGAAGTCGCGAAGCTCGGCGATGTCGAAGCCGCCAAGGTGCTGCTCGAAGTCGCGGCCATCGGCCTCGACGGCAAGAAGCACGCTCCCGAGGAGCTCACCGGACTCGTCCGAGGTGTCGGCATCGCGGCGCTCGGCAAGATGGGGACGCTGCCCGTCCACGAGTTCCTGCGCACAACCGCAGAGACGCTGAAGGGCGCGAAGTCCCGGGCCGCGCTGCGCGCGCTCGGCCTGAAGTCGGACGAACGCGACTGGCCGGTCTTCAAGAAGGCCTTCGCTTCCAAGGACGTGTCGATGCGCATCGCCTCGGCCAAGGGCCTGCGGAACGCGAAGAACGTCAACGCGCTCGAAATGCTCGCTGACCACACCGGACGGGAGACCGAACCGCGCGCGATCGTCGCGTGCCTCGAGGCACTGACAACCGCGACCGAGGCCGCGGGCAACCGGGACGTGCAGCGGGACCTGCGCCGCGCCACCAGCACGGCGATCACCGTGCTCGGCAAGCACGGCTGGCAGGTTGACGACGCCGCGATCGCCTACCTCGAACGCGTCCGCAGCGCGGACACGGTCCCGGCGATGATCAACGTGCTCGAGAACTTCGACGCGTCGGACGGCAAGCTCAGCTCGGTCGCGGGCACGGTGCGCATGCGCGCACACGAGCTTCTCAAGTCGCTCAGCGGCGCGAACTTCCCGATGGATGATCCCCAGGGCTGGCGCAGCTGGTGGGAGCGCGTCCACGACGAGTTCAAGCCCGTGGAAATCAAGTCGAGCGGCTCGGCCGCGAAGGGCGAGGGCAAGACCTCGACCGGCACGTTCTTCGGCATCCCGGTCCGCGGCAGCCACGTGCTCTTCATTGTCGACTACTCGGGCAGCATGGACTGGCCGTCGTACGAGGAGAAAGGTGGGCGGCAGTTCGCCAAGATGGAAGTCGCGAAGCGCGAGCTGAAGGGCGCGATCGACAAGATGGCGGGTGACGGCGCGTTCGGGCTCGTGTGGTTCCACACGAAGGCCGGACAGTGGAAGCCGAAGCTCGTGGCCGCGACCCAGGCCAACAAGAAGAAGTTCAACAAGTACATCGACGGCGTCGCCGCCGGCGGCGGCACGAACCTCTGGGGCGGGCTCAAACTCGGCCTCGGCCTAAAGACCATCAGCGACAAGAGCAGCCGCTACGAGTCGTGGGTCGACGAGATCTTCGTCCTCGCCGACGGCTCCCCGTCGTACGGCGACATCATCGAGCCGGAGCAGATCCTCGAAGCCGTCCGCGATGCCAATCAGACGCGCCGCGTACGCATCAACACCGTGTTCGTCGGCGGACCGGAAGACGAAGGACGCAACAAGGAACTGGGGGCACCGGCGTATGACATGTCGGCCGCCGAACTCATGAAGCGGCTCGCCGCAGAGAACGGAGGCACGTTCATCGAGCCGGGCAAGAAGTAGGCGTCATCGCGCCCACTTCTTCTGGACCTTCGGACTCCTCAGCTCGCGCAGCGCGCGGCTGCCGATCCATTTCGCCGTGGGGTCCGAACCGCTAGCAAGGCCCTCCGCGGCCTCGATCGCGGCGCGATTGAGCACCTGGTTGCGCTTGCCGACCGCACGCAACGCCATGTCGACGGCTTTCTTGACGTAGTCGCGCCCGTCGTCCGCAGCGCGCTCGATCAGCTCCATCGACTCGATGAACCGTGCGTCATCGGACGACTTGTCGTGAACGCCCAGGCTCCAGATCAACGCGAACGCCGCCCGCTTCTTGAACTCGGCGCGGGCTCTCGCCCACTGCGGCAATCGTGACCACGCGTGCTTCGTCCGATCGAACAGATGGAAGCACACGGTGTCCACGATCGCCCAGTTGTCGAAGTCGGACGCCCAAGCGTTCATCTGCTTCACGGTGACCGCCTCGGGGTCGTCGACGAACGACGCGAGCATGCGCGCTTCATAGCGCGCGGTCCCCCAGAGTCGATGCGCCAGATCATGGTCGGTCCCGAGCTGCTTCGCGTAGTTCTTCAGCTCTCCGACGGTGAACCCGAACGGATCCTTCGCGGTGATTCCGTAGCGATCCAGCTCTCGGATCTGCTTCTTGGTTCCGCGGCGTGAGAGCCACGCGAGCACCTCGTTCGCAGTCGTCACGCGCGAATCCTACCCCAGCCGGTGGCACGTCACAGCCAGGCGTCGATCAACAGCCACGCGCCGAGGCCGACGAGCAGCAGGCCGAAGACTCCGTCGAGGAGCCGGCCGTGGCTGGCGAGCTTCGCCGCGGCACCGCTCGCGGCGAGCAGCAGCGCGACGAGGACGTACCACCCGGCGTCGATCGCCATCGCAACCGCCGCTACCCCGCTGCGCGCGAGCAAACCGGCTTCGGCCGGCACGAACGAGCCGAGCAACGCGAGGAAGAACACGGCGATCTTCGGGTTCAGGAACGCAACGAAGAACCCCTCGCTGAATCCCTGTCGACCACCGGGCGCCGTCGTCGACGGCTCGGCCGAGTCGCCGCCACCGGCAGAGCTCGCGCGCGAAAGAGCCCACAGAACCTTCGCTCCGAGATACACGAGGTAAATCGCCCCCATTGTGGCGATCGCCTCCGCCAAGCTGTCCACGATAGCGTGAAGACCGGCGACGGCGGCGAACGCGTAGATGCCAACACCGATCCCGTGGCCGACCCCACACGCGGCGCCCTGCAGGCGACCTCCCGCGACCGTGTTCTTGACGACGACCGCGAGGCTCGGCCCCGGCGACATCGCACCGGCCGCGCACACGGACGCAATCGTGATCCACGCCGAGAACTCCATCGACGATCAGTGAACCTGTGCCACCCCCGCGTCCGCGGGAAACTCGTACTCGCGCAGCGCGGTCGCACCGACCGGCGTCAGCTGGTAGATGCCGACTTCGACGCGCTCGAACCAGCCGTAGTGATCGTCCGCCATGAGCCGCGTCGCCTTCTCGACCGCCGTAGCCTTGGCGACGACCGCCCCCTTCGACGGGCCGTGCTCGGACAAGAACGCGGCGCAGCGCAGCGCATCCTGCCGGTACGCGGTGATGATGCCGCCGTCGCGTCGACGGCTCGCCCCACCGCGGTTCGGGTCACCGACGCGACGGGCGAATTCACGCAACAGCCGCGCCTTGTGCCGCGCGACCTTGCGGGGGCGATAGGGCGCGGGATCGAGGTGCACTTCGACAAATCCGTCCTTGGAGCGCACCGTGATCACGCCGAGACCCAAGCGACGGCAGAGGGCGACGTTGTTCTTGAGCGACTTGGACCAGCGCGCGCCCTGACCGCGCGGCACCGCCAAGTACACGATGTCCGTCACGGCCTGTCGCTCGACGCACTGGTGGAAGAGCGTCAGCGAGAACCCGGACTTGAGCTCGACGATCACAGGCGGATCGTCGCCGCGGCACGCCACGAGATCGGCCTCTCCCACCTCGCCCTTGACCTCGTAGCCTTGGGCTTCGAGGTAGGTCTTGATCGGCTCGTAGAGGTCCGTCTCCGGCATTGCGGAGACTGTAGCTCGGACCGCGCGTCAGCGCAGCTTGTCGCGACTCGGCTTCGGCGTCTTCGGCGCGGGAAAGACGATCGGCAACCGCATCTCCATCGTGACCGGCTTGCCGTTTCTCGTGCCGGGCTCGAAACGCCATTGCTCGATTGCATCCAACGCCGCCCGATCAAACCTGGCATCCGTGCTCTCGATGACTTGTGGTGAGTGCACCTCGCCCTTCGTATCGACGACGAATGCGAGCCGGACAGTAGCCGGCGCGTGCTTGCGGAGCTCGGCGGTCATCTTCGGCACGACCTGATGAATCACGCGAGCATCCACGAGCTGCGCCGACGCGGCTGCCGGGAAGTTCATCGGAATCCGCAACCTCGTCGGCACCGCTCGACCATCGCGCTTGCCCGGCTCGAAACGCCACTTCCGGATCGCCTCCAACGCAACTGCATCGAACTTCGCGTCCGAGCTCTCGTGCACCTTCGGGTCGGTCACGCGCCCTTTCTCGTCGACGATGAACGTGAGGGACACCCGAGCCGGCACTCGCTTGCGCAGCGACTCGGTCAGCCGTGGCGCGGGCCTGTAGAGCGGGCGCGGCTTGACCGTCACCTCGGCGAGCGTCAGCACGGCGCCCTCCGGTCGCACGGTGGCGATCGAGACCTTGCGCGCACCGGCGGTCTTCGCCTCGTCGATCACGCGCACGACGACTCCGGCGGACGTGCCGGACGCGCACTGCACGATCACTGGACGGACCCCGCCACGAAACAGCTTCGTGACGAGAGGCTTCACGCCATCGATGCCGACCTCGCGACCGTCGTAGACCACACGATCGCGCTCCGTGATGGCAATCGTGATCGGGCCAGCGTCGGGATCCTGCTGTTCCAACTCCTCGGTCGGAGGCGGAGGCGGCGGGATCGGTGGCGGATCATCCTGCGCGATGACTTCGCCCGCCGCACACACGAAGCCGACCACGAGCGCCAAACACGCAATCGACACACGCAACCAAGCACGAGGGGCGGAACGGACCGCGTCGGAACGGAGCAGCGCGTGAACCCGCGCCTCGATCTGTGAAGTCGTCGTCATGGCAAGCACGGTGCTTCTGCGGGGGGAATGGGAACGGAGTTCTCGAGCAACGTCGACGAGCTCTGCGGCGTAGTCCGTCGCACAGAATCCGCCGTCCAAGACCTGGTCGTCGCACGCTTGCTCGCGAGCAAGCGCCTGCGTACGACCGAGAGTCCATACGAGCGGGTGGAACCACCAGATGGCGCGCGCCACTTGCCCAACCAGCACCGCGACACCGTCGCGCCGCTCGACGTGCGCGCGCTCGTGCTCGAGAACCGCTCGCTGCCGGGTGAGCGGCCAATCCAGGAACGCCGGCGGCAACACGATCCGCGGCAGGAGAACCCCGACCGCAACCGGCTGGGACGCCGCAGGCGAGACGCGCACGGATCGCCAGTCCGCGACGCGGAGCCGATCCCGTAAGGCCGCCGGCAATCCGGTCGCGTCGCTTCCGAGGAGTCGTCGTGTCGCCAAGAAATGACCGATCGCCGAGTGAGCGAGGATCACGATCGTCCCGAGGATCCATGCCGCGACGAGCCATGCCGTGAGATCGCGCGATCCCGAAGACTCCGATGAGTGGGTCATGGAAGTCGGATCCACACCCAGCAGCGCGAGAGGCAACACCGGTTCGAGTTCGGCCCAACTCATCGGATCCGGACTCCAGAGACGCGGCAAGACGCCGATCGAACAGTCGCTCAACACGACGAACGGCAGCACGCAGATCACGACCGAGATCCAGCGCGCGACCTGTTCGCGAATTGCTGCACCGCTACCCCGCCGTCGCATCACGAAGAGAACGGCATGAGCGATCAGCAGGAGCACGGAAACACGTGCGATCAACTCGAGGATCGCGCCAAACGGCGAGGAGTCGACGAATCCGACCATCACTTGCGCCCCCGTCGCTGTTCGATCAGCTTCGCCAGCCGATCGAGCTGCTTCTCGTCCATGTCGCGCGGGTTGTCCAGCAGCGCCGACACGGCTTGTTCGACCGAGTTGTCGAAGAACGTCCGTAACAGCTGACGAACCGCGGTGCGTTGCGCTCGGCTCCGCGAAGTCGTCGGCGACCACGTGGAACGTCCGTCACGCGAAGTCTTCTTCAGCAGGCCCTTCGCCTCGAGGCGAGCGAGCATCGTGCGCACCGCACCATCGGTCGGCGGATCCGCCAGGCGCTCGGTCAGCTCGCGCACGGTGACCTTCGAGAGTTCGAACACGACATCCATGATCTCGCGCTCTCGACGGCTCAGTTTGGGGGTGTTCGACATAGCTCCTCGATCGCTACATTTGTAGCGCACGCTACGTTTGTAGCGATTCTCGAGTCCACGTCCACCGGAGCGATTCGGATTCACGGACTCTTCACGAGGGCCGAGTTCCAAGAGCGTCGGAAGGCGGCGCTACCGCGACTCCGACACTTCGCGCACGACGAACTCGCCCGAGTCCGGCGCACCCAAAAGCCGCGTGCGCGTCGACGAACGCAGGGACCCCGCGTTCGAGTTCGTATCCAAACAGACCCGCAGTGAGCCGATGCCCCACGACTGCGGACTCGACCAACCATCGGGCATAAAGTCGAACAGCACCGGCACGGCGACGAGTTGGACAACGCCCCCTTCGATCGTGCCGCTGACGATCTCGGCGCATTCGTTCGTCCCGTCACCCCAACAGACCCAGCCCTGGATGTTCTCGGTCGTGACCTGCCCACCAGGCTCCGGGTCATCGTCTTCGAGCAGAACATCGAACTGCGCCCCGTCCTCGAGCGTCTCGCCGAGGTACCAGCCGTCCCCGACGACCGCACCGGGAGTCGGATCCCCGCAAGCAATCACGTCGTCGGACGCGTGCGGATGTCGCGACGACTGCGAGCAGCTCCGCAGTCCCTTGCACACGATGCCGTCACCGTCCGCATCGAGCCCTTGCTCGGGATGCGCCTCGTGCCACGCCTGCGCGTCTTCGCGGCACGTGAAGTCCGAGCAGCTTCGAATGACGTCGCCGCCACCGGTCGTCGGCGCTTCTTCCGCTCCACCACCGCTACGGCACGCCGCCAGCATCAGCAGGGCGACGACGCCACCCCACGAGCCGGCCCGAATGACTTCTTCCCCGCGCATTTCTGGCCCCCTCTGCCATTTCGTATTTCGGCCCGGAGACCGCGATGGCATGAGGGAATCCGCGTCGGGCGTTGCCAGGTATCGAGAGCGCTGGCCTTGCCGCTTCGGATCAGCCCAGGCGCGGCAGTCGACGCTTCATGACGTGCAGCACCACGTTGACGACGACCGCCATGCCGATCACGGCGAGCACGAACCCCCACGGTGGCAGGCCGGACTGGTCGACGTCTCGCGGCGGCGCGATCCAAAGCCACAACGCGAACCCGAAGAGCACGAAGAAGCCGAGGTTGAACACGACGGTGACGATTTTCAGGAGCAGCCCGGCGAGCTGCAGCGCATCGCTGCCGCCGTTCTCGGCGCCCGCCGCCGGGAGTGAGGCCTTCCACTCGGCTTCGGCCGCGTCCCACACGGGCACGTCGAGGAATGCGCTCAGTCGATCCGCGTCGGCACGCAACGCCGCGTGGACGCCGTGGCAAACGACCGTGGTCCGCGTGCCGTCATCGAGGACGAGGTTGAGTTCGAAGGACGTGTAGCTGTGCCCATCGGATGCTCGCCCCATGGACTTGCTGACGATCTGCAAGGCGTGAACGCGCGCGAGCGGACAGTCGTCAGGCCCCGGGCTTCGCCCTCGGAAGTAGACGCCGAGCTCCTGGTCGAAGACGCGCGGCGACGTCGTCCGCAGTAGCAACCAAGCGCTGACTACGAGCGCGACCGGCCCGAATAGGACGCCGAACCATCGCCCCTCTTCGGAAGCAGCCGCGCCGCCTCCTACTGTCAGGAAGACCAGCGCGATACCGACAACCAGCACGATGGCCCCTGGCGTCGCGTGGAACTCGAGTCGCTTCGGCGACGACTCGCGCAACGCGTGCGTGCGAAAGTTGGCACCCCCGATCCACGTCTTCGCGCACCACTCGGTCTCGAGATCGACCAAGGGCGACAGGACTGCTGGGACGGGGTTCGGCTGTGACATCTCTGCCGCTTCATGGTCATCGGACCGGCGGCGTTACGACGCGAATCAGGGTTTGTGAAACCCGAGCGCGATCCCCATCGGCGCCGGCCCGACGTCGCGCTTGCGCTGGTTGAAGCGCCCGGCGCCGGCGCGGATCCCGATCGCGAGAAGGTCGAGACTCTCGAACTCGCGCTTCTTCGGGTTCCACACCGCCTGGCCGTAGAGGATCGGGGCGAACTTCTGCGCCCCGGCTTCCATCTCCGCCTTGCCGCGGTACTCGATCGTCCAGCGTCCGCGCTTCGTGCCGATCCGCCGCATCGTGAGCTCGGCGAGCTTCACGTGCTCCTTCTTCCAACGCGGCGTCTGCCCGCGCACGTTGTCGACGAGCACGTCACGGCACAGCTTCGTCACGACCGCGGCGTCGACGGGTTGCGGCCGCTTGCTCTTCGTCACGAACTCCTTCGCCTTGTCGAACGCGATCCAGTTCTCGTTCCACGCCCATTCGGTGAAGGCCATCCACATGCGGTTGCGACGATCCGCCTTCGTGACGCGGCGGCCGCTGTCGTCCCCCTTGCCACGAGGCAGGTCGCGGAGATGGACACGCAGCACGAAGTCCTTGCCCTCGTATTCCGGCGGCATGACCGAACCCGCACGCGGCACCTTCTTGTTCGCGTAGCGCTTCTTCTTGGAGATCTTCTTCCAGCGCTCCAGCGCCTTCTCCAACCGACGCCGAACCTTCTCGGGACTGCCGCTGATCGCGCCACCACCCTCGAGGTATTCGGCGTCCGGCCCGATCATGTACACGCCCTGCTTCGTGCCGGGATCGTTCCAGTCCGCCTCCGGCATCGCTTCGCCGAACTTCTTGAAGAAGACGTGCTGCGGCTCGTCCTTGACGCGGTTCAGCGCCCACTCGCCCTCCGGGTAGAGGAAGTGCACCTCTTCCGCGACGGTGACGAACTGACGACTGAGCTCGAGGATCTTCGGGTCTGACCAGACCAGTTGGCGCCCGCGGACGCCGTTGTTTCAAGTACAGCCGAGCGGATGCCCGTTCATCGTCCAGAGGAGGATCGGCCGGCCGAGCTCCTTGGCCTCCTGCACCGCGGACCAGAACTTGTTGCGCCAGCCGATCTTCTCGTAGACCAGCTCGTCCTCACTCGGGCGGATGAACTCCAACCACTCTTCGAAGTTGTCCTCGTCCGGAACCTGCCTCGAATCGAGTTCGAGCGGCTCCTGCGCGAGGGCGACGGCAGGCGTTCCGAGAGCGGCCGCGACGACCGCGAGGAGAATCCGGTGCATGACGGAATTCTACCCGCGAAACGCGCGAGATCGCGGCTAGAAGCTCGGCCGAGAAGTCTCTGTTCGGCCCCGTAACGCGCTGAGAGAATGTGGTCGCGTTAGGGAGGCCATGCTCGGACGACATTCACCCCAAGGCGAGCTTTTCCGGCCCGACAGC
>JANQJF010000005.1 GCA_028281765.1 Planctomycetota bacterium | reverse complement strand
ACACGGCTTGTCAGTGGACAAGTTGAGGAGCAGCAACGCAGCGAGCGGGTCGAATGGCCGGTTACTTATGATGCGGACTTCGGACGCGGGGCACTAGCTCTCGAGCACATCAGTCGTACTCTCGGAATGCCCCATGCTCGCGAAAGAAGTCGATCACAGGATCGTGTGGGTCCCCGGGACTTCGAGAGCCGAGCCCACAACTCGGGCACTCCCAAGCCTCCACGGCCTCCGTATCGCACGCAGGGCATGTCCCGGAGAACGCGACGTCCTAGCAGCGGATCCGTGACCTGGAACAGCTCTCGCAGCACCACCACCGCGGACTCGATCTGGTCCGCACGAGCGAACACGGTGTGTTCCAGCAACGGAGACTTGCTGGTTCTGTGGACGGGAGTGCTGCGATACTCGAGGCCTACTCTCTCGAACGCCCGCACGATCTAGGCGAGCGCGTGATCGTTGAAGAGACTGAGAATCTCGATCCAGCGGACTTGGGACGCCACGGTCTCAGGGCTTCTTGCGTGTCAACTTCATGGATCGCCCCGACACTCGGAGCGCGCCGCCGTAGGAGATCAACTCATCCGAGTGCTCGCCGGGATTCAGTTCCATCTCGCACTTCGTGCCACTGAACGGGTGATGTCGAAGCCTACGGGCCTCCGGGTTCGACGACCGCTCGGGGGCGAAGTAACAGTACACGTCGTAGATCAACGACCTTCCGTCCAGCCGCACGTTGTTCACGACGACATCCCACCCATCCGCGATCGGCGTTTGCAACACCGCCGAGCCGTCCGCGCGCCGAACAATCGAGACGACGTCTTCTCCGTCGTAGATCCAAGTTCCAAAGAAGGGCTGAAGATCGGGGCTCGCGCCGACGACAGAGTCGCTGACCGCTCGCACTGTTTCGATCGCCTTCTCTTCCGCTCCGCAGCCGCAGAGGGTGGCCATCAGCATCGCGTACCGGGTGTTCATTCGGACCTCCGCTCGACCTGCCTGCTACCGACCTTGCCTCTCGAAGGTCCAGGTCATGCACGGACTCGTAAGAGCCAAGCCGCCGCTCATCTCGTACAACGGCATCTCGACGGGCGGATCGTGGGATTCGCCGCCCCACTCCGCGACGACCAGCGTGACCACCGGCGTCAGAGTGCTCATGCCGGGCCATTCGTTCTCCGATGCTCGCCATCGACCGCCCGCAGAGAACTCGCCCTCCTCCATGTTGAGGAGTCCAGAAGGAAGTCGAAGCCGGAACTGACCATCGGCTGCGAGTTCCATGGATCCGGTGGTGCTCGGCGTCGTCGAACCGTAGTTGCCGACATGGCCCTGCTCGCTGTGCGGCGTCGCCGCAGATCCGAGTTCCTGGACTTTTGGGTTCGACGCACACGACGTGGTGCCTGTGATCAGCACGAGGATCGCGGCGCATCGGAGGCTCGTCATGATGTCCACCCAACGGAGTTGCCTCGCAGCGTCGACCGAACGATGCCGACCGCGAAGGCGGGATCGCTCGCATCTTACCAGCTCACGGATAGCCGGCCGGCTTCACCGAGTCGACGATGGCCTGGACTCGCTCCGGCCGCTCGGAGGGGAACACGAACCGATCCGAGTGATCGTCGGGATCATCCGAGTCCGCCCGCCGGAGGTAGGCCGACCGCAACTCGAACTCGATGCGGTGATGTCGAAGCGCGCGCCTCAGTTCCCCAGCGATCCAGTGTGGCACGTCCACGAACGGATGGATGCCGTCTCCTCCGATCCGGGTCGGCGCACGGCCGGGATTCACTCGCACACCACCTCAGGGCCACCATCCTCGCACGGCCGTCGATCATACCTCGACACGAGCGTGGGCGGCGCGAGACGCGTAAGACCGGGGTCCCATTCGGATCATCGCTGCGGCGGCAGCGAGCTCACCTCGTCATCGTCGCTCCAATCGTAGTGATCGATTCCGATCACGATGCCCAGCTCCTCGGCACGCTTCGTCGTCGATTCGAGCAACGCCGGGGGCGTCGCACTCGGAGTGCACGAGTAGCAGAAGATGTCCGCCCGCACGTCGTCGACCAGGACCCGGGCGAATGGCTGGGCACCGAAGAACGCGACCGCACTCCGCGGATGCGCGACTAGCCGCACCCCCATCAAGTGCGACGGGTACGGAGACTTCCAAACTACCGGGTCCACCGGGTCAGCCATGCATGACTCTCAGTCGCCGCCGAAAGCAGTCGGCTGCCCACACCGGTCAGCAAACATACCGGCCTCGCCCCAGTCGTGACTGAAGCAGGCCCAGTACGTAGACCTCGTCTCCCTGCCGCTCGAGAAACGAACACAGCGCCTCCGCTTGCTGGTCCGACAGCCCATCGACATCGATGACCGCCGGCTGTCCTCGTCGCTCGCCGTAGAAGCCGTGATCGAGGAAGTGAAACCAATTCTGTTGCTCCTCGAACACAGACGTGGGCAGACCACAAGAGAGAAGGAGCAACTCGCGATGCGCGTCGACCCAGCGACTCCATTCGAGGCTCTTCTGTTTGTCGCGTCGGTAGCTCACGACTCGTGTTCCACACAATGCTTCTCAGCCGCGATCGTAGACCGTCGGTCACTCACGGCGCCACCCGCCGGGATCTCGAACGAAGCGCTCGATCCAAGACAACTCCACATCTTCGGAAGCTAGCATCAGCCGGACCATTCGGTGGTGCTCTGGACCGCTGTAACGAGGACCGATCGATTCAGAATCGCCGAAGCAAACGACGCCGGACTGGATGCTTCGACCCGAGGTATCGATCGCGAAGTCGAATCGAAGGGGCTCGACGCGTTGATCCTCGACCATCACGACGACCCCAACCCCACGTGCTCGCCCTGATTCCACGACCTGCCGCGAGAGAATCACGCCGTCGGTCGGCCGTGGCGCGTAGCCCACTTCCGTGAGCAGCTGGCCTACGAAAGCGTCCAAGGCGTCAGGAAAGTCGACCGATCCTTGGCGGATGCATTCGATCAGGTTCCGCTCCGTGTCCATCGCACCGATCTCCCCCACCAAGAAATCTGTCTCCTACGGACCACCGACGAAGTAGTCTTCGACTCGACCATCGTCAGAGCAATCTCGACGCGCTCACTTCAGCACGACGTCACAACTCGTCCCCGCGCGCAACGCGAACGGTTCACTACTCCGATCCCCAAGCCAGACCGTGCCCTCCGCCCGCACGGGTCCCCGCAGGAACACCGGCACCTCGACGCTGCCATCGCTCTCACTGCGGACCAGGCGCAAGAAGTGCCACACCATCATGATCGACTGTCGGATCCACTGGCTGTCGAGGTCCTTGCCGTCCTGTACCCCACTGACACTGGTCTTATACCCTTTGACGCGTGCACCCTCGACCGCTTGCCCGCCTTCGTCAACCACCCGAACCGTCATTGTCTCGACGGGTTCCAGCCTGAGCCTGACGGGCCCTACCGTGTTCTCGTCGATCATGGCCAAGGCATGGGTCTGACCGGCAATGGCGTACACGTAGTACGCCCCTTCGCCGAGATGCAGGCACGCACGACCCGACAGGTCAGTTGCAATCGTTGCTTCCGTTCTCGGGGGATGTCCATGCTCTGGCCGACCGACGATCAAGGTCGCGGGTGCCGGGGCACCGTCGGCAGCGGTAACAGCGACGACAACGCGCGGCATCGCGTCCAGATCGACGACAACTGGAGGCGTCGGCGATTCGACGTAGGCCGTCAAGACCGCAGTCGGCCGCCTGGCTGCCATGCGAACGCAAGGCTTGAAGCCTCCACGAAGGCCATGCACCTGCCAGTTGTCATCGGACTTGTGGGTGGTGACGAGCGTGCGCCGACCGAACATGTGGGAGCTGCGACTCGGACGGACGCTGAATGGACCGACGCTCGCAAAGCTGGCGACCTCTGCACCCTCTCCCTTGACCCGTACCTGGACGGGATCGCTCTTGTGGATGTGAACTTCGGTGGATGTCTCGGCTCCCAACAAACCTGTACCTTGGCTGAAACCCTCCGCGTCGACGAAGACCAGGAGATGCTGTTGCCGATCGCCAAACCGGTCTTTCACGACGACTTGTTCAGGGGCGTGGAAACGCAACTCGCCTGCCTCGCTGGTCGCGCCCACAACACGCAGGGTTGGCGACGGCATCGTCAGTTGGCCAGCACGAAAGCGCGACCGCGCGAGCAGTTCCAACCGATAGGACACGGTCGCATTAGCCACCGCCCGGCCGCCCGCCCCTCGAACGGACACGGTCATCTGCTTGGGGGCAGGCAAGGCGTTCACCTGGGTGGATCCTGGCAACAGAACCGCGCAAACCATCACTTCGCCTCTTTCGTCCGAAATCCCAATGGCCCCCTGACACCAGGGCGTCGCAGGAATGGTGACACGATTGCCCTCATCGGGCATCGCAGAGTCGATGCCGACGCATCCACGGGAGTCGGGATACCAGCGAACTCCGGCGCCCCCCACCTCACGCCAGGCTTCGAGACCGGGCACTTCGACGACACGCGGCCCGTGCTTGTCGCGCGCACGCATCGCAACGACATGACCGGCACCGACGAAATCATGCGGTGCCGTCACCCAGTGCTCTCCAGCCGGGGTCGCGCTACTCACAGCCCAACAGACGTACACGCGCCCGACGACGAGCCTGCATCGCGCCCGTCCGCGCGCATCCGTCCGCGCAACGACGACATCTTTCGGCCACGGGGCATTCAGCGTCGGCAGCGAGCTACAGGTCACGGTGGCGTTGGCCAGTGGCTCGCCGTCAGATCCTGTCACGGTCGCAAACAACGGACTTCGCTGTTGCGCCGCGGCCAGACCGGCCAACAGGAGACTCCCTAGCAAAGTGTGTCGATACCCCATGCCTGTGATGCTACCAGCGAATCGGCGGCTGGAGGTCCGTCGCGCGATCAAGTCCGCTCGCCGACTCGACCGGTTTCCACCTCAACGACTTGGGCGCTAACCTGCGGCGAGCGGCGCGAGACCGACAGGGCGCCGGGTCAGGCACCACGCTCCCGAAGATCCAGCACATACACGAGTTCTGGATCTCCCGGATCGAGGTTGTGGATGACACCACTCGGAGTGTACCCGAGCACGTCAAGGAGCTGTTGCATCGGCTGGTTGGACTGGTTCGTCGACGTGAACAGCTTTGGCGTCATGCACCGGGCCGCGAGCGCCCGCATGAGAGCTCCCCCAATGCCCTGGCGTCGTTCCGCTTCAGCCACGTAGAGCATGGACACGAAACCCTGCTCGTAGAAGGTGTACTCCAGCGCAGCGTATGCAACGACGCGCCCCTGGGGCTCTGCTACGAGGCACGTTGCTGACCTGAGGATCCGGTCGATGAACCGAACGCGTCCCGGTTCAGAGCGCGCCACGTGATCGAAGGCAACGAGGGAGTCGCGATCTGTGGACGCTGCTGCTCGGATTCGCATCGTGTCGGTTGCGCTACGACTCGTTAACCGGCATCCGCGGAGCGTGCCGCCTCGACACACTCAACGACGTCACCGGGATCCAGATCGTAGCCAACCGCTCGCTTGCCGGACCAGTTGACTCCGACGAGCAGGCCTGACTCCTGCAACATGGGAACCCATTTCTCGCAAAACTCCCGCCACGTCAGCTCCACCGGCTCGAAGCCGCCGTACGCAGGCACTCCACTGATGATTCGCCGGACACGAGAGGCAGAGGACCAGAATGGCTGCGCGCGCTGCCCGCTGGGTTTGAGTGGCGCGGGGTAGCCACCGTCGTCCTTGATCGTCCAGACACGACCACTCTTGGCGACATCACGATAGAACGCGGCAGCTTGGGATGCAGATTGACTCACGTCTGTTGCGCTAAAGACTGTGGGGCTCAGCTGCACAGCCGGAGCGCGAGCAACCACCGTGTCAGCTGGAGAGGCTTGTCAGCTGCTCGGCCACTTCGCCTGGACGGCATCGGCGATGACCTTGTCGGGGTCGTGGCCCAGCTGCGTGAGCTTCGCACGGAATACCTCGAGCTGCCACTCGTGGCAAGACTGGTCGTCGCAAGGTTCATCGGGATCGCCTTCGTGCTCGAACTCGAGATGGAAGCAAAGCCAGTGCATTCGCTCGAAGACGTCGTGAAAGAGATCGCGATTGCGCCGCACGGGGCGGTTGCAGCGCACACATATCAGCTCGCTGTCACTCATCGCGGGGTCCGATGCACACCGACATCAGGTTGGCGATCAGTCGCGGCGCGAGGCGCCGTCGGCTGCATCGCCGGGCTGGGCAGCGTCAACGCGCTCTTCGTCATCAAGAAGCGGGCGAAACCGTCCCGACCGAAGGTGCCTCGGACCGTGGAGAGCGTCCCAGTTCGCACGCCGGGCAGCTTCGAGCATGATCTCGAGTTCGAGTTCATCTGCGTCACTCGTGGTGTTGGTTGACAAGTCTGAGGCCTCGTTCGTCACTGCTCCAATGATACCACCGGTCGACGAGCTGCTGGCAGACGCCCGGAAACCCGCATCGCAACAAGCCGCACGGCGAAGTCCGCTGAAGGCAGCTCGACAAAGTGGAGACTCGTGGAACAAACCCAGCTCGATCTACCGACCGCCGGTTCGCTGACGCACGAAGGTCGAGCAGCCCCTTGCCCGATTGGTTCGCTCGCCGATCGGTCGAATGCCGATCGTGTCGAATGCCGTCAATCGCTCGAACCTCCGGTCCTTGACCAGGATCGTGCCGCGGCTCCATCATGCGGGCTCGTCCCCGTTTCAACTCGACTTGGAGAGTCAACACGATGAATCGGATTCGACATCAGGCAGTTCCGGGACCCAATACGATTTGAACGGAAACGAGGTCGGTGAGTGGACCCGTTCATGAGGGCTAGGTAACGATGCGGCGAACCTCGGCAATCACTCTTGCAGCTCTTTTGAGCGTCATCATTGCGTTGGTGATCATTAATCGGGCTCTGGGTACGAACAGCGCCGATGATCCCAACGAATCGGGACATCGGGGTGTTGAACAGCCTGCAGGACACGAGGTCTCGCCGATCGTTCCAAACGGACAACAGCCAACATCGAATGATGCGCCGGCAGTCGAGAACCGGATACCCGTTGCCCTGGAGGGGAAACTCCGTTGGCGAGAAGGGATGCGCTCGACTGACTTCCGCATCCAATGTGTGGACTTGACGACGGGTCGAGGTCGATCGCTCTATCTGGCGGCAGATGGGTCGTTCCGGTTGTTTCGATTCGCGAGTTCCCCCATCACAGTCGACCTGCAGGTATTCGCAACGGATCTGCCGGAACCAGTCGCTCGAGTGCTCCGTGTAGAGATTCCTGGTGCGGGGATAGCGAGCGATCCGAGGCTGAACCCGATCGATGTGGAAGTTGTCCGGATTGCCGAGGTGCGATTCGCAGACCTCGACGCGCACCCGCTGGATGTCCGCGGGCACCTTCAGTTGCTCGACGACAACGGGAGACCCATTGCCCACGCGGTGACCGATCACGATGGGCGACTCACTGTCTTCGCAGCCTTCGAGAACCAGATGGCGGAGGTCTGGGCAGCCGGCTATTTGGCCCAGACAATTCAACTGCAGGGCAGCAACGAAGTCCGGCTGGAAGATGGTTGCCTGGTTCGTCTACGGGCAGAGCTCGCGGACGGCACAACGTTTGACTCCGGGACTCCTCGAGTCGGTATGGCTCCGTTGAATGGCGAGGTGGTGGCAGAGTCTGTAGAGCTATCGCGACTCCAAGATCCCAAGCGGAGTTCCGCGGCGTTGAGGACAAACCTTCGTAACCTTCGCGGCCCAGACTCGAGACCTCGCCCAATCGTGCAAATTCCCTCCGCGTGCGCCATGGAGAGGCCGCACGGGGTCCGTGGAATCGCTGACTACCGAATCACTCGGCCAGGTCGCTTTCGGATCTCTTGGTCGATGGGACGCTCTGGGGAAAGGGTCGTTGGCGAAGTGGACATCATCGACATGTCGAAGGATCGGGTGATTCCGGTGGAGATCCCGGTTGCGGAGTATCGAGACGCCACGCGATCCCCTCAGCCGAGGTAGTGCGCAACGAATCATGGCGCGTGTCACGATCGAAGTGCGTCATCGGCTGCATCGCCGGGCAAGTCACCCAATCCTCTCGTCAACTTGGTCAGCAGGTCAACTCGAATGACCACATCTGCCGGAGTGAACGAGCAGATCGCCCGGCAGAGCCGGCGCCAGTCCTTGCCACGGATACCGCAGTCGAACAATCTGAGGACGCCGTCGGAGTGCCTCAGTCTCCAGGATTAGCAGCCATCGAACGTCGGCCCGTACCGGGCGGAACGCAGGCCAGTCCACCGCAGCACGTCCGTGCGCGCTCGCCTCGAGACCCGGATGCCTGACTCGTCGATCTCGATCGACCGCGCGTCTGACTTCCGCCGCGACCGTGCCCAAAGAGCGAGGCCAACCGCGAACAACAGGGCACTCGCCGCCGCTACGAAGCCGATCGACTCTCCGACGTAGAAGTACAAGAATGAGCCGAACGCGAACGCGGCGAGTCCTGCGGACAGCGGATCCACTATGGGTGCAACGCGCTCGCGGGGTTCGATGCGCAAGAGACTCGTCACGTCGGAATGCCTAACGGCCTTGCCATTCAGCACCCGGCGCGAAGCGTCGGTCTGTCTGCGACGACATGTTAGGCGGCCTCACAGCACCTCTCCAGATGAGAGCCGTACTGCGAACGGTCTCCATCCGCCTGGAGGGTCCCATTCTCCCTGACCCCTGACGACGTCGCCGTTGACTGCGTCCAGAATGACGCCATCCAGAGCAATCTCCGGACTGCGCCAGCGCAAATCTCCGTCGCCGCCGAAGCAGAACAGTTTTTGTGCAGACGCAACGAGCAACACGTCGCCCACTTCCCGCATCGAACCGAAGTAGCTAGCCAGGTCGGTGGACGACACGACGCCCAACGATGGACTGACGAGATGCAGCCAGTGCCCCCATCCGATGGCGAGGAGATTGGACCACCACCGCACCTCTTCATGAAAAAAGACCTCGTTATCAGCGTACAGATCAACGCGCACCCTCGAAGAAGTGCCCTTCGACGCGATGACGAAGCGGTCTGCGGTTCCAAGTCCGGGTGGAACACGACCCAACCGAACGGGATCCAGCGGTGCCCATTCGGAGTCGAGAGTGTGTCGGAACTCCGCGTGCATCACTTTCTAGCCGCCCAACGGGTATGTCTCTCAGCCGCCGCCGAAGGCGGTCGGCTGCTGAGGCGGGTTAGGCATCCTACTCGAACTCCATGATCGGCAGATCTGCGAGGTCTATCACAGTCGCGTGAAGTTGCACGTCGAACCAACGCTGGAACATGCTGAGGGATCGAGGGCTGGGCCATGTAGTCTCGTCGGTAGACCACTCCTCGAGCTGGTCCTCGAAAATCTGCTCCCAGAAGTCTGCGACGCGATTCGCGAGTTGATCTGAGCAATCTACCAAGGGAACGAGGTACGCGGTAGCGTCGCTCGCGACCTGCTCCAGCGTGAACTCTTCCTCGTCGAGAGAGATCAGCCAGTCAAGAAACTCGCCGGTGGGGCGGACCACAAATATCGATCGGTTCAGACCCATAAACCCCTCGACGGCGTGCCTAACAAGTTGGCGGTCAGCCTCGGCGCGAAGCACCGTCAATTGCATCGCCGGGTTGGACAGCCTACCCGGATTCGATCTCGTGGCGAATCTCCTCCGCCAAGGTCCAGACGTCCGCGCGAAGTCGCCGCGCTCGCTCAATTCGATCATCCGCCTGACCACCGACGAGATCAGGGAGAATGTCGTTGAAGCTCCCCATCCCTCCGTAGGCACTCAGCAGGTGCCCCACTCCAGAAAAGTCACCCTGTCGCAAACGCCGAGCACTCTCGTTCATCCAGTCGGCCCAGTGACCCAATTCGAGTTCGCGCAGGACCGGAACGAGTTCATCTAGAACGTCGATAAGCCTGGTTGTCTTCGGGCCGACCACAGTCGCTTCGCCTGCCTAACAGGATGGCGATCAGTCGCGGCGCGAAGCGCCGTCGGCTGCATCGCCGGGTTGGGCAGCGTCAACGCGCTCTTCGTCGTCAAGAAGCGGACGAAACCGTCCCGACCGAAGGTGCCTTGGACCGTGGAGTGCGTCCCAGGTCGCACGCCGGGCAGCTTCGAGCATGATCTCGAGTTCGAGTTCGTCTGCGTCACTCGTTGTGTTGGTTGACAAGTCTGAGGCCTCGTTCGTCACTGCTCCAATGATACCACCGGTCGACAAGCTGCTGGTAGACGCCCGGAAACAGCTGCAACCCTCGCTCGAAACGCCTCCTTACATCGGCCTCCGGCACGTCATGTCCTCCGGCCGCAACCCGCATCGCAACACGCCGCACGGCGAAGTCCGCTGAAGGCAGCTCGATGAAGTGGAGACTCGTGGAATAACCCAGCTCGCTCCAGCTCCGGAGCTTGTCAACGTAACCTCGACTCGCGAGCGTGGTCTCGACCGCGAAGGTCCTTCCCTCGCGGGACAGTGCGTCGAGGCGACGAACCAGCTCCCTGCCGGCCGCGACGGGATGAGCGAAGGCTGAATCCTCTCGTTGAATCTCGTCGGCGTTGAGGAACTCAGCCGTCGGATACCGAACCTGCAGGAACTGACGAGCAAACGTCGTCTTGCCCGCGCCGTTTGCTCCTGCGATCAGAACTGCTTCCGGAGGCGAGGTCATGGATCGCCGTGGATCGAATCATCTTCGCGGTGTCACCGCCAGAGATTCGTCGGAGCCGAAACTGATCGAGTGGTCTGTCCAACGTCTGTGGATGATCAGCTGCGAGGCGGAGCCTCGCCACCTGCATCATCTAGTTGGGCTGCCGCCGCAACCTAAGCGGACGCATCCGGCAGCCACGGGAGATCATACTCCGGCTTGAGCCGCCCCAGAAGCATGTCGTCAAGCAGGCCAGACCAGTGAGCTGGGCTCGAGCCATCGACATCCTTAGGAACAGCTCGGACCCAACCGCTGGATGCAAGTGCAGCGAACGCTTGCGACAAGCCATCGCGATCACATGCGCGATGTAGCTCCAGCGGGATGCCATCAAGGCTACTGAACAAGCGGACATGAGTCTTGACGGCCTCTGAGTAGCTCAGGCCATCAGGCACGATGCGCTTGAGATTCGTTGTGAGATCGTCGTCGCTCACCGGTCAGCCCAACGGATACGTCGCTCAGCTGCCGCGCGAAGCGCGGTCAGCCGCTGCGACTTGTTGGACAGCTTCCGCCGACCAACGCCTACAAGAATTGAGAAGCTGCTCGATGCTACCGCATCGCCAGAACATCCGCCCCTGCCGCATAACGCACCCATCCAGGAATAGTAAGTAGCCGACCCGCTTCTCTCGGCGAAACAACGTACAGGCCACGCCCCACCCAGATGACTGACAACAGACATCGTGGAGCGCCGAGACAATCGGGCGCGAAATGCAGCCCGGTCGCGTCTGGACCATCACGAACTTCTGCGTGTCCGACCACCAATCATCGACAACCCAGAAGTCCGGATCATCACACCGCTCGTAGTCGTCAGGGCCCACACCAGCGTCGAGTGGCCAGACTGTGCCGTGCTCCAACAGTGCGCTCTGCACGGAACGGCGAACAGAGTCAAACTCGGCCTGGGTAAGCGGACCCGATGCAGAACCGTCAGGGGCCGCGTAGCCGGCGTCTTTTCGTAGGCGAAGGATCTCCAACGGTCTGTCCAACGCCTCAGGACGCTGAGCTGCGGCCCGACGGGCCGTCAGCTCCTTCGTCGAGTTGGACAGCCTCGAAACGCATCGATTGGCACACAACGAAGCCATCGAATGCGGTCGACGACTGAATCCGAAAAGTCGAGGCTCCCGCTGCCTTGACGTACTCCAGGGGGTCCGCGCGACAGCACTGAAACGGCCATCCGTAGTTGGCTCCGGCTTCGATCAGCGAAGCATGCTCTCGATATACATGGTCGAACTCGACCTCCTCGATGTCGAACAGGACGCCTCCGAGGCTGTCCTGAAGCAGGTAGCCAAGAACACCGTCGAAGTGAACGTCGGTACGCTCGAATGGCCCTCGGTCTCGGTATTCGGTGCGCAACACCATATGGTCTTGGCTTCACAATCGACCGAGCAGCCGAGAACGAAGTTGTCGTGAACGGAACGCGGCATCGATGAGCTTTGTCTGTCCGACGGGGATGACTCTCAGCGGCGCCGCGAAGCGGCGTCTGCTGCCGAGACGGATTGGGCAATAGCTTACCGGAGAGTCGGATTGTCCCTAGTCTCCTCGTGGAAGCGATCCATGGCTCGATCTCGAGCGGCGTCACGATCGACAAACCAGATCGACGAAACCGGCACGCCTCCTTCGGCAGCTCGGCGTACGGCCATGCGCTCGAGCATGGACGGCAGGAGGCCGCTCTCAACGCCCACGAACCAGAACAGCAAGAGAAAGGCCAGAGAACCGACCGTCCATCCGGTGCTCTTCACCAGCGAATAGACGCCAATGAAGATCCCAACGGAGACCGCCAAGATGATGCACCGCAGCAGGAAACTCGCTCGAACTCTGCGCATGGTTGGTCTGCCCAACGACTTGCCGATCAGCTGCGAGCGTGACGAAGCGGTCGTCAGCTGTATCGGCGGGTTGGGCAGCTTACTCGGGATCCGTCCGGTAGCGCAGATTCGAGCGGACCGTCTACGTAAACGAGTGACCGAAACTCAGGGTGCCGGCATCGTCGAGGTAGATCGGAAGGAAACCCTCGCCCCACGACTTCAACTCCGCTCGCTCGCGCTTCCAGCGCGCTCGAACCTCTGGTTCGTCGGAGACTTCCCTCCAGCTCGGAAGCGGCTCGGGGCGATCGACCGATGGATAGGGCGCGTCACAGCGAGGCCACACGGCTGCGAGCTGACCTAGAAATCGCGACCCGGCCGGGATTTCGGCGTCTGCACACTGAGCGTCGTACGGATGTCCGCCGATCTTGGTCGCGGGCGCCACGATCGAGAGCGTGTCTCCGTCCTCGTCCGGGATCTCGAGCCGATCCCACGTGCGGCAGCGAAAACCGTGGAGGATCGACTCGCTGAACGGCGGCGCGCGCTCTTGTCCTTGGGCGACGCGCGGGCGATCGTCAACCTGCGTCCAAATGCCACGAAAGCACTCCGTTTCCCAGCGATCGGAGTCGAGGATGTCATAGAGGTCCAGGAACTGGAACACCATCAGGACATCCCCGGGCGTATCACCCACGAGATCTCGCGAATCGCGGAAGTCCAGTTGCCCGATGAACGAGCCGGCGCAGTCCATGTGGGTCGGCCACGGCGCATCGGCTGGCAAGTACGGGATGCCGCCAAGTCGCGTTGTCGCCAAATCCGATCCGGGTCCCCGAGCCCACACGAACAGGTCCGCCTCGACGGCGCTTGCGCTCGCGGCGAACAACTCGACGAAGTTCAGATAGACCGCGAGGTCGTACGGTCCGGAGATCAGGTGTCGGTCGTCGGTCCCGGCGTCGACTTCACGGCGCAACGCGTCAATGTCGATCGTCGCGTGCGCTTCACCGGGTTCGCGTCGGATAAACGTCGCCTGCATGCGCGCGATCCTACTACGTCGTACGCGGATCACGAGTCTGCCCAACGGATGTCTCTCAGCTGCCGCCGAAGGCGGTCAGCTGCTGAGACTGGTTGGGCGGCATCCTACCAAAATCGCCACCACGGATTTCGCTCAGCTCGATTCACCGCTGGCCGCGAAACAAGTTCGAGCTCCGTCCGATCAAAGTCCGCAAGCCAAACCGTGTAGCCGCGACTGTCAACCATCTCAACCGCAACGATCGCCGTAGAGTCGTCTGGCTGATACTCATGACAAACGGTCGCTACGTCTCCAACCCGAGGAGACCGCGCGACACCGTCGGTTCCTTCGAACTCACGGTCAGGACGAATGATCCGAATCACGCGGACTCGATCGTACTCTTGGATTCTCGTCACCGTCCGTCCAACAGGTATGTCACTCAGCTGCCGCCGAAGGCGGTCGGCTGATGAGGCGGGTTGGACGGCTACTCTACTCGGACTTGGTCCGCCGCCACGCCTCTGACTCCGAGGACCGCTGCGCATACCAACCCAGAGGTAGGTCAGCGAGACTGCACACCGAGTCGTCGATCTTGACGATCGTAGAGAGAGCAACCACAGATGCGGCCTCCTCCGTTAGCTCTTCGGTCCCAAGGAACTGCCACGCACCGTCATCAGCATCGTGGCCGACGAAGAGGATTGGCTCTGCGCCAGCCGTCACTCGTTTGGTGCTGAACACAGCCGTGTTGGGAGCATCCGCGAATGGCCAGGCTTCGGAGGTTTCCATCGTGTCAGTCGAGCACGCTGCAAGGGTCGCGACAACAAGCAGAATCTGGTGGCGCATCGAGGTCCATCCAACAGGTTGGCGATCAGTGGCGGCGCAAAGCGCCGTCAGCTGCGGGGGCTTGTTGGCTTGCAGTCTACTCCGGCCACCATGCCAGGTGTGCCTGAACATCATCAGCGAAGCCCGCAGCAACCAGCGCATCCCGGAAGTCGACCTGCGCCAGCGCGACCGCCCTCGCCAGGCTGTCCAGCGCGCCTCCGCTGACCTTGAGCACGGCGAGACGAATGCGATCCAGGCTGCACATCTCGGGGACACCGGCGATGGACTCCTCACAGTCGCGCTCGAGCATCTCTCGTGCTGCACGTCGATCGTCGCCGTGAAATAGCTGCTCGAGCCGCTGCTCTGTCGCCTCGCTGAGTGGTGTCAGCATCGTCAAGCGAACGAAAATGCGACTGAGCTGCGCGAGCGCAGCGAGCGTCAGCTCCTGTCGCGGGTTAGCCACCCACAATAGCGTGCAGGCGCGCTCGCAGAGCCTTGAAGTCCGAACGCGCGAGTCCGAGCTTGCGGTGGTACCGCAGCCCGGACGTCGTCCGACCCGCTTCGACCAGCGCTGCTGCGGCCTCCTCGGAAGCATGATCGCGAGACTCGGAGAGGAGCGCCCTGGCGGCGTGGAACTTGAACTTCTGCACGGGAAAGGGCATCACCGATTGGTCGACATCGACGGTCCGAAGGACATCGCGGGCCTCCTCGAACAGCTCAGAGGCACCGAGGCGCGACGCGGTGAACGCAAACTCCAGCGCTGCGTCCGTCGTGACATTGGGGTATTCCCGCTCTCTGATGAGCGCCCTCCTCATGGCGTCGAGCGCCCGGTCGTGATCGCCCAGGGCTAGGAATGTCTTCGCAAGACTCGAGAGGGCTGGAGCGATCTCAAGTGGCGCGGGGTACTCCGCAAGAACTCGCTCGAATAGTTCGATGGCCTCACGATGCAGGCCAGCCTCGGCCAAGTGGACGCCCTGAATCCGCACATACTGGGGTCGGTTCCAACTCCGAGCACGTCGAAGACGGGCCTCGAACCCCCGACCTGTCCTTCTGATTCCATGAGGTGCGGCGAAACCAGTCGGGCATGGCTACTCGGGCGAGTTTGGCGTTGTTAGCAGGTGCCTCTCAGCTGCCGTCGGGGGCAATCGGCGTTGAGCCGGCTTAGCCAGCATCATCCCGCTTCGCAGCCAAACGGGCAATCGCGGCGATGCCCGACTCCATCCGTTGTCGCGCTGAGCTGTTGGCCGAGTGAACGCGAATGATCGGTGGAACGAACCCGCGCTCCACGACCGCGCGCTCGATCCATAGGACGACGTCGTAGCCGGTCCCTCGATCATCATCTCCGAGGTCATGATCGAGACTGATCTCCTCGACGGTCGACTGCTCGAGCAATGCGATCGCCTCATCGGGCCAACGAACGAGAGTCCATCCCTCCGGTGGCGTTCGTTCGTCATCTAGGAAGACACGCATGGTCTGGACACAAGTTGGCAATCCGCCGCGGACTGAGCGCCGCCGGCTTCATCGCCGGCTATCCACCGCTCCAGCCTAGCAACTCCGCCATGCGAGGCAGGATGCCGGCCACGGATCCTCTCTCACGCGTCACTTCGAAGTCACGACACACAGCCTCGAACGTGGAATCATGGAACGCAAAGATCAGATGCTGATAGCCCTCGAAGTCCGAATCGCGGTGGCTGGGATGAACGGCGTTCATGCGCGTCAGCTGGCGAATCCACGACGATGACTCCACACGGAACATCGAGTACGGCTCGAGTCCGCGTGCTGCGAGCGGGTGTCCATCGAACGCCTCGTCGTTTGGCGGGCCAAACATCGTCGCGTAGCAACCGGAAAATCGAACGATGGCCAGCGGTTCGTCGCCCGAATCGGGACCGACGACACGCACGGACGTGCCATCCCAGTCATCTGGTGTTTCCTGGAGGTAGAAGGCGATGGCCGTCGTCTGTTCTTCACTCAGCACGACCGGACGCGGCGCGCCGATCGACAACTGCGGGAGCGCGTTGAGCTCGACGACACGGTCCTGGTCATCTACGTCGTACATATGCGTTCCGGAGGCTCACGGGTTGCCGCACCGCGGCGACGGGAAGCGGCGTGGGCTTACGGGCTGGAGAGCCTAGCACGCCATGCTGCAGCCTGCGGCATCGAACGGAGGCTCGCTCTCGCTGCCTCATCTTGGTCGCTTGGTCGCTTGGTGTTTCCGGCGAAGCCGGTCACGGCGTGACTGCCGGTGACCGCAAGCCAACCGAGTGCGCAATCGACCGACCACGTCGTCACGCGTCTCCGATGCAGCGCATCACGTTCTCGTACTCGGCTTCAAGCCCGAATCCTTGGAGGTACGCCCGCAGCTTGTCCGGGCGGCGAACGGCGTAGAGGTGGAGCACTGCGATTCGCACCATGAACCCGCGAAACAAGCCATGCTTTGCTGGGCTCGGAACCGCGCTCTTCGGCGGATCCAACGCTGACCGGCTGGATTGCCAACGTAGCGCGAAGTCGAGGAGGGCAGCACGCTCGTGCTCGACCACATCTCGGAGGTCGTCGACAGCGAACTCTGATTCTGCGACCGCTCCCTCAAACCAACCAAGAAGCCTAGCCGCGGTTGTTCGCCTCAACCGTAGACGGAGACTCCTGGCGACTTCGGCCTCGATCGCTGCCCAGGACTTCGAACCGATCAGGGTCAGAAGCACCGGTTCCGCATCTACCTGAAGAAGCTCGATGTCGAACTCGAGCCACGAGTCCGGCGGAACACCACGGTAGCTTCGAGATCCGTATCCGAGGTCGGGCCTGATACGTAGCCGTCTTCGTCCGCCTCTCCGCATGCCCTCTAGGCCAAGCTCAACCCCTCGGATAAGCGGCGACTCCCCGAGTCGAACCGCGAATCGATCGCGTGTGTCGAGTGTCTCGCTCTCCACGGACATCCGGTAACGAAGCTCCAAGTAGCGGCCGGGGCGCGCAATTGGGCCATCACCCACCACGACATCCTCACACTCGACTCCGTCGTGTTTCCCGGTCATCGTCCGCCTGCCCAACGCCTCTGCCGGTCAGCTGCGCCAGTCAAAGTCCGGCCCTGCTGCTGCGGCCGCTTAGACGGAAGCCTAACACTTTTGCCAACGCTGCTGAACGAGGTCGAAGAACCGCTCCTCGTCGTGCACGCGGATCGTGGCCGAGCGCGAAAACGCCCCTCCACCGGCGTCGATCCAACATCCGCTGAACCATGGGATGAGGGCCTCTCCCGCGAGAGTGAGGTCGTCCGCATCAGGATCGGCAGCGAGGAGCTCTTGGGCCGCCTCCTCCTCTAGAACACCCGGTCTCTCGAGCAATCCCGGATCGACAGGGCTCGGATACTCCGCCGTCTCACCACGCCAGACGAAGAACTCCGAGTTGTCCTCGTCCATGAAGAACACTCGAACGGGGAAGGCCGAGGTGAAGGACTGTGGGAACACCTCGAAATCGAGGCTCACAACCTCTGGCGGGTACTCGTGGCGGACCAGCTTTCGCAGCACATCGACGAGCGCTGACGAGTACGGACGTAGCCCATCCACAACCCGTTGCTTGAACTCTTGTTCGACCTGAGATGCAGGCTCGTCCATCTATCTTCCCTGCCGCTCACCTGACGCGCGAAGCGCCGCCGGCTGCAGCGGCCAGTCAGGTATTGGTTGTACCACGGCTCCGAATCGCCTGCGCGAGCATGACCAGCAGAAACCAATGGATGCCGCCCGTGTCGATCAGTGCGAGCGACCAAGCCGCGACGTCCAACGGCGCCCAACCCTCGCCGCGCAACCAGAACAGCCACGCCAAGACCACGAGCAGAGAACCAACGAGCGGGAATCCGGAAACCCACTGGTAGGTGTCGGGTGCTCTACCCCGTAGTCGATGAAGCGGATACCGCAGACAACTCAGGTAGAAGTTGACGAGGCACACGATCGCTCCAGCTGAGAACAGCAGCCAACCAGTCATCGGGATCAGTCTCGCGGGAACAGCGTGCTGAAGGCCGCATCCAACCCGCCCGTAGTCGCCATCCAAACGAGCCAAGTTGTGAGCAGGACCCAGTAGATCAATAGGATCCAAACCGCCATCGGTGCCCTGGGTTGACGCAAGGCTCTGGCCGTGACAGCCAACTCGATCAGCGATCCGACGTGCCCGAACGAAGCCGGGAACAGGGCCAAGGCGAGGATCATGTCGATCGTGATGAACTCCGTCGGCACCGGGCCGGCCGCCGTCGCGACGGCACCGATCAGACCGAAGGCGAGAAGCATCCCGGGCCCGAGAAAAAGACCGATGCGCGCCCGACGGCGCGCCCAAACGAAAGTCTCTCGCATGGCGTGATCGCTGCGACCGTTCCTCGAGGTGATCTCGGAACGGAGTCAGTATCGCACATCCGTCACCCCCCATCACCCAAGGCATCGAGCAGACTCAGAACGAGTCCCGCCAACCCACCCGCGATGGCCCCAAGTCCGCCCCAGATGAGCCAGCCGACGAGCGCCCCGAGAGGTGGCAGGACGACCATCGTCACCACGAGGCTTCGATCGTCGCCGCCCGGGCCCGAGTTCGGAGCCACTGTCGGGCCGCTCGGCTGCTCCCGGCCGCACGCAGTGCACTCGCGGACCTTGTTGTCGAGCGGCTCGCGACAGTGGAAGCACGACTTCATGGTTGGGGCGCCGATCGTTGGTAGCGTTGGGTGATGACACCCACAGGAGGCCCAGCACCCAACACCCTGTCGACGCTCCGACTCGGCGACGTAGACCATCGACACGAATCCATTGCCGGAGAGTGAAGGCGGCACGCCCTGGCTCCGTGCCGACGATGCCGAATGAGACGATGGCGTCGCGATCTGAAGCGACGCCGTCCCGGATCTCGAGACTATACAATCGTGCCACCTAACGACTTGCTGGGCTCGCAGCTGATCTCGCAAGCGAGCAGCGTGAAGAAGCGATCATCGGCAGCATCGGCTGGTTAGCCATCCTAGCGAAGAGCGGCGGCTTCGAGTTTCCTGAGCAGCATGGACGCTAGAGCCAAATGATCAAGGCACAAATCGAGGTCGTCGCGCATGCCGCTGACGTGGCCGCGCGGGTTGCGAATGCCCAACATTCCCCCTGCGAACAGAAACTGATAACCCTCTTGTTCGCTCTGCTCCGACTGGGTTGCGCCGGGGTTGAGCCGCAGCTTGGGGGACTGTCCTCCAAAGACCTTGTGCATGAGCGCGGTTCCGTAGTCTGTCTCTCCGCTAATCCTCTGCACCTCTTCATCTACGAACTTGAACGATTCGAACGCAGCCTGCACGTAGTGACCGTTGTCGAAGAGTGCGCGTACGTCGCTGGGAAAGTCTGGATGGACGTTTCGCATTTCGAAGGGGTGCACGGATGACTGGCTTGGTGACGCATCTGTTGATTCATGCGCGCGCCGCACGATCGACTCGAACTGGGCGAAGCTCGTGGAAAACTCGCCGGGATCAGCCATCGATTAGATTCTTCCGGATGCTGCTGAAGATCCGATCGTACGTTTCCTGATTCCCGTCCGCTGGGAGGTTCACTTCGATTCGTACCGTCAGTCCGATCTTGGACTCCGAATCACGCTGGTCGGTTGGCTGGCGGACGACGGACGATTCGTTGCGCTTCGTGGCCTGCGACTTGCCCTTATCGCCCCTCTGCTTTTTTGACGTAGCCTTGCTACTCTTGCCTTCGCGCACCTTCGGCGTATCGCCATGGCCCGCCAGTCCGGCCAACGCCGCGAACGTCGCGGCCTGGCGTTGCCCAACCACCTCGGACGAATGGTCAGTTTGTCGGAAGAAGTGTATGAGATCCGTTCGGCCAAGGCTCCATGAGCTGTCGCCATGTAGCTCGAACAACTCTGCGTAGGCATCTCGCACAATCGGTCCGAACGCTCCGGCGAAGGCGTCGTCTTTGTGTTGTGCGAAGACCTTAGATCGATCGGCGTCCGTTTTGCCGCTCTCATCGATGATCCCCAAAAACCTGAGGATGTTCAGGACATATGACTCGTTCTTCGGTGCCAGGCCGAGCTTTCGGAGAACGTCAGCATCGATTTCTTTGGGCACTCTTTTTCGCCGAAAGTGCTCCAGGGTCTTCAAGATCGGCCCAGCGGACGGGGCATATGGATATGCCATGAGATCTCCCTAATCGTTGGAATTCGGAATTGGGAATTCCTGCGTATGGGGCCGCCAGGGACACCGCAAGCGCCATGTTCGCGGTGCCCGGCCATCGCCGATATCGGGTATCAGGGCAAGGGCTTGCCCTCATACCCGTCCTGCCAAAAAAAATCAACCTTGGAGTGGTTTCTTCCTGATTTGCGGCGGCCGCTGAGCGGGGGCGTTCGCGGCGCGCACACCCACTCGTGACTTGGCCAACAAGGTCTAGATAGACCAGTCTTGCAACCGAACCCGCCCGAGTCTCTTGGCGGCGGCGCGTCGCACTGCGCGGTGGACAACCGACTAACCCAAGCCCAGCAACTCCGCCATGCGAGGCAGGATCCTAGCCCCACGACCCCTCTCCCACGCGTCACTTCGAAGTCGTCGCAACTCACATCCTCGAACGTGGGGAGCATCGAGCGGCAACTCGCGCCCGCTGCCCAATCTTGGTCGCGTGGTCGCTTGGTGTTGCCGGCGAAGCCGGTCATGGCGTGACTGCCGGTGATCGTGGATGGCGTCGTGTGCTTCGTCGCGGCAGGCAAAGGCAAGGGCAATGGCAAGGGCAAGTAAATCGGCAGGGGCCTAGCGGCCGATGCCGAGCATGCCCTTCCACTCGCGCACGGAGATCATGCCGCCGACGGCATCTTCGGTGAGCCCATCCAAGATCTCCTCCTGCAGCATCCCCTTCTTCTCCAGGATCTCGTGGATCCGCTCCTCGATCGTCCCCCTCATCCACAACGAATACACATTCACCGGCTCCAGCTGCCCCTTGCGATGCGCGCGGTCCTCCGCCTGGAACATCCACGCCGGGTTCCACCAGTGGTCGAAGTGGATCACATAGCTCGCTTCCGTCAGCGTCAGCCCGACCCCCGCGCTCTTCACCGTCGCGACGAACACCGTGATCGAGTCGTCCTCGCGGAACTTCTGGATCGCGGCCTCGCGGCCTGCGGAGTCCAGGCGCGCGTCGAACTGGACGACGCCGAAGCGGTGGAGCGCTTGCGCTAGACGGTCGACGCCGGCCTCGAGCCACTGCGTGAAGATCAGGACCTTCTTCTTGCTCGCCGCGATCGCTTCGACCTTCGCTTCGACCGCGCGCAGCTTCGGGCTCGACTCCTCGCCGGGGCCGAAGTTGCAGATCATCTTGAGCTTCGTGATCAGCGAGAAAATGTGGATACGGCTGACGTCGTCGCCGAGCTCTTCGAGGTCTTCGCGGCCCTTCTTCTCCGCGCGTTCGTAGGCCTCGCGCTGCGCCTGGTCGAGCTCGAGCCACTGGTCCTGGCGCATCTTGGGCGGCAGCTCCTTCATGACCTCGGCCTTCGTGCGGCGCATCACGAACGGGGCGATCAGCGACGAGGCCTGAGTCGCGGACAGGTCGTCGGCGCACAGCAAGCCCGGGCGCAACACCGCGAACAGCGACACCAAGTCATCGAGCCGGTTCTCGACCGGCGTGCCGGACAACGCCCAGCGGTACTTCGCGTCGATCTTGCGCACCGCGCGCGTGCGACCGCTATCCGAGTTCTTGATCGTCTGCGCTTCGTCGAGAAGCATCAGGTCGAACGCGGCGGCGAGCTCCGGCGGCAGCACCGGCTCGTCGCCGGCCAGGTCGCCGCGCAGCGTGTCGTAGGTCGTCACGAACACGTGCGCCGGACACTTCCAGTCACGCCGCCGCGTCTTCGCGCCGCCGTGCACGACGGTCACCGCGAGCTCCGGCGCCCACTCCGCGAGATGACGGTCCCACACGCCGAGGAGACTCAGCGGGCACAGCACGAGCGCGCGGCGGACCTTCTTGTCGCGGAACATCAGCCGCACCGCGACGGTGCTCTGCACGGTCTTGCCCGTGCCCATCTCGTCGGCGAGCAGCGCCGACGGGTGCGAACGCAGGAAGTCGATGCCGCTGCGCTGGTAGCGATACAGCCGGTGTGGCAGGTGCGCGAAACCGTCGTGGTCGATCTCGAGCGGCGGCATCAGCATCGGCAGCACGAGATCCCAGATCGACGGCGGCTGGTGCACGACGCCGCCCGGGAGCTTGTGCTCGCGGTAGGCCTTGCGCGGCTTGCCTCGCTTGCTGCGCGCCAGCTCCTGCTCGACCGGACGGAAGCGGCCGCCGAACGTGCGCGGCACCCGCACCGCGCGCGCGAGGTCGCGGCTGACCTTGGCCGGGTCGGTCGTCAGCCGGCGTGCGAAGATCCGCACGTCCGGCGTCACGAGCTCGCAGTCGTATTCGCGCACCTGCAGGCGCAGGCGGCGGATCGCGCGGCGCAGGCGTCGGTCGGTGAACCTCAAACGGTCACGCCCCAGGGCTCACCTGCGCGCCGTCGACGCGGACGCGCTCGAGGGCGGTCGCGATGCGCTCGAACGGCTCGAGCAGGTCGCGGCCGACGACGCATTCGCCGAGCCGCGAACGCGCGTGGAGTAGCTCGTCGTCGTCCCCGCGGATGCCGACGACGAAGCCGCCGCCGTTCTGAGAATTGGCAGAATCGGATTCGTCGCGGCCGATCCACAGCACCGGCAGCGGCGCCAGCCCGTGCAGCGCGAGCAGCGACTGGTCGCGGACCAAGATCACGTCGGGCGACTCCCGCAGCGCTTCGAGCAGCGGCGCCGTCAGCACCGTGCCGTAGAGGTGCTCGTCGAACGAGGCGCCGTAGAGCGCTTGTTGCACCGCGTCCACGTGGACGTGATCCGTCACGCGGAATTCGAGCGGTCGTGTCTGTGCGTCGGTGACGAGCACTGCCGCCGAGACCCAACCACCGGACTCGGATGCCGCAGACCCGTCCTCGAACAACTCGAGAAAGCAGAGTTTCATGATCCCTCCCTCGCGCCTGACCGTGCGAGGTGCCAGTCTGCAGTTTCCCGGTTGCGGCGTCGGCTCGCAAGGATTCAATACGAGGCCCGCTCGCCGTCTCGCCCCCCCACAACATGTTGCGCACATACGTCCGGCTCTACCGCGAAGCGATCACCGGGCTGCCGCGCGCGACGTGGTTGCTCAGTGCGGTCACGCTCGTGAACCGCGCAGGCACGATGGTGATCCCGTTCTTGGCGCTCTACTTCGCGACCGAGATCGAAGGCGGACTCGACAAGCCGACGGTGGGCGTGCTGCTCGGACTCTACGGCGTCGGGACGGTGCTCGGTTCGATCGGCGGCGGCTGGCTCAGTGACCACGTCGGTGCGCTGACGATCCAGGCGGGCTCGCTCATCCTGACGGGACTGGGCTTCTTCGTCCTGCGCACGTGCGACACGTGGCTCTCGCTCGCGATCGCGCTGCCGATCCTCGGGATGATCCAGACGATGATGCGGCCCGCGAGCTGGGCTCTGCTGACGTCGACGTGTCCGCCCGAGATGCGCACGCGCGCGCTCGCGCTCTTCCGTTTGGCGATCAACCTCGGCATGGCGATCGGCCCGGCGACCGGCGGCGTACTCGCAGAGACGTCGTTCGACCACCTGTTCGTCGTCGACGGCACGGCCTGCCTGATCGCGGGGCTGCTGCTGGTGGTGCTGTTCCGCGGCAAGTCGCCGACGATCGACGAGCCGGACTCGGAGGAGAAGTCGGACCGCTCGCCGTGGCGGGACGGGCTGTTCTTGATCGTGACGACGAACACGTTCGTGCTCGCGCTCGTCGTCATGCAGTGGATGAGCACCGGCACCGTGTTCTTGGAGAACGAGTACGGCCTGTCGAAGAGCGAGATCGGATTCCTGCTCGGGATGAACCCGGTGATCATCGTCGCGCTCGAGATGATCATCTCGCACAAGCTCGCCGAACGCCCGCCCCTGCGCTGGATCGCTTTCGCCGGCTACCTGGTCGCGATCAGCTGCGTCATGCTGCCGTTCGGCAGCACGTTCGCCTGGGCGGCGGTGTCGGTAGTCATCTGGACGATCGCCGAGATGATCGAGTCGCCGCTGGCCGGCGCCTTCGTCGCTAACCGCGCCGGGCCGAAGAACCGCGGGCGCTACATGGGCGTCTACACGATGTCGTTCGCGATCACGACCGGGCTGGCGCCGCTCGCCGGGTTCTGGATCTACGACCGGTTCGGATCGACGACGTTGTGGATGATCGCCGGCGTTGCTGCAGCGCTCGTGTCGACGGTGATCTATGCTCTCGCCCGGACGACCGATCGCACGTCCACTGCCCCATGACCGAGACCATCCGCACTCCGTATCTGCTGTTCCTCGGGGACGCACCCAATCAGTCGACGGCCAAGACCGCGACCGGCATCGCCCACTGGCGGCCCGACATCTGCGTCGGCGAGTTCCGCTACGACGACTGCGTCGCGACGACCGGTCTGCCGCGCATGGATCTCGCGGCCGCGGTCGAAGCCGGCGCGAAGACGATCGTGATCGGCTGCGCGAACGCGGGCGGCGTGATCCACGAGCGCTGGGTCACGACGCTGCGCGAAGCGATCGAGCACGGGCTCGACGTCGCGAGCGGCATGCACATCGCGCTGTGCGACGTGCCGGAGCTGCGCGACGCGGCGGAGAAGCACGGTCGCAAGCTGCACGACGTGCGTCTACCGCCGAAGGACCTGCCGGTCGGCACCGGCGCGAAGCGTTCGGGTCGGCGCATCCTGACCGTGGGCACCGACTGCTCGATCGGCAAGATGTTCACCGCGCTCGCGATCGAACGCGAGCTGCAAGCGCGCGGCGCGAACGCGACGTTCCGCGCGACCGGCCAGACCGGCATCTTCATCGCCGGCAGCGGCATCTCGGTCGACGCGGTCGTCGCCGACTTCATCTCGGGCGCCACCGAGCAGCTCGCGCCCGCGGCAGCGGACGACCACTGGGACGTCATCGAGGGGCAGGGTTCGCTCTTCCACCCGGCGTTCGCGGGCGTGTCGCTGGGGCTCTTGCACGGTGCGCAGCCCGACACGCTGATCATGTGCCACCACCCGACGCGCACGACGATGCGCGCGGCCGACCTCTACCCGACGCCGGATCTGCTCGACTGCATCCGCTTCACGGAGTCGGCAGCGAAGATCACCGCGCCGGACGCCAAGGTGCGTGGCGTAGCGCTCAACACGAGCGAACTCGACGACGACGCGGCGCAGGCCTGCCTCGCCGAGACGGCCGAACGCACGGGCGTGCCGTGCGTGGACCCGGTGCGCACCGGCGTCGGCGCGATCGTCGACACCCTGCTCGGTTCCTAGTAGACACGGTCGACGATCAGGTCGGTCAATCGCGGGTTCGTCGTCGAGTAGACCGCCTGCCAGTAGATGTCGATCCCCGTCAGCGTCGTCGCCGCAGGAATCGACAGGTCGAGAGCCGCGTTCGGCGTGGTTACGGCAGCGAGCGTCAGCGCCGGATCGAGACGGAAGAGCCCGAACGGCGTCGGCAACGGCGCCGGTAGTGCCCCCACACCGAGCAGCCAGGTCGTCGGCTGCGTGGGGTCTTCGACCACGCGCAAGCGGTAGTCCCGACCGGCCCGCGCGAGCAGCGGCGAGCTGAGGTGCGGCTGCGACGCGTTCAGCAGGATCTTCGTCGCCGTCGTGGTCGTGAACGCGAGGTCGTGGTCCGCGTCGCCGTCGAGGTCCGCGATCACGAGGTCCGTGTACAAGAACGCGTCCGGCGTCGCGAACGCACTGGCCGTGACGTCGACGAACCCCGTGACCCCGTCGTTGCGGAACACGGACACCGGCGGCGCGCCTCCGCCACCGTTGATCGTGAGGAAGTCCGGATCGGAATCGCCGTCGAGATCGCTCAGGAACCCGCGGTTGCTGTGCACGGGAAGCGCCGGCAGCGGCGCGGCCGGCACGAAGAACGTCGTACCCGCGAGGCCGAGGAACAGCGAGTTCGTCGACGACACGAGGATCAGGTCGACGTTGCCGTCGCCGTTGACGTCACCCGACGCGAGGTCCCAAACCTGTTCCCCCGCGATCTGCGGCGCGCCGGTCACGGCGACCGTGAAGGTCCCGGTTCCATCGTTGAGCCAGATCGCGTTCTGCGTCGAGGAATCCGCGACGACGACGTCCAGCGTTCCGCTGGTGTCGATGTCTCCGATCGCGAACGCGTTCGTGCGCGCGGTCGTCAGCGGAAGCCGCGCCGCGGATTCGTCCACGAACGTGCCGGTCGCGGTCTGCCGGAGGTAGTAGTTCTGCGGCCCCACGGGCAATCCCGTGCCGAGCAGGAGGTCCACGCGACCGTCCCCGTCGAAGTCTTCCGCAACGATATGACCGACGTCGCCCAGGCCAGCAGGCAGCAGCGCACTCATGTCGGTGAACGTGCCGGAGCCGTTGTTCGCCCAGAGCTGCATCGAGTCGGTGTCCGCGGCGACGATGTCGGGCACGCCATCGTTCGTCAGGTCCGCGACCGCCACGGCCCAGACGTCCTCGAACGCGACCGGGAGCGCGGCCTCGGTCACGTCTTCGAAGTTCGCCGTGCCGTCGTTGAGCAGGACCTGGATCACCGGGCCGCCGAGAGTCGTATTGCGCGCCACGACGACCAGGTCGCGATGCCCGTCGCCGTTGAGATCCCCGGACGCCATCGCCGTCGGATTCGCGTTGTTGTTGGGCGCGCGACGACGCACCGCGGTGACGAACTTCCCGGTCCCGTCGTTCAGGTAGAGAATCGCCGGTAGACCAGCCTCGTTGCGCGTTTCCACGAGGTCGGCATCCCCGTCCCCGTCGACGTCACCGACCGCGATGCTCGAGGCGCGCCGGTCGGAATCCAGCAGCGTCGCGGTCTGGTCGGTGAACGAACCCGAGCCATCGTTGATCAGAACCCGGTTGTCGCCATTGAGCACGAGGTCGACGTCCCCGTCCCCGTCGAGATCTTCGAACACCGCGCCGCGGTTGATCGTGCCCACGGGCAGGATGTTCACGGTGTCGTCGGACAAGGTGCCCCCGTTGTTCCGCAGCGCGAGCACACCACCGAACACGACGCCGGCGAGAAGGCCGTCGAGATCCCCGTCGTTGTCGATGTCCGCGACCTGCACGTCGTCGGCGACGAAGCCGGGCGCCACGACGAGGCTGGGCATGCTCGTGAACGTGCCCATGCCGTCGTTGTCGTAGATCGTAACGGTGCCGGTGCGCGCGACGAGGAGGTCGACGTCTCCGTCGTTGTCGAGGTCGCCGGGCGCGAAGCTACCGCCGTCGACGAACTCGAACGGCATCTGCGTCGCCGTGACGTCGGTGAACACACCGGTTCCGTCGTTGAGGTAGAGCGCGAGCTGCAGGCCGATCCTCGCGACAAAGTCGAGGTCGTTGTCGGCATCCACGTCGACCAGGCCTTGCGACGAGCCGGGGAACGGCGCTGCCAGCCCGGCGAACGCAGTCTGGGTCACTTCGGTCCACCCACCCGGATCCTGCCGCAGCACCTGGAACGGAAGCCCGTCCAGGATCAAGTCGACGTCGCCGTCCCCGTCCAGGTCGCCGGCCTGGATCTGACGGACGCGGAACGTGCTCAGCGCCTCGATCGTCGTAAACTCGCCCTGCCCGTCGCTGCGCAGGATCTTCGCGAAGTCACTGTGACTGCCAATGACCAGTTCGAGGACGTTGTCGCCGTCGAGGTCGACGAGCTCGCTGGCCTGCAGCCCCCGCTCCGTAACGGGCAAGTGCGCCTTCGGCGGAACCTGGTCGAAGCGTTGGGCGGTCAGCGGGAGGGTGAAGAGAGACAGCGCGACGCACGCGCGGGCGAATGGAGCCATCGAGAATCCGTGAGCAGGGACAGGACGAGCGTCCCCACGATTCTCTCTTAGGGACGACATCGCACGCTAGTCCCCGAACTCACCCCCGCCTCGGGTCCAGGTCATTTTCCGACGTTGGTGATCTCTCGAGACGCGCCGCCCCATCCGCCGCCGATCGCGCGGTAGAGCTCGACCAAATCGAGTAGTGCCGCGAGGCGCACGCTCGCGAGCTGGTCTTCGAGCGAAAACAGACTGCGCTCCGCGTCGAGCACGTTCTGGAAGTCCGACTGACCGGACGTGTAGAGCTGCCGCGACAACGCGACCGACTCGCGAGCCGCAGCCACCGCGTCACGCAGCAGCACGACCTGACGCCGGTCGCGCACGATCGCGACAAGCGCGTTCTCGACCTCTTCTTGTGCGACGAGCACGCGCTGGCGCAACGCGGCGTCGATCTGTCGCACGGCCGCCTCTTCGGCGCGCACGCGGGAGCGCAGACGTCCCGCGTTGAAGATCGGCAGCGACACGAGCGGCCCGATGTCGCCGGACCCGGTGCCCGCGTCGAACAGGCTGCTCGGCGAACGCGCGAGCCAATCCCACGCGCCGGACAGGTTGATCGCCGGATACAGCGTGGCCGTCGCGGCGCCGACCCGCGCCGTCTGCGCGGCGAGCTGGCGCTCGAGGCTGCGGATGTCGGGGCGATTGCGCAACAGGTCGGCGGGAACACCGACCATCAACGTCTCGGGCATCGCCGGGAGCGCGACGCCATCCGCGACCAAACCGAGATCCGTCGAAGGATCCCGACCCTGCAGGACCGCCAGTCGATGGAGTCCGCGGCGCAGCGCGAGCTCCAGCTCCGGCACCGCCGACTGCGTCGAGAACAGGTTCACTCGCGCCTGGGCGGGATCGAGTCCCGAAGCCATGCCCGCTTCTTGACGGCGGTTGGCGATGTCCAAGCTGCGCTCCTGCCCTTCGACGTTGCGCCGTGCGATCTCGAGACGCTCTTGAATCGACACGATCTGCAGGTATGTCGCGACGGTCTCGGCGATCAGCAGGACCTGTACATCGCGCAGATCCTCGACCTGCGAATCCAGGTCCGCAGCCGCGGCTTCGACGGAGCGACGCACGCGACCGAAGAGATCGATCTCCCACGACAGGCCGGCGCCGATCGACCAAAGGTCTTGCGTCGGCGCGGTCTGGCCGGGCAACCCGAGGAACGGACGGGTGCGCTGATACGACCCCCGCGCATCCAACGTCGGCAGTCGATCGGCAGCGGCGACACCGTACGCGGCGCGCGCGGTTTCGACGCGCTCGACGGCCGCGACGACGTCGAGGTTCGCCGCGAGCACGCGTTCGACGGTTGCACCCAGGCGCGCGTCGTCGAAGACGCCCCACCATTCCGCGAGCGCGCGCGCGTTCGCCGACGCAGCGACTTGATCGCGGAACGCCTCGGGAAACGAGATCTCCGGCGCGCGGTAGTCCGGCCCGACGGCACACCCGCAGAGCAGGCCCGCCAGCGCGACGACACGGTGCTTGCCGATCATGACGCCTCCTCCACGACGCGCATCCCGAACCATTCCACGAACGTCACGTAGATCGTCGGCACGACGACGAGAGTCAGCACCGTCGAGAACGCCAAACCGAAGATCATCGCGTAGGACATGCCGGCCCACATCGGACCGCCGAAGAGCGCGAGCGGCACCATGCCGCCGATCGTCGTCGCGGTCGTGAGCAGGATCGGCTGCATCCGTACCTTGCCGGCGCGCTCCACGGCCTCACGCAGATCCCGCCCCGACGCGACGTCACCCTGGATGCAGTCGATCAGGATGATGGCGTTGTTGATGACGACCCCCGCGAGCGACACGATGCCGAGCATCGGCATGAAGCCGAGCGGCCATCCGCTGACGAGCAAACCGAACAGCGCACCGATGAGCGCCAACGGCACGGCCGCGAGCACGACGATCGGCTTGGCCACCGAGTTGTACTGCGCGATCAAGACGAGCAGGATCAGCGCCATGCTGATGATCAGCGCCTGCCCCATGTCGGCCTGCCCTTCCGCCGCCTCCTTCTGTTCGCCGAGCTCGTCGAGCGAGTAGCCAGCCGGAAGCGCCCGCGCGAGATCTTCCATCGCCGGCACGGCGGCAGCCGAGACCTCGGTCGACAAGTAGCCGACTTCGACCTGCGAGCCCGCCGTGATCGCGCGCGTGCGGTTGAACCGAGCGATCGTCGCAGGCTGCCACCCCGTCCGGATCGTCGCGACCGAGTCGAGCGGCACCTTGCCGGCACCGCTGCCGACATAGATCCCTTCGAGGCTCTCGAGATCGCGGCGTTCTCCCGCGTCGAGGCGCAGCACGACCGGAATCGTGTAGTCGCCCTCACGGAAGTCCGTGAGGTTCGTCCCCGCGATCAGGCCGTTCAGCGAATCCGCGACGGCCCGATTGCTCAGACCCGCTCGTTCGACGCGTTGGTCGTCGATGTCGACCTCGATCTGGTACGTCGCGTTGCCCCAGTCGTGGTACGGGTCGGTCGTGCCGCGCACCTCGCGAAGCAACCGCACCATCTCCTCGCCGGCATCGCGCAGCCGATCCGGGTTCGGCCCCGAGAGTCGGAACTCGACGGGAAACTCCAGCGGCGGACCGAGCACGTAGTTGAGCACTTCGATCCGCGCCCCCGCGATCGAGGCGACGCGCTTGCGCAGCTCGGCGGCCCAGTCCGCGGAGAGCTCGGCGTCCGTCGTGTTCACGACCAGGAAGGCGTACCGCGGCGACGGCGTCTCCGGATCCATCGTCAGCATGAGGCGCGGACCGCCCGACCCGACGAACGCGAAGGAGTTCTTCAGCCGGGAAATCCGCTCGCCGTCGATCTCGGTGAACGCGGTCTCCAGGATCGCGTCTTCGACCCGCGACACGATCGCCGCGGTCTGCTCGAGCGTCGAGCCGTTGGGCAATCGAACGTGCACGAAAAACTGATCGCGCACGCCGCCGGGGAAGAACTGATTGCCGATGATCGGCACCAGCGAGACCGAACCGAGCACCGCGACCACGGCTGCGAGCAGCGTCAGCCCCTTGCGCTTCAGACAGAGTCGGATGAGTCGACCGTAGCCGCGCAGCATCACGCCCTCTGTCTGCTCGGCCACGCGGCCGGGGCGCAGGATCCAGAAGCACAGAATCGGCGTCACCGCCATCGCGACGAAGTAGCTCGCGATCAGGGTGGTCGACACGACGATCGGCAACGATCGGATGTACTCGCCGGTGTCCCCGGGGATCAGCAGGAGCGGCAAGAACGCCGCGACCGTCGTCAGCGTCGACGTCAGGATGGGAATCGCGAGATCGCGTGCACCCCGCAGGGCCGAGTTGAACCGGGACTCTCCGGCGCGCATCAAGGACGCGGCCTGGTCCGACACGACGATCGCGTTGTCGACGATCATGCCGAGCGCGATGATCAACGACGCGATCGAGAACTGCTCGAGCTCGACCTCGAACAGCCGCACGACGGCGAGCGCCGCGACCATGCACAGCGGCACCGCCGCGGCCATCACGATCGCGGGGCGCCAGCCCATCATCAGCAGCGCGACGAGCAGGACGACGAGGATCGCCTGCCACAGGTTGTCGATGAAGCCGAGCACCAGCTCGTCGACCTGGCGCGGCAGCTCGTTGACGATCGCGAACTCGAGATCGGGGGGCAGGCGACCCGCCCGAAGCTGGGCGAGGCGCGCCTTCACGTCCTCCCCCATGCGCACCACGTTCTGCCCGTCCTTCATCTCGATACCGAGCAGGACCGCGCGGTCGACGCGGTGTGTGCCGTCGAAGAAGCGCACGCGTTCCGACACGGGATCGACGATGCCGCGCCGCACGCGGATCGGCAGGTCGCGCAGGAGAATCGGCTGACCGGCGTCGTCCGTGCTCACGACGACCTGGCCGAACTCTTCGAGCGACTCGAGTTCGCCGGTCGATCGCAGCATGAAGCGACCACCGGACGTCTCGAGTTCACCGCTCGCGACGACGATGTTGCGGTCGTCGAGGGCGGCTTGGAACTCGGCCATCGACACGCCGAGCTTGGCCCAGTCGGCGCTCTTCACCTCGAGGTAGATGCGCTCCTCGGCGAGCCCGTAGAGCGTCACGCCGCTGACCGAGCCGATCGCCTCGAGCTCGCCTTCGACGAGCTCGCCGAACACCTCCATCTCTCGATCGGTGTAGACCCGCTCGATCGCATCCCCTTCGGCGCCCGGCGGCGGCACCTGGTACATCGTCAGGCACATCGACGAGACGTCGCCGAAGTTCGAGTTGACGAACGGCGGCGACGCGCCGGCCGGCAGCTCGCGTTCGACCGCGCGGATCTCGTTGCGCAAGTCGGTCCACGCCTGGTCGATTTCGGTGACGTGCTTGTCGAGTTCGACCTCGATGATCGCGTAGCCCGCCTGCGACGTCGATCGGATCTCGTGGACCTCGTCGACTCGCTGGATCGCTCCTTCCAACACGTCGACGACGAGCTCGTCGACCTTCAGCGCCGGCGCACCCGGCCACTCGCAGCCGACCAGCGCGATACGCGTCTCCATCTTCGGGTCTTCGCGACGCGAGATGTTGTTGTACGTCGAGATGCCAAGAAGCATCGCCATGACGGCGAGCGTGATCGTGAAGACGCGTCGCCTCAGCGCGAAGCCGGTCACTGGGCGCCCTCGACGCGATCGGTCGCCACCGTCACCGGGTCCCCGTCGATCAGGAAGTGGGCGCCGCGCTCGACGACCCGATCCCCGGCGCGCAACGCCGCCGACTCGATGCGACGTCGTTCGCCGACGGAGTCCCGCACTTCGACCGGTACGGCTTTCACTCTCTCACCGTCCCCGACGACGAACACCGTCGGTTGACCGCCGAGAACACGAATCGACTGCACGCCCACGTAGAAGCCCGCGGTGTGTCGACTGCGGTTGATGCCCACCTGCACGAGATCCCCGGGCCGCAGCACCCAACGGTTGTCCGCGACGACGAAGCCGGCAGCGTGCTGCTCGGTCGGCATCGGGACGAGCAGATCACCGCGACGGATGCCGTCCCCGACGATCTCGACGAGGCCGAAGCTCGCGACGCGGATCGTGTTGCTGCCGACACTGACCGCGACCTTGTCCGCCTCGAGCACACGTTCGAGTGTCTCCGCGCTGCGCGCCCCCTGTTCGAGTCCGCGCACCTTGAGCACCCAGGACTCCGCGCCGGTCTCGCCGATGGCTTCGGCCACCGTGAACAGGCCGGACTGGCCGGGCAGATCGAGCGGGTTCTCGAAGACCGGGATCAGATACGGCGCTTGCGGGACGTTGCCCGGATTCGAACGGCCACCGCGTCTCTTGTTCGCGAGGATGAGCCCGAGCTCGAACGTGCGCGTCATCGGGTCGGCGATCCCACGCTTCTGGTAGAGCGTCGCGCGCAGCCCGCGACTGAGTTCGGTCGTACCGTGGTCGCTCGGGTAGATCATCGCGTCCGTGCCGACGACGAGTTCTTCGTCCACGTCTCCGGAGACCGTCATGACGACCTCGATCGGGTTCATCATCGTCAGCGTGACGACGGGCTCGCCGGCGCGCACGAAGCTGCCCTCGCCCGCGAATCGCGCGGTGACCCGGCCGGCGTACGGCGCGCGCAGCACGCTGTCCTCGAGGTCGCTCTGTGCATCCTCGACGGCCTCTTCGAGTTCCTTGATCGTCGCGCGTTGCGCCTCGTTGTTCGCGGTCTGCAACTGGATCGATCCCTCGAGCTCGGCGATCGCGGCGTCCGCCGCGTCGTTCTCGCGTTCTCGGGCCGCGACGAGGGTGCGCGCCTGCGCGAGCCGCGAGCGCTGCGCCTGGAGGTTCGTCTCGGACTGGCGCACGGCGATGTCCGACACGGCACCGGTCGGCAGCAGCTCACGGTTCCGTTCGAGTGTCGTCCGGGCGAGGTCGACGGCGGAGACCAAAGCCTCGACGTCGTCCTTGGCGTACTTCGCATTGAGCTCCGCGGCGGCCGCCTGCGACTTCGCGCTTTCGAGCCGGGCCGGCAGCACGGTCTCGAGCTGCACGACCTGCGCCGCCAGCTGCTTTCGCGCCGCCTCGAGTCGTTGCTGCGCCTTTACGAGGGCACGCTCGAACGGCTTCGGATCCAGCTCGGCCAAGAATGCGCCGGCCTGGACGAGCTCGCCCGAACGATCGACCTGCTCGCCATCGACGTCCTCGCCGAGGTTGAGAATGCGCTCCACGCGACCCGTGACTTCGAACGGAATCTGTGTTTCCCGGTGTGGCGTGACTACCGCCGGGATCAGCCGCTGGGACGCGGGCGCGGACTCTTGCAACGTGACGACGGTCACAGGACGCCGGGCCACCGGCGCGGGCCCCTCGTCGCCGTTCGAGCATCCACCGAAACCGCCGGCGACGGTCGCGAGCACCAGGACTCGAAGACAGAACCTCATCGCATCACCTCTCGCAGATGGCCGCATCGAACGCGCGACCTCCAGTCCACGACGAATCGGCGAGGCGCGCGAACGCGCGCCGATCCTCAACACGCGCGAGAATCTACAAGTTGGATGCCGGGTGTCCACTCGATCGCGCCGAGACGGCGCAACCGCGATGCCGCGACTACGGATGCCCGTAGGTCACCGCGAACCCCGAGCTGTTCTGCAGCGGGATGCACGGTTCACCCGGGTTGAGTGCGAACGCCTGGAAATACACCGTCACTCCGCAGAACAACGGCGCCGTCCCTGCCGGGATCAAGAACTCCACCTGGCCCGACGCGTCGAGGTTCGACTGGATCGAGAAGATCGGGTTGACGTGGATCCACTGCGGGCAGCCCGGGAGGTTCGCGCTCAGCGGCGCCCCTACGAGCATCGTCGCGGCGACGTTCGGCGGGCCGGTGACGTCGAGGGTAACGGCGCAGCCGGGCGCCGGCGTGTCGTTCGTGCCGATCGTCGTGCTGCCGTGGCTCGCGCCGTAGAGGGAGACGCTCGACTGCGCGGTGCAGTTCAGACAGTTCTGCCCGTGCGTGTAGACAACGGTCGTGGACTCGCCGGCGTTGAGCGTCAGCGTCCAACCCATCGCGCCCTCGTAGTCGTCGGGCGGGAACGGCAGCGTCTGGCCGGACAAGCCGCCGAACGTCGCGCCCGTCATCTTTACCCGCAGGAACGGGAACGCGTCGACCTCCCAGCTCGTGATGTTCTCCCCGAAGAACTCGGCGAGCCCGGGGCACGGTGCGGGGAACGTCGGGTCGAGTCGGATGATCTGCCGATCCCCGGTCGCGTCGGGCGTCGTCTCGTTGCGGAAGTTGACGCCGTAGTCGAAGTCGGTGTGCGCGTAGAACTCGAACGTCTGCGTCGCACTGCTCGTGTTGAGGAGAGTCCACTCGTGCTCGACCTGACCACAGGTCGCGCCGCAGCACGTCACCGAGGCGTTCCAGGTCGCGTCGAGCAGACCGCGGTTGTCCACGTCCGGCCAGCGCACGGTCCAGCTGTCCGCGTTCTGACTCATCGTGATGCCGCCCTGATCGCCGGCCGCCCCGGTGTCGTAGAACTGCGACAGCCGTGTGTCCGACGACAGACGCCAGAACACGCCGTGGGAGAACATCACGTCGGCGTCGCACGAGCCGGGCGCGGCCGCGCCGAAGTCGGCGAGCGGCACCAGCGCCGACGCCGGGGACGACTCGAGCGCATCTTGCATGAACGCGGTCGTGCCGCCGTTGCACGACGCGCTGATCGTCGCCGGGAAGTTGGTCTGCGCGGTCAGCGCGATCGATGGCAGACAGGCTGCCAAGAACAGGGATGCACGGTGCATGCGGAGGGGTTGTTGCCTGGGTGCGAGGGGGCGCGGGGTGCGGAGGCTCGTTCGATTGTGCCCGGATTCGGCCCGGCGCGCGACCGGGTGCGAATCTCCCGACGACGCCACCCTCGGCCGAAACGCCGTTCGCGCGGGCCGAATCAGTCGCGCCAGGAGATCACGAGCGGCCGACCGGGATCCCCAGGCAGCGCCCCGAACCAGAGTCGGGAGCCGTAGACCGGCTCGAGCACTTCGCGACGCAGCACGTCGTCGACCGGACCGGCCGCGGCGATGCGCCCTTCGTCGAGCATCACGATGCGGTCCGCGTACTGGCTCGCGAGGTTGAAGTCGTGGGTCACGACGGCGACGCCGCAGCCTTTGGCGACGAGGTCGACGACCAGATCCATGACGAGCAGCTGGTGCTCGGGATCGAGCGACGCCGTCGGCTCGTCGAACAGCACGAGGTCCGAGCCCTGCGCGAGAGCGCGCGCGATCAGCACCCGCTGCCGCTGGCCGCCGGACATGCCGACGAGCAGCCGATCGGCGCAGTCCATCGCGTCGACGCGCTGCAGAGCGTCTTCGACCGCGGCGAAGTCCTCGGCGCGCGCGGCGCGCCAGAGCCCCAGGTGGGCGTAGCGCCCTCCGAGCACGAAGTCGCGCACGTGCAGCGACGGGATCCGCGGCAGGCCCTGCGGCACGACTGCAACCGTGCGCGCGCGGTCGCGACTCGACATACCGCGGCTCGGCCTGCCGCCCAGAGACACCGTGCCGTCACTCGGATCGGCGAGACCCGCCAGCACGCGCAGCAGCGTCGACTTGCCGGAGCCGTTCGGCCCGAGCAGGCAGACGAGCTCGCCCGCGCGCACCGAGAAGTCAACGCCGTCGAGCGCGCGCACCCCCGGGTAGTCGAAGGTGATCCCCGTCGCGTACGCGAGATCTACCATGCGACCGCACTCCGTCGGTGCCGCAGCAGCAGCGACAAGAAGAATGGGCCGCCGAGGAGCGACATGACGACACCCGGCGCGAGGTCGAGATCGTCGAAGTAGGCCCGTTGGCAATAGTCGGTGCCGAGCAAGAACACCGCGCCGCCGAGAACCGACAGAGGCAGAAGCGCCCGATGCGACCCGCCGACCGCGAGCCGCACGAGGTGCGGCGCGATCAACCCGAGGAACGCGATCTGTCCCGCGGCCGCGACGGCGCAGGCAGCCGCGAGCACGGCGCCGCCGAGTACGAGCAGCTTGGTCCGTCGCACGTCGACGCCGAGGGAGCGCGCGTCGTCTTCTCCACCCGCCAAGAGGTCGAGCTCACGCGCGACGAACGGCACGATCAACAGCACGAGGAGCATCCCGCCACCCGCCATCACGACGTGCGAACTGTTGCGGTTGTCGAGCGACCCGAACGTGAACGCGAGCAGCGCTCGCGTCGTGTCGAAGTCCTGGAACACGAGCGATTGGATCGCGCCGAGGATGCCCGCGATGCTCGTCGTGACCGCGATGCCGGCGAGCAGCAGCGTCGGCACGGAGATGCGCCCCCCCACCCGCGCGATCCCGGAGACGAGCAATGCCGCCGCGAGCGCACCGCTGAACGCCGCGCCGCTGACGAACAGCGGCCGGTAGGTGCTCTGGATCAGCCAGGTCCACGCGGGCAGGTACCCACCGATCATCAGGATCGCGATCGCGGTGCCGAGCGACGCGCCGGCCGTGACACCGATCACCGACGGGGCAGCGAGCCCGTTCCGGAAGAGGCCCTGGAGCAGCATCCCGCTGAGCGACAGACACGCGCCGACGAAGCCGGCGACCAGCGCACGCCACAGGCGCAGCTCGATCACGGTCTGGCGCGACCCCTCGAGCGGATCGCCGAGGCCGAACGCCGCCGTGATCCCTTGGCCGATGTCGCCCATCGCGTAGACGCCGCCCGGACCGATGCGCAGCTGCAGCACGGTCAGCACGATCCACGCGGACGCCAGCGCGACTCCGACGACGAGCGGGCGCTTCACTTCGGCTGTCCTCCCGCGTCGACCGCCGCCGCGAGCTGCTCGGCGGCCAACACGATCTCGTGCGAACCCGTCGAGAAGAGCCGCGGGTGCATCCGCACGATGCGTCCGTCCCGGATCGCGCGGACGTCCGCGAGCGACGGCTCGTTGACGAGCACTTCGTAGGTCGACGCGTCGAGCTCGCCGAACCGACGCGGGATCACGATCACGTCCGGGTTCGCGACGACGATGTCTTCGAACGTGAATCGCACGACGCGTTTCTTGCCGAGGTCGGCCGCGAGGTTGCGCATCCCCGCGAGGCGAATCATGTCGTCCGCGAGCGTGAACCGGCCGGAGCAGTAGCCGCCCGCGCCGAGATTGCTGTACGCGATCGCGCCGAGGCCTCGGCGCGCATCGGCCGAGCTCTCGAGCGCTTCGACGCGAGTGTCGATCGACTCCTGCAGCGCGCGTTCGCGCTCGGGCACACCGAGCACGTCACCGAGAATCCCGATCATCGCGCGCAGGTCGTCGAGGCTCTCTGCGTGCATGCTGACAACCGGAATCCCGGCCGACTCGGTCCACGGCCCGGCCAGCAGCGTGTTGAAGTTGCTGCAGAGCACGAGGTCGGGCTCGAACGAGATCACGCGCTCGGGCTCGACGCTGCGGAAAAGCGCCCGCGCGCGGAAGCCGTCGTCGACGTCGACGAGACGCGACCACGTCAGCGCCTGTTCGGGAAGCGCGACGATGCGCTCCGGGCCGACGAGCTGCGTGACGATGTCGACCATCGTCACGTTCGCGAGAAGGATCTTCTGCGGCGGGCCGGCGATCACCTGTGTCGCGGTTCCGGGCTTGCCTACGTGCACTGGGAACTCGGCCGCGGCTGGCCGCGACACGTCGGGTAGCCGCGAACGCATCTCGCTGCGCGCGCGCACCGTCGCGACGAGCGCGACCATCGCGCCGCAGAGAAGCAGCGGCAACACCCAGACGGACAGAGCTCCCGGTCGCATCGAGAGCTACTTGGCCTCGTACTTCTTGAAGGCCTTCTCGACGCTCGCCCAGTCCTTGTCGGTCCAGCCGGAGCACACCTTCTCGAACGCGAGTTTGGTCACCGCGTCGCGACGCTCGTGGAACAGCTTGGTCCGCGCCTTGCGCAGCGCCTCTCTCTCCTCGTCGGTGCCGTCGATCTTCTGATCCAGTGCCTTCGGGTCCCAGTCTTTGCGCAGCGCGTCCGCAGCCGCGATCACGGCCTGCATGTAGTCGAGCAAGAACGTCTTGGTGACCTTGTGCTTGCGCCCCGGTCCGAAGATCAAAAAGCGCGCGGCCTTGACGCACTGGTAGCGACCGCTGAGTTCACCCTTGTTGAGAGTCGCGTAGGTCTTCTGGTCCAAGCTGAGGATATCTCGGAAGCTCAGCACGTCGTCGCTGCGCAAGATCAACCGCAGCTCGTCGCGCTCGTAGTCGCCGGCGCGGAAGTGCAGTTTCTTGGACTTCACGTACGCGCTCCCCGTCACCTCGCCGAGCCCGTACGACAGCCAGGCCGGCATGTATCGGTAGAGCATCGCGTCCTTGTCCATCAAGTAGGTGTCGAGGACGTCGCGATAGACCCGGTTCAGCTGCTCGGCCGAGTTGCCGTAGTCCTTGTCGCGGGTCGCGATCAGCGGACGATCGACGTCGAGGCGCAGCCCGCGATCGACGCTCGTGTAGCCCGTCGACGTGATGCCGTCCGACGATTCCGACGGCGTGATCGTCAAGACACGTCGACGCACGTGCTCGTCGGTGACGTCGGAGAACTGCTCGTGGCACCAGGCCGCGAACTGGTCGACCACTTTCGTCGCGAGCTTCTCGTACTTGCGATCGCAGTTCGCGAGCACGAGGAACTCCTTGCTGTCCTTGACGCGCCACGGCTTCTTCGCCGAAGCGCGCACCGCGTCGAGCTCCGCTCGCTCGATCTCGGCGCGGATTCCGGCTCGCTCTTCCGCATCCTTCTTCTGCCACGCGTCACGATCCGCGATCCAGGGTCGCTTTTCTTGCGCGACGGCGGCAGAGGTCGAGCCCAGGGCGGCCACGAGAACGCACGTGACGACGCGCGCGATCCGCGCGACGATGCACCCTTCCACGCGACCCGGTATCGACTTCGAGCGAGATTCCACGCGACCTATCATGACGGCACCGACCCCCGAGCAACAGCCGCCGGATGGATTCGTCTGGTGGCTCCGGCGATTCGTCGCGATCGAGCAAGGAGAAACTCGGCTGTTCCTCAGCTCGGCCGCCCTGTTCTTCACGATCCTGTGCACGATCAAGCTGCTGCGCGGGATGCGCGAGACCATCAGCACAGTGGCCGGGCTCGAGGGCCTCCCCAACCTCTGGGCCGCCACGTTCGGTTTCGCGACCTTGGCCAACGTCGGGTACTGGTGGCTGGTCAATCGCATGCCGCGCCGGCGTTTCGTGCTGCTTTCACTGCACCTGTGCGCGGTTTGCTTAGGCCTGTTTTGGTGGCTGCTGCGGACCATCGACGACCCGACCACGCTGGAGTGGATCGGCTACGCGTTCTACGCGTGGTACAGCGCGTTCAACATGTGCGTGATCAGCCTGTTCTGGGTGTGCATGGTCGATGACTGTCGGGAAGCGCAGGCGAAACGGCTGTTCGGGCCGGTCGGCGCGGCAGGGACGATCGGTGGTGTCGTCGGGTCATCGGCCGCGGCTCTTCTGGTGAGTCACGTCGGATTCGACGGTCTCTTCGCGATAGCCGCGGTATTGGTCGAATTCGCGGTCGCATGCTACTTGTGGCGCGATCGAAACCCCGACCGGCCGGAGGAAACGTCAGGCAGAGCGATCGCCGCAGGTGGAGTCTGGGAGGGGATCCGACTCGTCGTCCGCGACCCTCGCCTCCGATGGTTTGCGGTGTTCATCGTGTTCATGACCGCAGCTCAGTCCGGGTTCTACTTCTGGCAAGCGGAGTTCGTCCGCGATGCCATCCCACTCCAAGCCAATCGCGCCGTCTACTACTCCACCAAGGACGCCGCGACGGACACCCTGACCGCACTCGTTCAGATCTTCGTGACATCACGCCTGCTGCATTCCTTCGGCGTGACGTGCGGCCTTGCGGCACTGCCGGTGATCGCACTCGCCGGGATCGGCATGGTTCAAGCTGTGTCCGCCCTGCTCCTCGTCGCGGTGACCCACACGGTTTGGGACGCCGGTCGCCACAGCCTGGTCAAGCCGGCGCGCGAGGTCTTCTTCACGCCGCTCGGCCTCGAGACCAAGTACAAAAGCAAGACGTTCTTGGACTCGATGCTCTATCGCGGCAGCGACGTCGCGTGGGGCTACCTGTTCGGCGCACTCAAGTTCGGCACGCTGCTGCTCGCGACGATTCCGTTCTTGCTTGGTTGGAGCGCCGTCGGCGCAGCGATCGGAAGACGCCACGCGAGAGAAGCGGGCGCGGGGTCCGGGAACGGGCAAGGTCCCTGAGACGGTGGCTGAGCGGCAACGCTGGCGGGCGAGCTTGGCCTGCCTGGCCCTCCGACTGCGAACGCGACGCCAACACGCTGGCCCGCGCGGCAGGGCAAGCGAGCGCCATACAGCGGCCGGCGATGCTTGGGCCTATGGACAGTTCGGACACGGGCAAGGGCGACGCGATGTTGGCCGAGGTGTCCGGGCGCGGTGAAGCTGAGTTGGTGCACGATCGCCTGTGCGTATTTGTCCTGTTTCGAAACATGATTGGGGAACCTTCTTCGAAGCTCACTGGCCGGCGCCAACACAGCCGCATCCGCACGTTCGAGATCTCGGGCCGCGCGGCCTGCTCACGTCGCCTGTGCCCGCCCTTGCCCCTTGCCCCGAACCGTCCACTGCCCAAGCATCGCCGGCCGCTGTACGGCGTCCGCTCGCCCCACGGCGCCGGCCAGCGTATTGGCGTTGCGTTCGCAGTCGGAGGGGCTCCGCAGGCCGAGCGCGCCCGCCAGCGTCGCCGCGTCTCAGGGCCCCGTGCCCGAGCCCGCCCCCTCCCTCAGAACAGCGGCAACAACACCGGCGAAGGCCGAACATCGCCTTCCGCCCCACCAATCGCCGTCGCCTGTCCGAAGTCATCCACCAGCGTCCCGGCCGCATTCGGCCAACCACGCCAAGCGAGGTACCGCTGCTTCGTCGCTCCCGACACTACAGCGCCGTTCTGCATGACGCGGATATTGTCGTCGAGAATCGTGTTCGTGCCGTCGGCGTTGTTCCCCGGAGGCGTCATCAGCTGCACGATGCCCATGCCGCCGAATCCGCCGACACTCGACGCGCTGAACGCCGACGCCGGAACCGGCGGATACTTCGCGCTGATCGCTTGGCCCGCGAACTGCCCCTGCGTGCCGATGCCACCGTCCGCGGACAGTGAAAACGAGTAGTCCCCGTTCGCGAACGTCTCGCCGTGCACCTCGAGCTCGTTGGTGCTCGCGGCGAGGAGCAACAGCCCGCCGGCCCCACCACCGCCGCCGCCGCCCTCGTTGTTCGAACCGGCCGGCTCGCCGCCGCCGCCGTTGCCGCCGTTCGCGGAGATCACGCCGAGCGGGCCGACGCGGATCTTGCCCAACGCGTAGATGATCAAGGCGCCGCCACCCGAGCCGCCACCGCCGCCCTTCGCGTCCGCGAAGAACGCCGGATCCCCGGTGGTGCACGACGGGGACCTATCGCCTCCGCCGGCGCCGCCCTGGCCGCCACGGAACTGCAGCAGCTCACCCGGGATCACGAGGTTGCGGTGCACGTCGTAGCCGACGCCGATGAAGTCGTTCTCGGGTCGACCGTCGAGGAACACCGAGGTCCCGGGGGCACCGCCGGGAAGCGTCCCGTTGACGCCACTCCCGCCGAGGCCGAACTGCTGCAAGAACGGCACACCTCCGAACGGGTACCACGGATCGCCAGCCGTCGCGAACACGCCACCGCCCCCGCCCGATCCACCTGCCGGCCCTTGGCAACCGAGCCGTCCACCGCCTCCGCCGCGCCCGGGAAAGTCGAACGCGCCGAATCCGGCTTCACCCGTGAAGCTGCGGTCCGTGCTGTTCGGGCTGCCGCGACCACCGGCGCCACTCGTGCAGATCGAGACGCCGCCGGGCGTCGGGAAGTTCGCGGAGTTCAGCGTGTCGACCCGATCGCCATCCTCGCCGTCGACGGACAGCGTCCCGTCGACGTTGAAGTTCCCGAACACGATCCAGATCATCGGATTCGGTCCGACGCCGCGAACCGTCCGACCGACGGGGATGTTGACGTTGTTGAAGAGGAAGATGCCGCCCGCGACGTTGATCGGCTCCGCCCCCAACGGCGCGACCTGGGTGAAACCCGTGTCGAGGATGGTCTCGGCCGCGCTCGGTTCGAAGTTGAGAGTGGACTGCGCGACCGTGGCAGTTCCGAGCGAAAAAGGGACGACGACCAAAGCACTGCGAAGTGTGTTCATGGAGTTGCGTGTGGGATCCGGGGCTCCGCAGAAGTACCTCCACGCACTCGCGCCGTAACACGAGCGGGGCAAGCTCCTCGGGTCCCCCGCATCGTCGCCCGACTCCCCCTCAACTCAACGGCAACTCGAAATCCTCGGCCTTGCACACCTGCCGCCGCTTCAAGCAGTACGGCAGATTCCAAAGCGCCGCGATCGTCGCCTTCACGCAGATCCAGTACCCACCCGGCACGCTCTTGATGTTCGAGAACAGCCCGATCGTCCCCACCGCGTCCGTGACTTCGCCGCCCTTGTCCTTCGACTTGCCGCCGAGTCCCTTCTTCAAGAAGCGGAACGGGAACGCGACGACATGCCGCCACGGCACGTACTTGAACGCGTACAACCAGAAGTTGCGCACGTGGTAGTACAGACTGCGCTTGCCGTGCCGCATGCCGAACGGGGCTTTGTGGAACACCTCGATCGACGGGACCATCTTCACGCGGTATCCCAAGTTCAGCAGTCGCGTCGTCAGGTCGCGCTCGTTGCCGAAGATGAAGAAGCGGATGTCGTAGTAGCCCGCTTCGCGCAGCGCCGCGCTCTTCGCCATGCTGCCACAGCCGCGGAACGTCGACATGTAGCGCGGCGTGTTGACGGCCGGCGAGTCCTTGTACCAGTCCGGCATCTCGGGCTCGACGACCTTGGGTGACAGCAGCACCGTCGAGTCGGGCTCGGCCTCGAACTCCTCCATCATGCGCTCGACGAAGTCCTTCGGCAGGATCACGTCGTCGTCGAGGATGCCCGTGTACTCCCCGCGCGCGCTCGAGAACCCGACATTGAACGTCTCGCACGCGCCGTACGCAGAATGCGGCATGCGGATCAGGTGCACCTCGGGGAACTCCTCGATGACCATCTCGGGCGTGCCGTCGGTCGAGTCGTTGTCGACGACGATCACCTCGAGCGGCTTCACGGTCTGCTCGCGGATCGCGGCGAGGTTCTCGCGGAGGTCGTCCTTGCGGTTCCAGACCGAGATGACGAGCGAAACGGATGCAGTCTTGTCGCTCACCGGTCGTCCCTCAGCAGGAAGCGGATCAGGGAGTCGGCCTTGTCACGCGCCTCCGCGAGCTCGTTCGGGCGCAGATCGGCGAACACTTCGGCGTAGTTGATCGACGGGTCTTCGACGTTGATCGTCGCCGCGTGGTCGCGGTGCAGAATGCGCTCGGCGAAGTCGTTGTAGGCGAGCTGGCTCTCGAAGGCCTGCAGCGCGTGCTGCTTCTGGTCCATGAATTCTCCGAGCTCGAACATCGTGCCCCCCACCACCGCGGCGTTGACGCCGAACATCAGCACGCGGCAGTCGTTCGGCAGGCAGTCGGCGGCGCGTGCGGTCGCATGCGCAACCGCGCGGTGATCGCGGTGCGCTTCCGTGAACCAAAACGCGTAGAGCGTCTTTGGCTGAATCTCGGCGACGAGCTCGCGGATCGCGGCTTCGGCCTGGTCGAGGTGCTCGGGCAGCTGGCCGTCGGGCAGTCCGATCGAGCGCAGATCGTGCACGTCGAGCCGCTTCAGCGCCTCAACACCTTCGCGCACCCGCACAACGCGGATGTCGTCGTGTTGCGCGTCGGGGTCCCCCGCAGCGCCGTCGGTTAGGTGCGCGACCGTGACCGCGTCGCCGCGCTTGCGGTGCCACGCGAGCATGCCGCCGCAGCCCATGATGTCGTCGTCGGGGTGCGCGGCGAGGACGAGCACCGGCGCGCGCAGTTCGTCCTTCGGCAGCAGAGGCGGGAAGAGGTGGTTCATCTTTCGAGGACCGTTCGGTAGATCTCCAGGAAGCGCGACGCGGCGTCGTCGATCGTCCGAAATGCGCGGGGAATGCCCGCGCGGAGCGCCGTGAGCGCGTCGCGGTCCTGCGCGTAACGCCGCAGCGTCTGGTGGAGCGGGCCGACTTCATCGACCGCGACGACGACGCCGCCTTCGCCGATGCGCTCGTGCAGTGCGCCGCGGTCGGACACGACGACCGGCACGTCTCGCGCGAGCGCCTCCTCGACGACCAGGCCGTACGTCTCCTCGCACAGGCTCGGGAACACCGCGAGATCGAGATGCCGCGCGGGGTGCGCCTCGCCTGTGCGATACCGGCCGTGGCAGTGTAGCGAGACGCCGAACTCTTCGGCCTTCTCCTTCACGAGCGTCTCGAACGGCGCCTCGAGGAACGGACCGAAGAGATGCAGCTCGACGTTCGGGATGCCGCGGCACGCGTAGACGAGCAGCATCACGCCTTTCGGCTCGACGAGGTTGCCGAACGTGCCGACGCGCAGCACTCGGGGATCGGCGGCCGGCTCCGGCTCGAAGCCCTTGACCGGCTGCAGCAGTCCGTGCGGCACGACCTCGAACGCGGCCGGATCCCACGGCAGGTGCGTCGCGATGCGATCGCCACTCGTGCGGCTCGGCACGGTCAGCGCCTGCGCCGCCTCGAGCTCGGCGCGCATCGTCGCGTCGCGGATCACGAGGTTGTCGCGGCACCACTCGTCGGTCTGCGCGAGCCCGAGCGCACAGCAGTGCGCGCACGCGTCGCGTTCCGCACCGATCGGGCACGTGATGCCACCCGGTGGAGAACGGAAGAAGCGCGGACACGTCGTCCACACGTCGTGCAGCGTCACGACGGCCGCGCGACCCGCGGCGCGCGCGCCGCGCACGAGGCCGTCGGTCAGCGTCGACCAGTGGTTCACGTGCACGACATCGATGCCTTCCGCCGTGCAGAGATCGTCGAAGACCTTCTGCAGCCGCGGACGCTCGATGTCCAGGCCGTAGCCCTCGTGCTCGTTGCGCTTCAGTCGACACACGGGGACGCCGTCGTCGTCCTCGCGCTCGACGTCCTGGCCGCGGTGCGGCTGATCCGATCCGCTCACGACGAGCACGTCCGAGCCTTGTTGCCGCATCGAACGCGCGAGCGCACGCACGACCTGCTCGGTGCCGCCGGTGAACTCCGGCGGGAAGTTCGGACAGACCAACGCGACCTTCATCGCGCCCCTTCCGGACGAGCCAGGATCTCCTGGATCACGCCGCGCAGGTGATCGGTCTCGGCTCGGCGACGACCCTTGTCCCCGCGATTCCGGCGCCAGATGCGCACCCGCTCCTCGAACGCGCGCATCCGCACGACCATCCGCATGAAGCCGTCGACCCACTTGCCGTAGTGCTTGCGGTAGTAGGCCATGCGGTTCTTGTGCCAGATCACGACGAAGCCGTCGAACGACTTCGTCGACGCACCGACGTGGTGTAGGACCTCGGCCTCCGCGACGTAGCGAATCTTGCGACCGTCCTTCCACAGGCGCCGGCAGATGTCGACGTCGTTGAAGAACAACCACAGCTCTTCGTCGAGCCCGCCGTACTTCGCGTACTCCTCCCGATGCATCATGAAGCACGCGCCCGGCGGCTGGTCGACGTCGCGGCTGTGCGCGTGGTCGAAGCTCTTCATGAAGTAGCGGTTGTCGACCCACTTGCCCGGCGGGAACTTGCCCCAGAACGTGTCAAAGCAGATCGCCGTCGCGAGCCCCGGGAACGCCATGCACGCGCGCTGCAGCGAGCCGTCCGGGCTGACGAGCCGCGGCGCGGCCGCGCCGTATTCGGGGTGCTCGATCAACCAGTCGACGAGCCGGTCGAGGGCACCTTCGCGCACTTCGGTGTCGGAGTTCAGCAGGCACAGGAAGCGACCTGTCGCGAGCTTCGCGCCCTGGTTGTTGCCGCCGCTGTAGCCTTCGTTGTCCTCGTTGCGCGCGAGCACAACCTGCGGATACTGCGCCGCGATCGCGTCGGCCGAGCCGTCCTTGCTGCCGTTGTCGACGACGATGACCTCACGCGAATGCCGCGGCTTCTCCGCGTAGAGCGCCCGCAAGCACTCGAGCGTCAGGTCCTTCGTGTTCCACGACAAGACGACGACCGACAGGTCCGGAGTCGTCACTCGACGACCTCCATCTCCTTGAACACCTGCGGCTCGACCTGCGTGTAGCTGAACACGCCGATCTCTCGCTGTTCCCGGTCCGAGATATCCACGACGCGGAAGTAGTACGTCGTCGGGCCGAAGCCCTTGAACATCGAGTCTTCGGGGCACCAGCGGTTGCCACTGCCGAACGTGCCGCCGGCCAGAAAGAAGTATGGGTCGAGCGCGAACTCGACGACGAACTTGTCGTACGACCTGTCGAACGTCAGGACCGGCTTCTCGTTGTGCTCGCCGATGTGCTCGAGGTGCGGCTGTGGCGGGCGCGCGTTGCGCTTCTTCGCCCACTCGGTCTTCAGGAACCACTGAATGACGTCGTAGACGGTCTGGCCGAACCAGCCGTACCACTTGCGGAAGTAGCGGCGTCGGCTCGTCCAGTAGCGCTCGAGCGCCATCGAGAAGTCGGTCTGGCCCGAGCGGTTGTAAAGGTGCACGACGTGCGAACCCTTGACCTGCAGCACGGACTTGCCGGCCTTCTGGATGCGCCGCGACAGGTCGGTGTCCTCGTAGTAGAGCGGGAAGCGCTCGTCGAAGAAGCCGATCTCGTCGATGAACGAGCGCTTCATCAGGAAGAAGCAGCCCGACAGCATCGGCATCTCGACGTCGCCCTCGGCCGCCCACACCTCGACCGCGCCGCGCGTGCGTTTGCGGGAGTAGCGGTAGAGGAACTTGTGGCTGATCGCGGCGAGCCCGAGACCGACGAGGTCGCGCAGCGTCGGCAGGATGTTCGGCGGCAGACGCGCCGTCAGCCCTTCGTCCCAGAAGATCTCGGGAAGCCCGGCCCCGACCGAATCGTCCTGCTCCATCTTCCGCAGCAGCACGTCGATCGTGTCTTCCTTGATCAGGATGTCGGGGTTGCTGACGAGAATCCACTCTCCGCGCGCGTGCGAGAGCGCGAGGTTCATGCCCTTGCTGTAGCCGCCGTTCTCGTCGTGCAGGATCAGCTCGCCGTGATCGAACTCGGTCAGGATTTCGCGGATCTGCGCGATCGCATCCTCGTCCTGCACCGGCGAGCAGTTGTCGATGACGATCACCTCCGTCGACATCGGCGTGCCATCGGCGTTGTGCGCCGGATTGTCGGCGAACGACCGCAGCGCACCGACGCACTCCCCCCACGAGGCGTAGTTGACGACGAGGATCGAGAGGGCGGGCTTCACGACGATCTTTTCGGAAACCGCGGGCCGGCCGGCGCTGCCTCACGCGGAACGCGCGTTGGCACGGCCGAGACCCGACGGAGCAGGGTGCTCATCGAGTCTCGAAACTGGGGCGGATTCCGAGGTCCTGCCCGAACGCCAGGCGCAGCTGGCCGAGCAGCACGTCCTCCTTGCCCGGATCCTGACCGTTGTCCGACCAGTCGTCCTCTTCGGGTTCGAAGCCGATCGCGATGTCGGTGACCTTCTGCTGCTCCATGTAGAAGCGGATGCGCCAGCCCGGCTTCTCGTCCAGCCGCTCGAATTCGGCGTGGAGACGTGTGCGGCGCCCCTGCCGGAACGGCGCCGGCGTCGAGCGCCACTGCGACACATACTGCTTGAGACCGAAGTCGGTCTCGTTGTTGTTGGCGGGGTAGCCGGAGCGGGTCGCGGTGCGGACGAGCTGGTTCCACATCGACTCGAACGCGGCGTCGTGCTCGACCTCGCGCCAGCGGACGGGGCTCGCACAGCTGGCGAGCAGAAGCGCGACGAGGCAGAGGGATCGGAGAGGAGTCATGGCGGCGGGACCGGCGAACGGAGAGCGGGGGCCGGTCAAGCGAACCGAGCGGCCTCGAACTGTCAAGACTCGGCACGCGAGTCCGACTACCCTCTCGGCAATGCGACCCGGTCCGATCCTCTTCGACCTCGACGGCACGCTCGCCGACACCCTCGGCGACATCGGCGCGAGCGCGAATCACATCCGCGAGCTCGCCGGCCTGCCACCGGTCGAACTCGACGAGGTCCGCCGGATGGTCGGGGACGGCGCGCGGGTCCTGTGCGAGCGCGCGATCCGGGACAATCCCCGTGGGCTCCGGGTCGACGACGTCTGGGACGCCTACCGCGCCCACCACGCAGCGCACTGCACGGCGACGGTTGAACCGTATCCCGGCGTGCGCGCACACCTCGAGCGCTACGCCGACGCGGGCCACCCGCTCGCCGTGGTCACCAACAAGCCGGAGGGGTTCGCGGTCCGCATCCTCGAGCATCTCGAGATGACCGCGCTGCTGCCGGTCGTCATCGGTGGCGACTCGACCCCCGAGCGCAAGCCGCACCCGGGCCCCCTGCGCGCGGCGCTCGAGCGACTGGGAGGCGCCGCTGACGGGACGATGGTCGGCGACAGCCCGCAGGACATCCGCGCCGGCCGCGCCGCCGGCCTGGCGACGATCGCGGCGCTGTTCGGCTTCCAAGACGAGCCCGTGCTCCGGGCCGAACGGGCCGACGAATACTGGGTGCGGTTCGGAGTGCCTGAGAACCCGGGTGCCAGAAGGCACCGGGTATGAAGGCACCCGGTATGGAGGCACCGGGTATGACGGAGAGCCCAACCCAGACTGGCGTGGGCTCTCCCGAAGTGGTTAACAAACCGGAATGAACCTGGCCCAAGTCGCCAGAGTCCTCTCGGGATTCGTTCTGTTCTTCTCGCTGCTCCAGGCCAGCCTCCTGGTGATCGCGTGCATGGAGGAGAACGTGCCCCCGGGAATCGAACCGGTGACCGGGTTCGCATGGGGCGCCGGCACCGGGCTAGCCATCGCTGTGACGCTGTGGCTGATCGGCCGCACCGCGTCCGCGGACTTCTTCCGCCGTGAGGGGCTCGCGGTCGTCGGCGCGGCGTGGCTCGTCGCGGGCGTCCTTGGCGCGATCCCGTTCTACGCCTCGGGCGCGATCATCTCGTCGTGCGACGCGATCTTCGAAGCGATCAGCGGTCTGACGACGACGGGCGCGACGACGCTCGGCTCGGGCGGCAACCCGACGATCGAAGAGCAGCCGAGCAGCATCCTGCTGTGGCGCGCGATGACGCAGTGGATCGGCGGCCTCGGCGTCATCTTCGTGTTCATCGTCCTACTCCCGGCGATGGGCGTGACCGGCAAGAACCTCCTCGCGTCCGAACAGGTCGGGGTCGCGAACGACGACCTGCGCCCGTCGATGCGGCTGCAGGCACGCTCGCTGTTCCGACTCTACGTCGGCGCGACGGCCGTCCTCGGAGTGTTCCTCTGGATCTGGGGCAAGGCCACGGGCAGCCACACCGCGATCGACGCGATCTGCCACGCGTTCTCGACGCTCGCGACCGGCGGCTTCTCGACCAAGAACTACTCGATCGGACAGTTCGAGAGCGTCGTCGTCGAGGTCGTGACGATCTTCTTCATGTTCGTCGGCGGCACGAGCTTCGCCCTGCTGATCTCGGCGATGCGCAAGCGCAGTGCGACGTCGCTCTGGAAGAATCCGGAGTTCCGCGCGTACGCGCTCCTGACGCTCACGCTCGTGCTCGCGGTGAGCCTGATCCTGCGGATCGGCGGCGGCGAGGTCCTCGACCACGCGACCGTGCACCGCAACTACGACGACTTCGGCCGGTGCCTGCGGGACGCCGCGTTCCAGGTCGTGAGTCTCCTGACGTCGACCGGCTTTGGCACGGCCGACTACCAGAACTGGCCGAAGGCCGCGCTCATCCTGCTGATGTTCGCGATGTTCGTCGGCGGCTGCTCCGGCTCGACGGCCGGTGGCTTCAAGATCGTGCGCATGCTCGTGTTCGTGCGCGTGATCACATTCACGATCCGCCGGTTCATCCGCCCGAAGAGCGTCGAGAAGATCAAGGTCGACGACGACGTCGTGCCGAACAGCGTGATCTCGGCGATGGTCGGACTGTTCTTGCTGTGGCTGCTCGTGATCTTCGTCGGCGCGATCATCTACTCGTTCGAACGCGGCATCGACCTCACGTCGGCGTTCGTGATCAGTCTGAGCATGTGCAGCTGCACCGGTCCGGCGATGGCCGAAGTGTTCGAAGTGAGCCCGGGCGAGTTCACGCTCGTCGGCCCGGTCAACGTCGGGCCGTACGGCGCATTCGGCGACCTGCACGCGTACAGCAAGCTGTTCATGTCGTTCGAGATGATCCTCGGGCGACTCGAGATCCTCGCGCCGCTCGTGCTGTTCGCCCCGACGACGTGGCGACGGTGAGCCGATGACCGGCGCCGTCCCCCTCGTGGGGTTCTACATCGCGACGTTCGCGGTCATGGGAGCCTACATGGCGTTCTGGCCGGTGTGGCTCGAGTCCCGCGGCCTGACGAAGGCGGAGATCGGTCAGGTGATGGCCGCCGGCATCTTCGTCCGCGCGGCCTCACCGTGGCTCGTGCAGTGGGTCGAACGGCGCGGGTCGCCGCGCCAGGCCGCGCTCCTCCTCTCGACCGGCGGGCTCGCCGTGTTCACCCTGTTCGCCGTCGCGGAGAACTACTGGGCCCTGCTCGCGCTGTGCGCCGTCTTCGGCGGGACGTTCTGGCAGCTGTTCCCGCTCACCGACTCGATCGCATCCCAGGTCGCCCGCGAACGCTACGGCCGACTGCGGCTGTTCGGTTCCGGCAGCTGGATGCTCTCGACGGTCCTCGCGGGCTGGCTGCTCGACGGGCGCGGCACGCACACCGTGTTCTGGCTCGTGCTCGTCGCGGTCGTCGTCTCGATGGCGGTCGCGACGCGGCTGCCGGTGCCGAATTCAGACCCCGAGCCGGCGGAGACTTCGACGCGTAGCCCGGTCGCCGACCTCCTCCGCGATCGACGGTTCCTCGCGATGGCCGTCGGCGCGGGCATGATCCAGGCGAGCCACGCGGGCCTCTACTCGTTCGGGTCCCTGCACTGGAGCTCGATCGGGCTCTCGACGTCGACGATCGGCTGGCTGTGGGCCGTCGGACCGACCGCGGAGATCGTGCTGTTCCACTTCAGCGCTCGCTTCGTCGCCCGCTGGCACCCCGTGTGGTTCGGCGTCGCCGGAGGCGCGGCCGCGATCCTGCGCTGGACGATCATGGCGAACGCGGAGTCGACTCCGGTGTTCGTCGTCGCGCAGCTCCTTCACGCGTTCACGTTCGGTGCGACGCACCTCGCGATTGTCAACTACATCCGCCGCGAGTTGCCGGCTCGCTACGCAGCCACCGCGCAGGCGACGTACGTCGCGGTCGGCACCGGCGCGGGGATGGGCATCGCGACGCTCAGCGCGGGCGCGCTGTTCGAATCCCAGGGCGCCGCGATGTTCTGGGCCATGGGCATCGTCGCGATCACCGGCATCCTCTGCCTGACGCAGGCGCGCCCGCCGAGGAATCGGGAATTCCGCACCGAGGATCGGTTATGACGAGCGCATGCACGTCCGCATTCGATGCCTGGCGATCACCGCATTCTGCCTGCTGAACGCCTGCGCGCAGTTTCGCGACTTCGACGATCGACGCCGTTCGTCCCGCACGGAAGCGACGGCGGTGCAAGCCCTGATCGGCGCGACGTTCTTGGACAGCGACCTCGATGCGCAGCGCGTGAATCCGAACGATCCGACGCAAGTCGCGGAGGCCGACATCTCGCAGACGCCGATGATCGGGATCTACGGTCACCAGCGCCTGACCGGGAAGAAGGTCGAGTTCGGGTTCGAAGGCGGCTTGCTCTTCAGCTGGTGGCGCGACGACGCGTCGGTTCGCGCCGGCAACGGCTCGATCATCGTGCTCGTGGACAACGAGCTGACGGCGGTCGATATCTCCGCGGGCGCCTACGTCAGCGCGCGCGTGCTCGACGACAACGTGCGCCTCTACGCCGGGGCCGGGCCCCTGATGCTCTTCGCCAACATCGATTCGGAGACTGAGGTATCGCGCACGAGCGACTCGGCCTTCGGCGTCGGCGGTTACGCCCGCGCGGGCGCCGAGCTCGCCTGGGGCCAGGGCGCATTCCTCGGGTTCGGCGTGCGCGGGTTCCGGACGAACGTCGACTTCGACACCGGCGTCCCCGACGTCGACCTGAACGGCGTGCAGGCGATGCTGACTTACACCCAGACGTTCTGAGTCGGGATCCGGAATGCGGCGCGCTCGACGAATCGCACTGATCGCGATCGCGACGATCGTGCTCCTCGAGGTGTCTCTGCAGATCCTCGCCGTCGGGTTCTGGCTGTTCGCGGCCAAGCCCCAGGTCACCGCCGAAGCGGGCCGCTCGGTGGTCTACTGCGTCGGCGACTCGTTCACCGCGGGTCTCGGCGCATCCAGCCGCGAGGAGTCCTACCCCGCGCAGCTCGAGCGCCACCTCCGCGCGAAGCTCGGCGACACGTGGTCGGTCGCGAACGGCGGCTTCCCCGGCAACAGCAGCCGCGAAGTCCTCGGCGAACTCGACGCACGGATCGACACGATCGAGCCGACCGTCGTGTGCGTCGTCGTCGGCGCGAACGACGATTGGAAACTGCCAGAGCCGCTGTCGCTCGAAGATCACGACGCGTCCGAATGGGTCGCGCCTGGCGACTTTCGCTTCGAGTGCCGCATCCTGCGCCTGCTGCGCACGGCACGATCCCGTCGACCCTTCGTCACGTCGAACGAAGCCACGGACTCGAAGGACCCGGGCCCACGGACGACGACTTCTGAGCAACCCCCGCCCGACATGCCGAAGCCGAAGCGCGCACCGATCGAAACGGGGCATCCACGAGATCGGAACAACGAGCTGTTCGGATTCGAGCGCAGCGCACGCACCGCGCTGGGCGCGGGCGACCTCGCCACCGCCGAGCGGGACACGCAACGACTGCTCGACGCCGTCGGCCCCGACTCCGAACTCGCTGCGATCGCATGGCGGCTGCTGGCGCAGGTGCTGTCGAAACGAAACGAGAAACCGGGAGTCGACGAGGCCCTCGCGACCCTGCGCCGGATGGCGAACGCTCGCGAACGCGCCCGCATCGCCGAAGAAACCGTCGACGCGTGGTTCGAGTCCGGACGCGAGCAGGAGGCGCTGGCACTCGCGCGCCAACACGCCCCCCGCTTCGCGGACAGCGCTCGCCTACACGACAAGCGAGCCTTCCTCGAGCTGCAGCACGGCGACCCCGCGGCCGCGCGACAAGCCAGCGATCGCGCGATCGCAACCGGCGACCCGACGGACCGCGGCCGCTATCGCGGCTACCTCCGAACGCGGTTCCGCGTCTACCAGAAGCACGACAAGGACGTCGCCCTCGACGCGTTGCTCCGCGCACACGAACTCGGCTCGACCGAGGCCGACACCCGCATGCTGCTGCAGTTCGTCGTGTGGGACTACGACCGCGCGGCGTTCGAACAGCGCGTCGCCCGAGTCGTCGAGTCGGAACGCGCACGACGCGAGCTCGTCCGCGTCTACGAGTCGATCGTCGATCTCGACGAGACGCAGCGCCGAAAGGAGTCCGTCTACCGCACCCACCTCGAGCAGGTCATCTGGCGCTGTCGACGGACCGGCGCGAAGGTCGTCTTCGCGAGCTACCCCCACCAGCAACGCAGCTGGTATCGCCGGCTCGCCGCGACGATCGCGGACGAAACCGGCGTGGCCTGGGTCGACACCGCCGACGCGCTCGCCCTACGCATCCGCGCCGAGCCCGACGCCGACTTCTTCGTCGCCGACGGCCACTGCAACGACGCCGGCTACGGCGTCATGGCCGAAGCCATCGGCAACACCATCGTCACGATCACCCGCTGAGTCGCCCGCCAACTCGCCCGGGAGCGACCTCGCGCTACACCTCTCCCGGCGGCGCCTCGTGCGCCCCGAGCCCGGCTCCCGGCCCGCCCGGCTCCGACCGCTCCCGCTTCCGGAACACGAGCTTGATCGGCACCTCCGGCACGTCGAACTCCTGCCGCAGCAGGTTCGCGAGGTAGCGCTCGTATTGCCCACGGAACAGCGACGGCTCGTTGACGAACACGATGAACGTCAGCGGCATCGTGCCGCGCTGCGTCGCGTAGAAGATCTTCGGCTTCTTCGAGTAGGACTTCGGGCTCAGCCGCACCTTCGCGTCGTGCAGCACCTCGTTGAGCTTCGATGTCGAGACCTCGAGGCAGCTCTGCCGCTGCAGCTCGAACAGCAAGTCGAGCGTCTCGTCGACGCCGAAGCCTTCGAGCGCGGAGATGAACACCACAGGGGCGTAGCGCAAGCCGGGCAGCTGCTGCCGGATGTACTTGTCCCACTTCTCCAGCTCGATGCGCGCGAGGTCGACCTTGTTGCCGACGAGCACGACCGGCTTGCTGTGTTCGGCACAGTAGTGTGCGACCTTCTTGTCGACCTGACTGATCGACGCACCGATCTCGAACATGTGGATCACGAGGTCGGCGCGGCGGATGCTCTCGGTCGCGCGGGTGTAGCTGAACAGCTCGATCGCGTCCTGCACGCGGCTCTTCTTGCGCACGCCGGCCGTGTCGATCGCGACCATGCGTTGGCCTTCGTGCTCGAACACGACGTCGACGGAATCGCGGGTCGTGCCCGGGATCTCCGACACGATCACGCGCTGCTCACCACAGAGCTCGTTGACGAAAGTCGACTTGCCCGAGTTGCGCTTGCCGACCACCGCGAACTTCAGCGGCTCCTCGCCGAGCTCTTCCTCGGTGGCCTCCGGAAGTCTCTCGACGATCGCCGACTTCAGGTCGCTGGTCCCGAAGCCTTCCTTGGCGCTGACCGCCAGCGGCTCGCCGAAGCCGAGCCGGTCCCACACGTGGATCTCCAGCTCCTCGTAGTGCGACTCGACCTTGTTGACGACGAGCAGGATGTCCTTCTCGAGACGGCGCAGCTTGCGGGCGACGAGCTGGTCCCCCGGCACCGAGCCCTCTTTGCAATCGACGACGAAGACGATCAGATCCGCGCCTTCGATCGCGACCTGAATCTGGGACTCGATGTGGTCCTTGAGTTTGTTCTCGTCGACGAGGCCCAGGCCGCCGGTGTCGACCAGCTGGAATCGCCGCCCCTCCCATTCGACCTCGGCCGAGACCCGATCCCGGGTGACGCCGGCCGTCGGCTCGACAATGGACACACGCCGACCCGCGAGCCTGTTGAGAAGGCTCGACTTGCCCACGTTGGGCCTACCGACGATCGCGACCTGGGGAAGTGGCATGGGACAGCCTACGGAGCATCCGCGGAAAGGGCGGCAAAGGGTAGGCCCGCCAGGTGCACGGTCAACCGCCATCCCACATGGTCCCGAGATGCCGATGCCGCCGGCTTTACCGCTCTCGCGAAAGTACGTAACCTCTTGCGCCCCCTAGAGCAGAAATGCCGCAAACCCTCATGAGCAAAGATTCTCAGGTCCTGGCCAGCATCACGCGGCGCGCCCTCGCACAGATGGTCGCGATGATCTACCGGGCCAACCACCGCGATGACCAGGCTCCCGGCGATCCGAAGGTCGGCGGCCACCCGGCCGCGTGCGCGTCCTGCATGGAGATCCTCGCCGCGCTGCACCTCGTCGTTCGGCAGGCGGACGACTACATCTGCTGCAAGCCGCACGCCTCCCCGGTCGACCACGCCCTCCAACATCTCCTCGGACTGCAGCGCCACCCCGACGGCCGCTGGTTCGACGACGCCGAAGGCGAAGCGGTGATGGACAAGCTGCGCGCGTTCTCGCGCGACGGCAACGCGGTGTTCCAGTCGTACCACGCGGACACGGATCCGGACTCGTTCCACTTCCTGCCCTCCGGCTCGGTCGGCATTCCGCCGGTCAACTCGATCTACCTCGCGCTCGCGTACCGCTACGCGAACACGCACGGTTGGTCGATCGACGAGCCGCACTTCTGGTCGCTCATGGGTGACTCGGAGTTCCGCGAAGGCTCGCTGATGGAAGTACTGCCCGAAGCGGCGGAGCGCGAACTCGGCAACGTGACGTGGATCGTCGACTACAACCGCCAGAGCCTCGACGGCACGCGCATCCCGAACAAGCGCGGTCTCGACGGCACCGATGCAGCGCGCATCGAGCGCACCTGCGAAGCCAACGGCTGGCGCGTCATCCAGCTGATGCACGGCACCGAGCGGCAGAAGGTCTTCAAGAAGTCCGGCGGCGCGGCGCTTCGCAACGCGCTCGAGAACGGCTTCACCGACTACCACTTCCAGACGCTCGCCTGGAAGAAGGATGCGGAGCTGATCCGCGAGGCGCTGATCAAGGCCGACGCGAAGTGCAAGGCGCTCGTCAACAGCTTCGACGACGACGAGATGGTGCGCATCTTCTTCGACCTCGGCGGCCACGACATGCAGCTACTGATCGAAGCGCTCGAGGAGTCCAAGAAGGACAAGTCGACGCCGTGCATGATCATCGCGCACACCCTCAAGGGGAATCGACTGAAGTGCGTCGCCGCGACCGGCAACCACTCGGCGATTCCCGACGAAGACGAAGTCAAGGAGCTGCTCGAGTACGTCGGCTGCTCGCACGACCGGCCCTACGAGAAGTTCGCAACCGACTCGACGGAGGCCGAGTTCTTGGCCGAGCGCGGCGCGTTCCTGCGTGAGGGCATCGAGCGCCAGGACGAACTCTGCCGCCAGAACCTGCAGACCGTCGCCGAGGCCATCGAAGGGGTCGGCGGCCTGCCGAACTCGCTCGACATCAACCTCAAGCTCGTGCCGCTCGCCCACACGCAGTGGATGTGGGGCCAGCTCGCGGCCAAGCTCGTGCGCATCGGCGTGCGGGACGAGCTCCAGGCGGCTGGAAAGCCGGCCGGCAAGGACCTCGCCGAGGACGAACAGCGTTGGAACGCCGTCGCGGACATGATCATGACGCTCGCGCCGGACGTCGGCACGAGCACGAACATCAACCCGGCGATGGACGAGAAGGTCTTCGGTCCCGAGAGCGAAACCGACTGGGAGCGCGAGCTCGAGGCCAAAGAACGCCTGCGCCCGATGCTCTCGCCGACCGACGAAGCGTGGAGCCGCCACATCCGCTTCGAGATCGCCGAGGCGAACTCGATGTCGGCCGCCGGTTCGCTCGGCAAGATGGGCCGCTTCGCCGGCGTCCCGTTCCTGCCGATGATGACGATCTACGACTTCTTCATCAAACGGGCGCTCGACCAGCTCTACTACAACGTCTATTGGCGCGCGGGCTTCATCCTCGTCGGCACCCCGTCGGGCGTCGCGCTCGCGCCGGAAGGCGCCCAGCACAGCTGGAAGTCCGACATCCAGATGCCCAACCTGGTCACGTGGGAACCGTCCTTCGCGATCGAACTCGACTGGATCCTGTGCGACGCGATCCAGCGCCACTTCTCCGGCAACAACGAAAACCGCAGCGCCGTGCTGATCCGCGCGTCAACGTGCGCGATCCAGCAGAAGGCGTTGCTGACGAACCTGCGCAAGCAGGTCCGCTTCAAGAAGGACGTGCCGCCCGGCGCCGAGCTCAGCGCGAAGCCGAGTGACGGCGGGCTGTTCGAGGGCGAAGTGCCCGCGGCCGACGACGCGTCGATCATGGAGGCTACGCGTCAGGACGTGCTGCGCGGCGGCTACTACCTCATCGACTACCTCGGGTACCGCGGCTACAACCCGGGCGAGAATGTCGTCACGATCGTCGTCATGGGCGCGCTCGTCGAAGAAGCCATCAAGGCGAGCGAGCAGCTGCTCGACCGCGGCATCTACGCGAACGTCATCGTGGCGAGCTCGTCGGAGCTCCTCGCCGGGCTGCTCGCCCGCGAGACCGAGTACGAGCACCTCACGAAGAACCTCCGCGTCGACGGCGCCTTGCACCTGACGCCGGTGCCCGGCCAGGCGATCGACACGGCGGACGCGATCGACCTCGCCGGTCGCCGCACGCCGGTCGTCAGCGTCCACGACGGCGAAGAGGGCCTGCTCGACAACATCGGCTCGATCGCCGGCGTCCGTCAGGTCGGCCTCGCGGTGCGGAAGTTCTCGAAGTCCGGCACCCCGGAGGACGTCTTCCGCTACCACGGCCTGCACGCCGACGGAATTGTCGAAGCGTGCGGCAAGGTGCTCGCCGAAACCGCGCTCGAGCCGGTCCGCCTGACCGGCGCGGCGTTTCGTGCGATCCAGGGCCAGCAGGCGGCCGTGACGCCGCAGTGGAAGGAGCTCTGGCCGGACCCGGTGTGACGGCGGCAGAATATCCGCCGGCCCGCCTCGCATGCGGGGCGGGCATGCACCATCCGCTGCAGTTTCAGACTCCCCCGAGGGATCGATGACCACCGGATTCGGCGATCAAAACCACAGGCCCGGCGCGGGCCTGACTCTCGCGCTCGCCGGCGCGGCGTTCGTCATGACGGGATACCTGGTCTACGACCGGTTCTTCCCCGGTCCGCTGCACTCTGACGCTCAGCCGCGCGCGATCGTGCCGCGCGGCGAGCTCGCCGCCTTCGAGGAAGTCGCGATCGAGATCAACGAACGCTGCGCGCCTTCGGTCGTCCACATTCGATCCCCCGGCGGCGTGCGCCGCAACGGCTACGGCTACGTCGAACGCGTCCCCGAGGGCACGGGGACCGGTTTCGTGTGGGACGCGCGCGGCTACATCGTCACGAACTTCCACGTAGTCGGGAATCGCGACTCGGTGCAGGTCGCGCTCCGCGGGCTCGAAGAGGAAGTCGCCGACGTCGTCGACTTCGAACCGGAGCTCGACATCGCGGTCCTCAAGCTTCGGACGCCCCCATCGGATCTCAGCCCGATCGCGATCGGCACGTCGAAGGACCTCAAGGTCGGGCAGTCGGTCTTCGCGATCGGCAACCCGTTCGGCCTCAACCACACGCTCACGACCGGCGTCATCAGCGCGCTCGACCGGGTCATGCAGTCGGTCGCGGACACGCCGATCTCGGGCGTGATCCAGACCGACGCGGCGATCAACCCCGGCAACTCCGGCGGTCCCCTGCTCGATTCCGCGGGCCTGCTGATCGGCATGAACACGGCGATCAAGAGCCCGAGCGGCGGCAGCTCGGGGATCGGCTTCGCAGTTCCGGTCGACACGATCAACCGCGTCGTGCCGCGCTTGATCAGCGGCGAGACCAATCGTCGGCCGGTGCTCGGGATCTACACGGAGTCGGTGACGTTCCGCGACGGCTCGAAGCACGTGATCGTGACCGGCGTCGCCGAAGGGTCCGGCGCCGCGCAAGCCGGCATCCGCAGCGAGCAGACCGAGCGCTACCGCGGCGACGTCATCCTCGAGATCGAAGGCGAGACGATCCGTACGCGCGACGACATCAGCGCCGTGCTCGACAACCACGACGTCGGCGACATCGTCTCGGTGCGCATCCTCCGCCAGCCTGCCTCGCCGCAGCCACGCGAGATGACCGTCCGCATCAAGCTCGCGACGAGCGTGCGCCGCTGACGGTCAGTAGCTGCGGTCGCTGACGTTCGTCACGACGGGTTCGCCATTCTTGACCGTCATCACGACGGGATTGCCCCCGAACGCGTAGCCGAGCGCCTGGTGTGACGGCAAGTCGAGGACAGCCAGGTCGGCGCGCTTGCCGACGTGGAGCGAGCCGACTTCCTCGTCGAGGTTGAGCGACGCCGCCGGGTTGATCGTCGCGGCGACGATGCACTCTTCGACGGTCATGTGCAGCAGCACGCACGACAGCGTGATGATCAGCGGCATCGACTGGGTGTAGCACGACCCCGGATTGAAGTCGGTCGCGATCGCGACCGCGCAGCCGCGGTCGATCATCGCGCGCGCCGGCGCGTGGGCGGTCTTGCCGAGGTAAAAGCTCGTGCCGGGTAGCAGCACGCCGGTCGTGTCCGAGTCCGCGAGCACTTCCTGACCGGCGAGGGAGATGCGCGGCAGGTGGTCCGCCGAGTCGGCGCCGAGTGACACCGCGAGCTCGGTCCCCCCCATCGGCTCGATCTCGTCGGCGTGGATGCGCAGCCGCTTGCCGCGTTCGAGCGCTGCCCGGAGGATGCGCTCGCTCTGGTTGCGATCGAAAACCTTGGGTTCGGCGAACACGTCGCACGCCTCACACAGGTCGTCGACCGCCGGCATCATCTCGTCGATCACGAGCTCGACATAGGCGTCCCGCTTGTCGCGGTATTCGGGCGGCACCTCGTGCGCGCCGAGGAAGGTGCGGGTGATCTGGAGCGGATGGTCAGCCGCGACCGTACCGAGCGCTTCGAGGCTCGCGACTTCCGACTCGGTCGTCAAGCCGTAGCCGCTCTTCGCTTCGATCGTCGTCGTGCCGAGCTCGAGGAAACGGTCGTAATGCTTGCGGGTCATCCACCGCAGGTGCTCCGGCGTGGCCTCGCGCACCGCGCGCACCGAACTGAGGATGCCGCCGCCCGCCTGCGCGATCTCCATGTAGTCCGCACCGGCGCATCGCATGTGGAACTCGTTCTCGCGCGTCGCCGCGAACACCGGGTGCGTGTGGCAGTCGACGAACCCCGGCATGACGACGAAGTCGCTGAGGTCGACTCGATCGGGACAGTCGAACCGTTCGAGGAGTTCGGCCGTCGTGCCCACCGCTGCGATGCGACCGTCTCGGACCGCGACGGCGCCGTCCTCGATCACGCCGAGGCGCGCCATGGCGGCTTTCCGACGTAGTCCGGTCGGAGCGCCGTCGGTCAGGGAGACCAGCTCTTTGCAGTGGACGAACAGACGGTCGGCGGGCTCGGGCATGGTGTGAACCTACACCAGGGGCCGGGAGCGGCGCGAACCGGAATGTGGGGGTGGGTTCGGGCGCGGGTTCGGGAGCGGGGCACGGGCGCGGAGCCTAGGCGCTGGGGCGCCTAGGCTGCCAGAACCTGATCGAAGAAGCCCCCGACCCGATCCGCGATCCTGCGGCGCGCGCGGAAGACGACCATCTTGAGCGCCTCCGGACGAATGCCGAGGACCTCGGCGAGCTGGGCGTAGCGCATGCCGCGCACTTCGACCATCTGCAGGACGAACCGCTCGCGATCGCTGAGATCGAGATAGGCCGCCATGTAGAAGCTCAGGAAGTAGCGCATCGCTCCGAGCGCACGCTCGCAGGCCTCCGTCGTCTGCGCGCGTTCATACGGGTTGCGATTGCTCGAGTCCGGTTCGTGCGTCAGCAGCTCGATCGGCCGCAGCTGGATGTCCGGACCGCGACGGGTCTGGCGCAGCTGGCGACGGATCGTGTTGTCGACGATCGTCGAGGACCAGGCGCGGAAGGCACCGGCGCGCGAACCGTCGAAACGGTCCGGGTATCGGTAGACGTTGATGAACACGTCTTGCAGCACTTCGGCGGGGTCCAGATTCGAACCAAGTGTCCGTAGGCGACCGCGGACGCGGGCGGTCAGGAACGAACGCGCGACTTCGACAAGACTCTCGAACACTTCGTCGGCACGGGTGCGGCGGTAGAGATCCATCAGCGCTGTCGCCGTTGCGTCCGTCAGCCGGGTGCGATCGTTGGCTGGGGTCGCGTAGCGTTCGACAGGATCCTGGTCGCCGTGGCGAGCCAACATGCCGCGGCCCGCGTCGAGGGGTGACTCGGAGGTCGCGATCGGCTTCGCTGGGGTCGTTGCGATCATGCCCATGGGAATGCGAAAGCCGGGCCAAACGGACAATTCTGCGACACTTTCCGACGTAACGCCGTAAGTTGCTTATTCACAAGATCTTCGGAGATCGATACCCAGGTCGCGGGAGCCGGCGTGCGGAAGCGCACATCCCTTCGGGTGTGACAAAACGAACACGCCTTGAGCGCAAAGCCGCGAACACCCGATTGGAGAGTGGAAGAGCACCTGCTCCGGACCTGGAGTCCAGCCACGCCCGCAATCCTCGACAACTGCCTGACCATTTCGACGCTGCCGTCGATCTTCGCGATCCGCGCGATCCGTCGTCGCGTCGTCGAAAGCGGGATCGATACCCGCGGCACGGACGAACTCGAGCAGGTCCTCACCCTCGACCCGCTGACGATTCTGCGCTGCATGCGCATCGCGGGTTGCCCGCTCGCCGGGCCGGAATCCGCCCGCACGATTCCCGCGCTGTTCGACCATCTCGGTCGCAGTTTCGTGCTGCGCGCACTCCGAGTCGCCGAGGTGCCGACGTTCGACGACCGTGAGGTGCACGCGCTCTGGCTGCATTCGCTCGCAACGGCACACGCCGCCCGGAACCTCGCGGCAAAAGGCGACCTGATCAGCGGTGACGAGGCGTATCTCCGCGGTCTGCTCCTCCACGCCGCACGCTGGTGCAAGCTGCTCGGCTCCGCTTGGGGCAGCGACCCGCTCACCCGGCTCGAGCAGTGGAACCTTCCCGACGACTTCCTCTCTCCCGAGAATCGCGACGTCGCCAAGCTTCTCGACGAAGCCGAGCTGCTCGCGACACTCGCGGAGTTCCCGCCGCCGGGCCGAGGAGAGGAGATCGCGTGCGATGACGACGACATCAGCGCGATCAGCAAGGAGACGCTCGTCGAGGCGCGCGACCTACGACGTGAAGTCCACGCGACGCTCGCGGAGCTCGGCCTCGACTCCAGCTTCCCGAGCGACACCAGCTCGAGCGCCGCGCCGCCGTCGCGCCTGTTCTGGCACGAACAGCGCGGCAGCAACACCGACTTCATCGCGGGACTGCTGCTGTGCCGCCAGTCCTCGAGCTACCGCAGCATCGTGACCGTTGCGACCGCCGCGGCCCTGCGCTACCTCGACTTCGACCGCGCGACGTTCGTGTCCTGGAGCCGCGAGACCAAGTCGGTGTTCATCAAGGCGAAGGCGGACTTCTCGATCCGGCGCCTCGCGCCGACTCGCTGCCCGCTGTCCGACGACGAACAGGAGATGTTCCGTGAGGCGCTCGCGAGCGAACGGCCGCAGCTGCTCACTCGCATGGGCGACGACGGCGGGCTTCTCGAGCACCTCGGCGCCGACGACGCGATGCTCGTCGTCGCGAGCCGCGAGTTCGAAACCCCGACGTTCTTGGTCTTCGACCGCACGCTCTCGCGACGCGCTCTCGATCTCCACCTCGACGCGACGCCGGCGACGGTGCTCGGCAGCACCGTGGCGATCCTGATCGACAACCTCCGCCTGCGCCTGCAGCGCATCCGCGCCCAGCAGATGGCGGTCACGGACCCGCTGACGCGCCTGAACAACCGCGCCGTCGGCCTGGTCTCGCTCGAACGCGAGATGGTGCGCGCACAACGCGAGCACCTGCCGCTCGCCGTGCTGATGCTCGACCTCGACGAGTTCAAGGACCTCAACGACACGCACGGCCACCTCGTCGGGGACCAGGCGCTTCGCGTGACCGCGAACGTGCTGCGTCGCACGGTGCGTCGATCCGACGTCGTCTGCCGCTACGGTGGCGAAGAGTTCCTCGTCGTGCTGCCGGCGACGTCCGCCGAGGAAGCCTCGGTGCTCGCGGCGCGACTGTTCACCGAGGTCGAGCGCTCCGGCCAGGAGTACCGCCTGCCGTTGACCGTCTCGATCGGACTGTCGAGCCTCCGCGACACCGACGAGACGACCGACGACCTCGTCCAGCGCGCCGACCAGGCGCTCTACGCGAGCAAGAGCCGAGGCCGCAACCGGTTCTCCGTGAACACGCCGTGAGACCCCACGGCGACCGCGAATCCGGATACGATGGCTCGATGCGGCAAAGCCGCATCTCGAAGCGCGATGCCCGATTCTGAAGACGACCTAAGCGCCTGTTCTTCCGCCACTTCAGTCACACCCGTTCTTCGCGACGGAGCGTTCTCGGCTGCCGCTGGACGGATCACACGGACATTCCTTAGGATCGCCCGGGCATTGGACGACAGCGATTGCTCTGCGCACGGAACGGTGGCCCGGTGATGCCATCCGCCTCCGCTGCCCTGACCACCGCGATCACCCTCGCCAGTGATCCACCCGATCTCGCCTCCGAGGAGCCTGGACCTGCTACCGGTCTGTTGGCCATCGCCGGCGTCTGTCTGGTGCTCGCCATCCTCGCGTCGGTCGCATCCTCGTCGCTTCTGCTCTATTCGCCGACGAAGCTCGCACGCGCGCTCAACGGCCAGAGCAAACGCCTGCTCGAGCAGCTGACGGAGCACCGCGCGAGTTATCGCGCACTCGCTCGGCTGCTGTCGATCCTCGGCCTGACCTCCGCGGGCATCCTCTGCTGGGAGGCGAGCGACGACGCGATGATCCGCTCGGTCACGTTCGGCGCGTTCGCGGTGCTCGCGTTCATCGGCTGCGGCGTGCTGCCCGGGGGTTTCGCCGAGAACCGTGCCGAGCGCGTCGTGGCGATCGCGCAGCGCGCGCTCGAGTTCCTGCGTGCCGCACTCCACTACCCGGTGCTGTTGCCGATGCTCACGATCGGCAACCTGCTGCTGCGTATGTTCCGCGTGCCCGAATCGGAGGACTGCGATGACGACATCGCGGACGACATTCTCGCCGCCGTCGAGGACCACGCCGAAGCCGGCCTCGACGAGGACGAGCGCGGCTGGATCGAGAACATCGTCGACCTCGGCGACACGCAGGCGAGCGAAGTCATGACGCCGCGCACCGACGCGATCGCGTTCGACCGGGAGCTCCCTCTCCTCGAAGCGATCGAACGCGCAACCGAAGCCGGCTACTCACGCTTCCCGGTCTACGAGGGCAAGGTCGACCACGTCATCGGCGTCTTCTACGCGAAGGACGTGCTGCCCCTGGTCGGCCAAAACGGCACGAGCGCGAGCGACAAGGTCGTCGGCGACTACATGCGGAAGCCGCTGTTCGTTCCGGAGACGATCGACGTCGTCGATCTGCTGCAGCAGTTCCGCACGTCGCGCGTGCAGATGGCGATCGTGCTCGACGAGTACGGCGGCACGGCCGGGCTGGTGTCGATCGAAGACGTGCTCGAGGAGATCGTCGGCGAGATCGACGACGAGTACGACGCCAAGGCGGAGCAACCGATCAAGGTCATCGAAGAAGGCCGCGTCGTCGAGACGTCGGGACGCGTGCGGATCGAGGAAATCAACGAGGTCCTGCCGATCGAGATCCCCGAGGCCGAGGACTACGACACGGTCGCGGGCTTCGTCTTCACGTCTCTCGATCGCATCCCCGCGGTCGGGGAGAGCGCGGAAATCGAGGGCGTCGAATTCCAGGTGCTCGAAGGCGACGAGCGGCGCATCCATCGACTGCGCTTGACCGTGACCGCCGCCAGCCCGCAGGTCTGACACGATGCGACTGCGCGCGCTCGTCTGGAAACGCGTCGACTTCCGCGAGAGCAGCCGCGTGATCACACTGCTGACGCGCGAACGTGGCCGCGTCTACGCACTCGCGAAGGGCGCGCATCGCGCGAACAGCGTCCTACTCGGTCGGATCGACTTCCTGAATCGCCTCGAGGTCACGCTCTCCGGACGAGGCATGCCGATTCTCGGGCGCACTCGATTGCTGCACGAGCCACGCGCGCTGCGTGAGCCCGCGCGCTTTCTGACGGCGACGTATCTCGTCGAGCTGTTCGATCGCACGCTCGTCGAAGGTCGCGCCGACCACGAGCTGTTCGATCTGCTGGACGGCGGACTGACGTTGGTGGAACGGGTTCCGGATGACGCGCTCTTGCAGATCGTCACCGGTATCGAGCTTCGCCTGCTCCACGTTCTCGGGCAACTGCCGGCGCTGTCGCACTGCGCGGGCTGCGGGATCGAACTCGCCGAAGCCGCGATCCCACCGCGGGAGGCGGGGGTGTACTGTCCGCGGCACGCGCCGCGCGGTGCGGTTCGGGTTCCGGCGGAGACGATGGAGTGGTTGCGGCAGCTGTCGCATGCGCCGGGTCGCGAGTGGCCGGGGCTCACGCCGCCGGCGGGCGCATCGTCCGCGCTCGGGGTGCTGGCACGGTGGCTGGCGGTCGCGGTCCAGGACTTGCCGCGGGCGCGTCGGGCGGCCTTGCGGGCTTGTGCGCGGCGGATTGGGGCGGGGGCGGGCACGGGCACGGAGTCCTAAGACCGGGGGGCGGAGCGGCGACGTGGGCGGACGAACTTGGCCTACGGAGCCCGTCCGACTGCGGACGTCGCCGCTCCGCCCTCGTCTTAAGGCACCGTTCCCGTTCCCGTGCCCCTACCGCAGCTGCACCTCGACACCATCCCTTCGCCCACCGGCCACCAGCTCGATCGGCTCTGACGGGACGCCGTCCTCATCCCCCCTTCGCGGACCGATGCGGTAGATCCCCGCTGGCAACCCGGCGAACTCGAATCGCCCCTGCGCGTCGGTCTGTGCCTCGAACGAAGCGCGCGCACCGTCAGTGTCACGCAGCGAACCCGCGGCGCGCACCACGACGCCTGCCGGCGACCTGCCTTCGGGCGCAACGACCGTCCCCGAGATGACTCCGGTCTGCAGTCGCACCTCGACGATCTGGTCGACACCGCGCAGCTCCAGCGTTCGGCGCCAGAACGTGTGTTCGGTTCCGTCCGAGCCCGTGCGGCCACGGACGACGGCGAGCTGCGCGGAGCCGCCCGCGACGTCGGTGAGCTCGAACGTCCCGTCCACCTCCAACGGGACCACGTCGAGCGTGTGGTGGAACACCATGACCTGGCAGTCGCGCGGCGGAGCGCCGTCGACCAACACCGAGCCGCGAATCGTCACCGTACCGTGGTGCGAGTCGAGCTCGCGACCGCTACGCGGGACGACGACGCGGGTCACCTCGCCGGGACGAACGACGTGCTTCGGCGGATCGCGGTGCATCGCGGACGCGACCATGAAGTGCTGAAGCCCCGACCCGACCGAGCGGACGTTCTCGAGGCTCGGCATCGTGCTGACGCGGTACTCCCCGGGCGTCAGGCCGTGCACCTCGAACCGTCCAGCCTCGTCGACGAGCACCATGCGCGACGGCTCGTCGTTGGTCGTCGCATCGGCGCCGTTGACGAGCAACCGCGGCAGGACCGTGCCCGGTGCGGGGACGGGTTCGACGATGCCTGCGATCGAGCCCGGATCCGGCAGCACGACTTCGGTGTCGACCGGCCAGGTCACCTGGACGGCGCCGAGCCCGAACGCGGGGTGGCGCGCCCCCACCTTGACCTCGCCGCGGGGCGCGTCGGCGATCACGCACCGCCCTGCAGCATCGGTCCGACCGGAGCGCCGCGGTGGCAACAGCCCGTCCATCGGCTCGAAGGACACGTCCGCATGTCGAACTGGCGCGCCGCGTGCATCTGTGACGTAGACCACGACCTCGGCTCCGGGGTGCAACTCGACGGACTCTTGCGTCCGGGCCGCGACGTCCACCGCGACACGGCGCGGAACGAATCCGGGCGCTGTCAGCTCCACGACGTAGGGACCGGTTTCGAGATCGTCGACGACGAGGCGTCCCGGCGACTCGGCCCGCACGTCGCGATCGAGCCAGGGTTCGACTTCGGGAAACTGATCGGCGAGGTCCCCGAGCGTGCCCGCCGCAATGCGCATCCCGGCCCCGTCGATCGGCGCGCCGTGCGGGTCCCGCGCGAACACGGTCAGCTCGTGCGCAACGGGCAGACGAACGACGACGTCCGCGGTGACCAACGCAGGATCCGCGACGACCCACGCGTGCGCCCGACTGCGCCGCACGGCGACTGTGATCCGCCCCGACGGCACCCCCTCGCGCCGACTGATCCCGTGCTCGTCCGTCCGCGACGCCTGCGTCGCGAAGTCGATCGGCTGCGCGCTGTTGGTCGGCGCGATCCACACTTCGGCGTCCGGCACCGCGACTCCCGCGTCGTCCACGACGCGCACGACCGCCTGCTCTCCCTCACGCAAGCGGATCCGACCGAGGTCCGCCGTCTTGTGAGGCCGCGCCCGCACCGCGGATCGCAGCTCCGTCGTGAAACCGTCCTTCTGCACGATGACCGCGTTGCTGCCGGGCGGCACGCCGCGGAGATGGAAGCGACCGTCGGCCCCGGTCTTCGCACGGCAGAAGGCGAACCGCCCGACGACGTCGCGGGCCCAGCCGGGCAGCGGGACCACGCGCGGGCGATCGCGACGCAGAATCACCTGTCCCGCGTCGACGTCGAGATGCTGCACGTGGAACAAACCCAGCAGCATCGGCGGCACGTCGATCGAGCGCACGTTCGCGCCGACCACCGGCTCGCCATCCGCGTCGACGACCAGACCCTCGACCGCGGTCCATGCGGGCAGTTCGATGTCCCCGAGATCCACCTCCTCGCCGGGACCGGGCATCGTCTCGACGATGCGCAGCCGACTCAGGCCGTCGTGCTCGGCGCGCAGCACCGCGACCGCACGTGGCTCGACCTCCGCGAATCGGAACGTGCCGTCGGCTGCGGTCACCGCCGACCCGGCCAGCAGCTCCGCCGGCGCCTCGCCGGGCACGAACAGCTCGAACGGATCGATGCGATACAGCTCGACGGTCGCCCCTCCCACCGGCGCACGCTCGCTGTCGAGCACCCTGCCGTGATAGCGCGTCAGCGCCGTGCGATACGTCTCGTCGGGTCCTGCCGCAGCGGCTTCGCCGCGCACCGCGGTGCGCGCGACCGCGCCCTCGTCTGTCGACTCGACTCGCTCGTCGAGCCGCACGGTCTCCGCATGCGACTCGACCTCGAGAGTCCCACCGTCCGAATCCGCACCCCAGGGGTCGAGTGCCCACCAACCGGCTGCCAACACCACGATCGCCCCGACGACGACACCGACTTTCTTCCACATCACCCACGCTCCGAGCAACGACGCATTCCAAGCGGTCACGGCCGCGGCGGGATTCGCCGCGGCTCGGGTGATGACGACGTGACGCACCGCCTCGAGCCCGCGCGCACGATCGCAGGCGACGGCGAACCCGGCCGGCAGCGACCGACGCAGCAAACGGAGCCCGCGTCGCAATCGGCTGCGCACTGTGTTCGGCGAACAGCCGAGGTCACGGCCGATCTGCTCGCCGGACTGCCCGTGCGCGAGGTGCCGTTCGAGCACGTCGCGGTACGGCTCGGGGATACCCGCGAGCGAGTCCCGGATCCGGCGTTCGACGTCGTGGCCGTGCGCGGCGCGGACAGGATCGTCCGTGGCGCGGAGGTCCGGCAGCGGTGCCTCCGCGTGGCGGGCGCGCTTGCGCTGCCGCGTGCGCGCACCGTTCGCGAGGATCCCGATCAGCCACGGCACGACGCGTTCGCCGGGCCGGAACGAATCCGCGCGCTCGATCGCGCGCAGGAACGCCTCCTGCAGCAGGTCTTCGGCCTCGGCCTCGTCGTGCGCGAGGTGCCGCGCGACGCGCAGGATCTCAGGCGCCGACTCGTCGAACACCGTGGCCAACGCGCGCGGATCGCCGGTGCGAACGTAGCGAACGAACAGCTTGTCGACGGTGCGCGTCGTCATCGTGTGGGCTATGCCCGAGACGACGCGAGCGGTGCAAGAAATCCGCGGCGCCTCAGGAGGCGGCCTGGTGCAGGGTGACCTGCGTGAACGGAATCACCCAGCCCTCGTCGTTGCAGATGTCGACGAGGATCCGCGCGATCCCGAACTGGATCTTCTCATATTCCCGGGCAGCGGAGCCGGCGAAGTCCGCCTGGATCTCGTAGTCGAGCGACGAGGCACCGGCGTTCATGAACGCGACCTCGATCGCCTGGATCGTCTCCGCTGGCACGATGCCGGACAGTCGCTGCTGCAGGCCGGCGAGCATGCGCGCCGGGACGTCCGTCGTGCAGATGGCTTGGTGCTGGTAGTCCACGCCGAACACGACCTCGATCCGGAATCCCTCGGACAGATTCCGCGGAGCGTTCGCGAGAAACTCGGCGGTCGAGATGGTCTGCGGTCCCCCGCCCGGCAGCTGCAACCGCACGAACTCCGGGGTCTGCATCTCGACCCGTGCGCGGATGCCGTTCGCGAGGATCACCCAGTCGCCCTCGCGGGTCGGGAACCAGCGCTCGCCGATCGCGGTCGGCCGCGAGTTGTGCCCGATCAAGTCGCGCACCGGAACGCGGAACACGCCGCCCGACAGGTCCGGATTCTCGAGGACCGTGTAGAGCCCGAGCCGCGCGACCTGGTAGGGCACGTCGTCCCACAGGATCCGGTCGCCCTCCCGCACACCGCCGAGATTGAGGACGAGGCGCACCTGCTCGACGAGGCTCGGCAGGATCCGGACGCTCGCCCAACCGATCCCGAGGACGAAGATCAGGACGATCAGCAGCAACACCCAGTCGTTTTCGAGGTAGAGCACCAACAGGGTCGCCCCGATCGCGGCGACCACGGTGAATGCGCTCCACAGCACATCCAGCAGTCGTGAGTAAAACGACCGTCGCTTGCGGTCGCGCAGCGAGCCGACGTTGGCGACGCTGCGCGGCACGAGACGGAACACGACGAACACCCCGAGGAACGCGCCCAACGCGAGCAGGATGCTGACGCCGCGCTGCTTGAAGAAGTCACCGGCGATCTCGCCGGTCGACTCGAAGAAGGACTTCTGGTTCGAGAGCCGCGTGTCGAGCTCGTGCCGGGTCACCCGCACCGCGGCATCGTTTTCTTTCCGAATCTCGCGCCACTCCTCACGTAGCCCCTCGAGCTTGGTTCCCAGTGCACCTTTCTCCCCTGCCGCTCCCGGGATCTCCGCGAGTCGCCGATCCAGCGAGAAGATCGCGTCGGCCGCTAGCTTGCGCTGCGCGGTCGCCGCCGCGAGTTCCTGCCGCAGGCGTTCGATCTCCCGCGGCCCCTCGGTGGCCGACTTGAGCTGCTGGATCAGCGGTTCGAGCAGCGTCTGCAGCTCCCCCTGCAGATCGAACTTCGCGTCCGACGCCTCGAACTGCTCCCGGTCGACGCCCGTCGCGATCATCGCGAAGCGCTTCTCCAACGCGTCGAGGTCGGCCTCGCGCTGGCGGATCTCGGCCTCGAGGTCGGGCCGGTCGTCTCCGGTCGCGTTCCGCAGGGCGGTCTTCTTGTCGGCCAGCTGGGACTGTTTCACTCGGATCGAGTCCAACAGCGACCGGAGCGGCGAACCGGACGGATCCTGGGTGTCCTGGGCAGACGACCACGTGGCGGAGGCGCCGAAGACGATGAGCACGACCCAACAGCGGAATGCGGCAGCGAACATGCCCCCATTGCCGCATGTCGCCGGGCGCGCCGCTAGCTCGAATTGCCGTGCCAAACCGGGTTCAATACCCGGCATGGGTGGTTTCCTGACTCGGTCGATCCTCGTGACGGTGCTCCCGGCCTTCGCGGCCTGCTCGAGTTCGCCGATCCCGATCCCCGAGGATCCGACGACCGCACTCGACCTCGCCGAGTCCATGCTCGACCGGGGCCGCATCGACGACGCGCTGGCCTTCCTCGACGACGTCGATCGCGACTCCTACATCGAGGACGACCGCGCGCGATTCGACACGCTGCGCATGCGAGCGCTCGTCGAGAGCGAGGAATACTACGACGCGTTCGAAGTGTCCCGCGACTTCATCGACGAGCACCGGTTCAGCCCGCGCTCGGCCGCGATCGAGGAGCTGCATTTCCGCGCCGGCAAGGCCCTCCTGCTCGCGGACGACGACGACGGCGAACTCGTGCTGCAGCACTTCGTCGAGCGCTTCGAGGCGAGCCCGTTCGCCCCGGAGGCGCTCAAGCTGCTCGGCGACTTCGCGTTCGGGATCGACAACTTCCCGCTGGCCGAGGTGCGTTTCACGCAGCTGTTGGAGTCCCACCCGAGCAGCGAGTGGGCGGCGTTCGCGCGCTACCGCCTCGCGATGTCGGCCTTCCGACGCGTGCGCGGGCCGCAGTACGACCTCGACCAGATGATCTTCGCCCGCAACGAACTCGCGCACTACCTCTCGCTCGAGCCGGAGCGTCCCGAGTTCCGCAGAGACGCCCGAGAAGGGCTCGCGATTCTCGAACGATGGATCGCCGAGCGACACGTGATCATCGCGGACTTCTACCGCCGCGTCGGCAACACGACCGGAGAACGCATCCACCTCGGGATCGCGATGCGCGACTTCCCGACGACCGACGCGGGCCAGCGCGCACGCGATCGACTCGGCCCGACGACCCAACACGCGGAGGCGCCGAAGTGAGCGCTCGCGTCCGCGTCGTCCCGATCCTCGCGCTCCTCCCGCTCGTCGGCGCGTGCGGCTACTCGTTCGGCGTCGAGCAGTTCGGCTCCGGCGTGCGTTCCGTCGCGATCGAAGTGGTGCAGAATCGTACGCTGCGGCAGGGCTTCGAGGTGCCGCTCACGCGAGCGATCCAGCGCTCGATCGCCCGGCACACCGACGTGCGGCCGACTTCGTCGCCGCAGCACGCAGACGCCGTCCTGCGCGTAAGCCTCGACGACATCCAAGGCAACGTCCACGTCCGCGGGTTCAACCCGCCGGTTCGCGAAGGCCTCCTCGACTTCCAGCTCACGGTGCAGCTCGTCGACCGCCAGGGCGAGGTCCTGCGCGAACGCAAGGTCCGGGACCAAGCCGAATTCCGCACGGCGATCGGCGAATCCGAAGATTCTGCGACCGCGGAGGCCCTTTCCGATCTGGGTCGTAAGATCGTGCTTGCCCTGGAGGGTGAGTTCTGACGAATTACCCATAGGGAGGCGTGTTCGACGCCGCCCTTGCGCACCCCACCGTCTTTGACCCATAGCGTCTCATGACTGAACAGTCCGACCCCCAAAGACAGCAGACTGAAGAAGGCCAAGATCGGACCGCGACGAAGCGCCCACGCGGCATCGGCGGCGTGCTCCTGATTATCGGTCTGATGCTCGCGCTGTTCATCATGATCTCGCGCTCGGGCATGGAGCAGGAGAAGTCGCTCTACGACCTCTACCGGCACCTCTTCCGCGGCGAAGTCCAGAAGACGCACCGCGCCGACGGACGCCTGATCGCCGAAGTCCGCGCCCGGAACGAGAAGAAGACGGAGCGGATCTCGATCGTCATGGACAAGGTCCTCGAGGACGACCAGCGCTTGATCGACGAACTGCAGGCGCGACAGATCGATCTCGAGACATACTCCGCCGCAAACGGCGGCATCGAGAAGTTCCTGAAGGACACCACCGGCGACACGCCGAGCGCACTCGCGACGCGCGCGTTCTGGATCTCGGATCTGCCCGGCAAGTCGAAGTCGACGCGCGCGAACACGAGTGAGTCGACGACGCCGAGCACTCCGTCATATTCGATGTCCGCCATCATCGTTCGCGGCGGGACCTCGGAATGGGTCGCGATCGAACCGACGGGTCGTGCGAACGCGAAGTCGCTCCTCGACCTCCGCTCGACGCTCGCCGCGGGCGGCGTCGACATCACGGAACGCACGCTCAGCCTCGACAGCAAGTCGCGCGTCGTCGAGAAGCCGAACACCGCGCTGTTCTACTTCCTCGGCACCATCGGGCCGTACATCCTCGTCTTCATCATCATCTGGTTCTTCATCATCCGGCAGATGCGGTCACCGGGTGGTTCGGGTGGCGTGCTGTCGTTCGGACGCAGCCGCGCCGCGCTCTACACGAAGGAGAACCGGACGAACATCACGTTCGACGACGTGGCCGGCATCGAAGAGGCCAAGGGCGAGCTGCGCGAGATCATCGAGTTCCTGAAGAACCCGGGCAAGTTCGCCAAGCTCGGCGGCAACATCCCTCGCGGCGTCCTGCTCGTCGGCTCTCCCGGCACCGGCAAGACCCTGATGGCCAAGGCGATCGCGGGCGAAGCCGAAGTGCCGTTCTTCAGCATCTCCGGTTCGGACTTCGTCGAGATGTTCGTCGGGGTCGGTGCGAGCCGCGTGCGTGACCTGTTCAAGCAGGCGCGCGAGAACAGCCCGTGCATCGTGTTCCTCGACGAGATCGACGCCGTCGGTCGCAAGCGCGGCTCTGGCATGGGCGGTGGTCACGACGAACGCGAGCAGACGCTGAACGCGATCCTCGTCGAGATGGACGGCTTCGACAGCGACAAGGGCACGATCCTGATCGCCGCGACGAACCGTCCCGACGTGCTCGATCCCGCGCTTCTGCGCCCCGGTCGCTTCGACCGCCAGATCACGATCGACATGCCCGACGTCAACGGACGCGAGCAGATCCTTCGCGTGCACGCACGCAAGGTGAAGATGCGCCCGGACGTCGACCTGGCCCACATCGCGCGCGCGACGTCGGGCTTCTCCGGCGCCGACCTCGCCGCACTGATCAACGAGGGCGCGATCCTCGCCGCGATGCGCAACGTCGACTTCGTCGAACTCTCCGACCTCGAAGAGGCGCGCGACCGCGTCCGCTGGGGCCGCGAGAAGCGCTCCCGCGCGATGGAGGAAGAGGACCTCCGCGTCACGGCCTACCACGAGGCCGGCCACGCGCTCGTCTCGACGATGATCCCGGGCCTCGATCCCGTCCACAAGGTGACGATCGTCTCCCGCGGCATGGCGCTCGGCGCGACGATGTCGCTGCCCGAACGCGACGACTACCACCAGCGACGCGACAAGCTACTCGGCCTGATCGCGATGTGCTACGGCGGACGGATCGCCGAGGACATCGTGTTCGGCGACATCTCCGCCGGCGCGCAGAACGACATCGAGAAGGCGACCCAGATCGCCAAGACGATGGTCTGCGAGCTCGGCATGAGCGACGCCGTCGGCCCGATCAACTACACCAACAAGCAGGGCAGCGAGTTCCTCGGCAGTGAGTTCGCGATCGCGTCGGACATCTCCGACGAGACGCTGGAGCTGATCAACAAGGAGATCCGCCGGATGTGCGACGAGCAGTACCAGCGGGCGACCAAGATCCTCCAAGACAATCGCACGACGCTCGACAAGATCGCCGAAGGCCTGCTCGAGTACGAGACCCTGAACGGCGACGAAGTCGGCGCGATCATCCGCGGGGACAACCTCGCCGACTACCGCGCCGCCCGTCAGCGGTCGCAACCGCCCGCCGTCGGAACCGACTCGGCCGACACGGCCGACGAGACCGGTGAAGAACCGGACGTCGGACTGTCCGGCGCGGAGGGTCTCGCGCATCCCTGACGAAGGAGCCGCCCCAAGACCATGCGCATCGCGGGATCGGGAGGACGCGAGCTGACGATCGGGGAGGGATCGGCGCGGTTGATGGGCATCGTCAACGTGACGCCGGACTCCTTCTCCGACGGTGGTCTCTTTCTCGATCCGGAAGTCGCGGTCGACCATGCACTCCAGCTGGTCGACGAAGGGGCGGACATCCTCGACCTCGGCGCGGAGAGCACCCGCCCCGGTCACGACATCGTCGACGACGACGAGCAGCTGCGCCGCCTCATGCCGGTGCTCACGCGGGTCCGGGAGCGCCTCCCCGACGTCCTGATCTCGGTCGACACCACCCGAGCCAAGGTCGCGGCCACCTCGCTCGAAGCCGGCGCGGACTGGGTCAACGACACGCTGGCGCTGCAGGGTGATCCGGAGCTGGGAGCGGTCGTCGCCGCCGCCGGCTGCCCGATCGTGCTGATGCACCGCTTCGATCCGCCGCGCGGGGCCAACGACGACGCAGGCGGTCGCGCGGTCGTGGAGCAGATCGCCGCCACGCTGATCCGACGCGTCGAAGCCGCGGTCGCCTGCGGGATCGCCGAGAACTCGATCCTACTGGATCCCGGAATCGGCTTCGGGACCCGGCACGAGGACAACCACGCGATCCACGCCCATCTCGACGTGCTGCGACGTCTCGGCCGCCCGCTACTCGTCGGCTCGTCGCGGAAGTCGTTCCTCGGCGCGATCACCGGCAAAGATCCTGCCGACAGACTGTGCGCTACGGCGGCCTCGGTCGCTACGCTGGCGCTCGGCGGCGTCGAGATCTTGCGCGTGCACGACGTCGCCGCGATGCGCGATGTCGTCCGTGTGGTCGACGCGTTCCGTGAAGCCGGCGCCAGACTCGACGAGGTGCGAGACCGATGATCAATGCGACGATGATCACCGAAGTCCTCATCTTTGCGATCGGCATCTACGTCGTGCTGCGCTTCCTGCGGCAGACCCGCGGTGCCGGTGTCATCCGCGGCCTGATCATCATCGTGCTGTTCGTCGTGATCACCGCGTCGGTGTTGATCGACACGTTCAAACTCGAACGCCTCGGCCTCGTGTTCAACGAGCTGACCAACCTCGCGTTCGTCGGCCTGATCATCGTCTTCCAGCCCGAGATCCGCCGCGCGATCGTCCACGTCGGCGACTCTCCGATCTTCGGCCGCCTGTTCAAGCGCGAGGTCAAGACGCTGCAGCGCCTGCTGCGCTCGGTGGCCCGTCTGAGCAAGGAACGAATCGGCGCACTGATCGCGATCGAGCGCGAAGGCTCGCTCGCCAACCTCGCCGAGACCGGCATTCAGATCGACGCCGAGCTGAACTCGTATCTGATCGAGTCGATCTTCTACCCCGGCGGCGCGCTGCACGATGGCGCGTTGGTGATCCGCGGGGACCGCATCGTCGCGGCGTCGTGCCTGCTGCCGCTGTCGCAGAACCCGTCGATCGACAAGCGCCTGGGCACGCGTCACCGCGCGGCTGTCGGCCTGTCGGAAGAAACCGACGCGCTCGCGATCGTGGTCTCCGAGGAAACCGGCCGTATTTCCGCGGCCCTCGGTGGCCGGCTCGAGCACAACATCACTCTCGAAAAACTCGAGGAGACGATCGAGCTCGCGCTCGGTATCGCGAGGAACGAGCCATGACCGCCGCATCCGAGAAGTCACTGGGCTCGTTGCGCCTGCTGATCGCCGACCCCTGGCGGAAGCTCGCATCGATCGGCCTCGCGATCGGCCTCTGGTTCATCCTGGACTCGCAGATCGCGGACTCCGTCGCACACCGCCTCGCGATCCAGACCGTCGACTCCGCCGACGAGTTCACGCAGTCGAACTCGCTGCGCGTCGCGGTCGACAGCGCGCGGTTCTTCGTGACGGGCTACTTCGACCGGGTGACCGGGGATCCGATCTCGGAGGTCAAGATCCACCTGCACGGCCAGAAGCACCTGATCGCCGACGCCAACGAGAACCAGAGCTACCTGTTCACGGCGTCGCTCGACGCGATCGAGGGTGAGACCGCGAGCATCGAGTTCACGATCGACGACGTGCGACCGAGCGAGCAGAAGTTCCGCCAGCTGATGACGCGCATGGAGCCAGCGTCCGTGCGTATCGACCTCGCCGAGAACGAGCGCACTCCGATGGCGCTCGCGATCGAGAAGGTCGAGATCGACGCCCCCGCGAGCATCCGGGCGCGACTCCTGACCGAGAGCGCCTCGTTCTCCGAACCCTCGGTCAACCTCGTCGGACCATCGAATCAGATCGATGCCATCCAGTCGGCGAGTCCGCTCTTCACCGTGCGGATCGCCGAGAACCCGACGGCGCGCGAGGTGAAGGGCACGCTGCAGCTCTATCAGAACAACCCCGCATTCGACCGGGTGCGCTTCGCCGCGGGCGAAGGCGACATCATCGTCACGATCCCGGTCACCGCGGAGTTCGAGAAGTATGTGCTGCAGGTGCCGTATCTCCTCGACACGCTCGCTCTCGACCCGACGATCCGCGAAAACTTCCGCGCCATGGAGCGAGAGGTCCGCATCGAGATCCAGGTCGCGAACGACCTCGAGATCGCGCTGTCGGGGATGACCACCGAGGAGCGGCAAGCCTGGATTCGCGAGTACGCGCGCCTGTGGGTGCTGCTCCCCCCCGAGGCCGAGCACCTGAAAGTCGGGGACAAGCCGCTCTACTATCCTCACTTCGAGATCGCCGTGCCGGTGTACGAGGACGGCGTCGACTACAAAGTGCTCGCACCGAAGCCGGTGCGGGTCGAACGCTTCCAATGACTCGCATCGCGCGCCCGGAATTCGGCACCGATGGCCTTCGCGGCCGGGCCGGAGACCCGCCCCTCGACCCCGACACCTTGGTCCGCATCGGCGCCTCCCTCGGCCTCTGGCTGCAGCGCCAGGGCCCCGAGAACAAGCGCGTGCTGATCGGCAACGACGGCCGTGCGTCGTCGTACTGGATTCTGGAGAGCCTCGCGCAGGGTCTCGCCAGCGTCGATGCGTCGAGCTCCGACCTCGGCCTGACGACGACACCGGCACTCGCCTGGCTGACGCAGGACGGCGCGTTCGACGCCGGCATCATGATCAGCGCGTCGCACAACCCGGCGGTCGACAACGGCATCAAGATCTTCGCCGGTGACGGCTCGAAGCTCTCCGACGACGCGCAGGACGAGATCGCGACGCTCGCGCCTCAGCTCGACATCGGCGATGGCATTCGGCCGCGCCCGCGCGAGCAGGCCGAGCTCGCGGTGCGCTACCAGGAATACCTCGCGAACAAGTTCGCCGACCTGTCCCTCGACGGCGTGAAGGTCGTCCTCGACGCGGCGAACGGCGGCGGGTCCGCACTCGCGCTCTCAACCCTGACGGCGTTCGGCGCCGACGTCGTGGCGCTCTGCTGTGAACCGGACGGCCACAACATCAACGACGGCTGCGGCGCGCTGCACCCCGACAAGGCGGCCGCCGCCGTGAAAGAGCACGGCGCCGCGCTCGGCATCTGCCTCGACGGTGACGGCGACCGCGGCATCTTCGTCGACAGCGCGGGCCAGGTGCGTGACGGCGACGACGTGCTGCTGACGCTCGGGACGCGCCTGCGGACCGAGGACCGGCTGCCCGAGTCCACGGTCGTCACGACCGTGATGAGCAATCTCGGGATGCACAAGAAGCTCCGCGAAAACGGCATCGAGATCGCGATCACGCCGGTCGGCGACCGCCACGTGACCAAGCGCATGAAGGAGCACGGCTACGTCCTCGGCGCCGAGACCTCGGGCCACGTCGTCTTCGGCGACGACGGGCTGCTGATCGGCGACGGGCTGCTGACCGCCCTGCACCTGCTGTCGCTGCCGGGCGTCGTGGAGAACGGCTCCGCCGGCTCGTTCGTCGACTTCCAGCGCTTCCCGCAGCTGCTCCTGAACGTCCCGGTCGAGGCCAAACCCCCGCTCGAAGACGTCGAGGCCGTCATGGAGTGCCAGCGCGCGATCGAGGCCGACCTCGGCGAGGACGGCCGAGTCGTGCTGCGCTACTCCGGCACCGAGAACCTGTGCCGCGTCATGGTCGAAGGTCCGGTGCTCGAAACGGTCGAAGCGCACGCCGAGAAGCTCGCGACGGTCGTCCGCGACTCGCTACGCTGAGGCCGATGAGCCGCCACATCAGCGCCGCGATCTGCGCGAGCCGCAGCACGATGACCTGCGCGCTCCGCCTGCCCTCCGGCGAACTGCACGCCGGCGCCGCGGCTGCCCAGCGCGGCTCGAACCTCAACGCCGAACTCGCGACGCTGTTCGAGGCACACGGCTTCACGCCGAACGACCTCGGTTCGATCCGCCTCGATCTCGGACCCGGTTCGTACACGGGCCTCCGGGTGGCGGTGACCTTCGCACGCTTCGCGCTACGCTTCGCAGGTGCCACCGTGTCGTGCGCGACGAGCTTCGAACTCATCGGCGCACGGCTCCGCGCCCACAGTCACCAGGGCTCCGTGCGGGTCGCTCTCGACGCCCGCCGTGGTCGGGTGCACGTCGGCGCGCTGCGCTGCGAGGAGGACGCAGTGCGCCTCGTCGAAGATCCGCGTGCCGTGCTCGTCGAAGAATTCGGCGCGACCCTCCGAGACGGCGAGCGCGTCGTCGGCGACCGAAGCTTGGACTGGCTTCCAGAACTCTGCACGCAGCGCGGTCTCGAGCTCTCCGAGACACCGGAGTACACCGCGACCGATCTCTTCGACGAGGCGCTCGAGCTGCGAACGCAGACGGCAGAGGAACTCGAACCGCTCTATCTGATGGGTTCGTACGCGGGCGAGTCATGATCGACACCCCACGGCTTTCGCTGCGCCCGTGGGACCCGGCGCATCTCGTCGCGCTGTTGGAGAGCGCAGAAGAGTTCGCGCGCGTATCCCCGCACCGCCCTGGGCCTGGGCTGCGCGATTTCTTCGCCTCAGACGACGTGTCGCCGGAGTGGGTCGACGCGCTCCGTCGCGCTGCCGGCCCCGACGCGTGGACGCACGGCTGCGCCGTCGTGCACGAGCCGCTGGTGATCGGTAGCGCCGGGTTCAAGGGCCCGCCGACCGAAGACGGCACCGTCGAGATCGCCTACGGCATCGTCCCGGCTTTCGAGGGGCGCGGATTCGCCACCGAGGTCGCGGCGGGGCTGGTCGCGCACGCGTTCGGTCTCGACGCGGTGCAGCTCGTGCGCGCGCACACCCTGCCCGAGAACAACGCCTCGACACGCGTGCTGCAGAAGAACGGGTTCCGCTGTACAGGCGAAGTGCAGGACCCGGACGACGGCGCGGTGTGGCGCTGGGAGCGCGAGCGAGACGCGGAAGTCTAACTCCGCGCTTAAATGCAAACGGGCGAGCCACCCGGCTCGCCCGTTTGCTTTCCGCTCTACGGCCTTACAGGTCGCAGGGCTTCAGCGTCTTGCGCTTGTTGTCGACGGCGCGGCCTTCCGCTTCCTTGATGATGTCGCGGACCTTCTTGTCCAGGGCACCATAGAACTCGGACGAGACGTTGCACTTGCGGGTCGCGGCCTTCGTGCGAGCCTTCGAGATGATGAGTTCGGCGGGGGTCGCCTTCTTCTTCTTACGTGCTGCCATGTGTGATTCCTTGTCAGGGTCAGAACACCGAAATGCGCTGGAACGCCCCCTCGGCGGTCTCTAGCGCGTTTTTGACGCTCGGCAGTTTGCGCTCGCTCAACACGCCAAGCAAAGCAAAAACGTCCGTTTTCGCGCCGAAATCGCCGTTTTCGTGCCGATTTCGACCCTTTCCGGCCAAATCGCGACCTGAGTACGACGTCGAGTCGACCGAAGACCGACGCTACGCTGTCGCCACCCCTCGTGACACGCAAGCGCATCGCACTCCTGTATCTCGGCGTGGCGGCCACCCTTCTGGTCGTCACGTTCGTCGTCCTGCAGAAGGTCGGCGTTTCCCGAACGTTCGTCGAGAACCTGCTCGCGAAGGTGATCGTGCGGGATCGGTTCCGACTCGGCGACGCCAACCTGCACCTGGGTGAAGGCACGCTGACCCTCGACCAGTTCCAGCTCGGCACCGCGGACGGCCCGGAGGACAACCCGCTGCTCGCCGTCGACCGCATCGAGGTGGACGTCGACACGAACCCCCTCGGCTCGGTCGGACGGATCCGGCAGGTCCGGTTCGAAGGTCTCCACCTCGATCTCGACCTCAGCAACGGCGAAGCGCCGGATCTCGCGGCGATGCTGCTCGAGCAGGACGACGTTGGCGAAGCGTCGGCGGACGCCCCGCCGGCAATCTTCGTATCGGACTCGCGCGTGACGCTGCGATTCACGAGCGAAGCCGAGCCCGTCGAGTTCACGGACGTGTCTCTCGAACTCCTTCCGGAGGAGCCTGGCGGCAGCCACATGGTGCTGACCGGCACGATGACCTCGCCCGCTGGCCTCGAGACGACCGTCCACGGCAACGGCGACTTTGCGACCAACCAGTTCCGCGCCCTCGTCGAGATCGTCGAGTTCCCGCTCGACCCGGCGCTCGCGACGCGTTTCGCGCCCGCGATCGGCAGCATGCTCCGCGACGCCGAGCTCGGGGGCACCGCGAAGAAGGTCAAGCTGTGGATCGAGTACGACGGCCAGCCCGGCAAGGAGGACGAGGAGCTCGTCGCTGGGACGACGATCGACATCGAAGGCCTCGCGGGCATCCCGCCCGTCGTCGGCTATCCGTTCTACAACGGCTCGGCTCGGATCTCCGCGACGACCCGTGACAACGGCACCGTTCGGTTCTCGCTCGCCGACGAGAGCGCCGACGGCGACATCCGGGCGAAGGGCACGCTGCAGCAGTGCTTCGCCGACCGCCCCATCTTCGACGTCGAAGTGGTCGCCGAAGACATGTTGGTCGGCCCTCGGCTCGTCGGCGCACTGCGCGGGCAGCGCGACGTGCGCCTCGCGCTCGACGCATTCGAGCCGCTGTCGGGGCGAGTCAGCGCGACCGCGCAACTGCGCTCCGCGCCGGACGGGCAGCCGCCCCGCGTCGACCTCGACGTCGAGTTCCAAGGCGTGGACGCGAACTGGCGCGGTCTCCCGGCGAGCGGGAATCGACTCATACCGATCGACTTCCCCGAATCCGCCCGCGACGTGCGCGGCAAGCTCCACATCCGCAACCGGGAACTGATCATCTCGGACGTGCAGTTCGACGTGTGCGGAGGCCACGCGCGCCTCGATGGCAACGTCGGCCTCCGGAGCGGCGACCCGACCGTGATCGAGTACCGTTGCGACGAGCTCGAGTTCTCCGATCGCGTGCGCGCGGCGCTCGAATCGATCCTGCCGAACGCCGTCAGCTTCTACGACGAGTACTCCCCCACCGGCCGCGCGGGGCTGCAGGTCTCGGTGCTCGATCGCGCGGGCACGCCGACGGAGACCCGGGTCAAGATTCGCCCGCTCGGTGCATCGGCGCGCTACGCGTCCTTCCCGTACCGCCTCGACGAGCTGCGAGGACTCGTCGAGATCGAGCCCGCCGGCGTGTCGTTCGACCTGGTCGGCGGCCGTGGTGACGCCCGCGCGAGCCTGCACGGGCGCTTCCGCAACGACGCACAGACGGCCGAGGGCGCGCCCTTGCGCACCGAGCTGTGGATCAACGTCGACGACGTCAAGATCGATACCGCGCTCGGCGAGGCGATCGCGACGCTGGGCGACGACTTCGTGCGCACGTGGGACTACCTCGCGCCGGGCGGGACCGGTGACTGCGAACTGACGCTGTGGGCGGAGGCCGACGCCAACGACCTCAGCTACGACGTGCGCGTGGACGCCAAGCAGGCCGATCTCGAACTCGAGACCCTCCCGATGCCGCTGCGCAACGTGCGCGGCCCGATCTTCGTGCACGGCGACGGGCCCGTGAGCCGAATCGACATCGGCATCGTGTCCGGCGAGCTCGCGAACGAGCCCGGCGTCGACCCCGCGCGACTCACGGTGCAGGGCACCGTCCACACCCACGCGACGCAGGGACCCAAGATCGACGTCGTCTCGACCGTGCGCTCGTTACAGCTGACCGACACGCTACGTGACGCGCTGCACGAGAACGGCTCGTTCAACCAGGCGACCTGGAACGTGCTCCGCCCCTCCGGCTTCGTCGACGTCGTCGCACGCCAGACGCGCGAACACGACAGCGACGACATCCAACACTCGCTCGGCATCGAGCTCGCGGGCGTGAAGTCGTCCGCGGAGATGCTGCCGGCTCCGGCCGAACGCATGTTCGGCGAAGTCGTCGTCGACAAGCAGGTCGCCTACTTCAACGACATCCGCTGCACCATGGCGGGCACCGAGGTGTTCTGCTCGGAAGGTCGCGCGATGCACGACGGCACGCAAGCGCTGTTCGACGCGACCGTGACGTGCAACGACTTCCCGGTCGATCGTCGCATCGCGAACCTGCTGTCCGGCCCGCTGCGGCAGACCTACCTCGATCGCGACCTCACCGGCCGACTCAACATCAATCGACTCGCGCTGCACTTCCGGTTCCCGGACGAAAGCGACGCGTTCGAGCTCGACGCGGACGGTCGCTTCACGGTGCGTGATCTCGCGCTGACGCTCGGCGCGCGCTTCGAGGAGATCGCCGGCGTATGGCGCATCGACGCGAGCCATGTCGACGGCGTCGGCGGGTTCGTCGAAGGCAAGATCGAGAGCGGCGGCATGACGACCGTCGGCCACCGCATCAACGGCGCGCAGATGCGCTTCCGCGCGGACGCCGACCACATCGAGCTCTTCGACATGCGCGGCCGCCTGCACACCGGCGAACTGTTCGGTCTCGCAACCGGCGACGAACCGGACCTCCGCTACGAGTTCGCGGACGACGGACGGCTGGAGCTCGCACTCGGCCTCGACGACGTGAGCCTGTCGCAGGCGCTACGCGCGATGGGCGCGCCGACGTCCGAGTATCGCGGCAACGTGTCCGGCGAACTCCGACTGGACGAGCTGCGTGGCGTCGACATCGTGAACTCGCGCGGTCGCGGCACGGTCAGCATCGCGCAGGGTCGCCTCGGCGAAGTCCCCCTCTTCACCGCGATCTACAGCCATCTGTCGCCGAAGCGCCGCCCGCGCTTCAGCGGCGTGTCGATGAACTTCGCGTTCGGCGACCAGCGCTGTCAGATCGACGACCTCGCGGTGGAGTCCCCTCTGCTCTCCGTGCAGGGGCGCGGATCGGTCTCGATGGACGGCTACCTCGACCTCGTGGTCGACTTCGCCGACCTCTTCGGCAACGAAGCCGACTGGCTCGTGCTGCCGTCGATCGCGCGGATCCTCACGACCGGTGTCGTGCGGTTCCAGGTATTCGGTTTTCTGCGCGCCCCGGAGGCGCGACCACAGTGGCTGTGGGAATCGAAACCGCCGCGCGTGCGACTCGGGCCGATCCCGGCGCGTGACCGGTGACGAGCTTGCCCTGATCGTCGATTCCCCGTAATCAACACAGGCGCATGCCAAACATCCACGCGGTCATCATGGCCGGGGGCTCGGGAACGCGGTTCTGGCCCGCGAGTCGGCTCAACCGACCGAAGCAGCTCCTCCCACTCGCCAAGGGCGGCCAAACTCTGATCGAAGCGACGGTAGACCGACTGCGGTCCCTCGTCGCGCCCGAACACCTGTGGATCGTGACCAACCCGAGTCAGGTCGAGCTGCTGCGCGAGATCATGACGAGCTTCGACGAGCGCCAGATCATCGTCGAGCCCGAACCGCGCGACACCGCGGCGTGCATCGCGCTATCGATCGCACGCCTCGAAGCCATCGACCCGGGTGCCGTGATCGCGATGCTCCCCTCCGACCACGTGATCGAGCCGACCGACGTGTTCGTCGACCTGCTCGAGCGCGGCGCGGAGATCGCGAGCGACAAGCGCACGCTCGTGACGTTCGGCATTCGACCGACGCGGCCCGCGACCGGGTTCGGCTACATCGAACCCGGCGACCCGCTCGACAGCGGCGTCGACGGCGCGCACAAGATCCGCCGCTTCCGCGAGAAGCCGAACCTCGATACCGCGCGCGAGTTCGTCTCGTCGGGTCGCTTCCTCTGGAACAGCGGGATCTTCGTCTGGACCGCAGAGGCGATCCTCGCGGCCATGGACGTCGGCAATCCGGAGCTGGCCTCCGCGACGCGAGAGATGATCGACGCCGCGCGCGGCGAAGATCACGCGGGCGTCGAGGACGCGTTCCGACGCGCGCCCAAAGTCAGCGTCGACTACGCCGTCATGGAGAACGCGCCGAGCGCCGCCGTGATCGAGGCCGACCTCAAATGGAGCGACCTCGGGTCGTTCCGCGCCCTCGGCACGGTGTTCCCCGAAGACTCGAGCGGCAACGTCGAGGCGCTGATGGATGGCGCGAAGGCGACGCTGCTCGACGCGCGCGACTGCGTCGTGTACGGCGAGGGCGAACGGATGATCGCGATGCTCGGCACGCACGATCTCGTCTGCGTCGCGGTCGGCGACGCCGTGCTGGTGTGCCCCAAGCACCGCATCGACGACATGAAGTCGCTCGTGCAGCAGCTGCGCGACGAGGGTCGCGACGACCTGCTATGAAGCGCATTCTCGCGGTCGACTTCGGCGATCGCCGCACCGGGCTCGCCGGCACCGACTACACCGGCTCGATCATCGTGCCGCTCGACGCGCTCAAGGGCATGAAGGATGCGGACTGCGCCGCGGAGATCGCGGCTCTCGCGAAGGACCGAGAGTCGGAGGTCATCGTCATCGGCCTGCCGCTGGACAAGCGCGGCCAGGCCGGCCCGCGCGCGAAGCGAACGCTCGAGTTCGTCAAACTCGTCGAGGCGCGGACCGAGTGCCCCGTCGTGACCGTCGACGAAACCTCGACCACCGACGAGGCGCACGAGCGACTCAAGCAATTCGGCCTGAAGGCGTCGCAGCGCAAGAAGGTCGCGGACAGCGTAGCCGCGATGATCATCCTCGAGCGCTATCGAGGCTGAGCCCCCACAACTGGCTCAGGTGCTCGCGCCGAGCGTGCGGCGCCAGCGTCGCGACGAGAGCGCGAGCGCGATGAGTCCGGTGCCGACGAGCAGCAGCGACGCCGGCTCGGGGACGGGCTCAGCCGGCGCGGGCTCGTCTCCGTCTCCGGTTTCGTCGGTGGCCGCTTTCGCTTCCGGTTCTTCGGTGCCGGGCGTCGTGGTTTCCGCAGGATCCGCAGGGCTGGATGCTGCCGGATCCGACGTCGCGGGCGTGCCGTTTTGCGTCGCCTGTTGCGCGGGGGGCGCGCAAACCAGGACGCACGAGAGTGCACAGGCGAGGAGGTGGATCACGGGTGCTAGTGGCTCAGAAAATGAGCCCAAGAGGTGTCAGAGCAAGAGGTGAAGGGGGTTGTCGGTAGTGGTGGTGGTGGGGGGACACACCGACAACGAGCAGAGCCAGTGGCGGGACCTGAACTCTATCACGCTCGGCCGAGACCACAAGGCCACCAGGATCGGCGCCCCGCGCGTCCGCTCGGTGCGACCGGCAACTCCGCCCGACTTGTTTCGGGCGACGCTCCCACCTAGCCTGCCCCCACCGATCCTCCGGGCGGCCGCCTGCGCCATCCAACGCGCGTAGGAGGAAAGTCCGGGCTCCACAGGGCAGGGTGGTGGGTAACGCCCACCGTTCGCCGACATACGTCGATCCGAATAGGGAAAGTGCCACAGAAATGACACCGCCGGCCGGCTCGCCTTCGGGCGGGCGACGGTAAGGGTGAAATGGTGAGGTAAGAGCTCACCCGGTGCCGGGCGACCGGCACCGCGCAGGCAAACCCCACCCGGAGAAAGACTGCCAGGGGCGCTGCGTGGCCCGCGCTCAGCGTTCCGAGAAGGTCGTTCGAGGACGCCCGCAAGGACGTCCCTAGAGAAATGGTCGCCACCGCTTCGGCGGCACCAGAACCCGGCTTACGGGGGATCGGTATTTTCGCGCTCAGCGCGAAAATTCCGCGCCCGCGCCCGCGCCCGCCCGCGCGCGCGGGCACCTTCACGGGACGGGCGAGGTCCGTCAGCCGTACTTCGGGGTGTGACTGCGGATGCGGGTGGCCTTCGCGAGCACGGCGCGGCGCACGTCGCTCGTGACGCCGTACGTCTCGAGCAACGCCCCCACCACGCGTTCGCCGTGCGGGCTCCCGATCGGCCAGGACGACGCCAAGCCCGCGAGGTCCTTCACGACCCAGCGCTGGAATCGACCCGCCGGTCGGAACAGGCGTTCGACGTCGATCCAGATCGGCGGCGCGTCGAGGTCGTCGGCGAACACGTGGTTCCAGTAGAGGTCGCGGTAGACCCAGCCCGCGTCGTGCAGTCGCCGCACGGCCGGCGCGAGCTGGCGCGTCGCGAATTCTTCGACGTCGGCCCCGTCGTGGATCCACGCGTCGAGCGGGCGGCCCGGGACGGCGGCCATGCCGACGGCCGAGCGTGCGCCGAGGCGCGCGCGGAAGATGCGCTCCGGCGCGCGCTGGTCGAGCGATGCGAGGGTCTCGAAGGCGTTCCATTCGGCCTCGGCATCGCGAGGTCGACGCTCGCGTTGCTTGACGAACACCGCGTCGCCCGCTGGCCGCAGCTCGACCATCACGGTCCGCCGCCATGGCGTGCATCGGACGGTGCGTCCCCGCGGATCGTCGAAGACGTCCTCGGGTCGACCGTAGCCGAGCCGATCCCGCCACCGATCCTCGGCCGACCAGATCAGTTCAGCCCTGGGGCCCACGATTCCGCGCCGCTCGTTCCAATACTTGTCCTGCCGTGGCAATCACTGCTAGAGTCCCGAGATACGCCCGATCCCGCATACGCGAGCGCGCGCCGTCCCGGCCGCATCGTTAGATGAACCCAAATCAGGTCCTCGGAGAAGAGAATCCGTTCGAAGCGATGCACGCTCGCTTCGACCTGGCGGCGAAGAAGCTGGGTCTCGACCCCGGCCTCTACGAGATCCTGCGTCAGCCCGACCGGGAACTGACCGTCTCGATCCCGATCCTGATGGACGACGGCTCGATCAGCGTGTTCGCCGGTCACCGGGTCCAGCACTCGACCGCGCGCGGCCCCGCAAAAGGTGGCATCCGCTACGACCTCAACGTCACCCTCGACGAAGTCCGCGCGCTGGCCGCGTGGATGACGTGGAAGTGCGCGGTCGTGAACGTGCCGTTCGGCGGCGGCAAAGGCGGCGTCGTGTGCGACCCAAGCAAGCTGTCGCCCGGCGAACTCGAGCGGATCACGCGCCGCTACACCGCGAACATCGCCGACATTCTCGGTCCCGACCGCGACGTACCCGCGCCTGACATGGGCACGAACGGCCAGGTCATGGCGTGGATCATGGACACCTACTCGATGCACGCGCGCGCCGCCTGCACGTCGGTCGTCACCGGCAAGCCGGTCGGCCTCGGCGGCTCGCTCGGTCGCATCGAAGCGACCGGCCGCGGCCTGCAGATCTGCGCGCGTGAAGCGCTCGAGCAGCTGAAGATGAAGCCGGAGCAGTGCACCGCGGCCGTGCAGGGCGCGGGCAACGTCGGCCAAGTCACGGCGACGTACCTGTCGCGCATGGGCTGCAAGATCGTCGCGATCTCGGACATCACCGGCGCAGTCGTCAACGAGGACGGCTTGCAGATCGACGAGATCTGCGCGCACCTGCAGAAGTTCCGCACGCTCGACGGCTACGACGCGGGTGACCGCATCTCGAACGCCGACCTGCTCGAGCTCCCGGTCGACATCCTCGTACCGGCCGCGACCGAGAACGTCATCACGAGCCGCAACGCCGCGAACATCAAAGCCAAGCTCCTCGTCGAGGGCGCGAACGGCCCCGTCACCGCGAAGGCCGACAAGATGCTCGACGAGCTCGGCGTCTTCGTCGTTCCCGACATCCTCGCGAACGCGGGTGGTGTGAGCGTGTCCTACTTCGAATGGGTGCAGGACCGCGTCGGGATGTTCTGGACCGAGGAAGAGGTCCAGGAGCGACTCGAGACCATGATGGTCAAGGCGTTTGGGGACGTGGTCGACATGGCCCGGCGGTTCGAGGTTTCGAACCGGATTGCGGCGTACATGTTGGGTGTGGACCGGGTGGCGACGATCACGCGGATGCGAGGCGTCTACGCGTAGCGCGCCGGCTTGCCAACGACTCCCACTGCCGTACGGCGTAGGTAGTCGCGAAGCCCGAGCGAGGCTCTCACCGAGGTTCTCCACCGGGCACATGCGCACCGAGGCGCCGCTTCGCGGCGCCCAGAGTTAGGCAACCGCTCGCTCCGCTCGCTTAGGCAGCTGGTCGCGGCGCTCCCTTAGGCAAAGGCAACCGCTGCGCTAGGCAAGGAAGCGAGGCTGCGGCGCTTCGCGCCTTGCCTCGCTAGCCGAACTTCTTCTTCCGAATCCGCGCCACGATCTTGCTCGTCGAGTGCGCCTTCTTGTCCCCGACGAACACCGGTTTGATCCCGAGCTCCTTGAGCACATCCCGCTCCGGCAGCGTCCGCGCCGTGTAGTCCGTGCCCTTCGCATACACATCCGGCTGCAGCTTTTGGATCAGTCCGTCCGCGGTCTCGTCCTTGAACGACGTTACGTAGTCGACGAACCACAGGCCGGACAACAGCTCCATGCGCTCCTCGAGCGGGATGATCGGATAGCCCTTGCCCTTGTTGGCCTCGACCGACTTGTCGTCGTTGACCGCGACGACGAGGAAGTCACCACGGGCGCGCGCGTCTTCGAGACACCGCATGTGGCCAACGTGCAGGAGGTCGTAGCAACCGTTCGTCAACACGACTTGCTTCCCCTGCGACTGCAAACCCTGAAGGATCGGCTTCAGCGTGTTGACGCTGGGGATCACCTTGTCCTTGGAACGAACTTTGCGCGGAACGACTACCAAACTTGCCCTCCTGGAGACCTATGAATTGCGAACCCCAAAGTAACGCGGTTGGGATAGGTCCGGTAGCGGAATTCGGCGCAGCGGAGGCCGGAACTCAACCGTTCTCGAGGACCTTCTCGATCGTCGAGGTCGTCGAGCAACCCTTCCGCAGCGGCAGTAGCACGACCGTTCCGCCGTGCTCCTCGACCCACTCCTCGCCGACGACGCCCTTGTCGCGCCAGTCCTCGCCCTTGACGAGGACGTGCGGGGTCACGGCCTGGATCAGCTCGAGCGGGGTGTCGTCGTCGAACGGGACGACGTAGCTCACGGCCTGCAGCGCGGACAGCACCGTCGCGCGGTCGTCGAGACCGTTGATCGGACGGCCCTTGCCCTTCTCGAGCCGCCGCACGCTCTGGTCGGTGTTGATGCCAACCATCAGCGCGTCGCCGTAGGTGCGGGCGCGAGACAGATAGTCGGTGTGGCCGGCGTGCAGGAGGTCGAAGCAGCCGTTCGTGAAGACCAGCCGGCGTCCCTCGGTGCGCAGGTTGCCGGCGACCGAGATCGCCTCCGACCAGCTGAGGATCTTGCCCGAGCTCTGCTGACCCAGTCGTGTCAGGATCTCCTCGCGGGACACTGCCCACGTGCCGAAGCGGCCGACGACGATCCCCGCGGCGATGTTCGCGAAGGCGACGCTGTCCTGCAGAGTCACCCCACACGCGCGCGCAAGCGTCAGGGCCGCGACCACGGTGTCACCGGCGCCCGTGACGTCGAACACCGCTTTGGCCTCCGTCGGGATGATCCGCGACTCGCCCTGGTTCTCTTCGTTCTCGAAGAAGATGCCCTCCTTACCGAGGGTGATCGTCGCGGCGCGCACGCCGGTGATCTCGCGCAGCTTCTTCGCGACCGTGTGCAGGTCCTCGAGCCCGCGGATCGGCAGTCCGGTCGCCCCGATCGCTTCTTCGCGGTTCGGAGTGAGGACGTCGACACCCTGGTACTTCGCGTAGTCCGTGCCCTTCGGGTCGACGACGACGATGCCGCCGTTGCTGTGCGCGGCGTCGATCGCGGCCTCGATGATGTCGCGGTCGAGCACGCCCTTGGCGTAGTCGCTCAGCAGCACCGCGTCGTGCGGGAAGGGCCGCTGCTGCAGATACTCGAGCATCTTCGCCTTGACCGAGCCATCCGGCGAGTGGCGCCGCTCGGTGTCGACGCGCAAGACCTGCGCCGTCTTGCTGACGTAGCGGGTCTTGAGAGTCGTCGGTCGCGAGTCGTCCGCGACGACCGGGTTGGTGTCGATGTCGCGCTCGGCCAGCAGCTCGCGCAGCTTCTCCCCCATCAGGTCGTTGCCGATCACGCCGAGCACCGCCGCGCGCGCGCCGAGTCCGACGAGGTTGGCCGCGACGTTGCAGGCGCCGCCGAGCAGGAGACGTTCGCGCTGGCTCTCGAACACCAACACCGGGGCTTCGGGGCTGACGCGAGACGCGCTGCCCTCGATGTAGCGATCGAGGATCAGGTCGCCGACCACGAGGATCGACGGTGAGGAGAGCTCGCGAACGATGCGGCCGAGGCGCTGCATGCGGTGGGTCTTCTACGTGGGCTCCGGCGTCTCGGGCCGGGTGCGGTAACGATCGTGGATCCAGAGGTACTGCTCGGGATACCTCAGGACAAGCTCTTCCAATTGCGCGTTGATCGCAAGGATCAGCTTCTCGACGTCACGATCGCGGTCGCCCGACGGCTCGATACGGATCGCCGGGTTGGCCTCGACACGAAAGCGAAAACCGACGCCGGTCCGGACCGCGCAGCCGACGATCACGGGGTAGCCCTTACGGATCGCGAGCGTCGCCGCCGCGCGCTCCGTGCTCGCCAGCTCGCCGAAGAACGGCACGAACACGCCGCGCAGCCGCTGGTTCTGGTCGACGGCCTGGAGCCCGACCCGCCCCGCGGCCAGAGCGCGCGCAAGGCCACGGATACCGCCGCGCCGCGGGTGGAGCACGAGACCCGCTCGACCGCGCGTCCGTTCGAGGAACGACTGGACGAGCGGGTTCTTGAACGTCTGCACCACGACGTCCGCGCCGCCGACGCACAGCGAGATTCCGGTCGCGCCGACCTCCCACGAGCCCAGGTGCAGTGTCAGGCCGAGGAACGGCGGCTCCGGCAGGTTGCGGCGGAGCGGTTCGAGGTCCACGCGGTCGCGGTACCTGTCCCCCTCCAGGCAGCGACCGAGCCTGAGCATGTCGAGCACGACCTTGAACACGTTGCCCGTCGCGCGTCGCGCGATGGGCAACAGCTCGCCGTCGGGCCGGCCGGGGTAGGCGTTGCGCAGCATCCGTAGCGCGACCTGCTGCCGGCGCTTGCTGCACCGGAAGAACAGCCGACCGAGCGCGGCCACGCCTCGATACGCCAACCATTCCGGCATCGCGTTGGCGACGAAGATCGCGCTGCGTAGGGCCGCGTACTCGACGCGGTGCTTGAAGCGTGGTCGCCGATCAGCCATCGATTCCCACCTCCTCGGCGCGCGGCGGCTCACCGAGCCACTCGAGGTCGATCGTCAACACGTCGGCCTCGAGCTCGAACGCGCGCAGCTTGACCGCGTCCTTCTCGGTCGTGAGGAGCGCCGCGTCGTGCTCACGCGCGAGCGCGGTCGCCGACGCGGCATCCGCGGCGGTGAAGCGATGATGGTCGCGATGGATTTGCTCGGCGACGACATCGGCCCCGAGACCGTCGCACGTCGCTCGGAACGCGCTCGGTTTCGCGATCGCGGACAGCAGCACGACGCGGCGGCCCGCGAGCTCGCCGACGTTGCGCGCGGCACCACCACCGTGCAAACCGACGAGCCCGGAGGGCGCGTGGTTTGTCGCAAATACGGGGAGCTCACGGCCCGCGTACTCGCGCAGCTGCTTCGCGCGCGCGGCGGCTTCGGCGGTGCCGCCGAGCCGCGACGTCCGCGTCAGCACGAGGCAGTCGGCGCGTTGCAGCGCGGTCCGCGGTCCCTCGCGCAGATCTCCGGCGGGGAGCACGTTGCCCTGCGCGAACGGCTCGGCGGCATCCAGGCAGACGATGTCCGTATCCCGGTGCAGCCGGCGATGCTGGAACCCGTCGTCGAGGATCACGAGGTCGACGTCATGCTCCGCGAGCAGGCGCCTTCCCCCGGCCACCCGGTCGGGATCCTGCACCTGTGGCAGGTCGGGGAATCGCCCGGCGAGCAGCTCGCCCTCGTCGTTGAGTGCCGCGCCGGCCGCGCGCCCGTAGCCACGCGCCAACACCCCCGGGCGACGCCCGAGCCGGCGCGCCTCGGCGACGAGCCACACGACGAGCGGCGTCTTGCCCGTCCCGCCGACGGTCAGGTTGCCGACGGAGACGACGGGCACGTCGAGCTTCTCGATCCGCTTCCAGCCCGCGCGATAGCACCAGTTGCGCCATTCGGTCGCGAGCCGATAGCAGAACGACAGCGGCCAGAGGCTGCGTCGAAGCGGGGACGCGCCGCCGGAACTCACGAAAGGAAGGCGTCGAGTTCGTCCGCTGTCGTGACGCCGACCGTCTCGACTCCGTCCACGTCCATCTGTCGCGCGATCTGCGAGACCATCCGGACGAGCGTCGGCTTCGGGCCGAACTCGACGAACTTGCGGAAGCCGTCGTCGAGCATGCGCTCGATGCTCTTCTGCCACAGCACCGAACCCGCGAACTGTCGCTGCAGCGCCGAACGCACGTCGACGACCGAGTTCACCGGTGCCGCATCGACGTTGCAGTAGATCGGGAACGACGGCGCTTCGATCGGAATATCCGCGAGTACACCGGCAAAGCCCGTCGAAGCGTCCTTGAGGAGCGAGCTGTGGAACGGCACCGACACAGCGAGCTTCATCGCCTTCCGCTCGCCGACCATCTCGACGACTTCGTCCATCGCGACCGACTCGCCCGAGAGGACGACCTGACCCGGCGCGTTGATGTTCGCGACGTCACAAACTCCGCTCTGGACCTTGGCCGCGATCTCGCGCGCCTCCGCCTCGTCCATCTTGCGCAGCACGACCATGCCGCCGGTGCCGACGGGCACGGCCTCCTGCATGCGACGCGCGCGCTCCCGCACGAGCCGCACGGCATCTGCAAACTGGAACGCGCCCGCCGCCGTGAGGGCACTGTATTCCCCCAGCGAGTGGCCGGCGGCGGCGGCCGGGGTGGCACCCGCGGCGCGGAACGCGGCGATCGACACCGTCAGCGTCGCCGGCTGCGTGTTCTCGGTCAGCGCGAGCTTCTCGTCGGGGCCCTCGAAACAGAGCTGCGAGATGCTCTCCCCGAGCACGGAGTCGGCTTCGTCGAAGACGGCCTTGGCGGCGGGGAATCGCTCGGCGAGATCCCGGCCCATCCCGGTGAACTGGGACCCTTGGCCGGTGAACAGGAACGCGGTGGACATGGGCGCCCAAGGAACGACCGCGACCCGCTCAGGTCAAGTTCGAGCAGGGGTAAAGCGACACCTCGTGTCGCGGCGACTCGCGGTCGCTACTTGCCCGTGCCGCCCGGCATCGGCAGCGGCGAACCCGTGGGCACCGGCACCGGGGTGATCGGCTGGGCCGGCTTCGGGGCGGGCTTGTCCGTCGGCTTGTCCGTCGGCTTCGGCGTCGGCTTCGGTGTGACCGCTTCCTTCTCCGCCTGCTGGAGCTCGTACGCCTGGTTCCACATCGAGAAGTTGTCGATGAATCGCTGCTCCGACTTCGACGGGAACACCCCGACCGTCACCTTGCGCTTTTCGATCGACTGCAGGCGATCGAGACCCCACCCCTGCTCGGGCGGGAACTCGGCGAGCAGCGCCCGCTGGTCTGCGGTCAGCTGGCTCTCCTGCTCGACCTCGGGCTTCGCCGGCGTTTCGGCACCGTTGCCCTCGCGGGCGCGACGGCGGGCTTCTTCCGCCGCGGCCTTCTTCGCGAGGTAGTTGTCGCGCTTCGACTCGGCCTTCTTGCGCTGCTCGTCGATGCGCTTCGCGATGGCCTGCACTTCCGCGTCGGTCAGGCGCTCACCGATGCGGTACTTCTTGACCGAGCGATACGGCAAGAAGATGTAGGAGTTGGTGTCGTCGTAGTACCACAGCCGCAGACCCGAGTTCGGACCGGGCTTGCGTGCTTCGACGAACTCGCGCTCGTCGAGGCGCTCGATGAAGCGACCGTCCTTGACGACGCCGCGCAGGCGGCTGCCGTTGTTCAGGCGCACCGTCACGCGCACGTTGGCGCGGACCAGCTTGCCTTCACGCATCAGGCGCTGCTTCTCGAGGATCTCCTGCTTGATGCGCTCGCGACGCTCGGTGCTCTGTGCATCGAGCGCGGTCGCGGTGAGCAGGACGGCGATCGCGGTGGTGACGAATCGTTTCATGTTGGGCCCCGGCGGCGTGATTCCGCCTCCGCCTCTGTATCGGCGTTTCCGCGCGCCGACCGCAGCAAAAGTGGACGCTGATCTATTTCGCGTCGCTCGCATCGGAGAACGGCTCGTCCCGAATCGAGACCGAGAGCGCCATCTCGTCGAAGAAGTGTCGGTGCTTGCGGAATTTGGCCTGGGCCTCCTCCGCCGTGTCTCCGACCGCGCGCGCACGACTCAGGAACCAGCGCTGTCCGCGCTGCATGTACGTCCATTCCTCTCGGTGGAATCCCTGACCACCGCCGAGGTCGAAGAGCCAGTGCTGCTGCTCGGTCTTCGCGGCGAACTCGAGCGAGCCCAGAACGCCGACCTTCGGTCCCTCGAGGCCCTGCCCGCGGCGCATCGACCACGCGCCGTCGGTCAGACGGTGCATGATCGACTCCCGGTCGTCGTCGACCGGCGCCGTCAACCCGAACAGCGCGTAGCTGATGCCGGAAACGTCGCGACCGCCCTGGGGCACGCACACCACCTGCATGTCGGCCATGTGGCCATCGATACGACGCAGCTGCACCGCCGTGTCCTCAGGCGGCGTGATCTCGATCCAGAGCGAGTCGTGGCGATACGACGCGCCGATCATGCGCCCGCCGTCCGCGCGGCCCGCGGGGGCGAGTTCGAGAACCTCGAAGCGACCCTGCGCCTCGTTCCGACGCAGGAGCATCCGAAGCGGCCAGTTCTCGAGCTTCGTGATCTCGCCGTCGCGACCCCGCGTCTCCTGATCGACGTGAAGCCACGCCGTGACGACGTCACCGACCGGCGTGGCGTCGATCAGCTTGTGCGACCGGAACGACTCGATGCGATCCTCAGTCGCGCTGTGGACGCGGATCGTCTCCTCTCGACCACGGCCGTGCGGCAGCTGCCGGAATTCGTGACCCAGGAGCCGCTCGAGGGACTTGGTGTCGCCGTCGCGCAGCGCGTGCATGAAGTCGTCGACCGTCTTCTGGACTTCCTGCCGCACAGGCCACGCCTCGGTCATCGCACCATCGTGGCGGAAACGCACGACCGCGGGCATCGCGAGCTTGCCACCGAGGTCGTCCTCGAACTGCCAGACGAGAACGGGCGCACCACCGACGTAGTGGATCGCGCTGGCCTTCGGGTCGACGGACTCGACGCGCGTGCGCGGCGGCAGGTTGACCCGCACCATCGTGCGCAGCAGCGCGACCGTCTGGAGCGGCACGTGCAGCGAGTACGAATCGCCGCGGCCGACCAAGAACGAGCGCGGTTCGAGGTCGGTGCCGATCTTCATCTGGTACTGCTGCCCGCGACGCACGGGTCGATCGAGCTCGACGGTCAGCTCGGCAAGCTCACGGTATCGATTGAGCCCGCGAGTCGCGCGGAGCGGACGGCCGTAGCCGTCCTGCACCTCGATCTCTCCGACCTGCGCGAACCCTTCGGTGCGGAACGGCCAGACGATGCGGTCCCGGTCCTCGCGATGCCGGCCGACGAGCTGGACGTCGAGCCGCGCGGAACCGTCGAGACGAACCGTCCAGTCGTGCAGCAGCGAGGTGAAGCTCGCCTCGAACATCTTCTTCAAGCGACGCTCGACGTCGGCGGCGATCTCGGACGACTCCGGCGGCGCGACGAATCGGGCCAGCCGGAACCCCGCGCGTCGACTGCTGTCGAACGGACCCCCGAGCGGCTCACGCAGCTCGCATGCGATTCGCGTCGGCAGCGAACCGAAGTATCCACCCGCGACCTGAACCTCCCACGAGTCGACCGGCGGCGCGACCAGCTCGGCGACGTTGCCGACGAGGTTCAGCACCCCGTGCGGCGACGCGCCGTCGAGGCTCGACATCGCGGGCTTCGGTTCGGACAGGACGTTCGGGTCAGCCGCCACGTGCGACGCGACGTACGAATTCCCCCACGGGTATCGCAAGCCGTGCAGGCCGGCCGTCGCGGCGAGCTCGTACTCCTCTTCGGAGATCGGATGCATGCCCAGCATCGCGGCGACCGTCCGCACCTGCGCGAACGACACACCGGTGACGGGGAGGTCGGGACGCGTCCGCTGCCGGTCCCAATCGTCGGGGAGCAACTCCGCACGCAAGGCGGGGTCGGTGACGCCGTCGAGGACCTTCTCGTACTCGCCACACGTGAACTCGCATCGCTGCACGAGAGAGCCGAGCGAACCGCTCGGATCGGAGACCAGCACGAGGTCGTCCGTCAGTGCGCTCGAGGCCAGCGCGAACGGTCGCACCTGAGTCTCGACGTCACGCTCGATCGCGACGCGCTGCACAGTCGTCGCGAAACCCGGTCGCGACACTCGCACCAGCAGCTCACCGAGCGGCAATCGCTCCCCCGGGCGCCACGCGCGCCAAGCGCCGAGGTCGCCGTCGAGGCGGCGCGTTTCGACCGTCGCACCGTTCATCTCCGGAAGCGCGAACTGACCGCGGCCGTGCAACCGCGCCGAGAACTCGTGCCAGCGCGTATCGCGCTCGTCCTCGCCCCAACCGCCGAGGTACTGCTCGAGGTGTTCGAAGTGCCCTCCGGCGTAGAGGCCTTCGAATGACTGCACGAGGTGCTCCCGCCGAGCCGCCGTGACGACCTCTTCGCCAAGCAGCGCCTGCGCACGCCCGTAGGCGGCCATCGCGTCATCGAGGCGCCGAGACTGAACGGCTTCGAATGCGTCTTGGAGCGCGGCTTGCCCCTCTTCGCTCGCACGATTCGATGCGATCACCCCCATGAACGCGAACGCCATCGCACTGACGAGCAGCGCCGCTGCGCCGACCATCATCGCGCGCTTGTCACGCCGCATGACGCGCATCATGCGATCGACCAGGCGAGGCCGGCGCGCGAAGACCTCGCGCCCTTCGAGGAACGCGCGAAGATCCATTTCGAGCGCTTCGGCCGCCGCGTATCGATCGTCCGGGTTCTTCGACAGGCAGGTGTGGACGATCTTCTCGAGGTCGGGTGGGCAGCGCGGGTTGAGCTGACGAACCGGCGTGGGGTCGAGCTCCACGATCTTGCGCATGATCTCCGCGGGGTGCGCGCCTTCGAACGGCGGCCGCAGAGTCAGCATTTCGTAGAGCGTCGCACCAAGACCGTAGATGTCCGCGCGCGCGTCGAGGTCGCTCTCGCCACGCGCTTGCTCCGGCGCCATGTACGCCGGCGTGCCGAGCGCGTCCCCGCTCTGCGTCAGACCGACCGTCATCTCGTCGCGGGCGAGGCCGAAGTCGACGAGCACCGGACGACCCGATTCACGAATCTGAACGTTGCTCGGTTTGATGTCTCGGTGGATGACCTTGCCGCGGTGCGCCGCCGTCAGCGCGGCCGCGAGATCCGCAGCGATCGCCGCACAGGAGTTGGCATAACGCGAGTTCGAACCGACCATCGACGCGGAAACCTCGCCGATCCCGTCGCACTCTTCCGCAAGCGTGCCTAGCAACCGCTCGGGTGCGCGATCCGCCAACGAGTCCAGAACCGAAGACAGCGACAAGCCGTCGAGCAGCTCCATCGCGTAGTAGTGCACACCCTCGGCTTCGCCGACCGCGAACACTGGCACGATCCCGGGATGAGACAGTCGGCCTGCCGCTTCCGCCTCACGGCGGAAACGCGCGACGGAGTCCTGATCCATCCCGATGAACGACGGCAGGGTCTTGAGCGCGACGGTGCGTCCCATCGACTCCTGCCGGGCGCGGTAGACCACGCCCATACCACCACGACCGAGCTCACCCTCGATCGTGAAGTCACCGAGCCGTCGACCCGCGACGCTCGGGTTTCTGCCTTCTAGAACCACACTCCTTTTTCGGACCGCCGTGGGTCCCGGCACGAGCCATTCGAGGCTCGGGTGTGGTCCGCCTCGAGCGCGCTACCGTCGAATTCCTCGACGGCCGCGCCCGCCGGTCACGGGCCTTCGGGTTTCACAGACCCTCGGGCGCCGTCGCGTCCTCATCGGGGACGAGTTCGATGAGACCGCGCTCGAGCTCCTCGGACGCGATCCGGACGTAGTTGCGATCCCGGGTCTCGAACAGCGGCTTCTGGCCACGCACGAGCTCCCGAACGCGCTTTTGCAGCAAGGCCGTCAGACGGAACGAACCGCCCACCTGCCGCACGAGCTTCTGAGGAAGGGTATCTGCCATAACGGAATTCCGGGCGGGGAGGCTAGCGACGCCCCGCCCCGACCACAACCCCAATCCAGCCCACTTGCCCCGTGCCCGTGCTCCGCCGCCGCTACAAATCCCGCGCGTCCGTCACCACCTGGCTCTCGTGCCAGGCCAGCCGCCCTGTGTGCGTCGACACGACGCTCAAGTGCAGCAGAATCTGCCGGGCCGAGGCCGGACCGATGATCTGGGTCTCGAAACCGTGCGGGAATCCGCCGTTCGTCGAGGTCTTGAACCCGAACTTGGCCGCCCCGACGACGCGGGGCGCGTGGTTCGTCGCGACCGAGTGGTAGCGGTAGTAGAGCATCCCGGGCCGGCTGCGCTCCTCGTCACCGTAGATCCGCCAGCCGCCAGCCGGCCGGGGCGAGACCTGAGACGCTGACAATCCGCCGCCGCTCGTGATCTGGCGCAGCGTGTCGCTGACGGCCAGATCCTCGCCGAGCTTCCAGACGACCTGGACAGCCGTGTGGATGTTGCCCGAGTCGTCCGCCGTGCCGGCGCGCAGGTGCTCGAGGAAGTTCGCGCGGTCCGTGGCATCGGCAATGTTGTCGATTTCGTTGCCGTCGACGAGCGGTTCGCTGACCCACTGCGCGAGGTTGAGTCCGGCCGACGAACCCTCCGCAGGACCGCCGTCGACCTCGGTCATGTAGTAGTAGACGAGGCGGTAGACGCCGACGCGGTAAGTGTTGCCCGACGTAACCGTGAACTCGTCCGACCACGCATGCCGCGCGAGGAGGAGCGAGTTGCCCGTGCGCGTGCCGAGCGCGCCTTCGGGCTCGAACACCGCGCTCTCGTCGATCTGCGGCAGCCGCGACGACGGGGCGACCGCCGGCATGCTCGTGTAGTCGAACAGGTTGAGGTAGGCCGCGCCGGTCGCGTCGTTGCCGAAGAGCCGCACCGAAGACTGCGCGTCTTCACGCATCGTCTCGACGAGCTCTTGCGAGATCTCGGTGACGCGGTTCATCCGCTGCGAGTAGCTCTGCGCCTCCATGCCGGAGCGGCTGAGCGTCATCACGAGATACGCGAGAACCAAGACGAGCATCGACGCGATGAGCGCCTCGATGAACGTGAAGCCGCGCTGGCGATGATGATCGAGTGCTGTGAACACGTTGCTCTCCTAGCGGGCGATGTAGATCTTGACCATGTGCTGCGAGTAGTGCAGCGCCTGGTTCTGTCGGTAGCATTCGACGCGAATCAGGTACGAACCCTCGGGGTACGAGCCCGACGGAGTCGGCCAGGTGTACGTTTCGTCACCCGTCCCCTGGTCATCGACGATGTAGGTGCTGTCGGTCGGCTTGACGCCGAAGACCGCGGGCGTGTCGTCCTGGATGTACAGCCAGGTGCGGCCGCCGTCCCGCGAATACATGATGACGAACTCGAGTTCGGCCTCGGATTCGGCGAACGACCCCGGCGTCGAGTCCGTGTAGGGCTTGCCGTCCCAGCGGTTCCAGCTCGTCGCGAACTGGATGTCGACCGTCGCCGGATCGTTGATCTCCGTGATCTCCGTCGGCGTCATGATCTCGACGCGCGCCGGCTGCTTGATGCGGTAGGTCATCGACGCCGCACCCGACTCGAAGAACGACTGGTACATCGACAGCAGACAGTACTTCGCGATGAAGTCCGTGCCGATCGTCCCGGTCTGCGCGATGCCGTTCACGACCACGTAGCCCGCGTCTGTGCCTGCCGGGTTCTCGAGCTCGACGAGCCCCGAACCGGTGTGGCCGGAGGTCGGGTGATTGAAGAACGTCTGTGCGATCGACGCGGTGAAGCGGTTCGTCGAGTACGGCGCGTAGCTGTACTCCTCCGGCTCGTTCCCCGAGGTGTCGATCGAGAACGGTCGCGACACTTCGACCGACGTCGCCATCGGGAAGCCGTAGTTGTCCGCGATCTCGAGACCCGACCCGACGAGGTTGCCTGCACCACCACTGAAGTGGTGGTTGAAGTGCTGACTCGTCGTGCCGACGTTGAAGAAGCTCACGCAGCCGCGCGTCGAGGTGCGCTGCCGCGAGGAGTACATCCGCGTGCCGTGGGCCGTGAAGTCGGAACCCTGGTACGCGTCGTACTCGCTCTGTCGGTAGAACGAACCGGACGAGCTGCCGGCCGGCAGGTTGCCGACGAGATTGCCTCCGCCGTCGATCGCGTAGAAGTCGCCGACGGCAGCGTCCGGGTAGAGCTCGCCGAGCCACGGCATCCCCCACCAGTAGTTCGAACCACCGTCGCGGACGTAGCAGCGGTTGCCGGTGATGTTGTTGACGAAGCCGTCCGAGTCGGCCGCGGCGCCCCAGGGCGTCCGATCCGTCGGGATCGAGTTCGGGTAGCCGTTCGCGCCGTCGTAGCCGATCTCGTTGCCGACTCCCATGTAGTAGTAGGAGTAGCCGGTCAGCGTCGTGTAGATCGAACGCGTGCTCGAGATCGCCGTGCGGAAGAGCTCGAACATCCGCGGCACGTCCTGACGGATCGAGCCGTTCCAGCGGTTCCAGCTGCGGACGATCCCGAAGAAGTCGTCTTTCGCGTTGTCACCGTCATTCGTCAGCGAATCGAAGAACCAGTTGTAGCCGTCCCCGAAGTCGGGATCCCCGGCCAGCAGGTCGAGGTACGGGTTGTGCCGCGGGTCACCCTGAAACTGGGACCGCTCCGTGATCGGAACGTCGTCCGGCGAGTCGGCCCACCAGGTGTAGGTCTCGGAGAAGTTCTCGGGCTGATTCGGATCGGTAGTCGGCGTGAACCACTCCCCGGTCGTGGCCCACTCCGGATTCGCCCAGTTCGTAATTCGCGTCCGAACCACGAGTGTGTGATCCGGCTCCGCGGTGGCGTTCGGGTTGTAGTTCGGGCTGGCGGGTGGCGCCGGCTCCGTCGGGTAGTAGAACCTCTCGTCGGTCCACAGACTCGCAGGCAGCGTGATGCGCCAGCGCGCCGTGTTCTTCGGACCGTCCCCGTCGTCCCCGAGGTTGTTGTCGAAGTCGGCGACCGCATCGCTGTCGGTGCAGGACGGGACATACTCGAGGTCGTAGAGGCGCGAACGCTCGTTGTCGTAGAGCCCCTTGTCACCGACGCGGGTGGCCACCGTCGGCGTGTTGATCAAGTAGATCATCGTCGACTTGCGCTCGCCCGGCGGGTTGTTGAACCAGATGTAGTACAGCATCTCGTCCGAAGTGCCGGTCCATGGAGCCGAGGCAACGAAGTCCGAGTCATAGACCCGCCCGGCAAGCCCGCCATCGAGCTTCTCGATCTGAACTCCCGAGGCGAGCGTATTGATCGCTCCATCGGTGAGGTCGACGTCCATGATCTGGAGAAGAATCGGATTCGACACCGACAGCCGATCGTGGCTGACGCTATCGGCATCCGTGTTGTACGCGTAGACGCGGAGGCGCACGTCGTTGTCACCTGGCGTCCCAGGTCGTGCCGTCCGGAGCTCTTCGGGGTGCGTGACCACGCGAACGCCTGGCATCAGCCCGGGCGCCTTCGCCGGGTTCGAGTAGTTCCGCAGCGACGGCACCGGCAGCAGCTCGCCGTGCAGGTTGACGATCAGCGCGTGGCGGTAGGCGTCGGGGTTCGTGCACATCTCCTCGAGGAGGATCTGCAGCGTCGGCTCCTCGGACATGTCCTCGAGCTCGGGATCCGGCGTCGTGCCCGCGAGTTCCGCGGCGCGGATCGCGGCCTTGCGGTCCTTGATGAACTGCACGCGCTCGTCGTGGAACGCCTTCGCGCGCGGATAGCGCATCGTGTGGTTGTAGAAGTCACTCACCGCGTACGGGTACGGGTTCGTGTCCGGGTCGAAGCCGTGCCGCTCGGTGCCGTCGACCGAGATGCGCGCCTGGATCAGGTCGGGCACGTAGTAGTAGGACGACGCGTTGCCACTCGGCATCTTGCCGGGGTAGTAGTAGACGCTGTCGACCTGGGTGTGACTGTCGTTCGAGTCGTTGGTGAACGGACGGTAGACTTGGTTGCGACCGTAGCCGGCCTTGGTGATCCAGTGCGTGCGCACGGACAGGCCGGGGTTGCGGTTCTCGAGGTCGGTGATCGCGGACTCGACGAACGGGATGATCGATTCCATGTGCACCCACCAACCCGGGATCGTCGCGACGGCCAGCAGATAGACGTCGAAGACCTGGGTCGTCGGGAAGGCCGAAGCCACGGAGTTGACCACAGAAGAAAGAGTCGCGAGCTCGCGCTCGGCGCCGTCGCGGTTGCGCTTGTAGATTCGCACCGTGACATAGCGCACGTTCCGGTTGTTGAGCCCGGTGAACGGACGAACGCTGATGCGGCGCGACCAAACCCATTCGCTGTCCCGCTGGAAGTTGCCGGACAGCGGATGATCCGCGGTCAACGGGTTGCCGGCGGCGTCATCGGATACCGTCAGCACAGGACGGTTGACGACGCCGTCGTCGAGCACGTCGAGATCGACGGCCGCCTCGATCTCACCACGATCGACGAACGAGTGAATCTCGGAGAGGATGGCCTGCGCCTTGGTGTAGGCGAACACCAGGTCTCGCTGGCTCTGCGTCGAGTTGTAGTTCGACGTCACATGACTGCCGAGGACGATGACCGAGATGACGAAGATGACGATCCCCATCATCAGTTCGGCCAGAGAAAAACCCGCCTCGGTTGTTCGGACTCGTTCGCGCATCGCAACCTCCCCGGTCTGTCGCCGCACGCGGATCCGCGCACGGAGCACCGTTGTTTCCCTATCGGCCGTGCGGTCCGGGTAATAGAGACGACTCGGCGCCGGACGGTCCACGAACGAGACGGAGGCGGCGGAACCCGCCGTGCGGACGCCCGCACGTTCTTGCGCTCCCCTGTCCCCCGGCCCAAAGTACGCGCATGCTCAGCCTCGTGCTGGCGACGCTCGTCGCCGCCCCCCAGACCCCGCCCGAACCGGCCCGTAGCCCGCATCCAAAGCTCGACGGGGCCGAGAAGTTCATCCGGGAGCGGGCCTCCGGGGCCGAGATCCGCAAGCACCTGCGACGGCTCAGTGAGGACCCGCACGTCGCCGGATCCCAAGCGGACTACGAGAGCGCGCTGTACGTAAAGTCGACACTCGAGTCGTTCGGATTCGAGACCGAGATCGAGACGTATCACGCCTATCTGCCGTATCCCGAAGAGATCGGCCTTCGCATCACGGCGCCGAACGAGATCGAACTCGATCTGCGCGAGCACCCGAATCCCCGAGACAAGGACAGCTACGATGATGTGATCGCGACCTACAACGCCTACTCGGCGTCGGGTGTCGTCGAGGCGCCGGTCGTCTACGCGTTCAAGGGGCGAGCCGAGGACTTCGACTGGCTCGAGGAGAAGGGCGTCAACGTCCGCGGCAAGATCTGCCTGATCCGCTACGGCGGGGTCTTCCGCGGGCTGAAGGTACGCGAAGCCGCGGAGCACGGCGCCGCCGGCGTGCTGCTCTACTCGGATCCGGACGACGACGGCTACCGCAAGGGCGACGTGCATCCGGACGGGCCGTGGCGACCCGAGCACGCGGTGCAGCGCGGCTCGATCCTCTACCTCAGCGAGATGTGCGGCGATCCGCTGACGCCGGGGTGGGCGTCGACGAAGGAGGCCGAGCGCCTCGCGCCGGCGGAGTGCTCGTGGCTCCCGACGATCCCGTGCATCCCGATCTCTTCCGCGAATGCGGGCAAGATCCTGGCGGCGATGAAGGGGCCGAACGTCTCGGGTGCGTGGCAGGGCGGCTGTCCCGTGACCTACCACACCGGCCCCGGCCCCGTGCGCGTCGAAATGACCGTGCGATGCGACAACGAGATCCGGCCGCTGTGGAACGTTCTCGGTCGCCTGCGCGCCCCGTCGACGTCGAAGCGCTACGTGCTGATCGGCGGGCACCGCGACGCCTGGGTGCACGGCGCCAACGACCCGACGTCTGGACAAGCGCTCGCGCTCGAGGCGATGCGCATCCTCGGGCGGCTCGTCGCGGACGGCTGGGAGCCGCACTACGAGATCCGTTTCGCGTCCTGGGACGCCGAAGAATTCGGGCTCGTCGGCAGCACGGAATGGTGCGAGGACCACGCGGACGCGATCCAACGAGAGTGCCTGGCCTACTTCAACTGCGACGGCGCGGTCAGCGGCACGCGTTTCGGCGCGTCGTCCACACCGGACCTCGTCCGCTTCCTCGGTGAAGTCGCCGCCCGCACCACTCCCCACGACAATCAGGGCCGCCTGCTCACGCGATGGGCGCACGGCGGCTCGCGGCCCCCCGTCGGCGAACTCGGCTCCGGCTCGGACTACACCGCGTTCGTGTGCCGACTCGGGATTCCGGCCCTCGACTTCGGCTCCCGCGGCGGGCACGGCGTCTATCACAGCCTGCACGACACGCTCTTCACGATGGAGACCTACCTCGATCCGGGGTTCGCGATCCACGAGTCGATGGCGCGCTTCCTCGCGACCGCGGCCTATCGCTTCGCGAAGTCCAGCCGCCCGCCGCTCGACGAGTCCGCCTGGGCCCCGTGGCTCGAGAGCGCGATCGCGAAGCTCAACTCGCTCGATGACGACCTGCGCGAGAAGCTGCTCGGCCAGGTCGCGGCGCTCCGCGAAGCGTGCAAGGACGAGGCCGACGAGGAGCAGCTGATCGGGCTCCACCGCGCGCTACTCGACGAGCAGGGCATCCAGAGCCGTCCGTGGTTCCGCAACCTCCTCGTCGCACCCGGTATCGACCTCGGCTACGGCGCCGCGACGCTTCCGGACCTCGACGAGGCGCTGGAATCCGGGGACGAAGCCCGCATCGAAGCGGCCGCGAAGAAGCTCTCCGGCGTGCTCGACGCGATGGCGTTCGTGCTGCGGTCCGAGTAGTTCGCCGCATGCGCATCCTGACGCGATTCCGCCGCGGGTTCTCCCTCCTGTGGGAGCGCAAATGGCAGGTGCTGCGCGGTCTCGCGTGCATGCCCATCTCCGCGCTCCTCGTGCTGTGGATGGCGCAGCTGCTCGGCCGCGTCGTCGACCGACTGCGCACGCACTCGGACGGCGGCTACGACGAGAGCGCTCTGCTCGAGGACTGCCTGCTGCTCGCGGCCATCGCCGCGGTCGACGCCGTGCTGCGCTTCGGCGGACGCCATCAGCTGATCAACGCATCCCGACACATGGAGGCGCGACTCAAGTCCGAACTCAACGCCCACCTCGCGAAGCTGAGCATCAGCTGGTTCGATCGCGCGCGCACGGGCGATCTGCTGAGTCGGATCACGCAGGACGTCGAGCTCGTCCGCTTCGTAACCGGTCCGACGTTGCTCTACGGCACGTCCGCCATCGTGCTCGTGCCCGGCGGAGTGTACTTGATGCTCGAGTTCTCCCCGCTCGTCGCGGGCGCGGCGCTGGTGTCGTTCGTGATCATGCTCGCGGGCATCGCGCTCTTGATGCCGCGCCTGCACAAACACAGCAAGGCCGTGCAGGAAGCGATCGCCGAAATCTCCCAGCGCGCTGCGGAGAGCTTCAACGGCATCCGCGTACTCCTCGCGTTCGCGCGCGGGCGGGGCGAAGTCGAGGCGATGTCGCAGCTCAGCAATCGCTATGTCGACTGCAACATCGAGCTGGCCAAGCTGCGCGCGTGGTTCAACGTGTTGATCCACGCGTGCCGCGAGATCGTGATCATCGCCGTCGTCGTCCTCGGCGCGATCGAAGTCGGCAACGGCACGCTGACGATCGGACAGCTACTGACGTTCTTGGCTCTGCTCGGCGCGATGGTCTGGCCGCTGATCGCGATCGGATGGATCGTCGCGTCTTGGCACCGCGCCGTAGCCGCCGCCGACCGGATCGAAGAGGTCTTCTCCGCCGAACCGGAAGCGCAAACGGGTCGTGATGTCGAGCTGCACGGTCGGATCGAGATCCGCGGCTTGACGTTCACCTATCCCGAGCAGAGTCAGCCCGCGCTCATCGACATCGACCTCACGATCGAACCGGGACAGCGCATCGGCGTCGTCGGCCCGATCGGCTCCGGCAAGTCGACGCTGCTCGCGATCCTCCTGCGCTTCTACGATCCGCCGCGCGGCACCGTGCTCGTCGACGGGATCGACATCCTCGACATCTCGCCGAAGTCCGTGCGGAAGGTCTTCGCCGTCGCGCCGCAGGACCCGTTCCTGTTCTCGGACACGCTCGGCGGCAACATCTCGTTCGGGCACGAGGACGTCGACGTCGAGGGGTTCGCCGCGGCCGCCAGCCTCGACACAGACCTCGATGCGTTCCCAGAAGGCTGGGAGACGATCGTCGGCGAGCGCGGTGTGACTCTATCCGGTGGGCAGAAGCAGCGGACCTCGCTCGCACGCGCACTCGCGGCCGATCGCCCCGCGCTCGTTCTCGACGACACGCTGTCTGCGGTCGACCTCGCGACCGAACGACGCATCCTCGACAACCTGCGCTCCGCGCGCGGCAACCGCACGCTCGTCGCGATCGCCCACCGACTCTCGATCGTGCAGGAGTCCGACCTGATCCTCGTCCTCGAAGACGGCCGGGTCACCGCGCGCGGCAAGCACGCCGAGCTGGTCCGACAGCCCGGGTACTACGCCGACACGTGGCGCCGCCAGTCGGAGGAAACCATGCTCGAACGGGGGCTACCGGAGTAGCGATGGTGCAATTCCGCGGCTACTCCGACGATCAGGTCGAAGCTCGGCTCGACTTCGCGCACCTGCGCGACATTTGGCCGTTCGTCCGCCCCTACCGCGGCGCGTTCGCGGCGTGCCTGCTGATCCTGCTGCTGTCGTTCGGGATCGAGATCCTCGGCCCGTTCCTCGTGCGCTGGGCGATCGACGGGCCGATCGCGGACGCGGCCGACGGGCGGCCGATGGACGTATCCGCAATCGCGTGGCTCGGCGGGGCATACCTCGCGACCTCGCTGGTCGGCACCTTCTTGTCGTTTTCCTACGGTATGCTGACCGCGAAGAACGGTCAGCGCGTGGTGCGCGATCTGCGCCTGCACCTGTTTCGGCACATGTTCCTGCTCGGCCCCCCGTTCTTCGACAAGAACCCGGCCGGCAAGCTCGTGACCCGCATCACGAGCGACGTCGAGAACCTCAACGAGCTGATCGCGACGGGCGTGCTCCAGACGGTGTTCGACCTGCTGAAGATCGTCGGCATCGTCGCGGTGCTGTTCCTGCTCGACTTCGATCTCGCGTTGTTCGGCCTCGTCGTGATCCCGCTGCTGGTCGGGGTCAGTCTGATGTTCCGCCGTTACGCGCGCGATGCGTACCGCAAGGTGCGGAGTCGACTCGCGAAACAGAACGCGTTCACGGCCGAGACGGTCGGCGGCGTGCGCGCCATTCGCGGCTACGGTCGCGAAGCCGCCGTGCAGCAGCACTTCGACGAACTCAACGAGGGCACCCGGGACGGTTGGCGCGAGACGATCCTCTACTTCGCGATGTTCTTCGCCCTCGTCGAGCTGGCGCTGCGCTTCAGCCAGGCGGGCCTGCTCTACGTCGGCGGGCGCGGCATCTTCGAGGGCACCGTCACGGCCGGTCTGTTCGTGCAGTTCTGGATGTACTTCACGAAGCTCAGCGAACCGATCCGCGAACTCGGCGAGAAGTACAACGTGCTGCAGTCCGCGTTCTCGAGCAGCGAGCGCATCTTCGGCATTCTCGGAGAGGCGGAGTCGCCGCCGCGCGCCAAGGATCCGGTGGAATCCCGACCCGGCCCCGCCACGCTGCGCTTCCGCGACGTCGCGTTCCGCTACCTGCCGGACGTGCCGGTGCTCGACGGCGTCGACCTCGACGTGCCCGCCGGCACGACCTGCGCGTTCATCGGGCCGACCGGCGCGGGCAAGAGCACGATCCTGTCTCTCGTGTCGCGCCTCCACGATCCGACCGAGGGTCGCATCACGCTCGATGGCGACGACCTGCGCGACCTCGAACTCGAGTCGCTGCGCCGCCGCATCGCGGTCGTGCCGCAGGACGTGTTCTTGTTCACGGGGACCATCCTGGAAAACCTTCGGCTCTCCGACGAGTCGATCCCCGAATTGCGCGTGCGGGAAGCCATCGACGCGATCGGCGCCGCCGACTTCGTCAACGCGCTGGACGGTGGACTGCACGCCCAGGTCGAAGAGCGCGGCGCAACGTTCTCGCAGGGCGAACGCCAGCTACTCGCGATGGCGCGCGCGCTGTGCCACGATCCGGATCTGCTGATCCTCGACGAGGCGACCGCGAACATCGACAGCGAAAGCGAAGCGCGCATCCAGCGCGCGCTGGACGTCCTGTTCGAGGACCGCACGGTCTTGGTCGTGGCGCACCGACTGTCGACGGTGCGGTCCGCCGACCAGGTCATCGTCGTCGACGGCGGACGCGTGCAGGTGCGCAGCTAGTACTCCGCGTCCGAAGTCCGCATCAGAAGTAACCGGCCATTCGACCCGCTCGCTGCGTTGCTGCTCCTCAACTTGTCCACCGACAAGCCGTGTCGTCCCAGCGCCTTGCGTGCGAATCGACTGCCACGGCTACTTCTACTACGGATTTCAGACGAGGAGCACTAGCCGAGACTAGGACCGGGCCTCTTCGCGCATTCGCTTCTTGGTCGCGGCCCACCCGCAGATCCGACACGTCGCGAGATCGTGGCCGCGCGCCGGGCAGTACTCACGTCCGAAGAAGATGATCTGCAGGTGCAGGTTGTTCCACTTCTCCCGCGGGAACAGCGCCTTGAGATCGCGCTCGGTCTTCTCGACGGTCGTGCCGTTGGACAGCCCCCAACGCGCAGCGAGGCGATGGATGTGTGTGTCGACGGGGAACGCCGGCACACCGAACGCCTGCGCCATGACGACGCTCGCCGTCTTGTGCCCGACACCCGGCAACGCCTCCAGTTCCTCGAACGTGCGTGGCACGTCGCCACCGTGCTCGGCGCACACGATCTTCGCGAGCTTCGAGATGTTCTTCGCCTTCGCGGGCGCGAGCCCGCACGTGCGAATGAAGTCGTGGATCTCGTCGACCGCGAGCTCGGCCATCTCCCGCGGACCCGGCGCCGCCTCGAACAGCGCCGGCGTCACCAAGTTCACGCGCGCATCCGTCGTCTGCGCCGACAACAACACCGCGATCAACAGCTGGAACGAATCCGCGTGATCCAGCGGCACCGGTGGCCGGGGATACAACTCTTCGAGGATCCCGAGGATCCGCTCGGCTTTCTCGGCTCGCTTCACGCCGAGACCATACCCCCAACCCCCTCTCCCACCGTACACGAACAGGCGCACGTGCCCGCCTCGCGGACACGTGCGCCTGCGCCTGCGCGTGACCCGACGGTCGCGCGCAGCGCGACCGTCCTAGAGGTCACCGATGATGATCTCGAGACCACGCGAGGTCGCGATCATCTGCGGCGCGCACGGGTCGATGCAGAGAGCCTGCAGGTAGACGCGGGCGTCGGCCTGGCAGGCGTCGTCGAGGATCTCACACGAGAACACGAAGCCACCCGGCTGCAAGTCGATCGGCTGCACCGCGAGCGGCGGCAGGCTGACGAGCAGGTTGCCACCGACGATCGGCACGAAGATCTCGGCCGGGCTCATGCTCCAGAAGATCGCGCCGACGCGGGGCTCGGTGCCCTCGTTGCCGACGAAGATCTCCGGCTCGGAGCCGGTCAGCGGACGGTTGAGCATCCGGAGTTCCGGGACGCCATCGCAGCCGGCGATGCCTTCGCCGTAGTTCGACGAGGTCGCGACGACGCCGCCGAGGCAGATGCAGTCGTCGCCGAGCGTCAGGTTGAAGTCGCCGCGATCGAAGTCGGCGATCGTCTCGCCGGTGGTCGGCTGCGACGTGATGACCACGTTGAACCAAGCCGACGCGCCGAACGACGTGTCCTTGAGGTTCGCGGCCTCACCGATCTGGGCGGCCTCACCCATGCGATCGATCGTCAGGACCGCGCCTTGCCAGCAGAGCGCACCGGTGAAGGTGCCGGAGAACGTCTCGTAGTAGCGCCAGGTGTTCGTGTCGGCACCGCTACCATCGACGATCGCGTTGGTCTTGGGGCTGCCGGCGGGTGGGTAGTTCGCATCACCCGGATCGACGCGGTCGCTGAAGATCACGTCCATGCTCAGGCGCTTGCACGGGTCGTCGACGTTGACGATCGCGCCGGTCAGCGTCGCCGTGCCGTCACCGTTCTCGGTGAACGCGGCGCCATCGAGAGCACGCCAGTGGTTGGCGCAGCCCGGGATCGGCAGCCAGACGATGCGATCGCTGTCCGCGAGGTTGAGAACGCAGGCGCCGGACTCGACGATCAGCTGGCCGATCTCGTAGGACGACTCACCGGTCGGGTTGCCCGTGAACTCGATGACGAAGTCCGTCGGCGTCGTGACGCCCTGGAGCTCCGGGACACCACTGAGGTCGACGACGTTGTTGCCCGGGAGCGCGTCGGACGGATCGCTCAGCGGCCCGACGGTCGCGACGAGTTGGCCACCGACGTAGACGTCCGCGGACAGCACCGAGTCGCTGGAGGTCGGGCTGCCCGTCACCGTTTCCCACGACAGGCGAGAGAAGTCGACGATCCGACCGGCGTTGGGCGTCAGCGTGAACGAGATCGACCCGCCGACGTCGTTCCAGTCGGTCGTGAGGCAGAGCCATCGGTCGCTTGACGGTCCACCGTAAAGAAAGGTGTTGGAGATGGAGAGGTCGGTAGCCGTGACGGCTGCCGAGGTCGCGGCCGTCAGGGTCTCGTCGTCGAAGTCGAACGTCGCGAGAACCTGCTGAGCCGGTGAAACGAGCGCAAGCGAGGCAGCTGCCAGAGATGCGAATGCGAGGTGCTTCATGGTGCCTAAGGTGGATTGGAGACACGACGGCCAGGCATGACTCTCCAGGCCGTCACATCGGATGGCTGGGGTTGTATCACTTGCCAATGGAAGCGACGAGGCGGCAGACCGCCACATTGGGAAGCACCGCCCGGGCCCTATCGTCCGTCCCTTCTCGGAACTGCCCATGGCACCGAGGGATCACGCACGCGCCGATCCACGGGCGGCAGGATCAAATTTATTGGCGCGAGGCCTGATGCCGTGGGTGTTCGACCCCAACGCGGGGGTGGCGCGCGACGGTCGCGCCGACCTCGTCGTAAACACCGTTAAAAAAAGGAGATCGAGGATACGGGGATCCTCGATCTCCTGCTCGCTCTCTTCTCTTGCTCATCTCGACGTCGCTTCTTGCGCGGAAGCGCGTCGAGCTCACACACCTCGTCGTGGCATCGCAGCCGAGGCCGCGCGCTCACGACACCCTGTTAAAGGCTCGAGACCCCAAAAGGTTTCCGTTTTTCTGAAGAGACGTCGAAGAAATCGACAACCGCGACCGGAGTTGCGGACGCCGTCCCGCGCGACCGATTGACGGCGCAACGCACTTCGCGACAATGCGCCGCCTTTTTCGACCCCCAAGCACAACTCCCCACGGCGACCGAGTCGACAAGAGCGAGCATGTCCACTCCTTCCATCCGCAACCTGGCGATCATCGCACACGTCGATCATGGCAAGACCACGTTGGTCGACGCGATGCTGAAGCAGTGTGGCATCTTCCGCGACAACCAAGAGGTCGTCGACTGTGTCCTCGACTCCAACGAGCTGGAGCGCGAACGCGGGATCACGATCCTCGCGAAGAACACGGTCGTCGAATACGGCGGCGTCAAGATCAACATCATCGACACGCCCGGACACGCCGACTTCGGCGGTGAGGTCGAGCGCGTTCTCTCGATGGCCGACGGCGTGCTGCTGCTCGTCGACGCAGCCGAGGGCCCGATGCCGCAGACGCGCTTCGTACTCGGCAAGGCGTTCTCGCACGGCCTCGAGCCGATGGTGCTCGTCAACAAGGTCGACAAGCCGGACGCGCGCTGCCAGGAGGTCGTCAACGAAGTCTTCGACCTGTTCATCGACCTCGATGCGAACGAGTCGCAGCTCGAGTTCCCCGTGCTGTTCGGCTCGGGTCGCGACGGCTGGGTCTCGCTCGATCAGAACGAGCGCGGCACCGACCTGAAGCCGCTGTTCGATCAGATCCTCGGCCACATCCCCGCGCCCACGGACTCCGCGGAAGACCCGCTGCAGTTCCGCGTCACGACGCTGGAATGGTCGGACTACGTCGGCCGGATCGCGATCGGGCGCGTGCACCGCGGCAAGATCCAGGTCAAGGACCAGGTCTGCCGCGTCGATCGGGACGGCAAGGAGCACCCGGCGATCGTGCGCGGGATCTACACGTTCAACGGCCTGGAGCGCACGGAAGTCGAAGGCGTATCGGCCGGCGACATCTGCGGCATCTACGGCATCGACGAGCTGCACATCGGCGAGTCCCTGACCGATCCGGAAGTCATCGAGCCGCTCGAGCCGGTCGCGGTCGACGAGCCGACGATGAGCATCCTGCTCCGCATCAACGACTCGCCGTTCGCGGGCCGGGACGGCAAGTATCTGACGAGCCGCCACCTCCGCGAGCGCCTCGATCGCGAGCTCCGCACGAACGTCGCGCTGCGCGTCGACCCGACGAACAGCCCCGACGCCTTCAAGGTCTCGGGCCGTGGCGTCATGCACCTCGGCTTCCTGCTCGAGACGATGCGTCGCGAGGGCTACGAGGTCTCGGTCGGCAAGCCGGAGGTCATCTTCCACGAGGAGAACGGCGAGACGCTCGAGCCGATCGAACGCCTCACCGTCGACTGCCCGGACACGTCCGGCGGCAAGGTCATCGAGATCCTCGGTGAGCGCCGCGCGGAGCTGGTCAACATGGAGCCGAAGGGCTCGTTCCAGCGCATCCAGTTCACCGTGCCCGCGCGCGGACTGATCGGCGTGCGCAACCGGGTCCTCAACGCGACCCAGGGCCAGGCGCAACTGCACCATGTGTTCGACAGCTACGGCCCCCACCGCGGCACGATTCAAGAGCGCACCGCCGGCGTGTTGGTGTCGATGGCCGCCGGCAAGGCGACCTTCTACTCGCTCGACAACCTGCGCGACCGCGGCATCTTCTTCATCGACCCGCAAACCGACATCTACGAAGGCATGATCGTCGGCGAGCACTGCAAGGAGAACGACCTCGTCGTGAACCTCGCGCGCGAAAAGAAGCTCAACAACATTCGCTCGGCGACGAAGGAAGCCTTCGTCAAGCTTCTCCCGCCGCGCAAGTTCGGAGTCGAAGAAGCGCTCGAATATGTCGGCGACGACGAGTACGTCGAGATCACGCCGCAGCACGTGCGCCTGCGCAAGATCCAGCTGCGCGAGACCGACCGCAAGAAGACCGAGCGCGAGCGCGCTTCGGTCTGATCAGAGACGCACGACGGTCACGCCGTCGTCGCGCAACGAAAGCCGCACGCGGCGGATCTCGCGTTCGCCGCGGTAGACCACGGCGGCCGCGGACTGGTCGCTGACGACGAACACGCGACTCACGCCCTCGCGATAGGGCGCGGAGCGGGACACCCCGATGCTGTTGCCGGACAGTCGCATCATGTCCAGCCGCTCGCCCGACGCGTCGACGACGACCACGCGCTCGCCTTCCTCCGCATCACTGCTCCACTCGAACTGGAGACGTCGTCGCAGTCCGACCACCAGCTCGAGGTCAGCGTGGTCGGCGTCCGGCCCCAGTTCACGGAACAGCTCCGGCACGATCGCGTCCCCTTCGATGCGCAGGAACGCCGGCGTCGTCGTCACACGCGTCAGAGCGAATCGCCCGTCCGCATCCGTCATCGCGAAGCTCCCGATCACGAGCTCGCCGACGCGCTTGCGCGACACGGACACCCGCACCCGTTCGAGCCCGCGTCCCTGGGCGTCGACGATGCGCCCTGCTACTGTGCCGAGCGCCGCCGCGTCGAGCACGATCCGCACGTCTTGCGCACTCGCATGCACCGGCTCGGACTCCTGGAACAACAGCGATGGCCGCTGCAACGCGCCCACGACATAGTCGCGATCGAGCAGCCCACCCAACTCGAAGCGCCCGTCACGCCCGGTCCGTGCGACCCCACCGCCCGCGGCCTGCTCCTGGGTCTGATACGTGCCCCCGGGACCACGCGCCGCCGGCACCCACCCGAACATCGTGGTCTCGGTCGGCTCGACCAGCACTCCCGCTACGGGTTCGCCATCGCCGTCCACGACGATGCCCCGCATCGTCAACGGTTCGCCATCGACGCGCAGCACGATGTCTTCCGGCCACCCGGACTCGCGCACCTCGTCCACGGACGGGAGTACTCGAGTCACGGGGAGATACCCCGCCACGATCGCGGTCAGCTCGGTCGGCGCCGATTCGTCGACGCGGGCATCCAGCCACGGCTCGAAGTCGATGAGGAAGCGCCCTTCGGCATCCGTCGGCACGGCCATCACGCCGGTCGACACGTGGGCGTCGACCGCTGGCCGACCGTCCAGCATCTCGACCCGCCCCCGAATCGTGTAGGGGCTCGTGTCGCTCTGCTCCATCACGATCGCCATCGCCGGATCGCCCCCCTTGGGAATCGCGCGCGTGAGGTCGGCGAACCCCGGCGCGCGGAACACCATCGTCGCGCCTTCGAGCGCGACAGTCGCCGCGAGCGAGAAGGCACCCCCCGCGTCCGTCCGCGCTTCCGGAACGACGAGCCGGGACGCCGTGACGTCCAGCCCGGGACGGGACACGTTCGCCTGCACGACGACACGCGCCCCCGCGATCGGGACGCCCTGTTCGTCCACCACGACACCGCCGAGCGGCATCTTCTCCGCAACGATCACGAGGACATCGGTGTCGTCCGCATTCCGCACCACGCGTTCGAACACGGTCGCATAGCGCTCGTCGACGACGCCGAGCGTGAACGGCACCACCGCTTCGATCTCGAACTCGCCCTGCGCATCTGCACGAACGGTATCGAGCACGCGAGACGGCATCAGCTCGCCAGTCTCTGCCCACCGGCCTAGTGGTCGGCCACGGCCGACGTCGACGTTCGCGACCGGCGTGCCGGCCAAGTCCACGACGCGGCCGCGCACCGCGGCGAACTCGATCCCCGCGTGCGCCGGAATCGAATGGAACCCGTCGGCTTCGGACTTCGATTCCTCTTCATCGACCGCATCGCGCACGTTCGTCGCGTTCTGCGGCACCGCGGCGCTTGCGGACTCCGGCCCGGCTCCAGCGGCAGAATCGACGGTGACGGGCTCGTCTCCGCCCGCGACTTGAAACACGAGCCACGCGACTGCGACCACGAGCACGGCCGCCAACAACTTCACTTGCACACTCACGAGTAGAGCTCCCTGCAACGCGGTCCCCACGCCGACGCGGCGCGGCGCCGCCATCGACGCCAGCAGTCCCGCGAACGATCGATCCCGCCGCCCCACCTTGCGCCGCAGCAGCGCGAGCCCATCGGCGATCCGGGAGCCCACGGTCGACATCGGCACCTGCATGCGCTCGGCGATCTCGCGCTGTGAGCAGTCCTCGAAGAATCTCAGCAACAGCGTCGTTCGATACGGCTCACGCAACCCGACCAACGCGTCGACGACTTCCCGCAAGGTCGACGCACGCTCGACCAACGCATCGGTCGCGGGAACCGACGGAGGCCGCGCCGCATCGGCTTCGCGCCGCGCGCGGCGCTGCTCGCTGCGGGCCCGCGTGCGACCGAGGTTTCGCGCGATCGCAGCCAGCCACCGCCGCAGCGCGCCGGGTTCCTCACGCGACCACGCATGCGTGTCGTCGCGCAACGCCACGAGCATCGTGTCCTGCGCGAGGTCCTCGGCACTGTGCGCATCCCGCGCGATGTGGCGCGCGAGCGAGCGCACCCAGTCGAGCTCGGCGAGGAGCGCGTCGGTTTCGATAGCGACCGGAGGGACGGACATGTGCCGTTCCAGTGTCGCCGATCGTCGGGTTGTCCGGACGAATTCGAGAAAACTCGGGTCGTCAGCGCGCGAGCTTGGCCGACTCCACCGCCAGAGTCCGCCCGACCGTGTAGCGAAGCCACTCGTCGATGTCGGGGCGCTCGTCCCAGTGTCGCAGCACCTCGCGCAGCGCCGGCTCGTCGATTCCGTGCCCGCTGCGCCCGACGACGCGGAGCACGGCGTGCAGCCGCTGGTAGTGATACGTGCGCTCGTCGTGTCGGGGCGCCGCCCGTCCGAGCTCGTGCCGCGTGAACTTCGCGGTCTTCCAGAACGCGAGTTCGCGCCGCAGCAGGTCTGGCACGAGGCGCGCAGCACCTTCGGCGTGATGGCGCCCGAGCGCAAGGATCAACAGCGGGTGCAGATGGAGGTGCTGCTCCGCCGCGAGCATCCCCTCCAAGACCCGATGCCCCCGACCGTTGCACTCGGTCATCAGCGCGCGCACGAGATGCTCACGACTCGCCTCGGCGCTCGCCTCGAGGAGGGAGCGAATCGTGCGGGCGCGCGCGAGCGGCGACGCGTTCTCCAGAGCCCGATCGAGCTCCACGCGGTCGCTGCCGATGTGCAGGGAGTCCGCGATCAGATCGGCCACGGATCGGTGCAGCCTCGTCACCACGAGCGGGCCCGGGTTGATGACCTGCGATCGGCAGTAGCCGCCGTCGCCCTCGAGCCAGACGAGCGAGATGTCGAGCCGGTCCCCCCATCCGGCTCCCGTCCAGCCGGCCGCTCCCTTGCGCAAGAACAGCAGCAATTTGCGACCGTCGATCGCGCGCGGCGGCTTGCCGGTCCAATCGTGCACGCGCCGCTCCTCGTCCTTCGCGAAGCGCGCGAGGTCCGGCAGCTCGATCTGCCTCCCCGCTCGCAGATCTCCCATCAGCGAGCGTTCGACCCGCACCGTGCCGTCGATCGTCTTGCCCTCGTGCGCGATCACGACGTGCGTCGCGCGCCAGGCGCAATGCGCCGCATCGAACGACGGCAAGATCTCGGGAGACGACGTCGCCGCGAGAGGCGAGAGCAGTAGAGGCAGGATTCCGGTTCGCATTCGAAGCATCGCGCGCTCGACGTGGCCGATTGTCAGGAGTTGCCGGAAATCCTACGGAAAGCGCCCGGACGCTCGCCGATCATCCTCCGCGCATGGCCACCCGACGCTACGGCACCCTGATCCGACACCTGCGCGAGGACCCCGACACCGCCCGGGAGCTCGCCGAGAAGCTGCCGGACGAGGCGCTGGTCGAGCTCGGCGCGGCGATCCGCGACGAGGTCTCGCACCGAGCCCGCGCGAACGGCGACCAGGACGCCGTCATCGAGGCCGCTTTCGAGTCGGGCTTCGCCCGCGACGGCCTCGGTTTGCTGCCGTGGATCGAGTCCCCATTCGTGGTGTGCCCCGGCGGCCTCGTCGGCAAGAACCGCGCGAACCATCGCTGCCAGTTCGTCTCGGCCGACGACACGTGGGTTTGGGAGAACTCGGATCTGATCCGCGAAGAGAAGCGCTCGATGCCCGGCCGCGACGAGGGCTTCCGCGCGATCGCGCTGATGCCGATCGTCGAGGGCATGGGGTTGGACGTCGTGCGGGCGAAGATGCGGCAGGGGCGACACGACGTGGAGCGGGTCGTGAGCTTCGTCATCAAGAAGGGGCGGCTGGTCGAAGTGGAGCGAAGGGACGTATCGGCGCGCGGGGCGCGGTAGCGCCCCGCCGGGCGCGAGCCGCGACCGGCGGGACCGTCCGCGAGATGCGGACCGGGCGTGGGCGTACGGCGCCCAGACCGCTCCCGCCCGCCCCCTTGCAACCCGGCACATGGGTAACAGAAGGACCCGGTCACATGGGTAACACTTCTGACCAGCTCTGCTGGTCCCGTCTGAGGGAGGGGGTCAAGGGG